>JAFLVA010000001.1 GCA_022508525.1 Erysipelotrichales bacterium
CGCGAGCTGGGTTCAAAACGTCGTGAGACAGTTTGGTCCCTATCTGTCGTGGGCGTAGGAAGTTTGAGAGGACCTGTCCTTAGTACGAGAGGACCGGGATGGACATAGCAATGGTACACCAGTTGTCACGCCAGTGGCACAGCTGGGTAGCTACCTATGGAATAGATAAACGCTGAAAGCATCTAAGTGCGAAGCTAACCTCAAGATGAGACTTCCCATTCGCAAGAAGTAAGACCCCTAGAAAGTTACTAGGTTGATAGGTCATAGATGTAAGTGCAGTGATGCATTGAGTCGAGTGATACTAATAGGTCGAGGACTTAAATACGTAAAATCATTTAAGTTTAAGATATACGCTTGATATAAAAGAAGGAATATTATAATATATAGTATCTAGTTTTGAGAGAACAAATCTCTCAAAGAAAAAAGTCTGGTGGTGATGGCGCGGTGGACACACCTGTTCCCATCCCGAACACAGAAGTTAAGCACCGTAGTGGCAATGGTATCTCTTCGGAGACAGAGTAGCGAGCTGCCGGGCTTTTTTTTTGCTCGAATGTTATTTTTCTCTAGAGTTTCCTTGTTTTTTAAATTTATCTCTGTTTTTACTAGCAGGGTTATAGGTACTTTTATTTTTATTGTAAATATGTTAAAATACATAGGTATTATATACCTATGAAATTATTAGGAGGCAAACTATGAGTATAGATAAACAAACTCCGTATGGTGGTATTAATATTTCTATCCAAGCAATTGGAAGTGTTGCAGGTAATGCTGCAATAGATTGTTATGGCGTTTTAGGTCTTGCCCAAAGATCTTCGTCTGTAATCGATAATTTACTTATTAAAAAAGAATACTATAAAGGCGTAATCCCTAAAAAACTAAAAAATGGATATGCCGTTGATTTATATATTGTTGTCGCATATGGTGTTAAAATCACTGAGATTGTGACAGAAGTACAAAAAAAAGTAAAATACGTCTTAGAAAAGACTTTTGATATTAAATTTAAAGCTATTAATGTTTATGTACAAGGAATAAAAGTCTTGTAATTGTTAAGGAGAGTTACATATGAAAACAATTAATGGTGCCAAAATGAAACAAATGATTATTTCAGGCACAAATAATTTGTATAATCACTATCCTGAAATCGATGCGTTAAATGTTTTCCCTGTCCCTGATGGTGATACAGGTACTAATATGAATTTAACTATGGCTTCGGGTGCGAAAGAAATTCAAAATCGAAATGATGAAGATGTTTACTCAATCGCCAAAGCATTTTCTAGAGGATTGCTTATGGGCGCTAGAGGAAACTCTGGTGTTATATTATCACAAATTTTTAGAGGATTTGCTCAAGCATTAGATGGTAAGTCTACCATTGATGTTAAAGAATTATCTGATGCTTTTATTAATGGTAAAGATGTCGCTTATAAAGCCGTTATGCGACCAGTAGAAGGAACAATTCTAACTGTTATACGTGAATCTGCAACTGCACTTCATGATAATCTTTCAAATGTTAATTCTATTGAAAAAGCTTTTGAAGTATTAATTAATGAAGCTCATGCATCCTTAGAAAGAACGCCAGAACTTTTACCAGTGTTAAAACAAGTTGGTGTTGTTGATTCTGGTGCAGCAGGATTAATAAAGATTTTAGAAGGTTTCCAAGCTGCTATAAAAGGCAAAATGATAGAAAAAGAAACAGCATCAGCCTTTGAAGATAACAAACCTGAAATGGCAGGTGCAAATGTTGATGGCGACGAATTCGGATATTGTACTGAATTTATCATGCGTTTAGCTAAAGAAGAAGACGCAAAAAGACACTTTGAAGAGTCAAGATTTTCTCGTTGGCTAAGCATTCATGGAAATTCACTTGTTGTTGTTCGTGATGAAGACTTAGTCAAAGTGCACGTTCATACTTTAAGACCTGGCGAAATTCTCAACTTTGCTCAACAATTTGGAGAATTTGTTAAACTTAAAATTGAAAATATGACTGAACAACATACAAAGTTGACAGAAGAAAAACAAGAAGAAAATATTCCAGTTGAACAAAAAGAATATGCTATTATTGCTGTTGCAGTTGGTGATGGCATTGAAAAAATGTTTAAGGAACTCCGTGTAGACTACATTGTAAGTGGTGGTCAAACTATGAATCCTGCTACGGAAGATTTTGTTAAAGTTATTAAAGAATGTAATGCGAAAAATATTTATATTTTACCTAATAACTCAAATATCATTTTAGCGGCATCACAAGCTGCGGAAGTATGCGAAGATGTTAATGTTAAGGTCATTCCTTCTAAATCAATTCCGCAAGGTCTAGTTGCTTGTATGATGTTTAATCCTGAAGCAACTGTTGATGAGAATTACGCGGAAATGTGTGAGGCGTTAGGAAACGTTATAACAGGTCAAGTAACATTCTCTATTAAAGATACAGTTATTGATGATGTAGAAATCAAAAAAGATCAATTCATGGGAATGAAAAACAACAAAGAAATTATTTGCTGTCGCGATGACAAATTTGTTGCTGCTAAAGAATTGATTGAATCAATGCTTGATGAAATGTCATCAATTGTTACAATCATTTATGGTGAAGATGTCAATGATGAAGAAGCAAATGCTTTTGCGGATAAAATTATGGCTGAACACGAGGATTTAGATATCGATTTGAAAAAAGGTAATCAGCCAGTCTATTCATTCATCATTGGTGTTGAATAATATTAAATTAAATTATATTAAGGGAATTAAATTTCCCTTTTTTGTTAAAAGGAAAACTATATTATAAGTGAGGAGGTTAACTATGAAAATTTCTAAATCCGAAAGAATTAATTTAGCTTTAGATCAAATGGGTATAACAAATATCGATACTCTAGTTCATCATTTACCACGCACATATAATGATTTTTCTTTAACTCGTGAAACAAACTTAGAACATAAGGAAAGAGTCGTTCTATACGGCCGTTTAGTATCTAATCCCACTATCATAAAAAAGGCTAAATTAACGATTATAAGATTCTCTTTCATTACAAATAGTTTTAATTATTTTAAAGTCGTAGTCTTTAACCGACCATATCTTTATAAAACTTTGAATCTTTCAAGTTATTACACGCTTGTAGGAACATATGACAAAGATAATGCGACCATTAATTTAGTAAATATTGTTAAAGGACCTATTCCTGATGCTGAAAAATATAAGGCAGTTTATTCTTTGCCAAGTGCTATTGAAAATTATCAGTTTGCTAATATGGTTAAGAAATATTTATTTGATGAAAATATTGACTTACCTGATATTGTCCCAAATTATTTTAGACAAAAATATCAATTATTAAGCCATAAAGATGCTTTAAAACATGTTCACGCTCCTAAAGGACCAAATGATGTACATTTGGGTTTGCGTGTCTTAAAATACGAAGAATGCCTTATTTTCACACTTCAAACACAAATTATAAGAAGAGAAAATAAGTCTTTACAAAATAATGAAAAGAAAACAATTGATACTCTAAAAATTAATGAATTTATTAAAGAACTAGATTATAAATTAACACATGATCAAGTTGTAGCTGTACGTGAAATTATTTTAGATATGAATGAACCAAGTCTTATGTATCGCTTGCTACAAGGTGATGTGGGAACAGGTAAGACATTAGTCGCTAATATCGCACTTTTTGGTGCCTATTTAAGAGGTGATCAAGGAGCTTTAATGGCTCCAACTGATGCATTGGCTCACCAACACTATGAAACATTAACTAAACTATTTAAAAATAAATTAAAAGTGGGTTTACTTGTTGGCTCTATGACAAATTCTGAAAAGAAAGTTGTTAAAGAACAACTCTTAAATCATGAAATTGATATTATCGTAGGAACACATGCTTTATTTTCTAATGATGTACAATATGCGCAACTTGGTCTAGTCGTAATAGATGAACAACATAAGTTTGGGGTAAACCAAAGATTGCTATTAGCATCAAAAGGTGAAAATACGGATTTATTGTTAATGTCTGCTACACCAATTCCACGTACATTAGCGTTAACTCTTTATGGCGACTTGGATGTTTCTACCATCAGTGAATACCCAGTTTTAAATCGAAATATTGAAACTAAAGTCATAAAAGAAGATGATAAAAAGGTATTTAAATATATCGATGAATCAATACGTAAAAACAATCGTATATTTGTTGTTGCTCCTTTAATTGAAAGTGGTATTAGAGATAACTCGGTTGAAGACTTATATCAAAGATTTTATGATAAGTACCAAGATAAAGTTGTAATGCTACATGGAAAATTAGAGCAAGAAGAAAAAAATGTTGCACTTGAGAGTTTTAAAAATGGTGAGACACCAATTCTTATTTCTACAACTGTAATTGAGGTAGGAATCGACATTAAAAATGCTGACTTAATGGTAATATATAGTGCCTCAAATTTTGGTCTTGCTTCACTACACCAAATTAGAGGAAGAATTGGCCGAGATGGTAGTAAGTCAACTTGTCTTCTTTTATATAAAAATGAAGAAGAGGAAGATGTAGATAAACTCAAAATTTTAGAAACCACTTTAGATGGTTTTAAGATAGCAGAAGAAGATTTAGCAATGCGTGGACCTGGTGATATGAATGGATTAAAACAATCAGGTATGCCTAATTTTGCTTATGCGAATATAATCTCTGATTTTAAAATGTTTGAGATAGCAAGAGATGACGCTACTTACATTTTAAATAATAAAGGAAATATCGAATTTAAAAAATTAATAGATCAAGCGTATAATTTTACAAAAGACAATAAATTTAGAAATGTCTAAGCAATAGTTTTAATATTATAAATATTAAATTTATGATAAAATGAGTTGAATGAGGTGAGTTGTATGTTAAAAATGGTTATAGACACTATGGGATGCGATAACGGAACAAAGGCAACAGTCCCTGGAATTATTGCTTTCTTAAATAAACATAGTGATGTAGAAATATATGCAGTTGGAAAAATTGAAGAATTAGAAGCTTTAAAAGATTATTCTAATGTCACACTAATCGACGCACGTCAAGTTGTTCCTATGGAAGCCGGAGCATTAGATGTTATGCGTGCAAAAGATTCTTCAATGCTCATAGCAATAAACAAGTTTTTAGAAATTGGAGCAGATGCAATTGTTTCTGCGGGATCTACAGGCGGATTTTTATCATCAACAACTTTGAAATTAAAACTTATTGATGGAGTTGAACGAGCTGCATTAATTACAAGTTTTCCTACTAAAATTAAAGGTAAAAAAGTTACTGTGCTTGATATTGGTGCAAATAATGAAAATACACCAGAACAATTAGTGCAGTTTGCTAAATTAGGTAAAATTTATGTGAATAAAGTGTTTGATGTTCAAACACCAAATATCTATTTATTAAGTAATGGGGCAGAAGATGGAAAAGGTAGTCCAACTGTTAAAGCTGCTCACAAATTATTAAGACAAGAGAATTTAGAAGGTTTTAAGGGAAACATTGAAGCAAGATATGCTTTAGATGGAAATGCCGATGTAATTGTTACTGGAGGATATGAAGGGAATATTTTCTTAAAAGGTGTTGAAGGTGTTGCCTCAATGATGGGAAAGATGATTAAAAAAGCCTTTAAACGCAATATATTCTCAAAGATTGGATATCTATTTGCAAGAAAAGGATTTAAAGAAATATCAGAAACAATGGATTATAAATCTACCGGCGGCGCGATGCTTTTAGGAGTTAATGGCGTTGTAGTTAAAGGACATGGAAGCAGCGATGCATATTCCTTCTCTTGCGCTATGGATGTTGCTTATAAAATGGCTAAGGCCAATATTGTTGAACAAATAAAAGAAGGTATCAAAGAAAATGCTTAATAAGATCATAGACTTATTAGATAAATTTCAAATAAAGCCTAACGATATCACGCTTTATGAACTCGCATTTACGCATTCTTCTTATAATGTTGATGTAAATACAAAACATCATGATTATGAAAGATTAGAGTTTGTAGGAGATAGTGTGATAAATTTTGTGGTGGCGGATTTGGCTTTTTCTATACGTACGGAAATGACTCAAGGAGATTTATCTAAACTTCGCGCAGCAATTGTGCAAAGTAAGTCTTTGGCTGATAAGGCATTATTGTATAATTTTAATGACTATATACGTCTTGGCCACAGTTTGCCAGAAAACACACGCAATTCAAAAAGAATACTAGAAGATGTTTTTGAAGCATTTATTGGGGCGATGTATTTTGATCAAGGTGTAACATTCACTTATGATTTTGTAAAAAAATTATTTATTGATGATGTGACAAATTTTGAAATAAAACAAGTTACTGATTATAAGTCAGTGTTACAAGAAGAAATGCAAGCTGAGCATCGTGAAGCAGTAAAATATGTAGTGATTGAGGAACGTGGTCCGGCGCATGATAAAGTTTTCGTTGTTAAGGTTACGTATAATGACGTCACACTTGGTATAGGAGAAGGAAAAACAAAAAAAGATGCTGAGCAAAATGCTGCAGCAGATGCATTAAGAAAGAAGGCGGGATAATGGGTTTATTTTCATACTTAAAAGAGAAAATCTTAGGAAAATCAAATAAACAAAAAGATAAGTATGTTGTTGGTCTTGATAAATCAAGACGTAATTTTGCTGATCGTTTAAAAGGCCTAACCGCACGTTATAAACAAGTAAATGAAGAATACTTTGATGAACTTGAAGAAATATTAATTGAAGCTGATGTTGGAGTTACGCTTGCTTTCGATATTATTGATGCAACAAAGAAAGACTCAAGAGAGAAAAATATTACTGAGCCTCAAGCTATCAATGAATTACTTGTTGATAAAATGTTTATTAGCTACGTAAATCAAGGTAATGATATTGTAAACGAAATTGAATTTAAAAATAAACCAACAGTATTGTTAGTAGTGGGAGTTAATGGTGTAGGAAAGACAACTACAATTGCTAAACTTGCAAAAAGGTATATTGATAAGGGGAAAAAAGTAACGCTTGTTGCTGCTGATACTTTTAGAGCAGGTGCGATGGAACAACTTACTGTTTGGGCTCAAAGACTTAAATGTGAAATATGTGTAGGTAAGGAAAATGCCGATCCAGCATCGGTAGCTTTTGAAGGAGTTAGATTAGGTAAAAATAATGGTTCGGATTTAATTATTATTGATACTGCAGGAAGACTTCAAAATAAAGCTAATTTAATGGCAGAACTTTCTAAAATTCGCCGTGTAATAGGAAAAGAAATTGAAGATGCTCCACATGAAGTATTCTTAATTATTGATGCTACTACAGGACAAAATGGAGTAATTCAAGCAAAAGCATTTGGTGAAGTAACAAGCCTTACAGGCGTTGTTATAACAAAAATGGATGGAACATCAAAAGGAGGCATAATTCTTGCGATACGTGATGAATTAGGCGTGCCTGTTCGTTTTATTGGCTTAGGCGAACAAATGGATGATTTACAAGAATTTGATCTTGACCAATATCTTTATGGCCTATGTTTAGGAAATGAGGAGTAATATGGATAAGATTGAAGAATTCACGTATAATAATCGTCTATTAGAAAAATACGGAAAACTTTTGACTGAAACACAAGTAAGAATTGCCGAACAATATTATTGCTATAATCTTTCTTTGGCAGAAATAGCAGAAAATGAAAATATTTCACGCACTGCAGTATCAGACTGTTTAAAAGTTTCAGTTCGCAAGTTAAAAGAATTTGAAGACAAATTAAATTTACTTAAATTTGATGACGCTCTTATTAGGCAAATTGATAAAGCAAAAGAAAAATTAACTATAGAAGAATTAGAAAAACTAGAAAGGATGATAAAAGATGGCATTTGAATCCTTAACTGATAGATTAAGTGGAATCATTAAAAAGATTAAAGGTAATTCAACATTAACTGAAGCTAACATGCAAGAAATGTTACGAGAAATTCGTATTGCGCTTCTTGAAGCTGATGTTAACTTTTTGGTTGCAAAAGAATTTGTAAATAATGTCAAAGAAAAAGCTCTTGGACAAGAAGTATTAAAAAAACTCAATCCAAGTCAAATGGTTGTAAAAATAGTTCATGATGAATTAGTAGAATTATTAGGCGCAGACCAAAGTGAAATTAAATACAATTCAAATAAACCAACTATTATTATGCTTTGTGGTTTGCAAGGATCTGGTAAAACAACAACAGCTGGTAAATTAGCAAAATTAATGAAGAACAAATTACATAAAAAAGTTCTTCTTGCTGCTTGTGACGTTTATCGTCCAGCTGCTATTGATCAATTAGTAACAATCGCTAACCAAGTTGGTGTAGAAGTTGTAAATATGGGTACAAATGCTAACCCGGTTGATATTGCTAAAGCCGCAAGACAAAAAGCTTATGATGAAAGATATGATGTTTTAATTATAGATACCGCTGGTCGTTTACATATTGACGAAGCATTAATGGATGAATTAAATAAAATAAAAGATTTAGTTAGCCCAGATGAAATTTTATTACTTGTTGATGCAATGTCTGGTCAAGATGCTGTAAACGTTGCAAATAGTTTTAATGCAAGATTAAATTTATCAGGTTTCATTATGTCTAAATTAGATGGTGACGCTCGTGGTGGTGCTGCCTTATCAATTAGACATTTAACTGGTCTACCTATTAAGTTAACCGGTGTTGGTGAAAAATTAGATGATTTGGAATTATTCTATCCAGATCGCATGGCTGATCGTATTTTGGGCATGGGCGATGTCATGTCTTTAATTGAAAAAGCCCAAGAAAATATTGATGAAGCTGCTGCAAGAAAATCTGTTAATAAAATGATGGATGGAACATTTGATTTGAATGATATGTTGGATCAAATGAAACAAATTCAAAAAATGGGTTCTATTAATGGAATATTAAAATTAATACCTGGTATGCCAAAAATATCTGATGCAGATAAGGAACGCGCAAATAGAGAAATGAAACAAACAGAAGCAATCATTAAATCTATGACACCTTATGAAAGAAAACACCCAGAAATTTTAAAAAATTCTCGTAAAATGCGTATTGCCAAAGGTTGTGGTCTAACTAATGCCGATATCAATCGTATGCTTAAGAAATTTGAGCAAATGAAAGAAATGATGAAGCAAATGAAAGGGTACAAAAAAGGCGGTAAATTGCCTCCAATGACTGGCATGGGCGGCGGACTCTTTTAAGATTATACCTCTCTAAAGTAAGAGAGGTTTTAATTTTTTTATAAAAAGCGACGAAAATTATTATCTTAATTGTCTTATTAAATGTTAAAGGTAAAATTATGGCCAAAATTTCATCTAGAACTTTAAATAGATTAAAATCTCCATCTAAAGAAAAAATGGAGAATGCCTTTAATACGATTTATAAAGAGTATTCTTATTTGGTATATTACATATCTTTAAAAATTGTAAAAGATAAAGAAATTGCAAAAGATATAACAAATGAAACATTTTTAAATTTTTTCGATAAAAAGAATTATATAAAAAATGTAAAAAGTATTAAATCATATTTAACTACTACCAGTAAAAACTTATCCCTTAACCATCTAATAGATCAAGAAAGAAAAGTTCCATTTAATGAAGAGGTAGCAGAAGAGCAAAGATATGATGATTTCGAAAGTTATATATCTAAATTTAAAGAATATTTAGATGAGGAAGAAATTGATTTAATTGTTTATCATTTGTTATATGATTTTAGTTTTAAAGATATTGCACGAATAAATAATACAACCACTAATGCAATTTCTTCTAAATATCGACGAGCCATAATAAAAGTAAGAAAACATTTTAAGGAGATTTAACTATGAAAAACTTAAAAGATAAAGTAAAAAAAGAGTTTGAATCTCAAATAGACACCGAATTAGATTTTGATACCACAACTCTTAATCCTAATCCTAAATCATTTCAAAATAAAATCATTATACGTAGATCAATTATTGCCGCTGTTAGTGTCGTTGCTCTATGTATCATTTCCATTCCAATTTCTATTCCAATTCTTTTGATGCTAGATACTAAAGACACATTTAAAACATATAAAAAGGAATACACGCAAAGTGAATTAAAACAAATCGAATTAAACACATTTAAAAAATTAAATGATGTTAGTTATCCAGAACAATTTTCTAAGCGTGAAGTAAGTGACGAATACCGTGAATCTGTCATAGATTTTTCTAATAAAATGTACTTTGCTATAGATCAAAATAATGCTGCATTTTCGCCATTAAATTTATATATGAATCTTAGCATTTTATCATTAGCATCGAATAATGAAAACACCTTGAAAGAATTTGATAATTTACTAGGAATGAGTAAAGAATCACGAGAAAAAGACTTCATAAATGCCTATATTAACGATTATTTTTATAATTCAAGTGGCACAATGCAAATGTATAATGGCTGTTTTGCTACTAACAAATTTGATGCCAACAATGATTTTATTTCTAGTTTAACAAGACATTATACAGAGGCTTATCAAGTTGATTTTAATTCCGATGCATCAATTAATAAAATTTTATCTTGGATTGATCAACGAGTGCAAGATAGGAATTTTTTGAACAAAAATAATTTGGAAATAGATGAAAATACAGCGATTCTTTTAATCTCAACACTTTATTATAAAAACACTTGGTTTCATGAATTTGATAAACAAGATACGATTGAAAATGTTTTTTATTTAGAAGATAGGTCTACGCTTACTATTCCATATCTTTCTCATAAATATTTTGGTGAATGCTATGATTATGAAGACTACATAAGTTGCTATGATTATTATGTAAATGGACTAAAAATTAAATATATCATTCCTAAAACTGATGTTTCGAAATCAATATTTGAATTAATTCACAATAAAAAAATTTTTGTAGATGATGAAACAAGAAGAATAAAACCAGAAACTTCATGGTATGAAAATCCTATTATTAATTTAAAAGTGCCAAAATTTGAAAGTGAATGCCTAGTGGATTTTTCTTCAGCATTAAAAGCAAATGGCCTAAGAAGTTTGTTTGATCCAAATAGTCATAGTTTTGATTATGCTTTTGATAATTTGCCTAGCAATATGAGCATATATCTTGATTATGTTAAACAAAAGAATCACATATCTTTTGATGAATCTGGAACAACACTTAAAAGCGTTACTTTTTCAGGATTTAAAGGCGCAACTTCTGCAGCACCAATGACTACGGATACCATTGATGTTAATTTGAATCGCCCTTTTGTTTATATAATATACGATAGTAATGACTTACCAATATTTGTTGGAAATTTAAATAATCCTATAAAATAAAAAATCATTGCAATTTGCAATGATTTAATTTTTTTTGATGAATTTATGACCTTTAGCAATGGCGTCTAATTCCCATTTGCCTGTTTCATTATTTTCAATTTCGTTAAGTAATTTTTGATCTTTTTTAGTTAATGGGAAATTACTAAATAAATCAGGTCTTTTTTCTTTTGTTAATTTTAAGCTTTGCTTTTGTCTCCATTTCGCGATTGCTTCGTGATTTCCAGAAAATAAAATATCAGGCACTTTATCTCCATTAAAATCATATGGCTCAGTGTATTGTGGATATTCAAGCAAACCATTTTCAAAAGTTTCCTCAACAATAGATTCCTCTGATATTGCTCCATCGATCAACCTAATTACTGCATCAGCAATTACCATTGATCCAAGTTCGCCACCAGTGAGAATATAATCACCAATAGAAATGCATTCATCAACATATTTTTCAATTCGAGAATCAACACCCTCATAATGGCCACATATGATAATTAAATGCTCATATTGCGTATATTTATGAGCAGTTTTTTGATTAAATGTTCCACCAGTTGGAGACATAAGAATAACGTGAGAATTCTCAGTTTTAACACTATTTAATGCGTCAATAATTGGTTGGCACTTCATAATTAAACCAGCCCCTCCTCCGATTGGAGCAGAATCAACGCGTCCATATTTATCTTTAGTAAAATCACGAATATTTACGCATTCTAATTCAATAGCGTTTTTTGCGATTGCTCGTTTAATTATTGAAGTGTTAATGAACCCATCATACATTTCTTTAAAGAGAGTCAAAAATGTTATTTTCATAATAAACCCTCCACAACATGGATGATAATTTTATGGTTTTCAATATCAACATTTTTAACAAATGCTCTAACAAATGGAACTAACAAATCTTTTTTTCCATTTCTTTCTACGCGTAATGTTTGATATGCTGCATATTCTTCAACAGTCTTTACGTGGCCTAATAAGTTATTATCTTCATCAAAAACGTCACAAGACATTAACTCGTAATAATGATAATAATTTTTTGGTAGAGTAGCTTCCTCTTGTGGTATTTGCACTAAATAATTTTTAAATCGCTCAACATCATTAGCGTTTTTATATTCATTAAAAGAAACTATATCTAGATTTTTGTTTTGCTTAAAAGTAGCAATTGTAACCTCTTCGCGAATTCCAGTTTTTTCATTTAATAAGTAAACTTTTTTATTTTTCTTGTAGCGAGTATTAGAAAAATGAGAAGAAGAATAAATTTTAACTTCTCCCTTTATCCCGAATATTCCAACAATTCTACCTAAGGTTATATATTCCATAATACTAATACTCCAATATTTGAAAAAATGAGGATATTAGTCCTCATTAGTTTTTTCATCAAAAGATTCGAATTTCAAATGAACTCTTTTATTTTCTAGTTTGCCTGCAATTGAAACAACCTCACGTAAGGCATCGGCAACAATACCTTTTCTACCAATAAGTTTAGCAGTATCTGTTTGATTTGCGACAACTAAGATTAATACATCTTTTTCTGATTCATTTGGCATTTCTCTAACCATTAATGATTCAGGATTGTCAATAAAAGAATCGACAAAAGCATGGATAATCTTTTCGTAATCCATGATAATTATTCTCCTTTTTTGTTTGCTTTAGCGATGATGCCTGCTTTTGAGAATAAAGCACGGACAGTATCAGAAAGTTGTGCACCTTCGTGAATCCATTTGATTGCTTTTTCTTCATCAATTTTAGCTTGGTTTTCTTTTGCTAATGGATCGAATGTTCCTAATAATTCGATATAACGGCCATCACGTGGGAATCTGCTGTCAGCAGCAACAATTCTATATGATGGATCCTTATGACGACCAGTTCTTGTTAATCTAATTTTTACAGCCATTTTAATAATCTCCTTTTTTCTTAAAATTACAATACTGATTATATATAAGACTATAATTAATGTCAAGTATTTTTACTTAACACTATATAAAATATTTCCTTTGAACGAAAGCGCTTTATATGATAAACTAATAAAGTTGAGAAAGAGGTAAATTTTTTATGAAAAATTTTATTGATAAATTCTTTCACATCTCAGAAAGAAAATCATCTTTAAAAAGCGAAATAATTGGTGGTTTAATTACATTCGTTGCAATGTGTTATATCTTGCCGGTTAATGCTTCAATATTAAACGCCATGGGAATGGATAAATCGGGTGTATTTGCTATGACCGCGATTGTTGGTGCTTTAGTGACATTCATCATGGGATTTGTCGCAAATTATCCAGTTGTTTTGAGTGCTGGTATGGGGCTAAATGCATATTTAGCTTATACAATATGTCAAGGAAGTCAATATACATGGCAACAATGCATGATTTTATTAACTATTTCAGGTTTATTGTTTTTTGCATTCTCATTGACTCCTGTTCGAAAAATCATAATTGAGTCGATACCTAAAGATATTAAATATATTATTTCAAGTGCTTTAGGAGCGTTTATTTGCTTTGTTGGATTAAGAAATTCGGGAATTGTTGTTGGAGGTTCAACTTTAGTAGAACTTGGTAGTTTGTTAAATCCATCAACAATTATTGCTTTAGTGACAGTAATTTTGTGCTTTGTTCTAATGTTTTCTAAAAATAAAATTGTATCAAATTTAGCAATTCCTATTTGTATTTTAGTAGCAGCTGTTGCAGGTGTCATTACATCTTCAATTATGATAAAAACAGGTGCAATTGAGTTTGGTCTAGATATACTTGATCCAAAGTCAGGAATATTTAAGTGGCAGTATACAAGTGAAATTTTAAAAGAACTCGAATGTAAATTGCCAATTGCACCATGGCATGATTCAAATGTTACATGGGGAATGAACGGTGTGGATAAAGTATTTGCATTTGGCTTATTCACAGATTATAGCGGACAAGAATTTGGAGAGGATTTATTAAAAGTTCTAACAACTCCAACTTCATATGTTGCTATTTTCTCACTAATGTTTGTTAACTTATTTGATACAACTGCAACATTACTTGCTGTTGGAAGAAATACGGGTATCATTGATGAAAATGGTAAAATGCAGAATTATCAAAAAGCAGTACTTGCTGATTCAATTGGTGCAGCTGTATGTGGTCCGTTAGGAACATCAACTGTTACTTCATTTGCAGAAAGTAATGTCGGTGTAGAAATGGGCGCCAAGACAGGATTTGCAGCTGTAATTGCAGGATTAATGTTCTTATTATCAGCTTTCATTTACCCAGTATTCTCAATTTTTACCGCAGGATCAGTTACTGCTCCAGCTTTGGTTTGTGTCGGTGCAATGATATTTGTAGGCAATTTTAAAGATATAGACTTTAAAGATCGTATCGTAGCATTTACAGGATTTATTACTGTGATATTTTCACTTCTTGCATACTCAATTGCTACTGGAATTGGTATAGGATTAATTTGTTATGTATTAATGATGTTAATCGCAAGAAGAGGAAAAGAAGTAAGTGTACCAATTTACATTGTTGCTGGTTTATTTGTTGTATCATTTGCGTTAACAGCAATAATGCCGTTGCTGTAAAAAAATATAAATTTATAAATTAAAACCACTTCAATTATGAAGTGGTTTTTTATCTATTTTACAAGTTCTAAAAGAATTTCAACCATCTTACTCATTTGAGTAAGTGATGCATATTCAAATCTTCCGTGGTAGTTATATCCTCCTGTACCTAGGTTTGGTGTTGGAAGACCTAATACTGTTAATCTAGCACCATCAGTTCCACCACGAATTGGTTCAAACTCATAGGTGATACCTAGTCTTTTATAAACATCGACAATGTGATCTAAAGAACGAGGATCTTTTTCAATGTATGTACGCATATTTTCATAGGAATCTTCTATTACTAGTTCAACAATTTCATATCCATATTTATGATTTAAAATATTTTTTGCAATTTCAAAATCTTTTTTCTGCTTTTCAAATATGGATTTAGTGTGATTTCGAATAATATACTCCATTTCGGTGTATTCACAACTTCCTTTTATCTCGCAAAGATGATTAAAACCTTGATAACCTTCGGTTTTGCTTGGAATCATATCACTAGGTAATAAATCATTGAATTCCTCTGCAACTAAAATCGAATTAATCATTTTATCTTTGGCAGATCCTGGATGAATACTTACCCCATGTATTTTTACAGTGGCAGAAGCAGCATTGAAATTTTCATATTCGATATAATGGATGTCTCCACCATCAAGAGTGTAAGCATAATCTGCATCAAATTCTTTAATATCGAAATTATCAGTTCCACGCCCAATTTCTTCGTCAGGTGTGAATGCAATACTAATTTGACCATGTTTTATATTGGAAGCTAACAATTTTTCAATAAAGGTCATAATAATTGCAATTCCAGCTTTATCATCAGCGCCTAATAATGTTTTACCATTAGTAACTACAAGTGTTTCGCCAATGTTCTTTAATAAACTTGGGAATGTTTTAGTATCTAAAATGATTTTTTCATCTTTGTTAAGAAGAATATCTTCTCCGTTATATTTTTCAATAATACGTGGCTCAACATCTTTTCCTGAACAATCAGGAGATGTATCCATGTGTGCAATAAATCCAATCTTAACTTTGATATCTTCGCAATTTGCAGGAATTTTAGCGTATACAATGCCATACTTATCTAGATATGCATTGCTTATACCTAATTGTTGTAATTCCTTTACAAGTTTCTTTGCCAAATCTAATTGTTTCATAGTGGATGGGTAAGTATTTGAACTTTCATCGCTTTGTGTATCAATTTTGACATAATCGATAAATCTATCTTTTATATCCATGTGTATCGCCCCTTTAAACAATTTAAATCATACAACAAAAAATAGCCTATTTACACTAAAATGCTCTTTAATTTTTGATATAAGCAATATTGCTTATAAAAACACTTGAATAAATGTAATTAATTTGTTAGAATAACAAAGCGTTTTGAAAAAGCGCTGCAGATGGTCCGCTGGAGCTCACTACTCGAATGAACATCCTAAGATAACGAAAAGGAGAGTGGAAATTATGAATAATAATTTAGTTAATGAAATTTCAAAGTCCCAACTCAGAAAAGATATCCCAGATTTCAAAACTGGTGATACAATCAATGTTTATGTAAGAATTATTGAAAACGGAAAAGAAAGATTACAATTATTCCAAGGTGTTGTTATTGCACGCCGTGGTGGCGGAGTCAGCGAGACATTCATTGTTAGAAAAATGAGCAGTGGTATCGGCGTTGAAAGAACATTCCCTCTGCATTCACCAACTATCAATAGAATTGAAGTTGTTAAAAGAGGTAAAGTTCGTCGTAACAAAATCTTCTACATCCGTGAACGTTCTGGTAAGGCTGCACGTATTAAAACAATTCTTTAATTTGAAAATAGTGACTCAAAATGCTTCCAATCGGGAGCATTTTTTGTTTGTTTTGTAAAAACTAATAATATTGTTAAGTTAATATTTGGTTATGGTTACAAATATTAAAGTTTGTAAATAATTATAACTTCAATTATAATTATTAAGAAAGGTAGAAAGAATATGAAAAAAAAGACTACTAAGGTAATAGATATTATTCTAACTGTCGGCATAGTTTTATGCTTAGGTCTGGCAGGTGTTTTTCTCTACCGCAATATTTGTTATGATGAAATAGTTGTTTCTGGTAATTCAATGGAAACTACATTACATAATGGTGATTTTGGTTTAATGAAAACCACAAAATATGCAATAAATCATATTAAGAGATTTGATATTGTAATTGTTGAAGTGGATAACGATACCTCTAATGAACATGACATTATTAAAAGAGTTATTGGATTACCTGGTGAAAAAATTAAAATAGAAGCAAATGGTGACGTCTTAATTAATGGATCAATTATAGAAGAACCATTTTTAACAGTGGCTAAATCCAATACTTATAGACCGAATGCATATGGATGTTTTGAAGAATACGTAATTCCAAGTGACTCGTATTTTTGTTTGGGCGATAATAGAGGTGCATCTGCAGATTCAAGAAATAGAGGTGCTCTATCCAAAGAGCATATCTTAGGAGTATTAAAAGTAATTTATAAAGAAAAATGCTCTGAAAGTGACAATAATGCTTGTAGTACAATAAAACCAAGATGGTTTTAAGGTGACCATTTATGCAAGAAAAAAATGTACATTGGTTCCCAGGCCATATGAAAAAAGCGACAATTCAAATTGAAGAACGAGTAAAAATTGTCGATGTAATTATTGAACTTTTGGATGCACGCGCACCACTTTCCAGTCGTAATGAAAAACTATTTAAAATCACTAAGGACAAGAAAAGACTTTTAATATTAACTAAAGCAGATTTAGCAGATGAAAAAGTTACCAAAGAATGGGAAAAGTATTTTACTAATCTTGGTCACTTAGTGGTGTGTCTAAATTTAAATGAAAAGAAATTAATTAATGTAATAGAAAATAAGATAAACATTTTGGGCGAAGAAAAACATAAAAAAGAATTAAAAAGAGGAATGAAGCCTCAACCAATTCGCGCGATGATTATTGGAATACCTAATGTTGGAAAATCAACTTTAATTAATCGTATTTCTAAAAGAAATGCAGCATCTGTACAAAATACTCCAGGACACACAAGAGCGCAACAATGGATAAAGGTTGATAATTCTTTTGAGCTTTTAGATACTCCAGGTATTTTACCTGCCAATTATGAAGATAAAAACAAAGCAATTAATCTTGCACTTATTGGATCAATTAAAGAAAATATTTTGCCAATTGATGATTTGGCAGATATTCTTTTGAATTATTTAAAGAAATATTATCTAAATGATTTAGAAACACGCTTTAAAATTGAAGTTGATGCTGAAGAGAGCAATTATGAGACACTTAATAAAATAGCTCTTAAACGCGGCTTATTAAATAAAGGAAGCGCAGATATAAATAAAGCAACCACATTAATACTTAAAGAATTTAAAGATGGTCTTATTGGTAAGATATCTTTGGAGCGTGTCTGATATGTTAGATTATGAATTAAAGTATTATGAGGAAGGTTTAACTTATATTGCAGGATGTGACGAGGCTGGTCGCGGACCTTTGGCAGGACCAGTTGTGTGTGCGGCGGTTATTATGCCTCATAATTTTAAAAACGATGATGTTAATGATTCTAAACAATTAACAGATAAAAAACGAAGAGAACTTTTTGAAATTATTAAAAAAGAAGCTATTGCTTATGCAATTGTTGAAATAAGTGCTGATGAAATTGATGAAATTAATATTTATGAAGCATCAAGGTTAGGAATGGAAAAAGCTTTGAGAGAACTACATCACAAATATGAAATGGTTTTAACAGATTGCATGCCACTCCTTCATGAAAATGTTCCTGTCGAGGCGATAGTAAAAGGCGATGCAAAATCATTTAACATTGCATGTGCTTCGATTTTAGCTAAAGTAACTAGGGACAATTTGCTAATTGAACTTGATAAAAAATATCCACAATATGGATTTGCTAATCATAAAGGATATGGTACTAAAGTGCATCTTGAAGCTTTAGATAAATATGGAGCAATTCCTCATGTACATCGCCAAACTTATGGTCCAATAAAAAAACTAAAACAAAAACAATTAACGCTTTTTTAAAAATCACCAACTATATGTATTATAGAAGGTGATTTTTTTGATAACTGCAGATGAAATATTATTGTATCTTTCTTTGAAGTATAATGGCGATTGGGATAAAATTTATGAAGCAATTAAATTAAAAAAAGATTTTTCTGAGCAAGAGTTTTTGTCTTTGAAAACCAAAAATAAAAGTAATTATATTACTATATTAAATGAAAATTATCCTACAAGTTTAAAAGATTGCTATAAACCACCGTTTGTGCTTTTTTATTATGGTGATATTAATCTTTTAAACGCAAAGAAAAAAATAACAATAGTTGGGTCAAGAAATTGCAGCCAATATGGAGAACTATGTGTTTTGAATATAACAAAAGAATTAGTGCAAAATGATTATATAGTTGTTTCTGGAATGGCAAAAGGACTAGACTCTTTCGCTCATCAAGTCGCTCTTGATAATGGCGGAAAAACAATAGCGGTTTTAGGCACTGGTATTGACTTATGTTATCCTAAACAAAACTTTGGTATATATAAACGGATTCAAGAAAATGGTCTAGTGATAAGCGAATATCCAACAGATACAACAATTATAAAAGAAAATTTTCCCAAGAGAAATCGCATTTTAGCTGCTTTATGTGAAGGTGTATTTGTGCCAGAATTTAAGGCTAATTCTGGAACGGGAATAACTATTTCAATGGCCCTTAATATGGGAAAGCCTATATTTTGCACACCACATCCAATTGATGATGAGACAGCTAATAACAATCTTATAAAAGATGGAGCGATTTTAGTTGAGAACGCAAACGACATAATTTTTGAGTTAGAGAATAAAAATTAGTCGATTTAACAAAAAATTTTTATTTAGTATAAATAAATATATATATAAAGAAAAAAATGTTTGACAAACGGCATATAATAACTTGATAATTGATATCTAGAAGGAGCGATTTTTATGAAACTAGTTATTGTAGAATCACCAACAAAGTGCCATACAATTGGAAAATATCTCGGTGAAGATTATAAAGTAATTGCTTCTTTAGGACATGTCCGTGATTTATCTATTAGAGGAAAAAGCGGATTAGGTATTGATATTGATAATGGTTTTAAGCCGTCCTATGAAATTCAATCTAAACAGATGCCTGTTGTGAAAGACTTGAAAAAGAATGCTAAAGAGGCAGAAGAAGTTATTATTGCAACCGACCCCGATCGTGAAGGTGAGGCTATCGCATGGCATTTGATGGAAATCTTAGGTTTAGATGTTAAAACTACTAAGCGTCTAGAATTTCATGAAATTACAAGACCATCTATTGCAGAAGCTCTAAATAATCCAAGAACACTTGATATGAACCTTGTTGCTTCGCAAGAAACAAGGAGAATTTTAGATCGTATTATTGGTTTTAAACTATCAAGTTTATTGCAAAGCAAGATAAAATCTCGTTCTGCTGGTAGAGTTCAATCTTCGTCATTAAAATTACTTGTAGATCAAGAAAAAGAAATTGCTAAATTTAAACCAGAAGAGTATTGGACAATAGATGTTACATTAGCGTCAGGCAAGACAAAATTAAAGGTAGTAGTAGATAAAGAAAAAATTTCTAGTGAAAAAGAGGCTCTTGAAATTGAAAAATCTTTAGCTAAAACAGCCACAGTATTATCAATAGATAAGAAAAGACGATCAGTGGAATCAAAACCTGCTTTTACAACATCGACAATGCAACAAGAAGCATTTAATCGTTATAAATTTTCTACAAAGAAAACTTCATTAGTTGCACAAAAGTTATATGAAGGTGTTCAAGTCGGCCAAGAAACAGTTGGTTTAATTACATATATGCGTACAGATTCTACACGCCTTTCACCAGTATTTGAAGAAAGAGCAAAAAGATACATCGTAGAAAACTTTGGTGATGATTATGTTGGCAAAGTTAAAACAAAAAAATCTAAGACAGTTATTCAAGATGCACATGAAGCTATAAGACCAACATCTTTAACTCGTTCCCCAGATGCAATAAAGCAATATTTATCAAATGATGAATATAAATTATATTCGTTAATTTATAATCGTGCATTAGCTTCATTAATGTCTGCAAAAATTGATGAAGTTACTACCGTAAAATTTAGATCAAATGATGTTATTTTAAAAACAAGTGGAACGGTAAATATCTTTAATGGTCACTCAGTCTTATTTAATAGTAGTGATGAAGATGAAAAGAGTTTACCTATTATAAAAGAAGAAGATATATTTGATGTGAAAAAAGTTACCAAAGAGCAACATTTCACTAAAGCACCAGCAAGATTTAGCGAAGCTAAACTTGTTAAAACTATGGAAGAAGTCGGAATTGGAAGACCTTCAACATATGCTTCAACAATTGAAATATTAAAAGCAAGAAAATATGTAAATGTTGAATCTGGCACACTTATTCCAACAGATCAAGGAATCAAAACTGATGAATTGTTAGAAGAATATTTTACAAATTTGGTTAATCCATCATTCACTGCTCAAATGGAAAAGAATTTGGATGAAATTGTTGCTGGTAGTGAATCCCGTTTAGAACTTCTACAAACATTCTATGATAGTTTCATAAAACAACTAGATTTTGCCAAAAACAACATTGAAAAAGTCAAAGATGAACCAAGCGGGAATATTTGTCCGAAATGTGGATCACCACTTGTTTATAAAAATTCTAAATATGGCAAGTTTGAAGCATGCTCAAATTATCCACATTGCCATTATGTTGTGCCAAAAGCTAAAGAAGAAATACCAAGTGATGCACCGATTTGTCCAGACTGTGGATCGCCGCTTGTCTTAAGAAAAAATAAAAAAGGACAATCTTTCTACGGCTGTAGCAATTTCCCTAAATGCACTTTTGTTATGAATGATGAATCAAATGCAAAAGAAACAAAAATAGAAATTGTTGGTAAGTGCCCAGATTGTGGTGGAGATTTAATTGTAAAGAGAGGTAAATTCTCGAAGTTTATTGGTTGTAGCAATTATCCAAATTGCCATCATATGGAAAAATATAGTAAGTCAAAGAGAACAAAATAGTTCTCTTTTTCTTTCACTTTGTATTTAGATTATGCGAAGTTGTGATATAATATTTTCGGTGATTTTATGAAGAAAAAAGTTATTGTAGTTGGAGCAGGCCTTGCTGGAGTAGAAGCAACTTATTATCTAATTAATCATGGTATAGAAGTTGAACTATATGAACAACGACCAATAAAAAACACTGGAGCACATCATACGAGTTATTTTGCGGAATTGGTATGCTCTAATTCTTTAAAGTCTAATAATTTAGATAATGCTTGCGGATTATTAAAAGAAGAGATGCGCCACATGGGAAGCATTACAATGGAAGTGGCGTATGAAACGCAAGTTCCAGCAGGAAATGCTCTTTCTGTTGATCGTGATTTATTTGCAAAAAGAATTACTGATAAGCTTTTAGAGTCACCACTAGTACATTTTCATAATGAGGAATTTTCTTCTATTGAAGAAGATGCATACATTATTGTTGCCACGGGACCTTTATCTAGCCAAAACATAATTGATAAACTTCAACAAATGACAAACGATCAAATGTTTTCGTTTTTTGATGCATGTGCACCAATAATAGAAAAGGATAGCATTGACTTTAATAAAGCATATTTTAAATCAAGATATGAACAAGGTGATAATAGCTATATAAATTGTGCAATGAATGAGGAAGAATATAAAATATTCTATAATGAACTTATTAATGCTGAATTAGCAAAATTACATGATTTTGATAAAAAATATTTTGAAGGATGTATGCCAATTGAGGCAATGGCTAAAAGAGGAGAAAAAACTCTTCGTTATGGCCCATTAAAACCAATGGGATTAAGACGCACACCAGAAGATCGTCCTTTTGCTGTTGTGCAATTGCGTCAAGATAATGTAGTTGGTAGTTTATATAATATGGTTGGATTTCAAACTAATCTAACTTATGCAGAGCAAAAAAGAGTTTTTTCATTAATACCTGGATTAGAAAATGCAAAATTCGTAAGATATGGTTTAATGCATAGAAATACATACATTTGCGCACCAAAACATTTAAATAAAGATTTGTCATTAAAAAAATTCAACAACATTTTTATAGCAGGTCAATTATCTGGAGTAGAAGGGTATGTTGAATCAGCTGCCACAGGTATTATTGCAGGTATTAATGTTTTGCGTCGCATCAATGAATTAGAAGAAACACTACCGCCTATAAATACTATGATTGGGGCGCTGTTAAATTATTTAAGTGTCTGTTCTCCATCCAATTTTGCTCCTATGAATGCAAATTATGGAATATTAAAACGCGAAGAAAAATTAGAATTATCATATGAAGCATTAGAATCGCTTGATAAGTGGTTAGGTGATAACAATGTATAAGCCATTAATAGAAAGTGATGAACTTTCATCATATACCAATTATCTTCGACTAGAAAAAAGATTTTCGGAACGTACAATTGAAAGTTATTTAAGAGACATAGACAAGTTTTATAAGTATGCTTTCAACAAAAAAATTAACCCGTTAAAGGTAAATACAACATTTATTCGTACCTTTTTAAGTTATGAAAGATTAAACGATATATCAAAAAGAACTATTAAACGAAGACTTAGTGCTTTGAGAAGTTTTTACGGCTTTTTAGAAACAAATCAATATATAAAATATAATCCGTTTTTAGCGATAAATTCACCAAAGCCGGAAATATCTTATCCAAAAGTGTTGTATGAAGATGAAATTGAAAGACTTTTAAAGGCAAATATGGAAAGAAAAGATGCTTTGCAACAAAGAGATCAAGCAATTATTGAATTACTTTATGCTTCTGGTTTGCGTGCGTCTGAATTGATAAATTTAGAAATAAGTGATATTGATTTTTCAAATCGAATTGTAAAAGTATTTGGTAAGGGTTCTAAAGAAAGATTAGTACCATTTTCTCCAGTGGCAAAAGAGGCAATGATGAAGTATTTAAAAAATTTAAGGGCAACATTGCTCATGCAATCTAATAGTGAAGAATTACCTACTGTATTCTTTTTGAATAACAAAGGAAATAAGCTAACTATAAGAGGATTAGAATATATTCTAAAACAAATTGAAATGAAAACGGGCGTATTTTTAGATCTTCATCCACATATGTTGCGTCATACTTTTGCAACACATCTTCTAGAGCGTGGCGCGGATTTAAGAACAATACAATCAATGCTTGGACACTCTTCTATTTCAACAACACAAGTCTATACTCATGTTACTACTGAGGCTATGAAATCAGAATATGTAGAAGCTCACCCTAGAGCGAAGAAAAAAAATTGACACAAGCCTTCTTAGAAAGGTATTATATTTTAATGTGAGGTGGATATATTATGCCAGATAGAATTAAAGGAACTTTATTAGGCTTTCTAGCTTCATTTGGTGGAGTTGCCGGCTGGATTATTTTAAACTTTGTTGGATTTATTGCAGGAATAGCAGGAGCTGGTATGGGTATTTTATTTGCTATTGTGTATACAAAATTGAATCCTTTGGATGATTCAAAGTACAAATACGTAATGGCTTGTGTAATTACTGTTATTGATATTGTTATTGCTGAACTAATTTGTCTTGCAATTGAAGGTGCGATATATGGGTATACTTTTGCTGAAGCTCTTAATAATGATGTGGCTGTTCGTTCAATAATCATAAATGTAGTCGTTGGAATAATCCTTTCAGGAATTTCTTTAGGAGGCTACATTCGTCGCCAAATTAAAAATAATAACTAAGTAAATGGAACACAGTTTAATTAGACTGTGTTTTCTTTTGTGCTTTTAACAATTTTAATTGCATAGTAATACTTACTATGATACAATATCTAAGCCTGAGTTTTCAGGACTACACACACCATGGATTCATAGTCCACGTCTCAAATGCACACGGGTGCCTTATGTTTGAGGGATGATGTTCGAAGTGGTGGAGGAAATAACAAAAGGGAGGACTCAAAAATGAGTGAAGAAAAGGAAGTTCTTGTAGAAGAACAAACAATGGCAGATGTTATGCCAGATGAAGCAACACCTGTCATTACAATGAAAAAACTTCTTGAAGCTGGTGCACACTTTGGACACCCAACAAGAAGATGGAACCCAAAAATGAAAAAATACATTTATGGTTCAAGAAATGGAGTATACATTATTGATCTCCAAAAGACTGTTGTTAAGATTGAAGAAGCTTACGCAGCATTAAAGAAAATTGTAGAAGAAGGCGGAAAAGTTTTATTCGTAGGAACAAGAAAACAAGTTCAAGAAGAAGTTATTGAAGAAGCAAACCGTTCAGGTTCTTTCTACATCACAAACCGCTGGTTAGGTGGTACATTAACAAACTTTAAGACAATTACAAATTCAATTCGTCATTTAAAAGAATTAGAAAAAATGGCTGATGATGGATCATTTGATGTAATGCCTAAAAAAGAAGTTGCTCTTTTAAGAAAAGAACAAGACAAATTAACTAAAAACCTAGAAGGTATTAAAGAAATGCGTAAAGTACCTAATGCAATTATCGTTGTTGATCCACGTATGGAACACAATGCAGTTGCTGAAGGACGCAAATTAGGAATCCCTGTCTTTGGTATTTGTGATACAAATGCAGATCCAGAAGAAGTCGATTATGCAATTCCTGCAAATGATGACGCAATCCGTTCAGTTCACTTAATTTTAGCTGTATTAGCAGACGCTATCGTTGAAGCAAAAGGTGGACAAACACTTGTTGCATATACAAAAGATGAAGATGAAAAAGAAGTAACTATGACTGATGCTTTAAAAGCTGAAGAAAAAGCAGAAGAAAAAGTCGAAGAAGAAAAAGCAGAAGACAAAGGTGAAGAAAAGGCTGAAGAAAAGCCAGCTCGTAAACCAAGAAGAAAACCTGCTGCAAAAGAAGAAGCTTCAGAAGATAAGGAGTAATTACCATGGCAAAACCTATTATCGAATTAATTAAAGTATTGCGTGAACGTACTGGTGCTGGCATGATGGATTGCAAAAAGGCACTTGAAGAATGCGATTGCGATATCGAAAAAGCTTGTGACTGGTTAAGAGAAAAAGGTATTGCTAAAGCTGCTAAAAAAGCAAGTCGTATTGCTGCAGAAGGTTTAACATTTGTTAAATCATGTGATCATTGCGGTAAAGCAATTATCATTGAAGTTAACTCTGAAACAGATTTCGTTGCAAAATCAGATGCATTCAAAGAATTAGTAGAATCAGTTGCGAAAATTATTTTGAAAAACGAAATTCCTACTGTTGAAGAAGCAAAAGAAAATGCTGAAATCAAAGAATTATTTACCAATGCTACTGTTAAAATTGGTGAAAAATTAGATTTAAGACGTTATGAAATCGTTAAATTAAACGAAGGCGAAGGATTTGGCACATACATCCACATGGGTGGCAAAATCTCTGTTTTAGTTGTTGTAAATAAAGCAAGTGATGACGCAAAAGGTTTAGCAATGCATATTGCTGCTAATAACCCATCATATGTTTCTAAAGAAGACATTCCAGCAGAAGTTTTAGCACATGAAAAAGCTATTCAAATGGAAGCTGCAAAAACCGATGAGAAATTAGCAAATAAGCCAGAAGCAGTTGTTGAAAAGATTATTGAAGGTAAAGTTAATAAGCAATTAGCAGAAACAACTTTAGCAGAACAAGAATACTTGTTAGAACCAGGTTGCACTGTTGGCAATTTCTTAAAACAACGTGATTTAAAAGTTGTTAGATTCATTCGTTACATGGTTGGCGAAGGTATCGAAAAACGTAAAGACGACTTTGCTCAAGAAGTAATGAGTCAAATTAATAATTAATCAATTGAACACTCTTTTTGAGTGTTCTTTTCATAATAAGGAGGAAACACTATGAGCACATATAAACGTGTCGTATTAAAACTTAGTGGAGAAGCTTTGGCGGATAAAAACAATAAAGTAATTCTTGAGGCACATAGTTTAGATAAAGTTGCAGAAGCAATTAAAATGATGCAAGAGAAAGGAATTCAAGTAACCGTTGTTGTTGGAGCAGGAAATATTTGGCGTGGTAAACTTGCAGAACAAATTGGTATTGAAAGAAGCACCGCTGATTATATGGGAATGCTTGGCACAATTATTAATGCTCTAGCTTTACAAAGTGCCCTTGAACATGTTGGACTTGAATGCCGTGTTTGTAGCGCAATTGAAGTGCGTTCTGTTGCAGAATACTATATCAGAAGAAGAGCAATTAGACATTTGGAAAAAGGTCGTGTAGTTGTATTTGCAGGTGGAACAGGTAATCCATACTTTACAACTGATACATGTGCAACACTACGTGCAATGGAAATTGAAGCAGATGCAATTTTAATGGCTAAAAATGGTGTTGATGGTGTTTATTCCGCAGATCCTAGAACTGATAAATCGGCAGAGTTCATTAAGACTCTCACATTTAATGAAATGTTAAATAGGGATTTAAAAGTTATGGATAATACTGCAGTTGCATTACTTAAAAATCAAGACATTGAAGTTCGTGTTTTCAACATGAATGATATAGATAATATTCGTAAGTTAGTTGATGGTGAAGATGTAGGTACAACCATCAGAAAAGGAGAATAAAAAATGGAACAAGATGAATTAATACTTGAATGTGCAGAAAAAATGGCTGCTGCACATGAAAACTTTGAAAAAGCACTCAGCACATTACGTGCTGGAAGAGTTTCCGCAGCAACAATTGCAGATGTTAAAGCAGATTATTATGGGGAAAAAACTCCAGTTACTTATATTGCATCTATTACAAATTTACAAGCTAATGTATTAGTTATTAAACCATTCGATCGTAATGATTTAAAAGCAATAATTACTGCAATTAACGAAGCAAATCTAGGTGTAAATCCAATTAATGATGGAGATTCTATTCGTTTAGTCTTCCCAACATTAACAGAAGATAGAAGACGTGATTTGGTTAAGACAGCAAAAAAATACGGCGAAGAAGCTAAAGTCGCAGTAAGAAATGTTCGTCGTGACTTTATGGATAAAGTTAAAAAGGATAAGGATTTGCCTGAAGATATTGCAAAATCTTTAGAAAATGATATTCAAAAAGAAACTGATGATGCAGTAAAAGCAATTGATGCATCAGTTGCAAAAAAAGAAAAAGAAATAATGGAAATTTAATTAAGTCAGCTTGACGCTGACTTTTTTAATTAATTACATGAATTAGATATGGTGAATTACGCCTGACATATTTATGAAACAAACTTTTAAATTTTTCACTATTTATATTAGTACATAAAATGTATAATATAAATAAGTTAGGCTGGTGGCAAATATGAGAAAAGAAGAATTCAAATTAACAAAAAAATTAGATCATATTGCTTTTATTATGGATGGTAATGGTAGATGGGCAAAAAAAAGACTTTTACCTCGCCATTTAGGACACAAAGAAGGATGCAAAAGAGTTATTGAAATTTTGCGTGCTTGCGATGATTTAGGCATATATTGTATTAGCCTTTATGCTTTTTCTACAGAAAACTGGAAAAGGCCACAAGACGAGATTGATCACTTATTCAATTACCTTGATGATTTTTTTAATGACAATATCGCTGAGATGATTGAACGTGGAACAAGAATTCATTTAATGGGTGATATAAATAAATTACCAAAACATACTCAAGATACAATTAGAAAATCAATGGATTTGACCGAACACCTAACTAAACACGTTTTTAATATTTGTCTTAATTATGGTGGTAAAGATGAAATTGTTCGTGCTGCTAAAAAGATGGCAGAAGATGTAAAGGATAGCAAATTAGATTTAGATGTCATTGATGAATCTACTTTTGAAAGTTATATGATGTGCAATGGATTACCACCAGTGGATTTAATGGTTAGAACTTCTGGTGAACAAAGAATTTCTAATTATATGCTTTGGGAGTTGGCATATGCGGAAATGATATTCCCGCTTACTCCGTGGCCTAGTTTTACAAAAAAAGAATTAATTAAATGCTTAGAGATTTATGAAGGACGTAATCGCAGATTCGGAGGATTAAAGAATGAATAAATTGAGTGATGATTCAAAAAAATCTATGGTACAACGCATTATTACATCCGTAGTGTTACTTGTTTTATGCGTTCCGTGTTTACTTTTCGGTAATTGGTTTTTTGCGTCACTGTCTTTTGTGGCATCATTTTTTGCGTGTCATGAATTTATTAATGCTCCAAAAAATAAATCATATAACATTTTCTTGCATGTTTTCATCCATATAATGACATATTCGTTTATTTATTGGGTTTTTATAAAAACAAATTTAAATACGTACGGATGGGACATAACTCAATGGTCGTTTGCTACGGGATTTAGCACATTAAATATTTCTATAATTGGTATAGCTGTGGGATTCTTAACATTGTTTTTTATGACATTGAATCATAATAAATTCAACATTTCTGATGCGACATATTTATGTACAATGATGGTGTTTATAGGAATATCAATTCAATCAGCTTTGTTTTTAAGATTCTATCCGGCCCATTTGCACGGAATGAATCATGGAGTGCTTGATATATCCAATTCCACATTATTTATTTATGTTGTAATTGGTAGCTTTTTATCAGATATAGGTGCATATTTCTTTGGAATTCTTTTTGGAAGAAATAAAATGAACGCAAGAATTTCGCCAAAAAAGACCTGGGAAGGTTTTATTGGAGGAGTATTAGTATCTGCAATTATCAGTTTTGCGTTTGCATTTATTCTTGCTAAGGCCGATAAACCTTTGCTTAAAGGAATTTTGGACGTTGAACATTTCTATAACATTATTATTCTTTCACTAGCAATGCCAATAACTGCAAATTTAGGTGATTTTATATTTTCGTCAATTAAACGAAATTACGGAATAAAAGATTTTGGTACTATTCTAAAAGGACATGGAGGGGTATTAGATAGATTAGATTCTCTTTTCGTAACTTCTTTAATCGTTTCAATAATCATAATATTTATGGGAAATAACTGGAGCCTTTTAGCATAGTATGACACGTTTAATAGTACTTGGTATATCTGGATCTATAGGATCACAAACTCTTGATATAATTAGAAGACATAAGCGTAAATTTGTGCTATGTGGCTTTTCGGTTGGAGAAAGAATTAACTGTGTCGATGAGATTTTAAAAGAGTTTAAAACAATATCGTTTGTTGTTGTAAAAAATAAAAGTGACAAAGAAAAATTAGAGAAAATATATCCACATATTAAATTTTCTTATGGTGATGATGGATTATTAGAATTAATTAAACAAGTGGAATGTGATTTGGTTGTTAATGCACTTGTTGGATTTGTTGGATTTTTACCAACTATTTGTGCTTTAGAAAACGGGAGAGACTTAGCACTAGCAAATAAAGAATCTCTAGTTGTTGGTGGAAATTTAGTAAATCAATTACTAAAAAAGACAAATACTAAATTATACCCAATTGATAGTGAACATGTGGCACTTGCAAAATGTTTAAAAGGTAATAAAAAAGCTAAAAAATTAGTTTTGACAGCTTCTGGTGGAAGCTTTAGAGATCTAAATCGTAATGAATTAGAAAATGTCACAGTCGAAGATGCTTTAAAACACCCATCATGGAATATGGGACAAAAAATAACTATTGATTGTGCAACAATGATGAATAAAGGATTTGAGATAATTGAAGCATATCATTTATTCAATTTTCCAATTGATAAGATTGATGTCTTGTTACATGACGAATCAAAAATTCATTCTCTAGTCGAATTTGAAGATGGTTCATTCTTGGCTGATATTGGTCCGGCTGATATGCGAATACCAATTAGCCATGCGTTATTTAGAAATAAAAGGGTAAAAAACACTTTTGCTAGTTTACCTCTTGACGAATTTGGAACTTTCCATTTTAGAAAGTTTGATCCTAAGAGATATCCTTGTGTCGGTTATGCCAAAAAGGCTATAGCAATTGGTGGAACGATGCCAGCAGTACTTAATGGCGCTAACGAAGAAGCAGTTTATGCATTTTTACGAAAAGAAATCAAATTTTTAAGTATTGAAAAGATAATTGAAGAAGTTATGGAGCGACATGAAATTGTTCAAAATCCTACTGTTCAAGATCTTGTAGATGCGGATAAGTGGGCAAGAGAAGAAGTTAGAAGATTAATAAAGGAGAATAATTTATGATATTAGCATCATCAATCAGTATATGGTCAGTATTACTTTTTATTTTAAGCTTAGGCTTATTAATTACTATTCATGAACTTGGACATTTTTCAATGGCTAAGCTTTTTAATGTTTACGTAAATGAATTTGCAATTGGATTTGGTCCAAGACTTTTAAAATTCAAAAAAGGTGAAACCACATATGCGTTGCGCGCAATTCCACTAGGTGGATTCGTTTCAATGTATGGTGAAGGTGTGGAAATCACAGATGGATCAGTACCACCAGAAAGAAGCTTGCTAGGGATTAAGAAGTGGAAACGTGCGATTATCATGGTTGCAGGTATAACCTTAAACTTTATTCTTGGATTCACTTTGTTTTTTGTAAATAATGCTTTCTTTCCTCAGGCTAATTACACTAATCAAGTAACAATTATTGAGGGTGAAAAAATTACTAGTGAGGAATATAAATCATTTGATATTGAAACGGGAGATTATATCATTAGAATTGATAAAAAATGTACTATCAACGGTGATTCAAATGCATGTTCATCAAAAAGTGGGGACATTAAAGATTTTAATGATCTATGGTATAGCGAATATGGTTTTTCATACACCGAAGATATTTTGCCAGTGACAGAAGATGACAAAATGGAAGTTACTATTCATTATGTCAAAGAGAATACAACTACTGACGAATCAAAGCAAATTACATTAACTTTATCTCCAGCAATGAAAGATGGAAAATTTGTCCTTGAAAGTGGTAGAAAAACTTGGGAAAAGATGGGGGTTGGACAATATGTTTATTATCGTCATTTGGGAAGCTTTGGTAAAGTAATAACAACTACTTTCTCAGATTTTGGAAATAACACTATTTTAATTGCTAAAACTTTAGGAGGATTATTTGTTGGTAAAAACTGGGATCAAATTGGAGGACCGGTGGCTATTTTATCGGCTTCAAGTGTAGTCCTAAAAAATGCTAATTTCGGTACGTATATATATTTATGGGGAACAATTTCTGTTAATTTAGCAATATTTAATCTTTTGCCTTTCCCTGGACTAGATGGTTGGCATTTATTAGTTGTGGCGATTGAAGCAATAACAAAGAAAGAAATACCAGAGAAGGTAAAAAATATCATCTCTGCTGTTGGTATGATTTTACTGTTTGGTTTAATGATATTTATTGTTGGTAGAGATATTTTTCGCATATAAGTTAGTTGGTGAAGTAAATGGATCGAAGTGTTTTTGAAAGATTTTTGAAAAAGATAAATATCAAAAATGTCGAAGATTTCGATATGTCTTTTGATGTGTGCGAATGGGATCCTTTAAGACGCCGTGAAAAAGTTTTATTAATGGAAATTAGAAAAGATATTCCTTGGACTTATCCATTGCTCATGACATTTTTATCCGCAATAAACACAATCAAGGATTATCGTTATGAAATTCATTATCATTATAATATTTCTCCTAATGAAGAAGATGTTTATCGTCTATTAACAGAATGGTACTATGATAAAACTAACGTAGCGTTTTTGGAAGACTATCATTTTGAAAATAATAAAATTATTATCGACGCAGAAGATGAAAATAAAATAAAAAGCGAATTAGAAGGTTTTATTAATCTATTAAAAACAATAGATTATGATTTTGAAATTGTTGTTCAAAAAAAAGAAAAACAATATGTTTCTGAAGAGTTAGATTCTTTTGAAGTAGATGATGATTATGATGAATACGACAATTTTGATGAAGAGGAATTTTTCCAACAAAGAAAAAACAAACAATACGAAGATGCAGAACAAGCAATTGAAGAATATGTTCCTTTTGAAGAAAAAAAGAACGACTTTAATAATGGTGCTTTTAAACTTATAAAAATTGGTGCAATTGACACTAATTCAGAAAATGTTGATTTTAATGGAAAAGTATTTAGTTGTTCAGAAACCACAACGAAAAAAGGGAAACTAATTGTAGTTTATGGAATTGCTGATGAAAGAGGAGATGCAATTCACGTCAAAGCCTTTGAAGGTGGAAAGTATTTTACATCCGACAAATTCCATAGCATTAAAATTGGTATGAACGTTAGAGTACGTGGATCTGCATCATATGATCAATATTCAAAAGAATTAGCTGTAATGGCAAGATTCATTGATGTGTTACCACCTGACGAATTAAGGCTTGATAATGAAGAAAATAAACGCGTTGAATTGCATTTACACACCAAAATGTCTACTATGGATGGCGTTACTAACATTGAAGATTATGTTCGTCTTGCTGCCCAAATGGGACACAAAGCAATAGCAGTGACTGATCATGGAGTAGTACAAGCATTCCCTGCTGCCCAAAAAGCTGGTAAGGATAATAATGTTAAAATTCTTTATGGTACAGAATTATATGTTATAGATGATGAAGTAAATGCGATTAGAAACCCATGCAACCGTGAACTTTCAACTGCAGAATATGTAGTATTTGACTTTGAAACTACCGGTTTATCAACAAAGTATGATGATATTATTGAATTTGGTGCAGTTAAATTTTCGCAAGGTATGATTCGTGAGCGAATTGATTTATTTGTGGAAATAAATCGCCCGATACCAAAAAAGATTAAAAAAATTACGGGCATTACTGATGATATGCTAGTCGGTCAAAATTCTTTAGTTGAAGCAGTGCATAAAATGAGAAAATTTATTGGTGATGCTATATTAGTATCGCACAACGCAGATTTTGACTTTGGCTTTTTAAATGAAGCATGTCGTAAAGTGAATGAGGATATTTTTTCAAATCCTGTTATAGATACACTAGCACTTGCCCGTTATATTTTTCCTGAATCAAAAGGACATAGATTAGGGGCACTTTGTAACAATATGGATGTTATATACGATGAGGATGCTGCTCACCGTGCGGATTATGATGCGGAAGTTTTAAATGAAGTTTGGCAAGCAATGATTGCGGTTTTAACAAAAGATAATCCACATTTGACTCATGCTGATTTAGGTGAGTTAAAACTAAAAGAAGAGCATTATAAACATTTAAGACCATTTCATGTTGTAGCACTAGCTCAAGATAATGAAGGAATTAAAAATTTATTCAAATTAGTTTCTGAATCACATATTAAATATTTTGCAAATGTCCCAAAAGTACCACGGAGTTTATTAATTAAATTACGTGAACATCTACTATTAGGTAGTGCTTGCTTCAATGGTGAAGTTTTTGATGCTGCAAAAACACGCACTAAAGAAGTGCTGAAAAAAGTTGTTTCATTTTACGATTATATTGAAGTACAACCTGATTCTAATTATTCATATTTGATAAATATGGAAGAAGTAGAGAGCATTGATGTTATTCATCAATTTATTAAAGATATTATTGAGGCAGCAGATGAAGAACAAAAACTTGTTGTTGCAACAGGCGATGTTCATTATTTAAATCCTTCAGACAAAATATATCGTGATGTTTTTATTAGTGCAAAAGCGATTGGAAACGCAAACCATCCATTAATGCCATATTCAAGGGAAAAGATGGAGTATTTTGTAAACCCTGATCAACACTATAGAACAACGAGAGAAATGCTTGATGCTTTTAACTATCTAGGTGAAGAACGTGCTTATGAAATTGTTGTTAAAAACACCAATTTAATTGCAGATTCGCTTGAATCAGTAAAACCTTTAAAAGATAAGTTATATACACCAACTATTGAAAATTGTGAAAATTTATTGCGTGAATTATGCTACAATACTGCACACGAAATGTATGGTGATAATTTACCACCAATTGTTGCAGAACGTTTAGAAAAAGAATTAGATGGTATTATTAATAACGGATATTCAGTTATTTATTATATTGCTCATAAAATTATTAAAAAATCTAACGAAGATGGATACATGGTAGGATCACGTGGATCTGTTGGATCATCATTCGTTGCAACAATGGCAAAAATTACAGAGGTTAATCCTTTGCCTCCACACTATGTTTGCCCACATTGTAAGCATAGCGAATTTGAAGATATACCTAAAGTGTCATCTGGTTTTGATTTACCAGAAAAAGATTGCCCAATCTGTGGAACAAGAATGAAACATGATGGACAAAACATTCCATTTGCGACATTCTTAGGTTTTAATGCGGATAAGGTTCCTGATATTGATCTTAACTTCCCTGGTGACTATCAAGGAAGAGCATTCCTTTATACTAAAGAATTGTTGGGACCGGATAATGTTTTTAAAGCTGGCACTATTGAAACTGTTGCAGAAAAGAATGCCTATGGTTACGCTAGAGGATATTTTGAAAGAATCGGACCAAAAATTGGTAGAGATTTAGACAAAGTTAATAAGGCACAAATTGAATATTTAGCAGCAGGGTGTACTGGCGTTAAAAGAACGACTGGCCAACATCCTGGTGGTATTGTTGTTATTCCGACAGGCTATGAAGTATATGATTTTACGCCAATTCAATATCCTGCCGATAACAAAGAATCTGAGTGGAGAACAACACATTTTGATTTCCATGCAATTCACGATAATATCTTAAAACTGGATTTATTAGGACATGTAGACCCTATGGCATTAAAAATGATGTCTGATAATACAGGAATTGATGTTAAAACAATTCCATTAAATGATCCTGAAACACTTTCTATCTTTTCAAGCCGTAATGCTTTAAATTGCCACTCTAATTATTTGAATGAGTCGACAGGTGCTTTGGGTATTCCAGAATTTGGAACAAATCTTGGTCGAGAAATGTTAAAAGAAACATCACCGAAATTATTTTCAGACTTACTAATTCTTTCTGGATTATCTCATGGTACAGGTGTTTGGGCTGGTAATGCACAAGAGCTAATTAGAAATGGTACCTGTACTTTAAGAGAAGTTATTGGATGTCGTGATGATATTATGACTTACCTAGCAGCACATGGCGTTGAACCATTGACAGCTTTTAAAATTATGGAAGATGTTCGTAAAGGTAAAAAAGTTAAACCTGAATATGAACAAATAATGCACGATAATAATATTCCGCAATACTATATCGACTCATGTAATAAAATTATGTACATGTTCCCAAAAGCACACGCAACAGCCTATGTTATGATGGCAATTCGTGTTGGTTGGTTTAAAGTACATAGACCTTTAGATTATTATGCAGTTTATTTGTCTGTTCGCTGTGAGCAATTTGAATTAGAAACGATGCTTAGCGGTGAAAAAGAAATTATTCGAAGATTAGAAGAGCTTAAAGCCAAAGGTTATGATGCTTCAGCAAAAGAAACTGAAATAATTAAAACATTAACTATATGTCTTGAAATGGCAGAACGTGGCTATAAATTTGAAAAAATTGATCTTTATAAATCTGATGCAACAAAATTTGTGGTCGATTATGAAAATAATTTATTAATACCACCATTTATTGCCATTGATGGATTAGGAGAAGCAGCAGGAGAATCTGTAATTGAAGCAAGAAAAGATGGAAAATTCCTATCCAAAGAAGATCTTCTTGCAAGAAGTAGATTATCACAAACTCACGTTGCTAAATTACAAGAATTAGGTTCTTTAGATGGTTTAGCGGAAACTAACCAAATGGATTTATTTTCATTCTTTAATATTTAATAAAAAAGGTCTATTTGACCTTTTTTGTCGGGGCGTGGCACAGTTGGTAGCGCGCTTGCTTCGGGAGCAAGAGGTCGTGGGTTCAATTCCCGCCGCTCCGACCAGTTCGCTTGAAAAATCAGCAGGCTATATAATACTATAGCTTGCTTTTTTTATAAATTTGTATTCATTCGTAATAGCAAATCTCTATAAAAGTGTATCAAAAGTTTTAATTAGTATAAAGACAAGCAGACAATTTATAGCACAATATTTGTTTGCTTATTTAACATATGGTATAATACAAATGTTATACAAGCATAGAAGGATAAATGAAAAATGAAAACAAAAAAATTCAAACAAAAACGAAAAGCGTGGTATCGCGGATTAAAGCATATTTTAAAAATAAGATATAAAAAATCGCAATTTATATATTTGGGAGAAAAACCAACAAATAACGCTATTATTTTAAGTAATCATGTTGGTACTGATGCACCTCTTACTCTAGAGATTTATGCTGACTTTCCAATTCGCTTTTGGGGCACAAATGAAATGAATTCTGGCTTAAAAAAGATGTATAAATATCAAGCAGATGTTTATTATCATCTCAAAAAAGGATGGAATTTGCATTTATCCCGTTTATTTTGCTTGCTCGCAAGTCCACTTACAAATATTTTTTATAAAGGATTAAATTTGATTTCCACCTATCAAGATACTCGTTTTAGAAAAACTCTTGACGAATCTCTTGTAGCAATAAAAGATAACGGAGAAAATATTGTTATTTTTCCTGAAGATAGCACGGATGGTTATTGCGATGAACTTAAAGCATTTTATGCGGGATTTGTACTACTTGCCGAAAAATGTATGAAAAATGGAATTGATGTATCAATTTATGCAACTTATTTTAAGAAGAAAGAACATCAATATATATTTGATGCTCCAGCTAAATATAGTGAACTTAAAGCTCAATTTGGTGATCGAGCTGCAATAGCTGAACACTTATGTATGCGTAGCAATATAATAGGTAAAATGGAATTTGAAAAAACCAAAGATAAAAAAAGAAAAAGATAAATATTTTTTGAAAACTAATTAGCGCAAAAAAACGAACCAAGATATAAGAATGGTTCGTTTTAATTTTAAGTTTGTTTTGTTGATTTAACTTTTGTATAAACTTTTAAAATAAGTAATTAATAATGTGTCGAAGTTATTAAATAATCATTATAATTAAAATAACAATCATGACAATTATAAATGCAAAAAACAATGAAAATCCTGCTCTAAAATTATTCATCAAAAAGTTGTAATTAATTTTATTGCCTTTTTCGCATTGTACACTAGGACCAGCAAATTTGCCTTTATCGGTTATTAAAATATAATCTCCATCTAGATCAATTATATTAATTCCATTGAGAACTGTACGTTGTATATTATTAAACGTCACTATTGTTCCTTGTGGAAGGCATGGATATTCTTGTCCATCATAAAATGCGACAAAAGTGTTTGATTGTCTTTTTAAAGAAAATTCTTTGGTTTTGTTTGGTGTTTCTAATGTGAATTTTGTTTTCATAGTTATCCTCCTAATATATTAAATTTTGTTCTGCTTTATGATAAAGGACATTGGCGATGCAGGCACCAATTCCTAAAAGCATATAAACGAATAAGAAAACGGAATAATAAGCAATCATTCCTTGTAAATCTACAGTGTCCATGAATATTATAATAGCAATCATAAACCACATAGCAGCAACCAAGTTTACGGGAGCAATTAGTTTTAACCATTTTGCATATGCTTCATGTTGAATAAGTACATGATGCTTTATTTTGATTATAGTTCTTATATAATTTACAGAACCTATTATATTAACAATTGCTAAAATAATAACAACAATGATGGAAATTATATCTAATGGAACAATTAGTGTGATTAGTGATAAAAGACTTAAAATTGCACACACAAGATTATATATTAAAAATGTCTTGGTTTGTTTGTCATCTCTTAAACGTGGAGCATGGTATCTAGCTCGTTGAGTTGTTTGTTTTGGCATTTCAATTTCGCTTTTATCATCCGCAGTATTTTTATTATTTTCCTTGTTATTTTCAGACTTTGATAAATATTCAATCTCTTGTGAAAGGAGTTCTTCAATAGTCACCTTAAAATATTCGGATATTTTCATTAATGTTTTAATATCTGGTAATGAACGTGCGGTTTCCCATTTAGACACTGCTTGAGATGTTACATTAAATATTGTCGCAATGTCATCTTGTTTTAATTGATGTAATTGACGTAAATATTTAAGATTTTTAGCAAAGCATTCTATATCTGTCATTTGTTGCACCTCCTTATTTAATCTTAAATAGAAGAGTTAAAAGAATCAACCAATAGTTGGTTGGTTTACCCAACTATTGGTTGGTTTTGCGTAAAACACGCATATAAAGGGCTTTTTATCCTCGCAAACTTAGTATTAATTTATGTGCTATAAAAAAAGTAATCTCTGATAGAAATTACTATTTTTATAATTATTTGAAATGTTATCTAGATTGTTTTAGACATTTTAATTTTTTTACTTCTTTAATAAACATAACAATAGTAGTAATTAAAACGCCTAAATTTATAATATGCATTAACAAACGATCAACTGGTAAAGCATCGAAGAAGTGCGAAATACTATCTAAATCTACAAGCACTAATGTCATTGTAATAATAGAGTAAATAAACAAACCACTTGCTCCAACAAGCATAAGGATTTTGCTCCACAATTTGTCGCTATAAGATAATACAAGACCACTTAAGAATATTATATACAAGACAAAACCATAGATAGTGGTGACACAAATTTCCGAAATGAGTACTAGCGTTAAAAATATAACAAATCGAATTAATAAAGAAGTTTTTAAAGTATTTTTAACAATTAATGATTTATTCTCTTCATTAGTAGTGTCTTTGCTTTTCTTTATATAAGATAACACTATTAAAGAAATAAATATTCCCATGTTAATAATCATTAAATAAAATGAAACTGCCAAAGTACTGGAATTTAAATTTGTTAAAAATAGACGCAAAACACCAAAAACTGAACCAGTAAAAATTATTGTCAAGGCTCCTAAACAAATATAACCAATCTTTTTAAAAATAGACTTATTTAAGAAAACTAAACTTGATCCACCAAATAAAATTAAAAGAAGCGGAATAACGAAATAAAGTTGCTTTGTTCCTAATGCAAATGATGATAATATCATATCAAATAAATAAGCATCATTATTGAAATAAGTAGTTATATATTGATATTGTGGCACCGTTCTCCAAACAGGTACTAAATGGTTATAAGGAACATACCTGCATACATACACGGGCTGATATTGACCTAAAAACCATTGATATTGAAATCCACATTCTTGACGATATTCAAATCTCCACTCATAATCAAGTTGTTGTCTATACCAAACATTCATCGAAGTAATACTTTCTTTTACAAAAAGCATTGGGAAGATCATCGACACTATTGTAAATAGAAGACCCGCAAGTAATAGTATAAACATGATTTTGCTTAGTTTACTTTTAAATGTGTTTTTAAAAAATGCTCTCATTTTCATCACCTTTATATAAATTATAGTAAAATATCATTATAAAATAAAACACAATTATAAAAAGAATAACTATTTCAATTAGAAAGCCAATAGGATTATCATTTTTTATAAATAAAAAAGTAGAATAGCATTACTTCAGTGATATTCTACTTTGTTTTATTGTATTTAATTAAAGATAATTAATTACTCTGCTATTCTTTTTTTTGTAAAATAAGTGTAAGCGATAATGCTAGTTATAATAGATAAACCTAGAATAGAGAAGATAATTATTTCATTTTTATGATTAGTAAATGGAAGCAATTTTGGACTAGAATTTGTAGATTCTAAGTGTTTGCTATCGTAAATAGTTTTAAGATACATTAGTCGATCATACATTCCACTTGATTTGAACAATTCTTTTTCGACATCGTTTAAGGATTCATATTCTTCTAATAATTCTGGTACACGTTCAATATCATCACAAATATTGAATGTAGAAGAATAAAATTCTGTAACTCTTTCTGCCGCTTCCATTTCTGGAGTGCGATTGAGCGTACCATCTGCATTAAAGACATCACCGCCAAGTGATTCATTCATATCATTGACTAAATCTTCCATACTGCTTTCTTCTTTATAGTTTGAAGAGTTATTAGTGCCACGTCCTTCAGATACTAAATTAGAATCATATGTATAACAATTTGAAACAGTACCACCATTTCCAGAGGTGACTAATCCGCCATTTCCAAGAGTGTTAGTAGGGCCATAAAATTTTACTTCAGTTTCTAAGAGAACACAATTTTCAACTGTGGCATTTTTTGATGATAATGACTTTTGATACCCTGCTATACCACCAACAAATATTGATTGGTTGTTTGTGCCATAGATAGAACTATTCATAACTGTAATATTGGAAATTATACCTTCATTAAGTCCGGCAATGGCACCTACATATAAACCCGCATAACCTTTTGTAATAAAACCACTAGTATTATGCAAAACAGTGAATGAAATATTTGAAACAGCTAAATTGCAAATTGTGCCTTCGTTTGTGCCAACTAGTCCTACATAGTAAGAACCAAGATATGATTTATCTGCCATAAAATAGTGATGTACATTAGATATATTGTGACCATTTCCGTTTAAAATTCCTGTAAATGTTTTAGATGTATCACCATATGCGATAAGTGGTGCAACAACACTGCTTGATTCAGTAATTGAAAAATCTAAATCTGTCATAAGTATATAATTCTTAGACCATGCGTCACTATTACTTGCAATATAGGCATATTCTGCTGCTGTAGTTATTGGAATATATTTATTTCCATCACTTAATGTAATTCCTTCTTCATCATAAATAGATGGCTTTGTAACTGTTGAACCATCCCAAATATCAGTTGTATTTTCAGCCTTGACCATTAATGGTTTAGTATTATTTTCTTGAAAAAGTGGATGTAATAAACATAATGCCAACACTGATAATGTAAATGTTGTTTTTATTTTCATTTTGATAATACTCCTTTGTCTTTGGTATTCTAGCACACTTAAAATGTTTGTCAATAGAAGTAATATTTCAATCGTATATATTTGAATGATATATTTTTGACTTTCTTTATAATTTTTATTTGAAATATTCATTTAGAAAATATAGATATAAATAAAGCAAAATTTAATTCAGTTATTATCAAAGGTATCAAGGTTATCAGCCAGTTGATATTCACGTATCATATATAAACATTATCGGATGATGGATAATATATTAAGAGCAATCTTTATTTGATAGTATTTTTGCGATATAATTATTATCGAAGGTGAAATATATGAAAAAAATTAGTAAGATACTTGCTGTAGGACTGTTGACATTCACACTAACTTCATGCGGAAGCTCTGATAAAAAACGTCAAAAAGTAATGGATACATTTAATTCCCTTAAATATACAGATGCATATATCATTCAAACAAACGGATTATTATTTGTTGGTGAAAATATTATAAAAACATCAAATATCAAATACGAAGACCAGAAATGTGAAATAATCACTCTAGAAAAAGATGGATTTTATTCCTATGCCTATAATGCAGAGGAAACTATGATTAACTTAGTTTATATGGATTATGACCTAAATAATGTAGAGTTAATTGATAGTATTGAAACTCCATATCGTATTAACCATGCTTTTAGAAATAATGATTGCTTTTACTTTAAAACAATACATTATGATTATGGTTATTCAAAGAGGTATTACATAACATATAACGCATCTACAAAAGAAAAAAGTTTTATTTACGACGAAGATTTGGGATTTGATGAATACGCAATAGATAACAATCGAATAAAAGATTATGAATACGAATTTCATGAAAATAGATCATTTGGAAAGGATAGCATTGACATAACTGATAAGAATACAAATATTACAAAAAAAGTGGATATGTCAGTGTTAAGCACATTTGAAGATGGGAAAAAAATCGAAAAGTGCGCCAAAATGAGCATATCTAGTAGATTTGATATAGAAAACATATTCGAAAAAGATGGTGATTTTTACATCTTGAATCGCTATGTGTATGGTGGATTTCAATATACAGTATTTAATTATATATTAAAGTGGAATTTTGAAACGGAAAAGACAGAGGTGTATACTGCTATAGCATTCCCTGGATATCAAACTACGGCAAAGGATTTTTATATCTTATAAAATATCTATCAACGAAATTAAAAGTAAAATAGTCGTCGTTTTGAAAAGCGACGGCTTTTTGTTTGTGTTGCATAGTTGCATTTTTAATTCAGTATAGCTTAATTTTTTCATGCATGATTAAGTATGTGAAACATTGAAAAAATGCTCGAAATTTGTCATAATATCAAAAAATAAATGTAAAAGGAGTCATTATGGAAGTAATCCGTTTAACAACAAAAAAACAGTTAAAACAATTTATAAATATGGCGGATACTTTATACGCTGGTGATTCTTTTTATGTTCCATATATGAAAAATGATCTTTTAAAGACACTAGAGAAACTTGTCATTAAAGATAAAACATATATTGCACTCTCTGTTGTTAGAGATGGATTATATATTGCACGTGTATTGTTTACAATTAGTTCTTCTAAACAACGAAAATTAGATCGTTGTGGTTTCTTTTCACATTTTGAATGCGTGAATGAGCAAGAAGTTGCAGATTTATTACTAAACGAAATGGCGAGAATATTAAAAGAACAAGGTATCACTTACGTTGAAGGAACATATTTCCCTTTTGATCAAGACAATAGACGTGGTATTCAAGTGGCGGGTTTTGAAGATGAACCAATGATTTTGACTTCTTATAACAAATCATATTATCAGACGCTTTTAGAAAAAAATGGTTTTCATAAAGACTTTGATACAATTTCATACAAAATGGAATATGATAATTACGATTTAAAGAGAATAGAACCAACTGTGAATAAGGTAATGAAACGATTTGATTTATATATATCTTCGGCTGATTTTTCGTATCTTGATCGAGAAATAGATGATGTACATACTGTAATTGAAAAAGCAACAAATGACATTATTTTTGATACTGCTCCAACAAGAGAAGATTTAGTAAGAATCGTTGCTGGCTGGAAAAGCTTCTTATGGCCGGATTTTATTTTTATTTGTCGAAGAAGAAAAGATAATCAACCTATTGGTGTATTGATGAGTGTTCCAAACTTTTATACTGTATTCCGAAAAATGAAAGGCAAAAGTAACATAATTGCTCTATTAAAGGCTCTATATTGGAAAAAACGTATCCGTTCAATTCGCACAATATTGCAATATGTTGTTCCTGAATATCAAAATCACGGTGTAAATTTTGCTTTGTATCATGCGTTTTATCTCGCATGTCAAAAGCGAGGTATTAATTATGTTGAAGCTGGAACGATTATGGAAAATAATGTTGCGTCATGCTTTAATGTTGAAAAAGCTGGTGGAAAACGCAATAAAATATTCCGTATATATGGGAGGGAATTATGAACATTGTATTAAATATCCTTGCAATTCTATGCATTTTTGGTTTGCCATTTCCAATTGTGTATTTAACTAGACGTAATAAAATTATAGGTGCAATTGGTGCGATAGCGTGTTGTTATATTGTTGGTTTTATTTTCTCTACTATAGGTTTAACAGGCAAAACTTATGATAAGGACACCACAACAACTATTGCTTATGTCCTTGTTGCATTGTCAATACCTTTAATCTTATTTAGTATTGATCTTCGCTCTGTAAAACGACTTACTAAAGGAACAATTATTGGATACTCTCTTTGTATTGTTTCTGTTATTGCTGTATCGTGTGCAACATTTTTTATAACTAATAAATTTTTCCCAAATATTCCAGGTGCAAAGTTGTCAGCGATGATTGTTGGTCTTTATACTGGTGGTACACCTAATATGAATGCAATTGGTGCCGCTATGAAAACGGACGGAGATATTCTTAGTGCTGCAAATGTAGCTGATACGGTTATTGGTGGCATTTATTTCTTATTGCTTATATCTATTGCACCCAAAGTATATCGCTTTATTTTAAATAGTCGACGTAAGAAACAAAATGTAGAAGTGTCTACTAAAGAAGAAATGTTAACTGAAGAAAAGAAAGATGATTATACATTTGGCTTTAAAGATAAGAAAAGCATTTTTAGTTTGATTGGATCTTTTGCTTTAGCAGTTGGATGTGTTGGGATTGGGGCATTACTTGAATTCATTGTGGAAGGCACTATCGGAAATAATTTATTATTTATCCTTCTTTCGGTATCAATACTCGGTGTGGTGTTTTCATTTATCAAACCAATTCGTCAAATCAAAGGTCAGTATACACTTGGTATGTATCTTATTTTAATGTTTTCACTGGCATTATCAATGAGTATAGATTGGTCGGTATTTATTTCAGACATTTTACCGATTTTTGCTTTCTTTGCTTGTGCTCAAGTTGGTGTTATTCTCTTACATATTCTACTTTGCAAAATATTTAGAGTTGATGGAGATACCGCAATTATTACATCTACCGCTGGAGTATATGGTCCACCATTTATTGCTCCTGTAGCTAAAGCTGCTAATCGTCAAGACCTTATCGCGCCAGGCGTTATATGTGGCGCACTAGGACTAGCTATAGGTACATTACTTGGAATTGGAATGGGACAAATATTTCTATTATTTTAATTGATGATGACTAGTTATTAGTTATTTTTGTGTGAAATACTCTAAGCAATTAATAATATTTTTATAAACTATACGCGAGTATAGTTTTTTTTATAGTGATTTTTTTAACTTGCTAATGCGCAATAATATAAAGCACATAAAATTGTTGACAAATCAACAAAACATATCTATTATTTTATTGAGGTGTAGACTATGGATACAAGATATGATGTATTTACAACATTAATTAGCAATATTGCTAAAAATTTACAAAAAATAAAAAAAATGGAAATGATTGAATTTGGTTTAAAAGGAAATCAAGTTCAGTGCCTATTTTACCTTGCAACTAATATAGAGGGAGTAAGCTCGACTAAACTTTGTAAATTATGTAATGAAGATAAAGGCGCTATGTCTAGAACGTTAAAAGAACTCGAATCAAAAAAACTAATTTTTATTGAAGAAAACGATTCAAAAAAGTACCGCAACCCTATTTGCTTGACAGAAGAAGGAAAAATGGTTTCTAGCAAAATTATAAATAAAATTGACACAATGTTTAATGAAATTAGCAAAAATATTACTTTAGAACAAAGAGAGATATTTTATGATGTTTTAAATAAAATTGATTTTGAACTGGAGAATATTTGTAATAAATATAGGAGTGAACATGATTAGGATATTGATTGATTCTGCCTCCGATTTAGATTTAAAAGAGGCAGAAGATTTAGGTGTTACACTCATTTCGATGGAAATTATGTTTAATGATGAAATATTTTTAGATGGTGTGAATTTATCAAAAGAACAGTTTTTTACAAAACTTGAAGAAACTAATGTATTGCCTAAAACAAGTCAAATAAATGAATATCGATTTACTGAAGCATTTAAGCAACTGACAGCAAATGGTGATGAAGTTATTGCAATAACAATGCCTGCAAAATTATCTGGAACTTATAATAACGCTGTATCAGCCGCAAAAAAATTTAATGGTAAAGTTCATGTTGTAGATAGTTTAAATGTTACAATTGGCGAGAGGGTTTTACTTTATCGTGCACTTTATTTGGTTAAAATGGGATTAACAGTTGAGGAAATTGTAGATGATTTAAATAAAAAGAAAAAACAAATAAAACTAATTGCTATTGTTGACACACTTGAATATCTAAAAAAAGGTGGAAGAGTAACTAGTGTTGCAGCGTTTGTAGGAGAAATGCTTAATATAAAACCTGCCATATTAGTGGAAAATGGAGACGTTCAGGTAATAGGAAAGGCACTTGGTACTAAAATGTCTTTTCATTTATTGAATAAATTAATAGATAAATATGGGCCAGTTGACTATGATCTCCCATATGCTTTTGCATATTCTGGTGTTGATAATACTATGATAAAAAAATATTTAAAACTATATGGATTTAATAATAAAAACGACGATGTTGATAATCAGATTTATTTAATAGGAAGTACAATTGGAACACATGCTGGTCCGGGTGCTTATGCTATTGCATATTTTAAAAAAGAATAAATTGCTATAAAATTAATATATACAATATTTAAGTGGATTATGAGGTAAAAAAACATGAATAAATATATAAATATTACTTCAGAGAATATTAAAGATGAACATGTATGTTGTGTTATAAGAACTAGGGTTCTTCATCCTGGAGTTGAAGCTAAAAAGAAGTGGTTGGCTCAAAGATTAAAAGAAGGACATGTTTTAAGAAAATTAGATGATAAAACAACAGTTTATATTGAATACGCTCCACTTGAAACTGCTTGGGTTCCAGTAGTAGGTGAAAATTACTATTACATATATTGTTTATGGGTTTTGAATCATAATCGAAGAAAAGGTTATGGAACTGAACTGATGAAATATTGCATCGAAGATGCTAAAAGAAATGGAAAATCAGGTATTTGTATGTTAGGAGCTAAAACTCAAAAGTCGTGGTTCTCTGATCAAAATTTTGCTAAAAAATTTGGATTTGAAGTAGTGGACACAACGAAAAATGACTATCAATTACTTGCTCTTTCGTTTGATGGTACTACTCCAAGATTTTCTGAAACTGCTAAAAAAGAAGCAATTGACAGTAAAGATTTAACTATTTATTATGACATGCAATGCCCATTTATTTATGAGGCTATAGAAAAAATACGTGAATATTGTAAAGAAAGTAATGTGCCTGTAAATCTTATTGAAGTTGATACTTTAAATAAGGCAAAAAAATTACCATGTACATTTAATAATTGGGCATTATTTTATAAGGGCGAATTTAAAACTGTTAACATTTTAAATGTGTCTAGTGTGAAAAGAATGTTAGATAAAGAAAATTCTACTATTTAGATGCTAAAAATTGAGTCATTGACATAAGTGCTTAATTATTGTAAGTTATGTGTAATAAGATATTATTGCACTGCATACCATTACAGTACAAACTGATCAGGCCAAAGCATATGCTTGGAGCCGGGTTACCTAGTAACAGTGGATCTATTACCCACGGGACAGTAAGTTACAATTACTGGTTCTGTGGGTATTTTATTTATCTTAAATGCGTTAAACGTCATATAAATACTTAAAGGATAGGTGATATTGTGAGGAGACATTTTAAAACTAGAAATAAATATTATGAGCATATTCCGCAGGAAAAATTTGAAGGCGTAGCCTTAAAAGTATCTTTAGTAAGTATTATTGGTAATTTTGTATTATCGCTTTTTAAAATGTTTGCAGGCATTTTTGCCCATTCTAGTGCAATGGTGAGTGATGCAATTCATTCGATTTCTGATGTTTTTAGCAGCATTATTGTAATAATTGGTGTGAAAATTTCATCAAAAGCTTCTGATAAAGATCACCCGTATGGGCATGAGCGTTTTGAATGTGTGGCGGCAATTGTATTAGCAGTAATTTTATTAATTTCTGGTTTATTTATTGGATATAACGCTATTGATAAAATTATTTCTGGTGATTTTGAAACACTTAAAATTCCGGGAATTGTAGCTTTAATTGCTGCAATTGTATCAATTGTTGCTAAAGAGATAATGTACTGGTATACAAGATTTCATGCAAAGCGTTTAGACTCTGGTGCCCTAATGGCAGATGCTTGGCATCATCGAAGTGATGCTTTGTCATCAGTTGGAGCATTAATTGGTATTGTATTTGCAAGAATGGGATATCCAATCATAGATGTTATTGCAAGCTTTATAATTTGTTTGTTCATTATAAAAGCATCAGTTGATATTTTTAAAGATGCGATTAATAAAATGGTTGATCGTTCGTGCAATATAGAAACTGAAAAGAGCATTATACAATGTGCTGAAAAACAACCGGGTGTAATTAGGGTTGATTTAATTAATACACGCATGTTTGGAAATAGAATTTATGTAGATATTGAAATATGTGCCCAACGTGATATTAGCCTTGCTGAAGGACATGATATTGCTAGTTCAGTTCATGATGCAATTGAAACATCATTTCCAAAAGTGAAGCATGTTATGGTTCACGTTAATCCATCTGAAGAAAATAAATAGTAAAATTAGTTTAAATCATTCCAGAAGTTGATGAATTTAAAATTATAGACTAAAGGCTCATACATTCGTGTGAGTCTTTTTTTAAATATTTATGACATCAATAGATATACAATATATTTTTACTAAAAACATGTGCGATTAATATAACTATTTTTCTGGCAAAATATCGAGAAATAAGCGTATTTACATTTGTTGCTAAAAAAAGGTTGCTATGATAAAATATAACAAAATCTAACAAGGAAAAAGTTCGCGATGTAAATAGATTATACCCGGAGAAAGAAAAATTATTATCTAATCAAAAACCGGGTGCGATTAGATAATACGAGGCTTTATTATGGAATTTGATGTAAGAGATAACGGCAATGGAAGTTATACGGTTAGTAGCAAATATGATGCAGATGGAACAGGTGGAAAAGTATTTTTAATTATATGTAGCATTATTGCGTATATTGCTACAATTATTGGGTTGCTTACGAGCACATTTGTAGTCAAAGATATTCCTTATGCATTAATTATCTTGATATTTTTAGATGTATTAGTAATCTCACCAATTATAATTTATCCAATTGTTCGAAAAAATGGAAAAAGTTTTTCAAGTGTACTTTTATCCATTCTTAGATTTGTAGGACGATATGCTTATATTCCATTTTCTATAATGTACATTGTATTATGGATTTTCTTTTTTAATAAGATTACTGGAACGGCCTTTATAACGCTATTCTTCTTTAGTATGTATGGTATATATTATTTTCCATATTATATGTTAAGAACAGCACGTAAACATAATTCAAGAATGATGTCAATTTTAACACTTGTGGCAATTTATTCTAGTATAACAGCAATGGTAATAGTAGCAGCATATAATCAAATGGATGGATATTACGCTATGGTGCTTCCAACAACATTAGCTTTGTTTGCATTAATATCAGTTCCAATTAGTAACGTTTATTATAAAAAACACAATTCAAGAAAAGGTGCATTAAAACTACGTACCATCTTTATAATATTTGGCATTTCATTATTTGTACTTGCATTTGCTTTAGCTGTTAGAATCAGTTTATCTTAAATTATCAATTTTTGTTAAATAATTAAATATTTAAAGTTTAAGATAATAAAAATTGAATAATAAGTAAGTATTAAAAATAATCTTGTGAAAAATTATTGACTCTTTGAAATCCAGTAGGGTAAAAATAAAAGATTAAAAGATCGGATGTGAGAAATCGCATCCGATTTTAATATGGACTATATTAATTAGGATTTAATAAGTGTTTTTTTCTTAACTAGTTCATTACTAACTATTTTTCTTTTATTCTTTTATTAAATCTTTGAAGTCCTTGGTCAACAAGTTGCTTTTGATAAGGTGCAAGATAGAAAAACATTCCTAAAAGTTCTCCAACATGAATTAACTCTCCATCTCTGATAAATTCCCATGTCTCTTTTGAAGCATCAATTGTAGTGCTATGAATATGATCATCATATTGAATGATTGCTTCTAGTTCTCCAATCAAATCTTTTCGTGCTTTTTGTAATGTTTCAAAATCCATTTCCTCATTTGTGATATATTGTTGACTATTTGAAGTGAAATTAAACATAATAAACCCTCTAAATCATATTCATAATATGCAAAAACTTAAATAATGTTATAGGAAAGCAAAAAAAAGCACACAACATTAGTTGTGTGCATAACAACAATAACTATTTGCGATATGTGAAGCTATCAACTACCAAAATTCCACTTATAACAGTAATCTTTATAGTGTGTTCACCATTTTCTAATAATTTAGAAATATACGCTAATTTTTTTGATGAAGAACAATCTAAATCTAATTCAATTGCCTCACTACCATCAATTTCAATTTTTATACGACAATCGTTATTTTGGATGGTAAATAAACCAAATTGAGTTCCAGTGAAAGAGTACATTAAATAGCCGTCTCCTTCAATTACATGTCCATATGTGGAAAGCATGTCATAATTTAATTTGAAATTATAGTAAGTAGCAACATCTGGTGATTGTTCAATTCCTTTAAAATCTAGTCCCATATTTATTTCGCTTAAAGCAACATAGCGATGTGTATCAGTATCAGTTACTACAAGACGATAATAACGAATTTTTGTTAAATCAAATCGAACCGTCATATTACGATTTTCAAATGGATGATTAACATAATCACCTAGTAATTCCATATTATCAAGACTTGTGCCACCATATAATTTGAAAGTAATTGGCATATGTTTTTCTGCTCGGTCGTAACCTGTTATATATAATGTATTACAATCATAGTTATCACCTAAGTCTATTGTTAGAGTAAATGGCTCTGATGAAATTAACTTTCCATCTACTGAGTGATAAGACGTACCATCATTGCCATCAATAATGTTCTCTATTTTGTAGTTATCACCCCAAGGAGCATAATTACAATCTATAATTGATTGTTTGGCTTTGTCTGCGAGAATAGAAGAAATTTCATATGTGCGCTCATACTTTTCATCATAAGTAAAGCCGTATTTTTCATAATTGTAGTTTTTATTCATTAAGTATTTAGAAGGTATTGTTACGACATTTGGTGTCTTTCCTTCCTCGACTTTGCTCCAACCGAGTTCCATATAGGCATCTTGGCTACTAGAAGAAGTAATGTATTCTTTAAAGTACAAATAATCTCCCTCGTTTAAATCATAATGGATAACATGTTGGTTTTCATCACTTCTAAATGTATTATTTCCTAAAGTAGTATCAATTGTTTCAGTTAAATCTTTAGTATTAATACCAGTATATAAAACGTGATTTCCTCTATCAGATCTAAAGCAAATTACATAGTGGCCATCAGATGGAATATAAATCTTTCCTTCAATTACCCCAATCATTGTTGGAGCTATTCCATTCATAAATGTTGAATAATACTTATTTAATTCTACTTTTGATTCATAACCTTCAAAATTATTAGCTATAGCATCATCAATAGTTGCGTATTTTTTGCTGCTATAAATGTATTTAACAGCATCAAGTCCTGCATATTCTTGCTTGAATTCTAGAGATAAAGTTATATCAGGCGTGTTAATAGTAGCGTGAGTTAGAGATACTCTAACTTTAATTTTTCCAGATGATTGATGTTCCACATCTGGAATATATTTGTAGACATTTGTGGATATTTTTTCTAAAGTGCCAAATTCTGGTTTGGATATTTCTTCAATTGTATAATTGAATCCAGTAGGAACGTGTAGGTGATTTTCTAAATCAACTATAAATTCTTTACCATAATCAATTTGGAAAGGTTTAACAGTTTCAACAAATACTTCTTGATTGTTTTCTAGATAATTTCGACCTGTTTGATATAAAGATGCAATAGGAACAAAAATTGGAAGATTTCTAGATTGATATTCCATCTTAATATCTGTTGATACAGTTTGATGTAGCATTTCTTCAAAATAATAAGTCATATCATATCCTGTGGCATCTGAAAGAGCGCGATACCAAGTATCTACACCGCCTTGACGATTTCCAAGTTGTGTAGCTTTAATGAATGTGTCTACTCCAAATGTGTGAATAATATCAGCGTATGCGCTTAGACTTGAGATTGGAGTTCCATCTTGACTCTTTTTGATTGTTTCACGAAGACTTCTAGATGGATCTGTATAAGCATTCCAATCTGTTAAAGTACTATCGCTTTCACTACGTTTAGAAGAGATATTTGTATAATTGATATATGATAATAGGCTGATTGCGTTATTTGTCACTTCATCACCTGGAGCAAAACCATATCTTTGGAAGTGGTGGTTATATTCATGAATCGTTCCCCACATACCATTTGAAGTAAACGTTTCGTAATCAAGCGAGGAAGAAATCCAATCAGGTGGAAGATTGCACCAGTTTCTTCCGACAAAAGCAACTGCAGCACCGGCGGCAATAAATGGATCATAAAGGAAAGTAATGCCGATATTGCTATTTGATCCAGTAGGAGCTTGCTTGGATGTTTTGACAATATTCATCCATAATTTTGCTACATGCATTAAATTTTCATAATCAAAATTTACATATTTTTTTGATCCAGAATGACGAACAGCATTGTCCCAAATTTCAAAATCAAAGTATGGTGCGCTTAATCCTTTCATTGCTTCAAATTCTTCTTCAGTTGTATATCCATAAATGAAATGAGGATATTCAACTGCACCAGATATTGTTACTTTGAATGGCTTGTTATTGTTGGTTTTAGGCGAAATATAAATTGGTCCACCTAGAGCGTAACCAACATAAGTAGTTGTAGATTTTACACTCATCTCATTTACAATATAAGGCATTCTGCAGAAGTCATTACGTGCTTTCCAGATATTGTTTTTCTCATTGTTTTGACTTGTTTGACCAATTAAGACAGATAAGCCACCAGTAGTTTTTAAATCATCTTCGCTAATCTCAATTTTAATAACTTCGCCAGCAGGAGCGTATAGACCTGTAATATAGTTTCCTAAAGGGCGAGGATTTATTTCAATTTCTTTAATTACTGCAGGTTCATCATCAGAGACGGAGCCGTAATACATATTTTCACTTGCAGTATGTTTATATAACTTTTCACCAGTTGCTATTGAATTTAGATAATAATTTCCATCCTTATCCATGCTATCATAAGTTGTTGATGATGCTCGAATAAGTTGATCTTCATTTAAAATAGCATCTTTTTCACTATCAGTGATGTTAGGTAAACTTGTGCCATAAGTTGGGTAGCGTGTTAGACCTCCGTTTGAAACTTCTGGAATTGTTCGTTTCACATTACCAATGACTTTCATTGTTTGGCCAACATGAGTATTAGTTGGATTTTGAATTTGTAATTCTTCATAAAGTATCTCTGGCGGTAAATCTGGATTCGGAGTGCTAGATGATCCGATTTCTGAATTTGAAGTACCTGATGATCCAACATCTGGATTTATAGATGAAGAACTAGAATTTTCACTAGTTGAATCAGGACCAATAGAATTACTGTTTGAAGGCAAAGTACTATTGGATGCGCTATTAGGTATACTGGTGTTAGTTGATGAATCGCTAGTGCTATTATTATTTGAAGTACTTCCTGTTGTAGGTGAAGGCGGAGTAGGATTTGATGTTGATAAATCACCAGGTCCAGTTGATACTGAAGTGCTTGTGCGTGAGCGACTACATCCGCTTATTATCAAAGAAGTACAAATAGTAGTTAATACTAATAAAGTTTTTCTTTTGAGCATAGAAAATACTCCTTTCTTTTTTTACAACTATAATTATTCATAAAAAAAATTTTGTGTAAAGAAAAAAATAAATTATTTTTTTAAGTTTTTAAATTCATATTTTAAAAAAAGTAAAAGTATATTTTTTGTTTGTGTTTTATATATAAAAAGTTTAATTACTGAAACTTGAAAACTGATAAATAGACTTTTATAATTTCAATAAAGAGGTGTTAATATGGAACTGGTTTTTGAATGCAATTTTCGTTTAACTACGGGATCGTTTGATCACTATGATAAGATACGACCATATACTGTTTTAGATTTGTTTCAAGAAATTGCTGGAACGCATGCGGAAATGCTTAATATTGGATTTAAAGCATTATATGATCAAGATATTATCTGGGTTTTGGCTCGTAATAAATATATAGTAGAACAATCAATTTCAGTTTCCTCAAATATAAAAGTGAAAACTTGGCCTCATCCAAACGGTAGGTTTGATTTCATTAGAGATTATGAAATCTATGACGAAAAAGGTAATCTTTGCATCCGTGGAACATCTAAATGGTGTTTAGTTAACATAAAAACTATGCGAATTGTGCCAACTACTTATGCAAAAATTGAAGGAGATTTTTATCCTCACCATGCAATTCCTGGTCCAGTAGAAAAAATATCATATGAAAAAGATGAAAGTTTTTCTATCGTGGATACTCATATCGTTCAGGCCTCGGATTTAGATCATAATGGACATATGAATAATGCAAGGTATGCAGAGCTTCTTATTAACGTCTTAAATTTAAAAAAAGAAGAAGAGATTATTTCTGTTGAAATGGATTATTTACAACAGTTGTTTTTACATGACAAAGTTGATCTTTGTTTGAAAAAAGAAGAAAAAGAAGCGATTTTAATTGGAGAAAAAGATAATAAAGCATGTTTTGTAAGTCGCTGTAAATGGAAATAATATATGGTTGTACTATCGGTAAGTAACATTAGAAAACAATTTGGCGTTGAAGAACTTTTCTCTAACGTTACTTTTAGTGTGAATGAAACAGACCGAATGGCAATTGTCGGTGCAAACGGCACAGGAAAATCTACACTATTAAAAATGATTATACAAAAAGAGGATATTTCACCGAATTTATCTGACGGAACAAAGGGTGGGATTTACTTTGGGAAAAACGCAACGTATGGTTATTTGTCCCAAGATGTAATTGAATCTTTAGATAATACTCTTCGTGAAGAAGCACTTTTAGCATTTCAAGATTTAATTGCAATGGAAAAAAAACTTGCAATCCTTGCTGAAGAGTATGCACTGAATCCAGAAGATGAAAGAAAAGGCGAACAATATGGACGTCTATTAAGTGAATTTGAACATCGTGGTGGATATGATTATAACTATCGCGTAACAATGATGCTATCAAAATTTGGTTTCTCTGATGATGTTATTAATCGCCCAATTCGAACTTTTTCTGGCGGCGAAAGAATGAAAATGGCTTTTGTAAAATTATTGCTACTTGAGCCAAATATTTTAATATTAGATGAACCTACAAATCATTTAGATGTATCAACAATTGACTGGTTAGAAAATTATTTAAAAACTTATCATGGAGCAATTCTTTTTGTTTCGCATGACCGTTACTTTATAAATAATATTGCAAATAAAGTTCTAGAATTAGAGAATCAAATTATTACCCTTTATCAAGGTAATTTTGACGAATATGTACGTCAAAAGAAGGAACGCTATGAAATAATGCTTAGGGAGTATAATTTGCAACAAAAAGAAATTGAAAAATTAAAACGTTTTATTGCTTTTTATAAGCCAAAACCAAGATTTGTCTCACGTGCAAAAGATCGTGAGAAAAAGTTAGAACACATGAAAAAAATTGATCGTCCTAAAGATGAAACAAAGGCAATCAAATTTCACTTTGATGGCCAAGTAAGAAGTGATAAGAAAATTATTTATTTTGATCAATGTGTGGTTGGATTTAATGAAGCATTTGTCACTCCTTTTTCATTTTATTTGTTCGGCAATGATAAACTAGCAATTATGGGTGATAACGGAACTGGTAAGACGACTTTACTTCGTTCTATATTACAAGAAATATCTTTGTTCTCAGGTAGTGTTCAACGCTTAATGCCTTTAAATATTGGATATATCAAGCAAAATGATTTTGATTTTGCTAGTGATGAATCACTCTTAGATTATTTTACAAACGAATTTCCTAATATGGGTGAAACAGCTGTACGTACTCATCTTGGTAAATTTGCATTTACAAGTGATGATGTTTTTAAATCCATTAATGTATTATCGGGTGGAGAAAAAATGCGCGCCATTTTGGCACAAATTGTTTTAAAAAATTATGATGTGCTTTTGCTTGATGAGCCTACAAACCACTTGGATCTATTGACTAGAGAGGCGTTAATATCTGCAATGCAATCTTTTGAAGGTTGTTTAATTTTCGTTTCGCATGATCGTTATTTTATTGATTCTATTGCTAATAAAATACTTTATTTTTCTAATAGAAAATCATATTATCACGAAGGTAACTATGAAACTTTTAAAGAAGTAATAAACGAATTAGATGTTCCAAAAGAAGAAGTTAAAGCTGCTAATAAAATTAAAGAAAAATCGCCTTCAAAAGTTAATCAAAAAGATAAATTAGAAAAAAAATTAAAGCAAATAGAAGAAAAAATAGAATTTTTGAAGCAAGAAGAATGGAAAGAAGAAAACTATAATGACTATAAAAAGATGAAGGAATTAGAAAATCAAATTAAAGAATTAGAAATAGAATACGAAGATTTATTACTGCAATGCTATGACTAAAATTTATTTATGATAGGAGACATGTTTATGGAATTTAAAGATAAAGTCGTAATAGTGACAGGTGGTGCACAGGGAATTGGAAAAGCCATAAAAGAAGCTTTTGAAAATGAAGGTGCAAGAGTGTATGTAATTGACATTCAAAATGGCAATCACTTTGTTGGTGATGTATCTAAAAAGGAAGATTTGGAAAAATTTGTAAACTATCTTTTAGAAAATGAAAACCATGTTGATTATATAATAAATAATGCTGTACCACTTTTTAAAGGAATTAATGATTGTTCGTATGATGAATTTGTATACGCATTAAATGTTGGAGCAACATCTGTATTTTATTTAACGAAATTACTTCGTTCAAACTTGGCTGAAAACTCTGTAATAATTAATATTACATCGACAAGAGATAATCAATCTATGTCACAAAGCGAATCTTATGCAGCTGCAAAAGGCGCAATGAAGTCATTAACGCATGCTTTGGCTGTATCATTAGGACCTAAAACTCGAGTAAACGCAATTGCACCGGGGTGGATAGAAACAAAGAATAAAGCTTATTCTGGATCTGATGCAAATCAACAACCAGTAGGAAGAGTTGGTGTTCCAAAAGATATTTCTGAACTTGTATTATTTCTTTGTTCTAATAAAGCATCCTTTATTACTGGTCAAGAATTTGTAGTTGATGGCGGAATGTCAAAACTTATGATTTACCATGATGAACATGGCTGGAAGAAAGAATGAATTTATAGCAAGTTAGTATTTAAATCAATGTTTGCTTCCTTACAAAATTGTTCATAGAATGTAACTAAAAATTGCGTGCGTTCTATGGACATTTCTTTTGCCTCAGGAGTATTTAATAAATTGTGTAAGCGAAATAATTTTTCGTGAAAATGGGCCAATGTATTTGGCCTTTTTTCATCTAAGCAATAAAAAGGATTATTTTTAGAACCACCATATGCAAATGTACGAGCGACTCCAATAGCACCAATTGCATCCAAACGATCAGCATCTTGGGCGATTTTCGCTTCAATTGAAATTTTATTATTTATATTTGGATTTTTGCTAAATGATATTGTATCTATGTTTTTTAATATTTGTTTTATTATTTTCTCATCTAATTTAAGTGTTTTAAGAAAGTCTTTAACATTTGAATTTGTCGAAGTTTTAAGTTTTTTATCCTCAATATCATGTAGCAATACGGTCATTTGCAAAACAAACAAGTCACAATTTTGATAATTTTTAGCTATGGCATTAGCGTTATTTAAAACTCTTAAAACATGGTAAAAATCATGCGCCACATCATTTTGGCCCATTTTTTCTTTTACATATAATTGTGTTTTTTCTAAAGTGTTCATATGATAATCCTTCTTTCATTATTCATTACTGTTTTCAAGTGAAACTCGATTAAGAAATTTTTTATATGTTAAATCAATTAAGAATGCACCTAAAGGCGCAGTTATTAAAATTGCCATAACCGCAACAGTTAAAACGATGTTTCCACATTCTAGTCCTAACGATAATGGAATTCCGCCGATAGCAGCTTGAACAGTGGCTTTTGGAATGTAGGAAATCATACAAAATACTTTTTCTTTGAAAGTAAGTTTTGTGCATATCAAACATATAAATACGCCAATAATTCTAAAGCATAATACTAATAAAATTAACAATATTGCAGGTAAAGCAGTAGTTGAAACAAATTTAAGATCAATCGTCGCTCCCACTAGCACAAAAAGTATTATTTCTGCACCTACCCAAAGTTTGTTAAATTTAAGTGATAATCTTGTAGATGCTTCTTTGTGATATTGTTGCATAGCTATTCCCATAAACATAATGGCAATTAAAGCTGAGAATGTTATAACTGTAGTTAATTTGTCTTCTATAGAGTTCAAGATAAAAGCAATAGAAAGAATTATTATAACTTTTACTGTATCGCGCATATGGACTTTAGCGAAAAACTTAGCTAATAAAAAACCAATTAAAAAACCGATTAATATGCCGAGAACAATGGATATTGGAATGTTTACAAAACTAAGAATAGAAACTTCTTTACCTTGGCCTAAGCCTAAGAATGCTGTAAATAGAACAATTACAAAAACATCATCAACAGACGCACCAGCTAAGATTAGTTGAGGAATACTATGGTCTTTACCATATCCTTCATCGATTAGTTTTATCATCTTTGGTACGATTACTGCAGGAGATACTGCAGCGACAACCGCACCGATTATTGCTGCCTCAATAACTGATACATTAAGTATTAATGGTGCAAATATAATCATACCTACTATTTCAAAAGCCGCAGGAACGAAACACATTAATATTGCGGGTCTACCAACTTTTTTTAAATCCGACCATTTAAGTGTTAAACCAGCACGAGTTAATATTATAATTAACGCAATTCGTCTCAATTCTGATGATATATCTAGTATTGATGGGTCAATCAGCTTTAAAACACTTGGTCCTAGTAGAATACCAGTTAATATCATACCTACTAAACTAGGTAATTTTATTTTTTTACATAACCATCCAAGTGACATACCAATTATTAGAATTAAAGCTATACTTAATAACATAAAATTCCTCCTTTAACAAAAAAGGCCGAGACTCCTGCCATAAAAGCAGAAGTCATCAGCTAATAAGCGGTTTTAGTAAAAATACTATGGGAGAACCTCATTCCCAAAAAAATTATAACATACAACAGTATTTTTGCAATTAGATTATTTTTTCAAAAGGTGTATTTTTAAGTTTTATATTAAATACTAATTTAATATATGATAAAATATTTTTGAGGTGACAGAAGTGATTAATGCAGATGATTTATTGGAACCTAGAAAAACGTATGCGCGAAAGTTAAAGGATTTGCATCACAAAAATTCTGAGGACTATTTTGATGAATTAGTAAAAAAATCGGGAATAAATGTTGAAGAAAACAAACAAACTATAAAGAAATTAAATAGTGTAAACGAAGAAAGAAATAAATTGAAATCTCAGAAAAACAAATTTGCGTCTTTAAAAGTATTTTTAATTGTTTTAATTATTTTATTTTTCCTTGGTATCGTAATTGATGTTATTCATGCATTATATTCCGATACACTATGGCTAAATATTGTGGTTGGAATAATTATGCTTGGAGCAGCAATCGGATTTATATTCTTATTATCAAAAAACATTTTAAAAAAACTTAAGTTATTCAACGCGGAGCTTGAAACCTTAGATAAAGAAGCGGCAAAACTTTTAGAACAAGCCTATATGCAAATGAATCCACTTAACGCATTATATGGTTGGAATATTTGCACACAAATTTCAAATAAGTCTTGTCCACTAATTGAACTTGATCGATATTTCAATCCACGTAGATATGAGTATTTGCATGAGTGTTTTGGTTTTAGTGAGGAAGAGGATGAAAATATTTCGACAGTTTTTGTCCAATCTGGTTCCATTTTAGGAAATCCATTCTTATTTCAAAAACGATATATTCAAGAGATGGTAGATAAATCATATACAGGTTCAATTGTTATTACTTGGACAACTTCTCATTATTCAAATGGTAAATGGGAAACTAGACATCATAGTCAAACTTTAACAGCGACAATATATCGACCAGCTCCAATATATTATTTAGATACATGGCTAATTTACGGAAATGAAGCAGCTCCAAATCTATCATTTTCTCGTAAGCCATCAAATGCAAATTCTATGAATGAAAAAGCAATTAATAAGTATGTTAAAAGCCAGGATAAAGTATTAGACAAAATGGTTGAAAAAGATATTGATGATAAAGACGGTAATGGTTCTCAATTTACGCGCTTGGCCAACACTAAATTTGAGGCGTTGTTCCATGCGCTTGATCGTAATAATGAAGTTGAGTTTAGATTACTATTTACACCATTGGCACAAAAAAACATGCTAGATTTAATTGAAAATAAAGAACCTTATGGAGATGATTTTTCCTTTATTAAAAAGAAGAAAATCAATTACATTAAAAGTGGACATATTCAACATTTTGATTTAACTGCTGATCCTAAAAAATTTGTTCACTATGATTATGAGTTTGCAAGGAATAATTTCACTAAAATAAATGATGAATATTTTAAGAATATTTTCTTTGATTTTGCTCCATTAATTTCAATACCTTTATATCAACAGCACAAACCAAAAGAATATATATATAAAGATAATTATCCATCAAATATTACAAAATTCGAACATGAAGTTTTGGCAAACGCATTTAATCATAATCAACTTAAACATCCAGAATCAACAACAGATACAATTTTAAAGGCTAGAGCTGCTTATAAAGAAGGAGAAAGAGATATTGTGAATATTGATGCTCATTCGTTTAAGGCAATTCCGCGGGTTGAGTATGTATCAAAGATGGGCGGAGATGGTAGGATGCATATGGTGCCGGTAAATTATTATGAATATTTACCTTTAAAACAAACTACTTCAATGGTTGCACAATATGAAAGTGATAATTCACAAATTAATATTAATAATGATATAATAAAACAAAGAGGATTATTAGCTTATTTAAATAAAGCTCGATAATCTAGAACTAGTACTAAAGGAGGAATTACAAATGGCTAATGAATTAGATGAAATGACAGGACCAGTAAATCAAGAAGGAAGAGATGTTAACGTAATCGAAAAACAAATTCCTGTAAAAGTAGGAGCAGGATCTGTTGTTTTTGAAGTACTTTTATGGGTTTTAGGAATTATTCCAGGAATTGTATTTTTATTTAAGAAAAGAAGTGCAAAATCATATTTGGCAAAGTTACAACAAAAACTTCAACATGATGCTTCTCAAATTGATAATTACTTAGAACAAAGAGTAGTTATATTATCTAATGTTGCTAAATTGCTTGAAAAGGCAGTTGACTTAGATAAATCAACATTTACAGATATTGCTGCATTACGTTCTGGTAAATCAAATGGTGATTTAAATGAAGTTGCTTCTGAAATTGATAAAGTAAACATGAAATTGAATGTTGCTGTAGAAAATTATCCAGAATTAAAAGCACACCAAGAGATTGCAGATGCAATGCAACAAAATTCTTATTTACAAAAAGAAATTACTGCCGCACGTGAAGTTTATAACGATACAGTAAGACAATGGAATACGGAAATATTTGCTTGGCCAACTAAGATGATTGTAGCAGCTAAACAAGGATACACTACAAGAATTCCATTCACTGCATCTTCAGAAACAAAGGCTCGCGCAAGAGAAACATTCTTCTAAGAAAAAAACAATTAAGACCAACGTAGTTGGTCTTTTTTATTGCACTTATTTGTGCTATTATGAATAAAAGGTGAGTAGAATGAACAAGATTTTTAAAAATGAAAATTCGTTTTTCGGAAAAATAGAGAAGTTTTTCTGGGCATTATATGAAAAAGAACCTTTCAGATTTTTAATTGCTGGTGGAATTAATACTGTTTTAGGTATTGTTGCTTCAATCTTGTTTAGATTACTTTTTAAAGCTGCTGGTTGGGATCCTAAAATTTCATTTGACTTTTTAGAAAAAATTGGACTTGTTGCACCTAATATGGATATTCCATATTTAATTGCATTTGTCTTGCTACTTCCTGTTGCTTATACTTTGCAAGCATTTATATCATTTAGAACAAAATGGAGCTTTATGAGATTCTTAATTTATCCAATAAGTTCTATTCCTAATTTTATTTGCCAAGAGTTGTTTATTTGGCTATTTGAAGTGGTGTTGAAATTACCATCAAGTGTATCATATTTTTTATCACCAATATGTTCGTTACCAATAATGTTTTTTATAATACGTTTTTTGGTAAAGCCATTGAAAAAGAAAACTGAAAAAAAAGAAGAAACAAATGAATAAATGTTATTTAAAAAAAAATTTAAAGGAGGCAGTTATTAAAATGAATATTATAATTTTTACTGATACATATCCTCCAGAAATTAATGGTGTTGCAACATCTACAAATAACTTATATAAGATTTTAAAAGCAAATGGACACAATGCCTATGTAGTTTGCACAAATCCCTTTGGCAAAACTATTCAATTCGAAAATGATGTTTTAAGAATTCCTGGTATTGAATTAAAGAAATTATATTCATATCGCATATCTAATATTTATAATTCAAAAGCAATGAAAATTGTGACAAAATTGAAGCCAGATATAGTTCATGTTAATACTGAAGAGGGGATTAGTATGTTTGGAAGGATTGTTTCTCGTAGATTACACATTCCTTTAGTTTACACGTATCATACAATGTTTGAAGACTATACGTATTATGTCACAAAAAACAATATGATTTTTGATCGTTTTGCAAAAAAATTTGTAAGAACTGTTACAAAAATTCTAGCAAATAACGCTACTGAATTTATTGCACCCAGCGACAAAACTAAAGATGCCATTAGAACTTATGGTTACAAATCCTATGTTAATATTGTGCCAACGGGAATAGATTTTTCTAAATACGAATATCAAAATATAGATATTGAAAAATTGAATTATTTAAAAAATAAATATGATCTAAATAATTGTTTCACAGTTTTATCTTTAGGAAGAGTTGCTAAAGAAAAATCGATTGATATTTGTTTAAGAGGATTTAAAAAATTTTTAAATAAATATAATGGTAAAACTAAAATGTTAATAGTTGGTGGTGGACCAGCTTTAATAGAATTACAAGAATTAGCAAAAGAATTAGCTATCCAAGACAAAGTGATTTTTACTGGGCCTGTTAGCCCTGATGAAGTGCCATATTATTATCATCTTGGTAATGTGTTTGTTTCAGCATCGGTTACAGAAACGCAAGGTTTGACATTTATGGAAGCAATGGCGTCTAGAACATTTATTTTAGCTAGGTTTGATGAGAATTTAGCTGATGTTATTATAGATAACGAAACAGGCTTTTATTTTGAAAGTGAAGATGATTTTTGCGATGAACTTATCAAAGTCATTGATTTAAATTCGCAAGCAAAAGATAAGATTTTAAATAATGCATACGAACTTGTAGGAAGATATTCACTAGATAATTTTTATAATAATATTATGGAGGTATATAAACGTGCATTTAGAAAGTACTGGTAAAATAAGTGTCGTAGAATTATCTCATAAAAAAAACAAAGTAATAATGTTATTATCAAATGGTGAATCAATTAATATAAATGAAGATATTATTTTAGATTATTATCTTTATTTGAATAAAGAATTAGATATGCCAACTATAAGAAAAATAAAAGAAAGTGCAGAGATGAACGAAACTTTGCAAAAGGCTTATAGTTTACTAGCACATGGCTTATACACAAAAAAAGAATTAAAAGAGCGGCTTATAAGAAAAAAATGCAACACTACTACTATAGAAAAAGTTATAAAAAAACTAATTAGTCTAAACTATTTGAACGATGAAAGATATGTTGAAGAGTATTTGAATTATGCCAAAAATAAAGGATTTGGCCCGAAAAAAATCAAATCCGAGCTAATAAAAAAGGGTATTAATGATTATTTGATTTCTATGATAAATTTCGATAATCAGGAAGAAGAAATAGAGATACAAATAGAAAAATCATTAAAAAAATATCGAAATTATAATTACCAAACCAAGATTCAAAAAGTGTATAATCATCTCATTTTATTAGGATATAATTCTGAATTGATAAAAGATGTTTTAGAAAAGAAAATATCTATTGATGAAGATGTTGAAATTCAATTATTAAGAAAAGATTTTGATAAGGCTGTTAATAAGTTGAAAAAGAAATTTGCACAAAAAGAATTAGAAAAAGCAGTAATATCATATTTAATGAAAAAAGGATATAAATATGATACAATTTATGAAGTTTTAAAGGAGTGCGATTATTATGAAGATTAAGGAATTAATTGATGGTCAAAAAGTTGAATTTGACGCTCTTGTTGCAAATGTTACAAAAGGAGTTTCTGCAAATTCTGCTACGTACTTAAACATTACTTTGCAAGATTCTACAGGAAGTATTGAAGCAAAAAAATGGGATGCAAGCGAGGATGATTTTAAATTTTACACCATTGGTAAAATTATTAGAGTTAAAGGTGATACAAATTTATATCGCAATGCTTTACAATTTAAAATAGCATCTGCTGAGCAAGTCGATGAATCCACAATTGATTATCAAGATTTTGTGCTTTCTGCTCCAATTAGTAGAGAAGTTTTAGAAGAGCAATTACATGAGTACATGAATATTGTTAAAGATCCAGACGTTAAATTACTTATGGATGCTTTGATAAACAAATTTTATACACCATTTTTAACACATCCTGCTGCGACTAGAAATCATCATGAATACTGCTCTGGTCTTTTACACCATTCAATCAGTGTTTGTAAATTGGCGTGTATGTTTGCTGATTTTTATAGTGATATTGATAAAGATATTCTAATTGCAGGTGCATTATTACATGATTTAGGAAAAATAATTGAACTTACTGGACCTATCATTCCATCATATACAATTGAGGGAAGATTGATTGGTCATATTTCACTAATGCAAGCCGAAATAAGAGAAATGGCTAATAAATTGAACATTAAAAGTGAAGTACCAATGCTTCTTGAGCATATGATATTATCTCATCACGGAAAAAGAGAATTTGGCTCACCAATTCTTCCAATGACACGTGAAGCCTTATTATTGAGTTTTGCCGATGATTTAGATGCTAAAATGAATATCCTTGATAAAGCATATAGCCAAATACAAGAAGGCGAGTTTACTAATCGCATCTATCCTTTAGAAGAAAGAGCGTTTTATAAACCTAAGAAAAGATAAATAATATGATATAAAAAAGAGTAGACAAATAATAATCTACTCTTTTATATTTGATTTATTGGATTCGAGTTATAAACTTTTTTTAATCGAATTTGCAATGCTTGGTAACGATATTTCACCAAGTAATTTGTTTTCTTTAAAGTCAATTACAAGACCATCATTATTTTCATAGCGAGGGATAACATGCACATGAAAGTGCATTACTGTTTGCCCAGCGGCTTGATAACAATTTGTTAGAATGTTTACTCCTTTTGCATGTAGATTTGTAATTTGTGATTGCCCAATGGTTTGAGCAATATTCATAACTTTATGCATAATGTCTTTTGGTGTCGCTAGAAAATTGTCATAATGTTTTTTTGAAATTACTAGAGTATGTCCAACTGTAGTTTGCGAAATGTCTAGAAACGCTAAAACATCATCATCTTCATATATTTTGGCACATGGAATATCACCATTGACAATTTTACAAAAAATACAATTATTTTCCATATATAATTCTCCTAGATAAAAAGGAGGAAATACATCCTCCTAATTTTAATTATTAGTCTTCGCTATCCCATACATCTGGATATGTAGCTTTGAAATATTCATATACAGCTGTATCGTGGAATTCAATATTAGCGTTTTCTAAATAATGAACTAATGCTTTGTTCTTATAAGTTTCTCTTGAAGCATATTTTTGAGCGATTTCATAAATTGCTTCATCATACATTTCATCTGTATAAGCAGTGCCTTCTTTATTAGAACCTAATTTTCTATTGTTAACTGCTTCATCAACGATGACAATGTAGTAAGTTTTACTACTACTATCATAGATTACGCAATCCATGTTCTCTTCAGCATTACTTTCAATAGATTCAGGTTTTAAATAATAATTTCCGTGAACATTCTTAACAAATTTATTATTATTGTCTGAAGCACTTTCTTTTAAATTGTTATTAACATTGTTTGCAACAACAACGTCAAACAATCTTGAAGTAATTGAAGATGGAAGACTTATTGAATCATTTGATTTAGCAAACCAACCATCATTGCTTAATTCGTTTTTACGTAATTCGTTTTCTTTGATTTCTAAACCTGTTTCTTTAGAATAAGATCCGGAACTTGTAAATTCTGATTCAGCAGCTTCATCAGTTAATAATTCATCATCATTAATTTTATTATATCTAGCTAAGATATCGCCATATAATGTGTAATCATAATCAGCAGTTTTGATTTTTGCATCTGCTAATAATGTTTCAGCTTCTTCTGTTAAATCAATACCTTTCCAAGCATTTTCAAGAAGAGCTAAATCAATTTCTTTTCCTGCACTAATGTAATTGTTAACGTAAGTTTTAATTAAGCTTGATGCAGCTTCAGGGTGATTACCATTTTCTGCAATAGCAACATATCTGATTTTACGAGCGGCTGATTTACCGAATGAATCGATTTCTTCGCTCTTAATGTATTTCTCAACTAATAATTCACGATAGACTTCTTGTAAATATGTATCTTCCATGTATCTTGTATAGTCACAATTTAATACGTATTTACCATCGTTTGGTTCGCGATTATCAGCAGTGTATTCAACACCATCACGATCTTTACCACCAGCATATAAATGCTTATCGGAATCTTTTAAGAATACATAACCAGTAGAATAGTCAGAATTCTCAGGTAGTTCAATTTCATAAGTTAAATTTTGTTGAATAGTTTTAACAAATTTTTCTTCATCGAATTTGTTTCTGTAGTCATAGCTACCAGTTGAAACAGCAGCATATAACTTTTCATTCATTCTACCTTGAATTTCAACAACTAAATCGTCATTAGCTGCTTTTAAGTCTTCATAAACTCCGATTTGTTCTTCGGCAAGAACAAAGATTACTTCATCTAAAACAGCTGAATTGATTGAACCGTTTTCATATAATTTATCATATACTAAGCTACGTAAATTGTTTGTAATATCTTTGACTTTAGAGCCATCAGAAGCGGTTCCATCGATTAAATAATCATTTTCATATTTAGGTTTTGCTTCAACATCACAACCAGCAAGTAAGAACATTGCGGATGCTGCAAGAAGTACTTTATTGAATTTTCTCGACATAACATTCGCCACCTTTCTTGTATTCGTCTGCGTCTCTTGCTTCTTTGTATTTTACAGCACAGACTAATGGTTTTCTACGGGCTTCATTAGATTCAATGTATTCTAATTTTTCAATGAATTCAGTCCATGTTTTTTCCATAGCGCTCTTATCTGTGTATTCATAATAAGCACGTGTGTTATGGATGTACATATTGATAGCTTCTTCTAATGTTAAATCACCAAATTTGATTTCATTATTATATGTGAAGTTATCTTCTCCGAAATAATATTCGAATATTGATGTATCGAGTAATCTGTCATAGCTTTCAACAGCTGTTTTGATTTTCTCTTTACGTTTGTTGTATTCAACATTTTCTTTTTCGTTGAATCCAACATATGTTGTACCGATTCTATCTTTATCATTGTACCAATCAGCATTGTGTTTATAGTCATAGTAATTTGCTAATTCAACAGAATCTTCTGTTAAACCAGATTTTTCAATTACGATAAAGAAGATTCCTTGATAGCTATCACCAGAACCAGAACGTACAGCAAGGATTGGTTTTCCAGTTGTTGTACATAATACATATGTATCATCAGCAACAAGACCTTTTAATCCGTTTTCTTCAGATGGAGCGACAAATCCAGGTAAGTTTTGTGCTTCTTCTGCTGTAGCTGTGATTAATGCAATTCTACGTGAGTTGAATAAATGATTGAAGTAAATATTACGTGGGTAAAAGTTAGGATCATCGTCATTTACTTTTAGACCATAACTATCTGTAACATCTACAAGAGAATCCATCTCCATAACTTGTTTGTATGGTATTTGGTCGATTTCAGCGTGATCTGCATAATAACCTTCAGCCTTGTCTGACATACCAATTCTAGAAACTCTCTTATCTTTTCCTTCATAAGCATTTTCTTTATTTGCATTATAGATTCTATCAAAAGCATAGACACCTAATTTAAATTCATTTACATATGAAGTATCAAGGGTAACAATATCACCTTCACCAAAGTTTTGAGCAGAACTTGTATCTCCAGATAAACTTTGTGCAACAGAACCAAAAGAATCTCCACGTGCTAAACGTTTGATAGCAGCGATTAAGTTTCTTGCTTCTTGTTCTGTGATTTGACCCTTATAACCAGCATCAGAATCTGAAGCTGATACATTGATAAGCATATGACTAATGTGATATGGAACTTTAGTGTTGATATAATCTTTTAATAGTTTATATCTTTCACTTTCTTCTGCTGTTTCATTATCATTTTCTGCAAAATAATTTTCTCTAGCTTTTGTCTTCAATTGTTCGTAGATGAATTTGTCTTTTAATTCGCTTAAATTTTCTACACCGTTTGATTCTAAAATAGCATCAAGTTCATCGCTATATTTTGTTCCGTTTGTTTCAGCATTTGATTTAGCCTTATCTTTTTGTTGGTTAACACTACGTTCTGCTGAATTCTTAATTTCTTCTGTTACAGGAATAGAAGCACGAATTACAACTTCACAAATAGCGTTATAGTAACTAGTAATACCATTTGACTTTGTGATATATCTATCGAAGATTTTATCAATGTCAATTTGTTTAGCATTTTCATTACCGTTGTTGATTGTTAAAATTGCACCAGGTTTTTTGCTAACAGGATCACAACTGGTGAGGGTCATTCCACCAACCATGAGAGCAACTAAACCGATTGCAAGGTTACGTTTCTTCATACAGTTTATCCTCCTTATAAAACATAAGCGTAATTATTGTATACAATAATACTTAACAATTCAAGAACTTTTTGTATTAATTGACATTTATGGAAACAATACTAGTCCAATTTGGGCTTTTTTTATTAAAAGTTTTAAAAATCGTGTCTAAAATAAATCTTTTGCATAGTATAACGTGAAAAACAAAGGAGGAATATTATGAATCCAAATATAGGATATCAAAACAACGGCTTCGGCTCCGCTTTTGCCTTCATTCTTGTTCTTTTCATTTTGATTGCTATTATTGGTTGCTTCGGCGGCTGCTAATAAAGTAATTGTTTATTTTGGGAGGTGAATGTATGAACAACAGTTATTTTGCAATAATCCTTGTATTATTTATCCTACTCGTCATTATCGGTTACGGTTGCTGGACTGGATGCGGATGTGGTTGCTAAATTAAAGGGGCAAAGGTGACTTTGCTCTTTTTTATTTTTTAAAAATATTTTTATCGCTTTTGTTGTAGATATGCTCTCTCTAGTGTAAAATAATTAAAGTTTTGGGAGCGTGAAACAAATGGCTAAATTAGAAATTATTGATCTGCATGCTAGTGTAGATGGTAAAGAGATTTTAAAAGGTGTTAATCTTAGTGTTTCAACTAATGAAACAGTTGCGTTACTTGGTCCAAATGGTCATGGTAAATCTACTTTACTTGCTGTTATTATGGGCCATCCAAGATACACGGTTACAAGTGGTAAAATTTTACTAGATGGCAAAGATGTTTTAGCAATGACTATTGATGAAAGATCAAGGGCAGGACTATTTTTAGGAATGCAATATCCTAGTGAAGTTCCAGGTGTAATTAATGCTGATTTCTTGAAAGCTGCTATAAATGCGCACAGAGAAAAACCAATCACGCTTTTTCAATTTTACCGTTCATTAGAAAAAAACTCTAAAGAAATGAAAATTTCTCTAGATATGGCTAATAGATCATTAAATGAAGGATTTTCAGGTGGGGAAAAGAAACGTAATGAAATACTTCAAATGCGTTTGCTAAATCCTGATTTTGCTATGCTAGATGAAATAGATTCTGGCTTAGATGTTGATGCTTTACAAACTGTTAGTGAAGCAATAAAAAAACAACAAGAAAGTGGAACTGGCTTTTTGGTAATTTCACATTATGCAAGACTATATTCTTTAATTGCGCCTACTAGAGTGGCTGTAATGGTTAATGGACGTATTGCAGTTGAAGGTGGAAAAGAAATTATTGATAAAATTGATACCACAGGTTTTGAATGGATCAATACAGAATTAGGTATTAGTGTTGAAAAAGAGCAACCTAATATGCGTGATGTATCTATTGGAAGCTGTGCAACGAGAGAGGCAATTAACAGTGGAAAATAGTTTGTTAAATATGGAAGGTATAAGCCGTACTTTTTTGCAAAATACTCTAGTTATTTCAATTGGAAAATTAGCAAAATTTGACGAAAGGATTATATTACCTCTCGATAAAATTGAAGCAAACGATATTGAAATAATTTGTAAAGAAGATAGCAAGGTAAAACTTCTAATTAAAAACTATAAAAACAATGCAAACATTATTATTAAAATAGAAAAAAACGCAGAATTTACATTGAATTTTATATCAATTGATGATGCTGCAAAAGGAAAATATCATTTTGTTTTAGAGAATAATTCTCGAGCAATGGTCGCAATGGCAGATTTGGCTAAAGGCGATATTAATATTGATGTTTTGTTTGATTTAATTGGTGACAATTCTAGTGCAGAATGGCATTTAGCATCTCTTGGAGCAAATAATGATAATAAAATATTTAATATCAATTTTAATCATGTTGGCAAAGATACAAGCGGTATTATGGCAAATTATGGCGTTGTTGAAGATGAATCTTTCATGCATTTTAAAGGTGACTCTTACATTCAAAAAGGATCAATTAGATCAAAAGCTCATCAAAGTGCAAAGATTATGGTTTTTGATGAAAAGTGTCATGCAAAGGCAAATCCAATATTGAAAATAGATGAAAATGATATTGAAGCTAGCCACGCTGCCGTTGTAGGTAAAGTAAATGAGGAACATATGTATTATTTATGTTCTCGTGGTATAAGTGAAAATGATGCAAAACAATTAATTACATTTGGATATTTAAAGCCAATTGCTAATTATTTTACAGACAAAAACGATGTGGAATTTATCTTAAATGGTATAGAAAAGAGGCTATAATTATGAAAAAATATGAACAATTATTGCTTGATTTTCCTATTTTAAATAAGAAAATGCAAAATCATCGTCTAGTGTATTTAGATAATGCTGCTACAACATTTAAACCAAATGCTGTATTAGAAGCAATCGAAGATTATTATGAAAATTATTGCGCAAATACACATCGTGGTGATTATGATTTGGCGCACACTGCTGATGTAAAATATGATGAGGCACGTGAAATTGTCGCTAAATTTATTAATGCCGAAAAGAATGAAGTAGTATTTACTGCAGGAACAAGCATGTCGATTAATATGATTGCTTATGGATATGCAATGAAATTCCTTAAACCAGAAGATGAAATATTAATTACAGAGGCTGAACACGCTTCTAATGTTTTACCATGGTTTAGTGTAGCAAAAGAAATTGGATGCACTATAAAGTATATACCTCTAACTAAAGAAGGTAGACTTACTCCTGAAAACGTTAAAAATGCGATGAATGAGCACACAAAAATTGTTGCAATTGCTCAAGTAACTAATGTTTTAGGATATTATGTTGATATAAAGAACATTGCAAAAATTGTACATGAATTTGGTGCTTTAATTATTGTTGATGGTGCACAAAGTGTCCCACATTTTAAAGTTGACGTTAAAGATTTAGATTGTGATTTCTTGTCTTTCTCCGGACATAAGATGTGTGGACCAACAGGAATTGGGGTAATGTATGGCAAATATGCATTACTTAAACAAATGGATCCTTTAATGTCGGGTGGCGGAATGAATGCAAGATTTAATACTTGTGGTGAAGTAACTCTACTTCTTCCTCCTGCAAAATTTGAGGCAGGTACACAAAATATTGAAGGCGCTATTGGACTTGCGGCTTCCATTAAATACTTAGAATCAATTGGCATGGAAAATATTGAAAAATATGAAACTGAATTGAGAAAATATGCAATTTCTGAGTTAAAAAAGCTTAATAATGTTATTCTATATAACGAGACTGCAGAATCTGGCATTATTACTTTTAATGTAAAAGATGTATTTGCACAAGATGCTGCTACATATTTTAATTCAAAAGGTATATGTGTAAGATCTGGCCAACACTGTGCAAAAATTTTAATGGATTTTTTAGGTACAGTGGCTACAGTTCGAGCGAGTTTATACTTTTACAATACAAAAGAAGATATAGATGCATTTATAGATGCATGTAAGAAAGCAGGTGACTTTTTAGATGCCTATTTCGATTAATCCTATGATGATGAGACAAATCATAATGGATCATTATGAACACCCTCATAATAAAAGGACACCAGATAATGATAAATATTTAAAAATCAATATGAATTCTGAATCATGTATTGATAATATTGATGTCTATTTACTTGTTGAAGATGGAATTGTTAAAGATTGTTGCTTTGATGGAATTGGATGCACAATTTCCACTGCTTCTACTTCTATTATGACTGATTTAGTAATTGGTAAGACTATTGAAGAAGCTTATAACATTATTGATAATTATCGAAAAATGATTCATGAAGACGAATTTGATGAAGAATTACTTGAGGAAGCAATTGTTTTTATTAACACTTCTAAACAAGCAAGTAGAATTAAATGTGCTACAATTGGTTGGAATGGATTAAATGAATTGTTAGATGAAAGTAAGGGTGATAAACATGAATAAAGATGAATTACCTTTAGATGAATATAAATATGGATTTAAAAACGAGGACATATCTATTACAAATACTGGCAAAGGTTTGAGTGAAGAAATTGTAAGAGAAATATCCAAACTAAAAAATGAGCCGGAATGGATGTTAGAATTTCGTCTTAAAGCTTATGAATTGTTTAAAAAATTACCTCTTCCAAAATATGGACCGGATCTAAGTCAATTGGACTTTAATTCTTTTACATATTTTATTAGACCATCAGAAAGAGTTGAAAGCTCATGGGACAAAGTTCCCGATAAAATTAAAGAAACTTTTGATAAATTAGGAATTCCTGAGGCTGAACAAAAATATTTAGCCGGTGTTTCAACTCAATATGAGTCGGAAGTTGTTTATCATAACATGCTTAAAGAAGTTCAAGATAAAGGTGTTATTTTCCTTGATACTGATTCTGCTTTAAAAGCATGCCCAGAATTGTTTAAAAAGTATTTTAATAGTGTTGTCCCAGTTGGCGATAATAAATTTTCTGCACTTAATGGTGCGGTATGGTCAGGAGGATCATTTATTTATGTGCCTAAAGGTGTACATTTAGAGAAACCTTTACAATCATATTTCAGAATCAATAATGAAAAATCGGGACAATTTGAGCGTACTTTGATTATTGTTGATGAAGGTGCAGATGTTCATTATGTTGAAGGATGTACTGCTCCTACATACTCTAAAGAATCTTTGCACGCTGCTGTTGTTGAAATTATTATTTTAAAAGGTGGAAGATGCCGCTATTCTACAGTTCAAAACTGGTCCAATAATATTGTTAATCTTGTAACTAAGCGTGCATTAGTTATGGAAGATGGTGCAATGGAATGGATTGATGGAAATATCGGAAGTCAAGTTAATATGAAGTATCCTGCTTGTATTTTAGCTGGTGAAAGAGCAAAAGGTACTTGCATTTCTATTGCGGTAGCAGGAAAAGGGCAATTCCAAGATGCTGGTGCAAGAATGATTCATATGGCGCCTAATACAGTATCTACAATTATTTCTAAATCAATTGTTAGAAATGGTGGAGTTGCAAATTATCGTGGGACAGTTAGACATATGAAAAACGCAGTTAACTGTAGAAGCCACGTCGAATGTGATACACTTATTTTAGATAATATTTCTCGTAGTGATACAATCCCTACAAATGAAGTATTAAATAATGAATCTTACATTGAACATGAAGCAACTGTTTCAAAAATCAGTGAAGAACAATTATTTTATCTAATGTCTCGTGGCATTAGCGAAAAAGATGCAACACAGATGATTATTATGGGATTTATTGAACCATTTTCCAAGGAATTACCAATGGAGTATGCAGTTGAGTTAAATCAATTGATTAAAATGGATATGGAAGGAAGCGTAGGTTAGTGCAGTACGATTACGACATCATTGTAGTAGGCGGTGGACATGCAGGTATGGAAGCTGCTTTTGCAAGCGCACATATGGGTGCGAATACTTTGTTATTGACTTTAAATATTAAAATGATGTCAAATATGCCATGCAATCCTTCAATTGGTGGATCTGCTAAAGGTATTGTTGTTCGTGAGGTAGATGCCCTTGGTGGTATGATGGGAAAAGGTGCAGATCATGAATATTTGCAAATGAAAATGCTTAATACTGGAAAAGGACCAGGTGTTCAATGTTTAAGAGCACAAGCTGATAAAAAATCTTATCCTAGATGGATGCAAGAACAAGCACTTAATACAAAAAATTTAACTATTAAAGAAGGAATGGTGACATCTCTTCTTCATGATGAAGAAAAAGTATTTGGCGTTGCAATTGGTGAGGAAAAAATCATTGCAAAAGCAGTTATTTTAACTACAGGTACTTATATGGAGTCTTGTATTTTACAAGGGCATACATCAAGAAGTGCAGGCCCAGATGGAGAAAAACCATCTTTAGGTTTATCTCCATATCTTGCAACAATGGGGATTAATTTATTTAGATTAAAAACAGGAACTCCTCCTAGAATTCAAAAGGATTCTATAGATTACACAAGAGCTGAACCACAATATGGAACAGAAGGGGAACTTGCTTTTTCTTATGAAACAAAGGAATTTAAACCTCTTGAAGAACAAATTCTTTGCTGGTTAATTTACACAACTCCAGAAACACATCAAATTATTAGAGACAATTTGCACGAATCTGCAATGTACAGTGGATTAGTTAAAGGAATAGGACCAAGATATTGTCCAAGTATAGAAGATAAAATTGTTCGTTTCGCAGATAAGCCAAGGCATCAATTGTTTTTGGAACCAGAATCTTTAGAAATGGATTCTATTTACTTACAAGGCTTTTCTACTTCAATGCCTCCAGAAATTCAAGAAAAAATGATAAGATCTTTACCTGGATTAGAAAATTGTAAAGTTCTTAAATATGCTTATGCAATCGAGTATGATGCGATTGAACCAACACAATTTGACGCAACTTTACAAGTGAAAAGATGGCCTGGTTTATATTGTGCCGGACAAATTTGTGGCACATCAGGATATGAGGAAGCGGCTGGCTTAGGCATTATGGCTGGAATTAATGCCACATTAAAAATTAAAGGCAAAAAACCACTAATTTTAAGAAGGGATGAGTCTTATATTGGTGTCATGATAGATGATTTAGTGACTAAAGGTACTGAAGAGCCATATCGTCTTCTTTCTTCGCGCGCTGAATATCGCTTGCTTTTAAGACATGATAATGCTGACTTAAGATTAACAGAATATGGTTATAACGTTGGATTAATTGGCGAAGAAAGATACAAAGAATTCTTAGCAAAAAAAGTACAAATTAATAAAGCAATAGAGTATCTAGAACATACATTTGTGGGAATAAAAAGTGATATTAAAGAATATTTGAACGAATTGGGTTATGAACTTAATGGTGGAATTTCTTTAATTGATATATTAAGACGTCCAGACGTTTCTTTTAAAAGACTTCAAAAATATTATCCTGAACTTCAAGAATTAAATTTATCTAACACTGCTATTATGCAACTAGAAGTAATGGTTAAATATGAAGGGTATATTGAAAAGCAAAAGAAAGAAGCTGAACGTTTAGCAAAATTAGAAGAGATGAAATTATCTCCTAATATTGATTATCTACACATGGATGGTCTTGCTTTAGAAGCACGTCAAAAATTAGATGAAATTAAGCCGTTATCAATTGGACAAGCCAGTAGAATTAGTGGAGTAAATCCTGCTGATATTTCAATGCTTATTTTAAATATAAAGAAGGAGAATGCATAATATGAACTTTTCTTCTTTTAAGGTTGAACTAGAAAAACAAAATATTATAGTAAGTGACGAGCAAATCGAAAGTTTAAAACAATATATGACATTATTAAAAGAATGGAATAACGTTATGGATTTGACTGCGATTTGTGATGATGAAGGAATTATAGAAAAGCATTTTTATGATTCATTAGTTTCTAGTAATATTATTAAATATGATGACCAATTTTTATTAGATGTTGGAACGGGGGCGGGTTTTCCAGGCCTTGTTTTAAAAATAGTTTATCCAAACCTTAAGGTTACGCTTCTTGAACCGACATTAAAAAGGTGTAAATTTTTAGAGGCAGTCATTGATAAACTTAATATAAAAGATTGTATAGTGGTTAATAAACGCGCAGAAGACTTTATAAATGAAAATAGGCGTGAATATTATGATTTAGTTACTGCAAGAGCGGTATCTAGATTAAATGTACTTCTAGAATTAACGATTCCTTTTGTGAAAGTTAATGGATTATTTATTGCATTGAAAGGAAAAAATGCTAGAGATGAACTAAAAGACGCAGAAAACGCATTAAATATTTTAGACACGAAACTTATAAATTCTTTCAAATTGACATTACCTAGTGAACAAGAGAGTCGAGAAGTATTATTATTTCAAAAATTATCTGTAACAAATACAAAATACCCAAGAATTTACGGAACTATAAAAAAGAAACCTTTATAGTTCCTTTTTTTTATGTTAAATTAAATAAAATAGGAGGTACTAATATGACTAAGGTTATTGCTATTGCGAATCAAAAAGGTGGAGTTGGTAAAACAACTACTGCTATTTCTCTTTCTGCATCCTTAGCAAATTTTAATCGTAAAGTCCTTCTTTTAGATATGGATCCCCAAGGCAATTCTTCACGCGGATATAGTGTTGATATCACTTTAATTAATAAAAGTATGTATGATGTTTTAGTACACGATGTGGATATTAATAAAGTAGTGCGAAAAACTATGATGAAAAACGTAGACATTTTGCCTGCAAATCTAAAATTAGCATCCACTGATGCCGAAGTATCTAACAAAGTTGCGAATCCGTTCTTTTTGCTAAAAAATGCAATAAAAAAATTACATAAAGAATATGACTATATTATTATTGATTGTCCACCATCTTTAGGACTATTAAATATTAATTCTCTTGTAGCTGCTAATAGCGTGATTATCCCTGTACAATGTGAATATTTTGCTATGGAAGCAGTGGCTCAAATTTTATCTTCAATTTCTCGTATTCAAACCTCTTATAACAATGATTTAGAAATTGAAGGCTTTTTGCTTACAATGTATGATCCAAGAACAAGACTTTGTGTTGAAGTTACAACACAAGTGCGTGGATTATTTAAAGAAAATACTTTCTTAACACAAATCCCTCGTAATATTTCTCTTCCTGAGAGTTCTGCTAGAGGATTGCCAATCACATTATATCGTCCAACATCTGCAGGAAGTTTAGCTTATTTAAATCTTGCAAAGGAAGTTATTGAGCATGAACAAAGATAATCAAATCTTAAAAAATAATCTTTCTTCACTTTTAAAAAAGTTTGCAAAAACCAACTTTATTGAAAAATTTGATGATGGTTATCAAACTACAAATACAGTCAACCTATTAACGGAAAATATTATCGATAATAGATTTTTTAAAAATGTTATTTTAGATGAAAAAATGCTGACAAAAATGGAAAAAGACATATCTTTTCATGGTCTTGTTAGTCCACTTTTAGTTCGTCCAATTGAAAATGGAAAATATGAAATAGTTGCAGGTCGTAAGCGTTTGATTTGTGCAAGAAAATTAAATATTAGATCAGTTGTATGTATGGTACATAACTTCAGTGATGAGAATATGTTACTTTACATGCTTTTTAATGCGAAAAATGAAACAACTAAATCCGTCATTGAAATGGCCACTATTTGTCAGTTGCTATGTAAAAAATTTCATTACACACAAGCCACAATTGCAGAATTATTAGATATGTCTCGATCGCAAATTACCAACCTAATGCGCATTTTACAACTTCCTAAACGAATCCAACGAGAGGTCAGTAAGGGGAGATTAAGTTACGGGCATGCTCGTGCAATTGCTGGATTAAGTGAAGATAAAATAGATGATGTAGTTAATCTAATTTACGAAAAGCGATTATCAGTTCGTGACACAGAATATTTAGTAAACGAATTAAAAAATCGCCAAGGATATGATTATTTAATTAGTAATTTTGAAAAAAGAAATAATATCAGAGCAAAAATCAACGGCAAACAATTAATACTAAGTTTTAAAACAAAAAAGGAAATTAAAAAGTTTATTGTAAAAAAATAAAAGTTGTGAAAGATTAATTTTTCACATTTTATACAAAAAATGTATATTTTGCTAAACGTATACCATTTTTGTGTATTGGAATTATTTGGTAAATAAATTCAAAGTATTGCTAATAAATTGCAATAATTAATGCGAAAAAACGATTTTGTCCAACATTTTGTTCTTGTTTTATCGTCTAAAATGGGTGAAAACAATGCAAATATGGATAGCCTATGTGTTTGACAAGATAGAAATAATATAATATAATACACTAAGCCTATAAGGGCTTAGTTATTTTAGAATAGTGCAGCATACTTATTAAAGTGTATTATTTTCAAATTGTTAAAGTGTTTGATTAAATTATATTTTATGTAGTATTATAGATTGAATATTATACATAGTTATAGTCGTAAAAGGTTTAAAATATATAGTATGGGAGTGTGATTGTTATGACGAAAAGATCAAAGATTACAATTGCTTATTTGCTATTTTTATTAGTTGCATTAATCATTCCAACCATTAATTTTACATTATGTAGATACAAATCAAATCATGAATTCAGTATGGTTTTTAGAAATGATGCTTATGACTTGTTTTATGAAATTCGTGATGGTAGTAATTATCTTGATAGTAGTGGTAATTTAAAAGATGAAATTTTCAATGATAAAAGTACTATTAAAGTAACTAGTGATAAAACAATAAAAGACTACAAAACTGAATATGGTACTGAATATATTGGTTGGAATAATAAAAGTTTTACTCTTAGTAGTGTGTTTGGTGCAGATAGAAAAACAATTGTTTATACGGAAGCTTTTGAATTCACTGCAACTATAGATGTTGGATATAAAGCTGAAGTATACTATTTAAAATCTCATAAACTTGATCGAAATGAAGATGGAGATATTGAATATGAAGCAAATGCTGATGGTGAATATATATACGACACATATCGCGCAACTAGTAAAGATTTTAATTTAACTGATAGACATGGTGTTCCATATAATCCTGCAAATGAAGGATATCCACTTGGAACTGAACCAACATATGTGAAAACTAATGATACTGGTAGCGGAAATTATGATATAGAGGTTGATACTTCAATTGGTCCTAGCGCATGTAATTTAACTTATACTGGATATATGAGAGATGTTTCTGAGGTTTGGAAAATTGTTGTAGTGTTAATAAAAAAACCTAAAAATCCTGAACCAATATTTGATGCTAGATTATGGACAAACACCGTATATGCTAATGGTAGATGTACTTGGGGAGAAGATTCCGATCCAAGCTATAAAAATTATCCAAATATTAATCCTGACAAAATAAATGGTGGTACTTGGCAATGGGGGAAACTCCAATCTACCACGCAACCATTAACAAAAAATGAAGATCCTAATTCAAGATATTATGGAACATATTCATATGATTTTGTTTTCCAAACTAATTCGGGCGACGATTTTATTTTAGATGCTTTGGAGATAAATAGTGTTCCACTAAATCTTCCATTTGTGCCAGAAAAAGATATATATAAGAGTGAGCATTTGGAAAAAGTTAAAAAGACTACGTATGGAGGCGATTTTGCCCCGACAGAAGAGGAAGGTTATGATAGGTGTTCGTTAGTTACCTATATTTCTGATGGTATAACCTCTAAGGGGATGAAAGTAACAGTTACATATCTTAGAGCTTTTACATGGAGTACTGAAAGGACTCAACGCGTGTATAGGGTTTTCATTGAAGGGGCGCGTACAGACGTTGTAATTACTGGCGGAAACGTTCATACGTATCAGGGTGCACCAGAAATGATTGTATATAATCTTGCTGGTATTGCAGATGATGCAGTTATAATATTAGCTAATGGTAAAGAATTTAAAGAGATAAATTCATCTGTTGTTGTATTACAGAACGATTTAGCCGCAATTGAAAAAGTTAAATTTAAGTTGAAAGATTACTATGAAAATCCATATGCCAAGCTTACTAGAAAAAATGGTACAACACCAATTGGAGATAAAATAGAATTGGATATTGAACTAGACGATGATGGATACTATGTAATTGATCTTCATAATGAAATGAATGCATTAAAGAGTCTCGGTGGTGGTCTTATAGGATTATTAAGTATTAAAGCGCTACCAGTAAAATTTGCTATTCAATATGATTTAGATACGCCAGAAGTGCCACAAGAAAACGTTTACTTTTTACGTGCTGCTGACTGGTTTAAAAATTCGTATGATAATAACAATGGAAGATATTATACGGTTGAAAACACTGATACCATGAAATTCCATGACTTTATACCGTATGATACATCAAACCATTATTTATTCAGTTATTGGCAAGCATCAAAGGGAGAAGTCGGCGATGACGATTATGAAGATTTTGAAATACATCGTTCTGAATCGTTTAGATTCAATAGACTTTTACATTTTGCTAAAAGATTTGATATAAATAATGAAGAAGATCAAAGATATGATGAAGATGGAAATCCTATATATGAAGATGGTATTTATATAATTACTGTAACTGCTGTGTGGGAAGAACAATTTTCAGAGGGACATGATCACGATACTTTGGATGATGCCTATTCAGAACATTACATGGAGTGGGCATCTATGCCTTTTGAGGAATGGTATATAGAGTGTTGGGATCGATGGTATTCGGAATATTGGAATGATTAATTTTGATAATTAACTTATAAATTTAAAATAAGGAGTGTGATAATAAATGGTTATAAATAGCAAAAAAAGTAGAACAATAAAAACTGTACTAACCTTTTTAGTTGTTGGACTTCTTACAGGCTTTGTAAGCTATACATATGCAAAGTTTTTTACTTCTATTTCTACACCTCAAGATGGAGCGGGTTCGGCAAAATGGGGGACAATCGACATAAGAGAACATATTCTTATAGAAGAAATTCCTGATGAGGAAAGCGAAGAAAAAGTAAAATACCGTTTTAGTGAAGAAACATATCCAATTGAAAACAATAGCGAAACATTGTATACAAATTTGCGTACAGGTAAGAATATCCCTTTTTACCCATGCGTTTATTTAAAAGGAACTTTTGAAGTATCATTTTGGTTGTATTTAAAGATAGTGGAAACAAATTATAATGACTATAAACCAATTGAATTCCATATAGATGCAGAAAAGTGGGAAAAAGGACAATATAACAGAACTCCTAAAAATGGTGCGGCGCCGGAAGTTATAACGACAATATATAGATATAAAAACAAACTTCCTAATGAAGTTGATTCTGACCATGATCATCCAGATATTCCAGGTGCAGGATCGACAATTGAAAAGGAAATTGAAATCAATATTCTCGAGCACAATGCCTTACATGTTACTAAAGAATTCGATATTGAGCATTATGATGGATATGATTTGAAGCTTTCTGCGTGGATTCAGCAAATTAATGATCCGAGCAAAAAATAGTATAACTGTAGACTATATAGTAATTTATAAGTAGACCATTGGGTCTACTTTTTGTTTATAATGAGCATATGTCGTCATATATTTATTGAGATTTAAAATCAATATTGTGTAATATGCTATATGATGAGGACATATAAATATAAAGGATGAATTGTATACGATTAAATTAATATAAGTGTCGTTATTATGTTTTTATTATTAAACAGTATTATAAAACAATTAAAAAAAGCAGTAGTTAAAAAGTTGTTTATTGACAAAAAAACCGAAATGCAATACATATCCAGAAAATGGCAAATTCTATATATTTAAAGTGTGAATGTTTTAGATAAACTGAAAAATGTACAGAAAATAAGGTGGATTTTATGTGCTTTGACAATAAATGGAATTCTAGTAATTCGTGCCCTCGTGTCGCTGAACAGACATTAAAAAAATACTACTATTATTTATAATAGTAAAAAATATTGACATTAATTTACATAAATGTTATATTAATGTAGCAATTTTATATATACATTATGTATATATGAAAAGTTTATTTTTTAAAACTTATAGGAGGATAAAAGTTATGAAAAAAGAAACTAAAAGAAAAGTCGTAGTAGTCGCAGGTGCTCTTGCATTAATTGCAGCTGTTGGTACAACAGCAGGTACAACATTTGCAAAGTATGCTAATAGTGCATCAAAAGATGCTACATCAGCAACAGTTGCAAAGTGGGGATTCACAGTTTCAGCAACTGGTCAATTGTTTGGCAAAATGTATGGCACTGATACTAAAATTACCACAGTTGATGGCAGTGCAGTTATTGCTAGTGCTGGAGATTATAATGTTGTCGCTCCTGGATCAAGTGGTTCTATAACTTTCACTATTAATGGTACAGCAGAAGTGAATGCAAGAATTAAAGTTGAAGTTGCGGCTGAAGATGCAGATGATAACAAAGGCAAGTTCCAAGATATATCTTTAACAAAAGCTGAATCCGAACAAGGCGCAAAAGATAACTGGACTTATAATCCAATTAAATGGACAATGACCGCAAATGGTAGTACAGCAGCAGCTCCAGTTGCTAATAATTTAGTTGAAAGCAATCTTAGATCTTGGAATAATTCAATAGATTATAAAGCAAATGGCACTAGGGTTGATTTGACATATACACTTTCTTGGGAGTGGAAATTTGAAGATGGTAAAAATGACGCAGAAAAAGCTGAAATCAATGAAAAAGATACAATCCTTGGTACAATGAGTCATAACAATAAGACAACAGACGGATTATATACTGCAGTTACTACACTTAAAATTCCACAAATTAAAGTTTCAGTTGAACAAATTAATACTGTTGTAGACTAAACAAATTAACAAAAACTAACACAGATTCTCTGCTTGTATAAAGCAGGTGGAGTTTCTTGTTTTGGAGGTAAGATTATGCCTGATTTTAAGGTTAGTAAAAAAGATTTGCTAGTTATAGATAGCGAAAATCAAGCAGTCTATGCCATTAGAAAAAACAAAGAAATATGTGACCTGGATGGTAATGTTGTAGCAAAGTTTGCATCAAAAGAAAAAAGAAAAAATGGAAATAAGAAAGAAAAAGTTACTGTTTATAATTCTGAAAATGGCACGTTTTCATGTACTAAAGACAAATTGTTTTTAAATGATAAATTAGTTGGAAATGTCAAAAAGAATCGTATTGGCAGTACTGGAAGTTCCAATTTGTCTATTGTGATGTTATCTTTAGCTGCATTAGTTGGTACTTTTGTTTTTATCTCACTAATTAGTACGCCAATTTCTGGTGATGTAATTCCAGTATTTGATGTTGTAGATAATAATGGTGTTTGGGAAGAACAAGGTACGATTTCAGTCTTTGATTCTAAAATTTATCCAGGAAAAAGTGGTAAATATGATTTTGTAATGACAAATGAATCTGTTGGTAAACTTATATATGGATTCTCATTGACAGGGGAAACGTATTATGGCGATCTCGAATATAATTACTTTATGCAATATCGTTTGAAAATGAACAATAAATACATAAGTAATTATGAAAAAAGAGATCCTGAAGATTGGTTAAGAGCAGATGAGTTGATTTATGAAGATATAGTATTTCTCCCAGCGACACAACAATTAATGACATTAGAATGGCAATGGCCATTTGAGTCCGGCAAAGATGAAAGCGATACACAATTCGGTGTTGAAGCTGGAAAGTATTCCATCGTCTTAAGTGTGAAAGCTGAGGTTTACTTAGAATAATGGCACAAGAACAAGCAAAGAAAAAAAACATATTAAGAATAACCCTTTATAGCATATTTGGAGTTGTTCTATCGTTCTTCTTAGTAATGGAAGTTTGTTTGCTTTCGCAAAAATATATTATGAAATCCAAAGCTCCTAATTTTTTAGGATATGGTTCCGCAATTGTCGCTACAGGCAGTATGTCTGGTACTATTAATAAAGGTGACATGGTCATATTCAAAAAGACAGATGTTTATAAACTAGGAGATATTGTAACATTTGATGATCCGTTCGTAAGTTATCCAGTTACACATAGAATTGTTAACTATGGTTCTGAAAAAGGAACATTTGTTACAAAGGGTGACTGGAATACATCAACAGATTCTAGAACAATTACTAAGGAACAAATCTATGGTAAGGTAGTAAAAGTTATTCCTAGTGTTGGTTGGTTTACTAGTGATCCTGAAGTTGGTGAGAATGGATGGGTTTATTTCGCTGCTGTTATTGTGATTGCTGCTGGTATGATTTATTTATTAAAGATAAAACCAGATGATAAGAAAAAAATAGAAGACAAAAATGATAAGGAGGAACATTTAGTATGATACCTTGGAATGAAGAAACAAAATTAATTCTTCTTATAATTGTGGCGGCTATTTTATTAATTGCTGTTTTCGCATTTATTATTGAATTAGTTAGAGGAAGAAACGCACATGCTGGAAATGTAAATATATATGTAAGACAAATTTCAGAAAAAGATGTGCCAAAGGAAGAACCTAAAGAAGAAGTTAAACAAGTACAAGAACGCGTTCTCTTAGGATTATCAGTTAATACTGATAATATTAAAAAAGAATACACAGCCGGTGATGAATTCTGTGCTGATGGATTAGTTGTAACAGCACATTACAATCTAGATCCTGTAACAGAAGAGGTTAAAAACTTTGAAATTGAACCGGTGAATATGAATCAAGTTGGTATGCCTATTGTGACTGTAAAATATGCTGATAAGAGCGTTGGATTCCAAATTACAATTAATCCTGTTGTTGTTGAAGAACAACCAGAAGTAATTCATGTGAAAAAAGATCCAGTTGTTGTTACAGAAGAATCATATGAAAGTGGAAAACTACGTTATGATAGAAGTTTTACAGCACGTTATATTCAATCTGATGATGAAATAAAACTTTGGTATACTGAAATAAAGAATAATTTACTTTCATATAAAAAAGTTAAGGCACGTATGAGTTGGAAACGTGAATCATTCCGTTATGGCCGTGAGCAATTCGCAAAATTAAGCTATCGTGGAAATACACTTTGTTTATTCTTGCCACTAAATGCTGCTGATTTTGAAGATACAAAATATAAAGTTGAAGATGTTTCTGACAATAACAATTATGCTGAAACTCCATGTATGTATCGTATAAAGAATGCTCGTCGTGCAAAATATGCATTAGAGTTAATCGCAATTGCTTCAGAAAAATACGATATACCACTTGTAGCACATGAAGCTGAAGATTTCTATGTTCCTTATGAAGGTTTAGTAGAATTAATCAATAAAGGCTTAATTAAACGTAATATTAAGTCAAAAGAAGATGAAGCATTCTTTAACGGAAATAATGTAGAAGAAGTTGAAGAGCAACCATCTGAAAAAGAAGTTGCACCTGGACTTATCGTTAAAACAGAAACTAAAAAAGGTAAGTCTAAGAATCTTGTAACTACAAAATAAAATATTATAAATAAAGACTGTTTGACAATCTAAGTTAAATACTTGGCGAATAACAGTCTTTTTTATTGCACATTTTTTAAAATTAATCATATTATATTATTTTGCCTATTAAATTTATATTGGTGATAATATGAAATTTTTATTAAAAATATTTTTTGTCTTGACATCACTTATTGGAATAACATCTAAAACTGAGCAAGTAAATGATGGTATTTATGCAAGATCATATGTTGTGATGGAACAAAATAGTGGAAATCTATTAGAAAGTAAAGATTGTAATTTAAAAAGAAGTGTAGCAAGTGTATCTAAAATAATGACTGCAATTCTTGCAATTGAAAGTGACAATCTGTTTAATGCTGTTACGGTTGGTGAAGAAATAAAAACGATTGTAGGAAGTTCCTTATATCTTGCGGAAGGCACAAATGTAAATATTATTGAATTAGTGTACGGACTTCTTCTTCGTAGTGGAAACGATGCTGCTGTTACTATTGCCAAAAACGTTGGTGGATCAATTGAAGATTTTGTGTCAATGATGAATAACAAAGCTCAAGAGATAGGCATGAAAAACACCGTTTTTTCTAATCCTAGTGGCTTAGATATGTATGATGAGGGAAATGTATCTACTAGCTATGATTTAGCTTTATTGATGCGTTATTGCATGAATAATGGTACATTTAGAGAAATCAATAGAACACAGACATTTAAATCATCTGTAAAAGGCACATGGTCTAATAAGCATAAGTTAATTCAAAATTATGAATACGCAATTGGTGGAAAGACAGGATATACCAAAAAGGCCAAAAGAACACTTATTACAAGTGCAAGAAAAGATGATCTAGAATTAATAGTAGTCACTCTTGATTGTGGCTCGGATTTTGCGTTTCATAAAGCTAAATTTGAGCGATACTTTGCAAGTCATACGTATCTTACTTTTTTGAATAAGGGCACTAATTATATTCTTAATTATGAAATTGTTGTAGATAAAGAATATGGAATAATAATTGAAAATTTAAAGTTAAAAAATGTTACGAAACATTATCAAATAAATCCAAAAAATAATGAAGTTAAAATGTATCTTGTTTTTGATGATAATAGTTCAATTGAAGTTGGAAGAGCTAAAGTCATAACTTTTAAAATCAATTAGGAGACGCACGATGAATAAAATTTGGATAGGAATAATAGTTTTATGTGTAGTGTATGGTTTAGTAACAGGAAGATTTGAAGCAATGACAAGTGGAATACTCGCTCTTCCAGAAGAAGGATTAGGATTAGTTTGTACTTTAGTATTTTCCGCATGCTTTTGGTCGGGCATTATGACTATTATGTATGACTCAGGATTTATTAACAAATTAGCAAAATTACTTAATCCATTTTTAAGAAAGATTATGCCTAATTTAAATGACGATGAGGCTTATAAATATGTAGCAATGAATATTGCTGCAAATATATTTGGTTTAGGTTTTGCGGCAACTCCTGCAGGAGAGTAAATTGGGTATAAATTTTGATTAATGTTACATTTTTTTCAATCGAGTTGACTTTAAACAAATTGTTATGTTACTTTTATTTTGATATTTTATAAAGAGGTGCAAATATTGTATGAAAGTAACAAAACAGGATTATATACTAAAATTATCACATTGCAAACTTATTATAGGCAATGGATTTGATTTGCATTGTGGATTAAAATCAAGCTATAGTGATTTTTTTGATGAGAATAAAAAAGAATATTTATCGATGTTAGAATTTCTTAAGTCTGTTTGGTTTGTAGGGAATTTTAGTAGTTTATTAGATCAATCAAATTCGTACTATGATGATTTTAAATCAAAAGTAGAAGTTTATGATATGTTTAATATTTGGGATTGTTTTTTTGCTCTGTCCTTTGAAAACAGACTTGATAAGTCGTTGTGGTGCAACATTGAGTATGAAATGAAAAAATCATTTGTTCAAAGGGACCAGTCATATCCTAATAGAAGTTTTTGGGAAGAGGTTTTTGAATTAGTAACAGAAGGATATGGTTCTATTAAATTTACACAAAAAAGTTTTTTATGTGCCGCATTTATTAATGCGAGAACGAAAAAAAGCACCTTTAAAACAATAGATTTATTTTACAAGTATCTTTTAAAAGAGTTAAATGATTTTGAAGTGAGATTTGGCAAATTTATTGCAAAACAAATAGATGATAAATATAAATCTAAAGCAAATGCATTCATTAGGAAAATAGGAGCACAAGTTTATTCAATAGATTCATTTAATTACACATCTTTTTTGTACAATGGTTGTATCGATTTTAAAAATATTAATGGTAATTTAGAAAAAATTGAAAAAGGAATCAGTAATATGATTTTTGGCATTGATTCTACTAAAATATCTCCAGAAGCTCCCGAATATATTTTTACAAAATCATTTAGAAGATTATCGCTTCAATCGTCTGATAATTTTATTATTGAAAATTATCATTTTAAAAATATAATAATTTTTGGGCATTCGTTAAATGAGCAAGATTATAATTATTATTTTCCAATTTTCGAACAAATGAAATTATCTGATTTAACAGAAAATAGCACTATTGTCATACTATATAAGGTTTATGACGAAATTAAACGAGAAGAGATTGTTGAGGAACTATGGAAAAGCGTTAGCAAAATGTTATATGCTTATGATAGTTTCAAAAATATTAATAATGGTAACAGATTAATGGAAATGCTTTCTTCAAATAATAGACTTATATTAAGAGAAATTTAGTGATACTCATAGGAGAATTGATATTATATGGAATTTAAATTGAAAGAAAATACAAGAAATTTAACGAATGACGAGTTATTACAAGACATTAGAGAAGTAGCTATAAAATTAAATAAAGATACGATAACCACCAGTGAATATTCTAAATATGGGAAAGCAGATATTAGGACAATTTATAGAAGATTTGGTTCGTTTAAAAAGGCTCTTGAGTTATGTGGATTAAAGACAAAAGGACACAATTTTAGAGTTGCTGAAAACGATTTTATTGAAGATGTGAAGATGGTTGCCAAGATTTTAAATAAAAGAAGTATAACTACAGGCGAGTATAAAATTTATGGAAAATATGATTGGACACATAAAGTAAAGAAATATAAATCTTGGAATAATATTTTGGCGTTGGCCGGCTTAGAAAAAACTAATAACAAAAGAAATACAACTGATGAAATGTTACTTGAGGAAATATTAAAAATATGGATTTTGTTAGAACGACAACCAACAACTGCAGATATTAGAAATGGAGTGTCTATTTATAGTTTGAATACTTATGCTCGTCATTTTGGAAGTTGGTCCAATGCATTAAAAAAATTTGTGGAATGGATTAACGATGATAATGTTAAACATAGTTCTAATGTTGAACAAGAAGAAATAATACCTTCTGAGAGTTTAAAACATAAAACACCTAGAGAAATAAACTTAAGACTGCGTTATCTTGTATTAAAAAGAGATAATTTTAAATGCTGTATTTGTGGGTCTTCTCCTGCTAAAGATCCAAGTGTAGAGTTGCATATTGATCATATTGTTCCTTGGTCTAAGGGTGGAGAAACAATAATAGATAATTTGCAAACACTATGTAGTAAGTGCAATCTAGGGAAAAGTAACATTGATAGTTAACAAACTGATTTTTTGTTCCAACCTTGTTAATATCGCACATACAAAATTGAAATAACATTATAAAACAAGGATATTGCTTAAAGCGTTCATACGCAAGTAAAATTAGACTTTAAATAAACAAAAAACCATTTAGAAATGTCGAATGTGCATGGGCTATCTCTAATAGCCCATGTCAGACGGACTAAATGGTTATTTTATTGTCGAATTTTTGCGATTTGCCGTGAATTATGTTGAATTATAAAATGTCGTTTTTTAACTGAATTAAAGGTGCTTTTCCCTCTACTAAAGTTATATCATCTGATGAGTCAATATTTAACGTTCTGATATTATTTGGATATGAGATTTTACCAGCTTGTTTATATAGCAAGAATTTTTCTTTTGATAATGTGAATTTTTTACCTAACGCCTCAACAATAATACCTTCATTAGATCTACATAAAAAGTAATCAGTTGTGACTTGTAGTAAGTCACAAAGTAAACATAACTTTTCAGAATCGAATCCTGTGCGCTGCGACTGTATATTAATAATTATATTTCTTGATAAACCAATAAGCTTTTCGTAATCTTTTTGTTTATAGCCAAATTCTTTTGACAACTCTTCCAAACGATTCATAATTTTCAACTCACTTTATAGGTTAATTTTACATTATTTTCTATTAAATGTGTTAAAAATACGAAATTATTTTAAAAAAGTGTTGAATATGTGTTGATATAACATTATAATAATTAAAAAGTGTTAAATTAACACATTTGAAAAGGAGAAAACAATGACACATTACGTAACTTTATGTAAGAGAATTACTAATTCATATCATGCGAAAGTATATCCATATCTTCTAATACAAGGATTTTGGTTAAAAGATTTAGGATTTAATGTGGGAGACCGTGTGTCTATTGATTTGGTGGATGATGCATTAGTTATTAAAAAAGTAGGCACATGGATTGATAAAAAATAATTAGTAGATGTGCAAATAATGCACCATTTTGTCACTCATAATCAAGTATGAAGTAAGACTTTTAATTCATATATTGATGTGAGGGGATATAAATGAGGGCACAGGAATTAAAAATAAATAAAATTAATTATAAAATTGAATTTTCTTTTTCTGATAATTCTATATCGCTTTTTGAATTTATTATGAATCGCATTGAAGAAAGTATTATTAAAGAAAGGAAGAGAGAAGATGTCGCATTTAATAACCTCACTTAAATCAGTGGCAATATATTGTCGTTTATCTAAAGATGATGGACTAGATGGCGACTCTTCTTCAATTCAATCACAAAGAAATCTTTTAACAAAGTATGCTGAAGATAATGAATGGCATATTTTTGATATTTATATAGATGATGGATATTCAGGCACGAACTTTAATCGCCCAGCATTTCAAAAAATGATTAAAGACATCGAACAAAATCGTATAGATATTGTAATAACTAAAGACTTATCACGTTTAGGAAGAAATTATATTCAAACAGGTTTTTATACAGATGATTATTTTCCAAATCATAATGTTCGATATATTGCTCTTTCAGACAATTTCGATACTCAAAAGGAAGATGATCCAGCTTCTGATTTAGTGCCATTTAAAAACGTTATAAATGAGTGGTATGCTAGAGATACATCTAAAAAGATACGTTCAGTTTTTAAAATGAAAAATAAAGCAGGAATATTAATTAGAAGACCTGTCCCACTTTATGGTTATAAATATAATCATGAAAATAACACCGTTGAAATAGATGAAGAATCTGCTTCAGTAATTAAATACTTATTTACTGCTTATGCTTCAAACACCCCTATTGCTATTATAAAAAAATATTTAATTGATAATAAGATTCATACTCCTGGATATTATGCATATCTTAAATATAACTATAACAAAGAAAGATATGGAGCATATTCAGAAGAACAAAAGTATACTTGGAAAAATTGTGTTATAGATAGAATGTTATCTAATATTGAATACACAGGCATTTACATTGCAAGTAAAACAGCAAGTATAAACTTTAAAAATCATCGAAGAAGAAAAGTAGATACAAAAGAATATACTTTTGAAGGAATAAGACCTCAAATCATATCCAAAGAATTATTTAATAAAGTTGCAGAAAGAAAAGCAAAAACATATCGCCCAAGACTTCAAAGTGAAAATGAAGTAGTGCTTCAAGGTGTTTTAGAATGCGCAGAATGTGGCAGAAAACTTAATCATAAAAATCAAACATTATATAGAAAAGACCGTAATAAAATTTATCATAATCATTATTTTGCTTGCCGCAGTAAAAATTGTTCATTAAAGGCATATGTTAAATATGATGATATAAATCAAATTGTAAAAAATACTTTGTCATCATTAAAGGAATTTCTTCTTAACAAAGAAGAAAAGTTTTTAGAATACGCTAAAAATTATAAACCTAAAATTAAAGTAGATGAAAAGAAAATAGATACTAAAAAGTTAATCAAAGATTTAAACATCCAAAAAGCAAAACTTGAGAATCAAATTACAAATTTATTTGAAGGACATGTTAATGGAAATATACCTACTGATTTATTTGATAAGTTATCTAAAAAGTATACAGCAGAAGTAAATGATATCATTTTTAAAATTAAAGAATTGACTAAACCAAAAGAAAATAAAGAGACAAATATTAATTATTTTTTGCAAGCAAAAGAATTTGTTGATAATTTAAAAAAATACAATGAAGATATTTGTGATGAAGAAATAGTGCATTTATTAATCAATAAAATAATTATTGGAAAAGAATATTATGATAAAAGCACGAGATCAAGATCCAATTATAATGTATTAGTAAACATCCGATTTAACATAACTAACGAATTGTTGGAGTTCTAGTACAACTATTATTTCAATTTTGACTTGTAATAGTGTGTAATTCTATCTAATTCAGGGAATAAAGTTGCTTCGTTAATTCCAAACTTATCAAGTTCTTTTAAGATTTCCTCTTGATTATGAATTTCTATTTTGCAATATACCATATCTTTAATTTTTGATTCGTTCGTTTTTTCATCTTTGCTTAATCCACTGATTATAAATGCGCCAGATTGACGCATAATTCTATTGTTAGTTAAATCTGGCTGAACAAAATAATTACGTAAAATATCAATGACATATAATTCTTTATCAAAATTTACTTCACTTCTTATTTCATGATATAATTTTTCAACAATTGTTCCATTGTTTTTTTCGTTAAATTTAGCAGCAATATCCTTTGTTTTTTTGATTCTATTAATACATGCTTTGTAGAGCTCTTTTTGCTCGTATGCATTAAATTTTGATAAGCAAGATACTATAATCGATTTATCACTATCCTTGTATAATAAGTTTTGTTTTGGATTTAAAAAAACATATACATATCCAAAATTATTCGGATCTTTATTACCATTTGTAAAGTCTTTGCACGCGAAGTATAAAGCTACTAATGGATTAGAGGTGATATCTAATAATCTAGTTGGGCATTCATAATGCTGTAAAGTAACAAGAGTATCTAGATGACTTTTATTATTAAAATTGTTTGGTGAGCGAGCAATTACATTATGCAATAAATAACTTTCGTGCCCCAAATATGGTTTTCTATAAACTCCAGGTAATAGCGAATATGTATTACGAAAAACACCACGGTAGAATGTATCTGTTTGATTTTCGTGCACGAATTTATCATCGTTTTTTGTATTATCTGATTTTAAATTATTAATTTGCTTTGATGAGAAAAGTGTATAAAACCGTATGTATTTATTTATAGTTTCCTCTAATTCTTTATCATTTTTTGCGTTTTTAATTTTACCATCATATGCTTGTAATCGGATCATACAATTTATTAATTCGTTGTATCTTATTTTAGAATTCTCTGTTTGTATTTCTGAAATGGCTTTTATATATTCGGCAATGTTATTTGCAAAAAGTGTTTTTTGTTCAAACATAGTGCTATGCCCCCTTTATTAAATATATTATATTATTTTTTTTTAGTTTTCATAGCGTTTACATTAAATTATTCCCCAAATTATCTGCGACACCAGCAGGACTAAAAGCAATAAAAAGAATGAAGGAATTATCAAAAGAAGATGATAAAAGCACTGCGACGAATGAAATGGTTACATTTTTAGTTTTAAATACAGCGGGAGTTACAATATTACCTACAACTGTTATGGCAATAAGGCAGAGTTATGGATCTACTAATCCAGCAGATTTCTTAATTCTTTCCTTTGTGGGTACGCTTGCATCGTGCATCTTTGGTCTTTTATTAGACAAGTATTATCAACGAAAGGCAGAAAGAAAACATGGCAAGTAAAATATCTCTTATCTTCATACCTCTTTTAGTTTTATTTGCAATTGGGTATTCATACGCTAAAAAAAATAATGCATATTCTTCATTTATCAAAGGAGTAGAGGAAGGATTACCACTATTTAAAGATTTATTTCCAAGCGTTATTGCTATGCTTTTATGCGTTACATTACTTAAAAGTTGTGGAATCATTGACGATATTAAAAGTCTTATGATGAAATGGATTCCACAATCTGAGACGGTTATTGATTTAACTCCAATGATTTTATTTAGACCAATATCTGGTTCTGCTTCAGTTGCTTGCTTTGATGCAATATGTAAAACATTAGGACCAGATTCATTAACAGCAAAAATTGCAGCAACAATTCAAGGATCAACAGATACAACAATTTATATTCTCGCTCTTTATTTTGGATCAGTTGGAGTTACAAAATGGAAGCATGCATTAAAGACTGGCTTATTAACTGATATAGTTGGAATAATTGTAGGTATTGTTTTAGCACTAATATTTTTTAAATAAAATGTGTGTTGTTATTTTTTGATATAGTGGTATAATAATATTCGATTCAGGGATAGGTGTAATTCCTTACCGGCGGTATACTCCGCGAGCCGAAAGGTTGAACTAGTGAAATTCTAGTAGCGACAGTTAAAGTCTGGATGAAAGAATTGTTTTTTTATTCTTTTGTATTTTTGTCCCTGAATAGGGACTTTTTTATTGGAGGATAAATATATGAAGACTAAAGTGTTTACAGTAAGATTTATGGCACGTGTGGCAATATTTAGCGCAATTGCAGCAATTTTGTATTGCGTCCCATTCTTAAAATTTAAATTGCCATTTTTCCTTAGTTTTTTAGAAATACATTTTGATGAAATACCTGCATTTGTTGCCTCGTTTGCATACGGACCTCTTTGTGGCTCTTTGGTATTAGTTATTAAAACGTTAATAAAACTTCCGTTTACAAGTACAGCAACTGTTGGAGAGTGGTTAGACTTGCTCTATGGATTAGCTTTGATTTTACCAGCCTCTATCATATACAAAAAACATCGCACTTATAAAGGTGCGATAATTGGTATAATTGCCAGTATTTTTGCACAATTATTAGTGAGCTTCATTTGTGCTGGAACATTTGTAATTAATTTTTATGCAGCTTTATTTCATATTGAGCCAGAGAAAATACTTAAAATGGGACAAGCTCTAAATCCTAATGTTAAGAATATATATTTCTCAATGGCTTTCTATTGCTTCTTGCCTTTTAATGCTTTCAAGGATGCTATTATTGCAATATTAACGATATTGCTCTATCCAAGAGTTAGATACTTTACAGAAAAAAGATATAAGAAATAAAAAAACTTCCACTATGGAAGTTTTTTTTATTATTCAACAGTAATTGCTGAAACTGGGCAGCTTGCTGCAGCATCTGCAGCTGCTCCTGCATCATCTAAAACTACTTTTGCTTTTCCGTCATCATCGAAATCGAAGACTGTTGGAGCCATAGATGTGCATAAGCCACAACCGATGCATAAATCCTTATCTACTTTTACCATGTTTATCTACTCCTTTATAGTATTAAAATTATAAATTAATATAAGAGTTTTTTCAAGATAAAAAGGGCTAGAAACTTTATAATTTCATATTATCCCTTTTAGATCTTTAATATGTTTCAATTTTTAATTTACATGTTAACTCTGTTGTATCTTCAATCGTTACAATATATTTAAAAAAACCTGCTGATTCTTTGAAATATTCATTAGTTTGGTGAGGAGTCATATCGCGATACTGTGAATTCCTTTGTAAATCAAATACATCACCTTTAATAAATAAATCGTCAGATGTTGCATGAAATGATGAGCCTGTTAAGCCATTATGACCAAACCTACAATCACGAGGAATTAACGTTGAAATAACTAGGTGCTGACCTTCATTAGTCATGAATCCTTCAATATTACCACGAGGTGTATTAGAAAATTTAACCCCGATCATCTTATCAATATCATCTTCAAATTCGTTATCAATATTTACAGCACGTGCATTAATATAGGTAATTCTTAATCCTGATGTTTGATATCCTTTTTTAATTTCGCCGTTTTCCGATTTTTTATGACCTTCTAGATAATCTTTTTCATTCAAACCAGTTGGTGTAATATATTCCATCATGATGTATTCATCAAAGGGAGTACCATTAAAATTATCGGTTTTAAAAATTAAGAAATCTCCAGTTTCTGTTGCGCTATTTAGGGTTATTTCACCAGAGGAATCAATAATATATGGATCAGCCCAAGATAATGCAAATTTATTGTACATTGAATGATCACCTAAATCATCGTCCATCATATCAACTTTTCCCATTGGAGCAACGTTACTATAGCCAGTGTCATAAAAATCTGTCAAACCTAGTAGATGACCTGTTTCATGAATATAAGTGTGTGCATCTATTGAGTCAAATCCATAACCTTGGTACATCATATCATACGATGCCCAAGAATAACGCATTGCAATTGGTGAATTAATATCACCTTTATTAATATTGCCTTCATGGTCGTAAGTATAAGCCCAGAAATACTCTGGTATAGATTCATTATTAGAATAATTTGGTGCACTATAGACAAGATAAATTGCATCAATAAAACCATCTTTATTTTGATCATAATCTAAGATGTCATCATAAGTGTCCTTATACCAAGAAACTATTTCGTCTAAAAGAAAATATATCCCATTATCTTGAAAGATTTTATCTTCTTTAGCCTTTAACTCTTCTGGAGTTAGATCTAAATTAAACCAATCGGTAACTTTACCGGATAAATTTAATTTATTATAGCTAGATTTTTTGTAATAAGAACTAACTGATTCATAAGCTGTTTCTTCGCTTGTTCCAAAAAATGCTTTTTCTAAATCGTTTCTTATTTTTTCTGTAGCATTATTTTCATAACCTTTAATTGAAATAGGAACAACTAATATTTTTTGATTGCCTATTGATGGTAATGTTGGTCGGCCATAATTATTAAATAAAGTAGCGTAGTTATTTTTTTCATTATGCGCTAATTTATTAAACACTTTTGAATCAGAATAACTTGTAGATGTGAAATCATTAGATACATTTGTAGATGGATTAGGAGATATAGAATTTTTCCCTGTTGAGCAGGAAAATAGGAAAGTAATAGATAATAATAGCGGGAAAGTTTTTTTAGTCATTTATTATTACATCTCCATTCTTGCAGTGCACTATATTGATTGAGCTTCCTAAATTCCAACTTATAAGATTTTCACCAATTATTTCTTCTTTTTCTATTGAATGCCATTGATCCATTGTGCCTGAATAATATATTTCTTCAAGTGATGATGTCATTCTAAATGTATAAGCTCCTATAAAAGTAATACTAGCTGGTAAAGTTAGCTTCTCTAATCTCAAAACATAAGAAAAAGCTTCACGATCAATTATTTCAACTCCATCACTTACCTCGTATTCAAATTGTTCATGACGAGCAGGATAAGAAATAAGGCGTGTTTTGTCTTTACTATATAAAACATTATTTTCTACAACAAAATTAGGATTATCTTTATGCATGCTTATTGTTTCTAAATAACGATCATAAGCAACTAAAGAAGTACCAATTTCTTCAAGTGTAGATGGCAAATATATACTTTCTAATATTTCGCAATATGAAAATGCTCCATTGCCGAGAGTGGTAACTCCTTCAGGTATTGTTACACTTTTTAATCTTGGATTACGTATAAATGCATTATCTTTAATTACTCTTAGGGATGTTGGTAAAACATATTCGTTTGTAGAATTATCAACAAAGGCACCATCTTCAATGACTTCTACACCATTTTCAAGAACAACTCTTTTCAAATGAAAATTATTTACTACAGCACTTGCGTGTATTACCTTGATATTGCCGGGAATGATTAATTCATCTAAGGAAGAACAGTTACTAATGACATAAGATGATAATTCGCGCATTCCTTTTCCTAAGGTAATAGATTTAATTGACGAAAGATTAAAAGCATATTCTCCAATACATTCAACCGAATCTGGAATAGTAATAGTAGTTATTTTTTTAGTAGAAGCAAAAACTCTCTCGCCAATTTCTTTTAGATTTTTACTAAGAATAATTTCTTTGGCATTACTTGCTATAAAAGCATAATCGGCTAATTTAGTAATTTCGTCATCCAAATGCACAACATCTTTTTTTGGTGGACAGAAAATAAGTTCGTTGCCTAATTTGTTTAAAAGCAGACCATCTTTGCTTTTAAAATAAGGATTTTCTGGTTCAACTTCAATATTTTCGATAGTTAAACAATTAGCAAAAGAAATTCCTTTGCATATTGCTATATTTTTTGATAAAACAATAGTTTTAATGCCACCACTAGATGCAAAAGCATAGTCTAGAATGCCAGTAATTAGTTTGCCATTAAAAGATTCTGGAATAGTTACTTTATTAGGCCTATAGTTTTTATAATTTTTAATAAATAATGTTCCATCTTCATTTTCGACAAATTCGAAATCATAGATATTAGTAGTTTCTTCTTGCGTTGGAGTAGATGTTGGTGTTTTAGAGGTTTCTTGACTGCTTATAGAACTTTCACTACTTGTAGAATTGTTTTCTGCACATGAAAACAAAACTAGAGGTAGTAGAAAAATCAATAATTTCTTCCTCATAAAATTACTCCAAAGTTATACCAAAAGGCAAAATAGTTGTGTTTAAATCTGAGAAAGTCGCAACAACTTTACCAGAACTACTTGTAAATCCGTTATTAAAATTAAATCCGATTTCAATTCTATCTAAAAGGCCGCTCTTTAAAAAGATTTCACAGCCAGTTCCGTATCCATCAAGTTCACGTATTACATCTGGAGATGGAATGAAACACTCTGCACCAATATAAGTTTTAAGTTCTTCAACCACTTTATAAGATTCGGAATTTGCATCATAATTGAAGATTTCCGGAGCAACTTCACTCACTATTGGAATAAAGATATTTTTATCTGCACCATCAAGAGAAGAGAAACCATTTTGCATGGCAGTTTGATAACTCCATGAAGAGTCAGCTTCATTATATCCCAAAGGAGTAACTGTCTCTTGATCATCATTAATTACTAGCAATACATCACTTAAAGCGCTTGGAGTTATACCGTCACCCCATTGGCCATATATGGCATCTTCTGTATAAAAATATTTACTGACAATTGGCTCAGTGGAACCATCGAATTCAAACGAAAGAGTTAATGTGTAATTATTCTTAATTGACTTAAATGCCTCTCCTAATGCATCATGCTCTGTTTTATGAACTTTTGGTGTTGGTTTTGTGATTGTTGTATTTCCCATATTTGACAATGTTAAAGTAGCAGTGGCATCTAATAAGAAATAAACATTTTCATAATTAATAGTTTCATATGTTTCTATAGTTGTAGGTTTTAATGTAATTGATTTAATCTCGCCATTTTCTATTATTGCAGTAGCAGATTCAATAACGCTATAGAATATAGGATCAATATCTCCAAATAATTGACTTGCCAAATAAGAGGCCTTTTTTAAATTTAAAGAATATTCACCATCTTCTATTTTTGTAAAGTCTTTCTCATTTAAATAATAGAAAGGATTATCGAAATATGATCCATAATTTACTTTAAATCCGGCGCTATCAGTAGCAAGAATCTTTTCAATTTCATTTTTATAATTTAATTCTAGAAAATACAAATATCCATCATCGCCTTCAGCATAAATATCATTGGTATGTACATAACTTGAGCCATCGGCTTCATAACCTGTTACTAAACGTTCAATACCAGTCATTTCTTTGTTTTCATATTTAAAAACATAATCGAATTGTGTTTCAGTAATATCTCCATTTAAAACTCCACCTAAAATAGAAGAAGCAGTGAGAAATCTTGCTTTTTCGTTAATTGTGCCAGAAATAGTAACACCATCATTAAATTTTTCTAAGGCTTTTTGAATTTCTGATTTTGTACTATTTGTTCCGCCGTTTCCACAACTTGACAAAGCTATTAATGTTGCAGAACATAAAACGATTAAAAAAGTTTTTTTCATAATTATGCTCCATCCATTAGATTAAACTATTGTAAAAGTCATCAAGGAATTCCAAACCAAAAGTTGAATTTCCGAATTGAGTTAACGTAAATGATATAGTTTCATCAATAAATTCTAAAGTTTCCATGTTATATACATACCCAGTGATGTTTATTATGGAAAATTCTTCATTAAGTTCTATTTCTGCAGCACCAATAAATTTACCTTCTTCAAGTAAAGCACTATCAAAATTATTACTGTAATTCATTAAATTAATCATAGATTCAAGTGAACCATCAGAAATTAGTTTGCCTTCCATTTCCATAAATGTTTCGTCAATTAGAGCTGATGGGAATACACCAGTAATTTCGGATAACGATGAAATAGAATAGTTTCTATCTCCTAGTTCAGGAGTTGATGAAGTGAGATTAAAATCATATATTCCTGCTCCACGATCATCGTTTGCAGGGAGTTTAATAAATCCTTCGCTAGTAAATCCATCAACTACAAAGTTTTCAGTTACGATTCTGTAAAATTTTTCAACAGATGGATCAGTTATAACGTAGTTTTGTAAATCTAACAATGCTTTTATTTTGTCTTTAAGACTTAATTGTTCATTTCCGCCATCTTCTAAAGCACCATTACCATCTTCTAAGTAGGTGGTTATTTCATCAATTGCAGTTGTTCCAATATCACTAACAGTCAGGCGTGTTAGTGATCCCCAAGAGTCTTTGAATTCTATTACTAAACCTGTCTTGTTCTCTGACAAACTAATGTGGCTAGAAGCATTGTTATCATACATATAACTTTGGGCCATCATTTCATCTAGCAGAGGAAGTACAGCTTGAATGTCGATATCAAACATTTTAGAGTTGTCCTCATTAGCAGTAAGTTCGCTAAAATTATCAGCATCTACGAGATTAAATGAATGAGCTAAGTAGACTAAATCTCCCCAATTGTCTTCAATTTGTGTTGTGTATAGACCATGAAGTTTTTCACCCTCATCATTTTCTAAATATGCTGTAGTAGGGACTGCCACTTCATCTTCGATTGTATAACCGAAAATACCCTCATCATTTTCCGCATATGCAATCTCTTCATCTCCCATATAAGGGACTGTATGAATGGTATAGAATGCATTTGGAAGAATTTTTGTCACAAAGGTTTCTTCATCCGCTAATGATTCAACAACTATTGTATAATTGTTATCTTCAATTAGTGTTTCAATCATTTTTTGAATTAGTACATCATCTTCAATAGGTTCAGGAGTTGTTGAATCTGAGGTTGCTCCTGAAAATGCTGAATCTGAAGAAGTTGCATCAGATGTCGGCTGTGATGTTTCACTGGTTGATACGCTTGGCATAGAGGACTCTTCACTAGTGGAAGGGTCATTTTTGTTACATGCGACTAATGCTAAACTACAAATAGCTAAAATTAAAAGTTTTTTGTTCATAATTATTTCTCCTTTTCTCTTAAAAACTTTATATATAATTTTTAAAATTATACTAGTTTTAAATAGTAAAGGCAACATTTTTATTAATGACTGACTTATATAAACAGCTAATGAAATATTTTTAATGAAGAAATAACGCATAAAATGATGCCTTTATATTAATGGAAAATATTTCCGAATAAAAAAAATTTATATTTTTCAATTTAAACTATCTTTTTTATTTTAATTTTATTAAAATATTGTAGGAACGGAGGAAGGTATATGAATCGAGAAACGCGAGTTCAAAAATATGCTAAACTTCGTGAAGATATTGATAACATTGATGAAACAATATTAGGTAACATTCAAAAAAAGAAATTTGATGTTGTAAAAGAGTCTATGAAACACGGGACTCAATCTAAAGAAAAGAGTAATATCAATACATCTAATTTATCTATTGAGGATATTTTAGAAGGTCATTCAAAGTACGTGGACTTAGAAAATTATCAAATTGATAAACATAAATCAAAACCAAAAACAAAGCTATTTATTTTGTTAGGTGTTGTATTTGTTGTTGTAATTGTTCTAGTTATGATAGCGTTGTTTAGGAGGTAGTAAATATGAAAAAGATGATTGTAGCGATTGATGGACCTGCAGCAGCTGGAAAATCAACAATAGCTAAAAAAGTTGCAAGTATTTTAGGTTATACATATGTAGATACAGGTGCAATGTATCGTGCTTTTACTTACTATGTCTTAAAAAATGGTATTGATCCTAAAGATGAATCAGCATCAATTGCTGTTATTAAAGATGTAGATATCAAATTAGAACCTAATGGAAAAGTTTTGTGTAATGATGAAGATGTTACTGCTGTAATTCGTTCAAATGAAGTGTCTCAAAATGTATCTTTCATTGCTTCTTATAAAGAAATAAGACTTGAGCTAGTAAAGGCCCAAAGAAAAATGGCGGAATCTGTTTCTGTGGTTATGGATGGAAGAGATATAGGAACTTATGTTTTACCTAATGCGAATGTAAAAATTTATCAAGTAGCATCTGTTAAGGCAAGAGCAGAAAGACGTTTTAAAGAAAACATTGAAAAAGGAATACCTTGCACGATAGAGCAACTAGAAAAGGATATTGAAAGAAGAGATTATATAGATTCACATCGTGATTTTGCACCATTAAAACAAGCTGAAGACGCTATTCTTTTAGATACCTCAGATATGACAATTGATGAAGTCGTTAATAAAGTTTTAGAAATTATTAAAGAAAAGGCTGGAAATTAACAATGACTAATGGTGTTGTTGCAGTTGTTGGCTCTCCTAATGTTGGAAAATCGACAATTTTCAATCGTATCGTAGGAAAAAGACACTCTATTGTCGATGATGCTGCAGGTATTACTAGAGATAGAATATACGCCAAAGCATCATGGTTGACAAAAGAGTTTTCAGTTATTGATACCGGTGGAGTAGAAATAGAAAGTGTTCCATTTCAAAAGCAAATTAGAGCACAAGTAGAAATAGCAATTGAAGAGGCTGATGTCATTGTTTTTGTTGTGGATGGTAAAGTTGGTATAACACGGGATGATAGAATTGTAGCAAAAATGTTATACAAATCTAATAAACCTATAATTTTGGCAGTAAACAAAATTGACTCTATTGAACAAATGGATAATATTAGTGAATTTTATGCTTTGGGCTTAGGGGATCCATTGGCTATTTCCGGTGCCCATGGCATTGGTATTGGCGATTTACTTGATAAGATAATTGCGATTCTTCCTGAAAAGAAAAATAAAGAATACGAAGATATGATTTGTTTTTCTCTTATCGGAAGACCAAATGTCGGAAAATCTAGTTTAGTAAATGCTATATTGAATCAAAATCGTGTAATAGTATCAAATATCGAAGGTACAACACGAGACGCTATTGACACACCTTTTAAAAGAGAAGGAAAAAACTATATGGTCATTGATACTGCGGGATTAAAAAAACGCGGTAAAATATATGAATCTGTAGATAAATATAGTGCATTACGTGCATTAAGTGCGATTGAAAGAAGCCAAATAGTTTTACTTGTTATTGATGCAAAAGATGGTATAAAAGAGCAAGACAAGCATGTAGTTGGATATGCCATCGAAGCAAAAAAATCAATCATAATTGTAGTCAATAAATGGGATGCAATTGAAAAGAATGAAAAAACAATGGCAGAGTTTACCAAAACGGTTCGAGATAATTTTAAATTTTTAGATTATGCTCCAATAGTATTTGTCTCTGCATTAAATAAAAGTAGAATTAATACTATCTTTGATGCTATAGATGCATCATATGAGGCTTATAATACTCGTGTTGCGACTTCAGTCTTAAATGAAGTTATGCAAGATGCACAAATTATGAATCCTGCTCCATATTTTAATGGAGGAAGAATTAGAATATTCTTTGCAAATCAAGTATCTGTATGTCCTCCTACTTTCGTTTTATTTGTAAATGATCCAAATTATATGCATTTTTCATATAATAGATATATAGAAAATAGATTAAGAGATACTTTTGATTTTAGTGGTACACCAATTAATATCATTTGTCGTGAAAGAAAATAACATTTTATGAATCACTGCATATGATAATTTGGGTGATTATCATGGATGATTCAATATTTGATAAGGTTGAAAAGAAAACAAATGTCAAAAAGAATGATATTCTTAAATTGGCCAAATCTTTATCTGGCAAAGATTTAAATGATGAAAAAGTTTTGCGATCCTTAATTAAGGATGTGGCTAAACTTGCAAATAAGCCAGTCTCTAAGGAAAAAGAAGAAAAAATTATTAATGCAGTTAAAAAAGACAAAATTCCAAAGAATCTAAATAAAATAATTTGATAAGGCACATAACAAATGTGTCTTTTTTTGTTCTAAATAAATAATCCCAATCATAATTATTAACGAGTAAGTAATTTTAGGAGGTTGCTATATGGAAACTCAATCCGTGCTAAAAGATATTGGTTTAAGAAATAATGGTGACATTTATTTGGGTGTTGTTGGTCCTGTGCGCGTTGGAAAATCAACATTTATTAAAAGATTTATGGAAGTGTTGGTAATCCCTCGAATTATCAATGAAGATGAGAAAAAAAGAGCAATGGATGAACTTCCACAATCGGGAACCGGAAAGACAATTATGACAATGGAACCAAAATTTGTTCCTGCAAATGCAGCGGAGATTTTGGTTGAAGATAATTTGAGTGTGAAAGTTAGACTCATCGATTGTGTTGGTTATGTTATTGAAAGCGCACAAGGGTATTTAGAAGATGGCAATATGCGTCTTGTTAAAACACCATGGTTTAGTGAGACTATACCTTTTGATGACGCCGCAAAAATTGGAACACAAAAAGTAATTAAAGAACATTCGACATTAGGAGTTTGTGTTTTAAGTGATGGAACAATTAATGAATTTAATCGCGCTGACTATATTTCTGCAGAGGAACAAGTTATTGAGGAATTAAATGCAATTAATAGGCCATATGTTATTGTTTTAAATAGTAAGACACCTACTGCAGATTCAACACTAAAAACCAAAGAAGAACTAGAAAGCAAATATAATGTTCCTGTTATTCCTTTAAATGTCGAAGAAATGAGTGAAAGAGATGCCACTAATATATTAAAAGAAGCATTATATCAATATCCAATTTCAAATATCGATGTGGCATTGCCTTCTTGGGTTAGTGTTCTTGATGAAGAACATTATCTCAAAATTAGTATTAAGACTACTATTGAAGAGGCAATGAATACAGCAAAAACAATTCGTGATGTGAATTCAATTAGTGAGATCATTAAACAGAATGAATATGTTTCTAATGCTACATTAGCAAATGTAGATACTGGAAGTGGCGTAGTTACTTTACAAATGGATGTAAAAGATGGGCTATATGAAGTGATTTTAAAAGAATTAGTGGGCTGTGAAATATCTGATAAGGCACAATTGATTGCAGTATTAACAGATTTTGTAAAAGCTAAAAAGGATTATGAACTTCTAGGCACAGCTTTAAAAACAGCAGAAGCTACGGGATATGGATTTTCAAGCGCTAGTCTTGACAATATGAAAATAGAAAAACCTACTGCAACAAAATCTTCTAATAGATATGGCGTAAAAGTCAAAGCGACGGCGTCGACATATCACATTATTAAAGTAGATTTAGAAACATCGTTTGAACCAACACTTGGATCAAAAATGCAAAGTGATTATTTCCTAGACTATTTGTTAAAAGCTTACGAAGAAGATCCTAAAAAGATTTTAGATTGCGAGATCTTTGGACAGAAGTTTGGCGATATAATTAAGGCTGGCATAACTGGCAAACTTGCAACATTACCAGAACCTGTAAAGATTAAATTACAGCAATTAGTAAAGACTATTTCTAATAAAGGAAAAACAAATTTAATAGCATTCGTATTTTAGTCACATACTATATGTGACTTTTCTTTTTAAAACGGCTTAAAATCGGCATTTTTTCGAACTACAAGCATAAAAGAAAGTAAAAGTCAAGACTTAACATTTACAATAAGTGTTATTATGATTTAGAAAAAGAGAAAAAATGGAGGTCTCTAATAATGAACAAAGTTGATTTAGTCGAATTAGTTGCTGAGAAAGCTCATTTAACAAAGAAAGATGCTGCTGTTGCTGTTGATGCAATTTTTGATGGCATGGTCGAGGCTCTTGTTAAAGGTGATGATGTCCGTGTTGCAGGATTTGGTACTGTTGCAGTTAAAGAACGTAAAGCTCGTAAAGGTGTCAATCCATCAACTCATGAAGAAATGGAAATTCCAGCATCTAAAGTTGTTACATTTAAAGTCGCTAAAGTATTAAAAGAAAAATTAAACTAATTAACTTTTGACAATCTAAGAAGGGATTTTATTCCCTTCTTTTTTTTATGCTTTTTTCATATATTCTAGTTAAGGGTGAGATTAATGAAATTAGTATTAAATGGTTTTAGTGGGAAAATGGGAAGCGTTGTGTATGAATATTTAAAACAAAATCATGAGTTTATAGGACTAGGAGATTTAGAAAACAAAATTACTGAAGATATGATTAAAAAATGTGATGCAATAATTGATTTTTCTTCTAGAGATTCCTCATTATCAATATTTAAAATGGCAACAAAATATCATAAAAACATGATTGTGGGAACGACTGGATTTTTAGATACTGATTTAAAATATTTCGAAGAAAAAAGCAAAGAAGCAAATATATCATTGTTTGTTGTTTATAATTTTTTACCTAGTGTTCATCATTTGAAAAAGTTTATTGATTCTTTGGACTTTGATAAACTATACATTACAGAAAGTCATCATAAATCGAAAAAAGATAAACCAAGTGGAACAGCAAAATTTCTTTTGACTGATTTGGCTAAAGAAAAAGTTGAAGTGGCAAGCATTAGAACTGATTTTTATTGTTATGAACACAAAATAGAAGTTATTAATGAATTTGAAACTATCGAAATTGTTCATAGATGTTATAATAAAGTTGGCTACGCCAAAGGAGTTGAATTAGCTTTGCAACAATTAGGAACTTTTGTTGGATTAAAGCAAAATATTTAATGGAATTACTGGAACTATTAAAAAAAGTAACTAAAACATTTAACTCACATGGTTTCTTTCTTTATGCTGTCGGAGGTACTGTGCGAGATTTTTTGCTTGGAAAAGAAGTGAAAGATTTCGATTTTGTTACCGATGCAACGCCAGAAGAAATGGAGTCATTTTTAGAAAATTATAATAATGTCTTTAAAAGATTTGGCGTAATGATATGCAAATTTGATAATACGCGCATCGAAATAACAACTTTGAGACAAGAAACTTCATACAAAGATTCACGTCATCCAGATAAAATAACTTTCGTAAATAATATTTCAGAAGATTATTTAAGGCGCGACTTTACAATTAATGCATTATATATGGATTATAAAGGTAAATTGTATGACTTTTGCAATGGTTTAGAAGATTTAAATAAAAAAACAATAAGAGTAATTGGAGATGTTGATAAACGAATGAAAGAAGATCCGTTGCGTATATTGAGAGCGATTCGTTTTTCTATGATTTTAGATTTTGAGTTAGAGGATAATCTAGATACATATATACAAAATAATATTGATCTACTCAAAAAATTAAATGTGGAAAAAATAAAACAAGAAATAACAAAAATGATGAATTATGATCAAGATAAGACTAATGTATTATTAAATAAATATAAAATTAATTTATTTAATATTAATTAATAGTGTGATAATATTTATTTGCTTGGTGGTGATGTTATGCCAAATAACTTAAAGGCTCTAGATTTTGATTACTTGTTAATTGAACACTATAAAAAAATGAATATTTCTGAAGATGAACTAGCAGTAATTTTAGTTCTTAATCATTTGTTGAAACAACACAATGATATAATTACCGCAGAAGATTTATCTTTTAAAATGAATTTAGATGCTCAAAAAATAGATGAAATTCTCTCGATTTTGGTAAAAAAGAATATTGTGAATCTTGATTTTGCAAGAAATAAAGCAAGACTATCTTTAAAACCTTTATGGATGAAGCTCTTTAATCAATTTAAAATTGATATTTTAAATGAGGAGGAAACTCAAAAGGAAGAAATTGCAAAGCAAGTTCAAAATATTTATGCAATTTTAGAGAGCGAATTAAAAAGAACTTTATCACCAATTGAAATATCTCGCATTCAAGAGTGGTTTACAATGAATTATACTGAGGAAGATATTGTAAACGCTATTAAAGATTTAATTGCAATTAACAAAAAAATTACAATTAAAGCAATTGATAAGAAATTACTTGCTAAGGCCAAAGCAGAAGAGATAGATAAAGAAGGTGTAACTGCCTTAAGTGATAATTGGTCAAAAAGTTTAGAAGAGACAATAAAATTAGCAAAGACAAAGTGGTTAGAAGATGATGAATAATACTGAAAGAATATTTGCTTATTTAGAAGAATTATTTCCGGATGCTCATTGTGAATTAGAATATACTAAAGACTATGAATTACTTATTGCCATAATTTTATCTGCACAATGCACGGATAAAAGAGTGAATATGGTGACAAGGGAAATGTTTAAAAAATACACGACCCTTGAATCTATTAATGTTGCCTCTCTTAATGACATAGAAAATGAAATAAAATCTTTGGGCTTGTTTAAAAACAAAGCAAAAAGCATTAAAGAAACAGTAAAAATATTAATTGAAGAATATGATGGCGAAATACCAGAAGATAAAAGCTTATTAATAAAACTTCCTGGTGTAGGAAATAAAACTGCAAATGTCTTTAGAGCTGAATGGCTTAAAGAACCTGAAATCGCAGTGGATACACATGTGGCAAGGGTCTCAAAAAGATTAGGATTTGCTAATGAAAAAGACGATGTTGGCGTTGTCGAAAAGAAATTAAGAAAGCAGTTAAAACGCGAACAATATATAAAAGCCCATCATTTATTAATTCATTTTGGTCGATATTTCTGCAAAGCGGTAAATCCAAATTGTACGGAGTGCCAATTGAAAGATATTTGTAAATTATATAATTCTAAACTCACTAGAAAAAGCTAGTGAGCTTTTTTCATATGCAGGAATAATTGATAAAAACTCTATATTTTCAAATTTGTATGATAATTGTATGTTGTTTTGAGTAAAAAACAATGACTCATAGTCACTTTCAAATTCTTTGATTTTTATTTTATAACCTATTTGTCCAAATATTTTTGTATAATCAAATGGGAGTATAGGATCACTATCACGTAAAATGTCTAAATATATTTCATTATCCATGATATATGTTTTAACGTCAGTAATGCCAGATAAAATTGGCATTGGTAATGTATCAGTTGGAACATCGTTTACGGTAAAAATCCCGTTAATTATGTAACTGTTTGGAATTAAATTATTAGCTAGATAATAGCCGTTAGTTCCTTTTACAACATTGACTCTTACAATACCGGTAGGTGTTTCTCTTTTTTGGTTTTTTAAATTAATTTTTTCCATAACTGTTTTAAATATTTGCTTTGGAATTTGACGTCTAGAATCTCCTTTTCCAAAATAATTTTTCTCTCCTTGTTTCGGTATATCCCAACCAGACCACACAGTCATGGTATATTCACTAGAAAATCCTGCAAGCCAAGAATCTTTATCTGCATATGAGGGGTATCCTAGAGCTCTTGCTTGTGCATCATCGTATCCGTTAGTGCCGGTTTTTGCCCCAATTTCAATACCATTCACTTTTACTACGCCAATATTATAATAGTTTTCGTTAACAATATTAACGAGTGTAGATGATACCTTATATGCAGCTTGTTCAGAAATTAATTGTTTCTTTTGTAGATTTCTTTGGTATAAAATTTCTCCAGTAGTTGCGTCTTTTATCATTGATATTGTAGAAGGTTTTAAATACTTTCCATTATCTATAAGCATAGAATATGCACCGGAAAGTTGAGTGGTTGAAACGCCATAAGTCATTCCACCAATACCATAAGCATAAGTGAATGGCCCATCATCCATAATTCCTATTTCGTTTAAATATTTTTCACATTCCTTTATGCCAATTTTATGTGCAACATTTTCTAATGTATACAAAGCCGCAGTGTTTTTTGAATAACCTAAAGCATCTTGAACTGTGATATTTCCTAAATATACTTTATCCGCATTTTGTACTGTACTAGTGCTATTTGGATAAGTATATGGTGCATCTAATACAGAAGTTGCATTGGTGTAGTTTAAATATTCATAGGCTAAGGCATATTCAAAAATTGGCTTCATTGTAGAAGCTGGCTGTCTTTGCATAGAATATGCGCGATTATATAATCTTGATCCGTGATAGTTTCTTCCGCCAATTACTCCTACAATGCTACTATCAGAATTTTTAATTATAGTAGATGCAATTTGTTGACTTTCATCAGTGAAATTAATGACTTTGCCTTCTTGAATGTCGTCTAAATACGTTTGAATAGAAGTGTCTAGGTATGTATAAATTTCTAATTTATCCACTAGGGGATTTTTTCCAATCAATTCTTCGACTTCGAGATAGACAATATCTAAATATGCTTGAAAGCGATAGTGGTCTTTTAATGTGTTTTCATTTTTACATATCAGGCTTTCTGTTGAAATTTTTATAGCAGCGCTATATTCCGCATTAGAAATATAACCATCTTCAAGCATATTTGCTAATACCAAATTTTTTCTATTATCTATGCGATCAAAATATTTAAGAGGATTATAATAACTTGCAGATTTAACAACACCGGCCAAAATTGCAATTTCTGGTAAAGTAAGTTGATTTAATTCTTTATTAAAATATCTTCGCGAGGCATAAACAACTCCCGGTGTAGTTTGTTCAAAATATATACTATTAAAATAAAGAGTAATTATATCCTCTTTACTAAATTGTTGCTCAAGTTGAAAGGCCAAATATGCCTCTTGAATTTTTCTTTTATATGTTTGTTCATTAGTTAACATGATGTTTTTTACTAATTGTTGTGTTATTGTTGAACCGCCATGTTTATTACTAGAGAACATGTTATGTACGAATGCTTCAACTGTTCTTTTTGGATCAATGCCTGGATGAGTAAAGAAATTTTTATCTTCGATACTTACTAAAGCATTAATCAGTAGTGGTGGAATATCTTCATAATCTACATATTCTTTTTTGTCTTTTCCAATGACTTCAACAACAGATCTATTATGATCATATATTTTAGAATATGATTCATTTTTTAACTTAGAAATTTCGTTTAATTTAACACCGTCTAAAGAATAAAAAACATATCCTATTGTAAAAATAGTAGACACAATTGTAAAAATAGATGAAACTGTAAAAATTATTTTAATTATTTTCTTCATGGAAATATGCCTCGTCAATCGCTTCTAAAATTTGATATCTTGGCATATAACCTTGTTTTATTTCGATTCCATTTTCAATAATTTCTGATACAGGAATGGATGCTCGTTCTTTTGATTTGTAAAAAGAAATAACATAACTAGCGTCTAAAAGATAAACTTTATCAATACTTTCAAGTGATATTACAAAAAATGCAATACCACCATATTTGATAACTTTTTCTAAGTGGCTGATTTGATGAGGTGTGATATTGTGCAAAGGAAGTGAAGTCTTACTTTTTGTGTTTTTAGCTTCAAAATCAATGTATTTTCCACGATACACGCCATTATAGTCGGTTGTGGATTGTTTTTCAAAGTAAGCATCAATAATTTTTGCACCATGTGTATAATCAACACGTACAACATTAATAGGTGTAGGACGCTTTGTAATAATTGCAAGTCCTGCTCCATCAAAATATTCTAAAGATATATTTATATCGTTTTCAAAATCCATACCACGATTTTTATATATGGTATCTTTGTTTTTGCTTTTCTTGCTTTCGCTTTGAAAATTCATTTGTTTTCCATTTGGATATTTTATCACATTACTCACCTCCTAATTTTATATGCCACTTATATTGTGGTCGATTTTAAGAAAGATAATTACGAACATTTTCTTTAAATTCATTAGATGTTACATCTTCGCCATCAATTAATTTCCCAATAGCGTTTTGAATAGGCTCTGGGAAATGTCTCATGTGCTTTAACACTTTCAAATATTCTTCGTAAATTTTTTCATCGGATTTTAATACAATTTTATATAACAACATTAAATCTTTTGCATCGTTTAATGGGTCGTGAGAAACACCAGTGGGTTCTACTCCAAAAAGCTTTAAATAATTTACTAAGGAATAAGGATTATCCTTGTCGTCTTTGACATATTGTGACAAAACTGCTGCAAAATCTATATCGTTTTTAATAATATGTTGAACGATGTCTTTATCTGCGTTTGGGTGTGCCTCAAGTGACTTAGCAAGAATCCTTAAGTCGTGATTACCAAATGTCATAAAGGCTGTTTTTTTGTATGACAAACCACAATACTTTTTAAGTTTTTCCATTGCTTCTTTAAAACTAATTCCCTCTTTGTTTAGTAAATCTGGAGTTATTCCTGTTAATTCTTGAACAAATCTACCAATAGGACCTGTTGATTTAACATAAAATTTAATGCCTTGGTATATTTTTCTAATTCGATACTTATAATCTAAATCAACTTTTACTGCACCTAACGCAATCATTTCATGAGAAAATTGTGTTCCTTCTAAATCTATAAATACGATATGTTTTCTTTTATTCAATAATTTTATAAGACTTTTCATAATACAACCTCGTAATTAGTATACCATTGTACAAAAAATAGTCCATTTAAAACAAAATAAGTAACTAGATTTTTTTTGACTCATATAAATAAGTGAGCTTGTTAAAGCTCTTAAACTGTAGGTGAAAGTTAAATATGTTTTTTTGTAATAATAGTTTTTTAAAAAACTTTAACAATTGCTGTGTATCGACTTGTACACCAACAGCTTGTGGACCAACTGTCGTAATTACTTGTGATAATTGTTGTACTAGGGTATGTTCAGAAGTAACATTTACTATTACAATCACAAATACTGCTACATGCACAATTGAGTGCGCAGCTTTACATATCAATGTGCCACGTTCATTCTGCTTCCATCCAGGAAGTATAAATGTTGATAGTACTCCACAAGAAACAGCTACACCTGATTGTATTTCATTAGGAACAATTTCCCCAAGCCAAACTATAACAGTCACATATACTGTTACTGTTATGGAATGCAAACGTTACAATAAAACGCAAGCGTTATTAACAGGTGTTGTATGCTGCTGCTGTGAAAATAAGAAAGTTGCAATTCCATCTAATGTAAATTGCTTACAAGTATGTTGTTGCTGCTGTGGCGGATCAAGTACAGCTGAATAGTTAAAGTAATAAAATATTTAGGCCAACTATGTTGGCCTTTTTAATTTTTCAAAACTATAAAATTATTGAATACTATTTATTAAAATAGTATAATACTCTTTGTAGGAAAAGAATTATGAAAAGTAGAATAGCATTAGATTCAAATAAAATTATTGATAAAACTTTCTCGGTTTCTGTGAAGGGATATCGTGCTCTTGAAGTTGATGAATTTCTTGATGTCGTCGCAAACGATTATGAGGCATTTGAAGAGGAATTCAATAAGATAAACAAAGAGTTAGAAACTTTGAGAAATCAAAACAAAGAATATTTTAAACAAATATCCGAATTGGAAGCTAAAAATACAATGCTTAGCAACAAAATATCTTCAATTAAGGATGATACTGCTGTTTCTATTTCTAATTTGGATTTATTGAATCGTATAAAAAAATTAGAAGATGCCTTGTATAAAGCAGGCATTGATCCTACAAAAATGTAATTTAATTTCGACCTGGATAATTGCTGATGTATTTACATTAGAGGAAAGTCCATGCTCGCACCAGCTGAGATGCTGGTAGTGATTGTGCTAGATGAAACAATAAATCTAGGTATATGGGAGCATATAACGGCAATTCGATAACCTAAGTCGCGAGATATGGTTTAGAATTTGAAAGTGCCATAGTGACGATTTTTATGGGAAACCATAATAGTGGAACGCGGTAAACCCCACAAGCGAGAAACCCAAATTTGGTAGGGGAAGTTTAGAAGAAGAATTCAATTTTTCTAGGCATGCTTAACGCATAGATAAATAATTATCCTTGACAGAACATGGCTTATAGGGTCGAAATACTCAACTGGAGGCATAACATGAATTTACCAAATAAAATAACAACTTTTAGAATGGTTTTAGTTGTAGCATTGTTAGCTGTGTTGCTTTTACCTTTTGAATACAGCTGTGTGCCAGGTAGTTCTGTTTTGACATGGCAATATGTAGTTGCTTTTATTATTTTTATCATTGCTAGTGTGTCAGATTTTTTTGATGGCTATATTGCAAGAAAATATAATATGGTCACCACATTTGGAAAATTTATGGACCCTATAGCAGATAAGTTACTTGTAAATTCAACGTTCATTATTCTAGCGATTCAAGGACCGTATCACATTCCGGCAATAGTTACTGTCATTATTATTGCAAGAGATATAATTGTTGATGCGTTAAGAATGATATCAGTAGAAAAAGGTATAGTAATTGCTGCAAGTAAATTAGGAAAGTTGAAAACAGTCACACAAATGGTTGCATTATCATTTGTACTATTGGCTGATTGGCCATTTAGTTACTTAAAGACAAATGGATGGGTGGGAATTTCACTCTGTTATCTAGCAGCAATAGTTTCTCTCATATCTGGTATCGATTATATTATTAAAGGACGCAAAGTTTTTAAGGATAAATAGTTATGTTCAGTCAACTAGTAGAAAAATTAAAAGAAAAAAAATTTACAATTAGCAGTGTAGAAAGTTTGACGGCAGGACTCTTTTGTTCATATATTGCTAGCATTCCAGGAGCAAGTTCTGTGTATAAGGGAAGTCTCATTACATATGCAAGCGAAATGAAAACTAAACTTGCTGAGGTTGATAAAGAGATTATTGAGCAATATGGTGTGGTTTCTGAAGAAGTAGCTGGTTTGATGGCTAAAGGTGGCAAAGAAAAAATAGAAACAGATATATGTGTTTCGTTTACCGGTAATGCAGGTCCATCAGTTTTGGATAACAAAAAAGTTGGAGAAGTATTTATTGGGTTTGCTATTAATGATAAAATTATTGTAGAACATGAAATATTTTCAGGAAATAGAAATGAAATTCGTGAACAAGTATGTAAATTTGCTTGTGAAAAACTATTAGAATTAATTGATTAATCCGAAGTTTAATAAATTAATGACTATATTATTAATGGAAGGTGAAGAATATGGCGGAAAAAGTAGAAAAAACAAAATCAAAAGATGAAGCACTTGCAGATGCAATAAAAAATATTGAAAAAGCATTTGGCAAGGGTTCAATCATGAAATTAGGTGAAAGACCAAATGTTGATGTAGATGTTATACCAACTGGTTCCTTATCACTTGATTATGCATTGGGAATTGGTGGATATCCTAAAGGCAGAATTATTGAAATATATGGACCAGAGTCATCAGGTAAAACAACATTTGCCTTACATGCTATTGCAGAATGTCAAGCTCGTGGTGGACGTGCAGCGTTCGTCGATGCGGAGCATGCAATAGATCCAGTTTATGCAAAGAATTTAGGTGTTAATACTGATGAATTGATTTTGTCTCAACCAGATAATGGTGAACAAGCCTTAGAAATCGTTCACATGTTAGCATCCTCAAATGCGATTGATATTATTGTAGTAGACAGTGTAGCAGCTTTAGTTCCACAAGCAGAACTTGATGGAGAAATGGGAGATGCTCAAGTTGGTTTACAAGCACGCTTAATGTCCAAAGCAATGCGTAAACTTGCAGGTATTTTAAATAAATCATCATGTACTATTATTTTCATTAACCAATTAAGAGAAAAAGTCGGAGTAATTTATGGTAATCCAGAAACTACTACTGGCGGACGTGCGCTAAAATTCTATGCTTCAATTCGTATTGAAATTAGACGTGGCGAAGTTATTAAAGAAGGAAGCGACATTGTTGGTAATTCGGTTAATGTGAAAATTGTAAAAAATAAAGTTGCGCCACCATTTAAAACATGTAAAGTAGATGTTATCTATGGACAAGGTGTTTCTAAGTACGGAGAAGCAGTTGATTTAGGAATATTATCAGGAATAGTCAAAAAAGCTGGATCATGGTATGAAATCAATGGTGATAGAATTGGTCAAGGTCGCGAGACAGCTGTTGAATTCTTAAAAGAACATGAAGATGTTTATCGAGAAGTTTTAAAAAGCATTCGCGAAATGCAAGAAAATAAAATCTAAATTCAAAAAGGGAGCCTGTGCTTCCTTTTTATGATAAAAAATTTCTTTTATATATAATATAAATTTGTTATAATAATATCGTATCTGAGTTACAGATTACCTATAAATGTCGTCGATAAGTTTTAAATAAGCAAAAGCTTTTAAATACATAGTCGAATAGTGAATATTTTTTATGCTACTAAAACGATGTTTAGGATATTTTTACTAAAGATATAAAAATTTTAATATTGGAAGAAAGGGGATAAAAAAATGCCAATAATGTTATCAGCAAACACTCCGGTCTATGTTACAGTTATTGTTGGTATTGCTGGTCTTGCACTTGGTGTTGCCGCGATTATTTTATTTCAAAAAATCAAAGGTCAAAACGCTGAAAAAACTGCTAAAAAGATTATTAAAGATGCAGAAAATAAGAGCGAACACTTAATTAAAACTGCACAACTAGATGCCAAACAAGCTGCATATGAATTGAAAATTGAAGCTGAAAAAGAAATTAAAGAAAAGAAAAACGAATTAAATCAAGCAGAAAACAAATTATTTCAAAGAGAACAAGCAATTGATCGTCGTGATATCGCTTTGATAGAAAAAGAAAAGAATATCGAGATGAAAAACGAAGATGCTAATAAACGTTTGAAAGAAATCCAAAGAAAAGATGAATTACTTCAAGCAAAAATCGATTCAATTATTGTTGAACTTGAAAAAGTCTCTAATATGTCAGTTAATGAAGCTAGAGATGAAATATTTAAAAGAGTAGAATCAAAACTTTCGAAAGAAATTGCTACTTTCATTAAAAATAAAGAGGAAGAAGCAAAAGAAGAATGCAATTCTAAGGCAAAAGAAATGTTAGGCATGGCAATCAGCAAATATGCTCAAGAAGTTACAATTGAAAGAACTGTATCAGTTGTATCATTACCTAACGATGAAATGAAAGGTCGAATAATCGGACGTGAAGGTCGAAATATTAGATCTCTAGAACAATTATTAGGTGTTGATTTGATCATTGATGATACACCAGAAGTAATTACAATTTCTTGTTTTAATCCAATTAGAAGAGAAATTGCTCGCCGTTCTTTAGAATATTTAATAAAAGACGGAAGAATTCAACCTGGTAGGATTGAAGAAATAGTTGAAAAAGCCAAAGGCGAAGTTGATGAAATTATTACTGCTGCTGGACAAGAAGCTGCATTTAAATTAGGTATTTCTAGAATATCAAAAGAATTACTTAACTATGTTGGTAGACTTAAGTTTAGAACATCTTATGGTCAAAATGTCTATGAGCATTCTATTGAAGCCGCAATGCTTGCAGGATCAATGGCAGCAGAATTAGGACTTGATCAAAACTTGGCAAAACGTGCAGGATTATTACATGATATTGGTAAAGCTGTTGATTTTGAAATGGATGGAAGCCATGTTGAAATCGGTGTACGTCTAGCTAAAAAGTATGGTGAAGGCGAAGTTGTTATTAACGCAATTGAATCTCACCATGGTGATGTAGAAGCTAAATTTGTAATTTCAAATCTTGTTCAAGCTGCTGACACATTATCAGCTGCACGACCTGGAGCAAGAAGTGAAACACTAGAAAATTACATTAAACGTATTGAACAATTAGAAGAAATTTGTAAATCTTTTGAAGGAGTTTCTTCTTCATATGCAATGCAATCAGGACGTGAAGTGCGTGTCATGGTAGTTCCTGAAAAGATTGATGATTTACAAGCTTATAAATTAGCACGTGATATTCGTGAAAAGATTGAAAATGAAATGACTTATCCAGGACAAATTAAAGTTTCGGTAATTCGAGAATATCGTGCTATTGAAACAGCAAAATAATTTATTTGTGGGCCGAAGTCGCTTGGCCCACTTTATTTATGAGAGGAGTTGAAAACGTGAAAATATTAATGATTGGTGATATTGTTGGCAAAAACGGCCGCCAAATCGTCAATAAACTTTTACCAGGTATTATCAAAAAACATGGCATTGACTTCGTAATTGCAAATGGCGAAAATGCCACACATGGTAAAGGAATAATTGAGAATCACTATAATTATTTAATAAATGCTGGTGTTGATGTTGTAACATTAGGTAATCACTATAACTCCAAGGATGAGATAGTCTCTTATATTAATGGAGCTGAACAATTGATAAGACCATATAATTTAAAAAAAGATTTTCCGGGTGTTGGAACTGCTTTATACTATGTAAACGATTATCAAATCCGTGTCACAAATATTCTTGGTAAAGCATTTATGAGAGAAGAAGTTATTTCTCCTTATGATGCCATCAAAGAAATTATTGAAAAAGAAGAAAAAGCAGATATACATATTATTGATTTTCACGGTGAAGCAACAGGCGAGAAACAAAGTATTGCTTGGGCGTTTGATGGACAAGTGTCTGCAGTCATTGGTACGCACACGCACGTTCAAACTCGTGATGCTAGAATATTGCCACAAGGAACTGGCTTTATGTGTGATGTGGGAATGTGTGGACCATTAAATGGTATATTAGGTTCGAAAAAAGAAAATGTAATTTCTACTTTATGGTTAGGAGAATCTAAACCATTTATTATTGAAGACCACGATGATTCATTATTTAATGCGGTAGTGTTAGATATTAATGAAGAAAACGGAAAATGTGAAAATATTTCACCAATTTATCTTATAGAAAATCATAAGTAAAAAAATGCAATCATAAGTTTTCTTAAGGGAGAAAAATTATGATAGAATTAATTAAAGTTTCAAAGAATTCAAATGTGAATGCAGTAGCAGGAAGTATGGCAAGTATCATGCGTGGACAAAGCCAACTTATTGTTCAAACAGTAGGTGCTGGTTCGCTTAATCAAGCTATTAAGGCCCTGGCAATTGCAAGAGGATATTTAACACCAAGTGGTATTGAGTTATATTGTTATCCATCTTTTAAAGAAGTCATCATTGATAAGATGACAAAAACTGCAATTCGACTAACAATTGTTAAAAAATTGACGAAGTAGGAGTGATGTAAATGGCATTTTGTAAGGTAGTGCATACACCAGAAATGAAAGAAGCTGCTAAACGTAATAAAGAAATTATAAATGCAACTTACAAAAATCTTGAAGTATCAGAAAATTTAAAAAATATCGCGAAAACGCGTTCTTATTTTATTCGTACATATGGCTGTCAAGCTAATGTACGTGATGAAGAGACAATGGCGGGTATTTTAGAGTTTGCGGGATTTACTAAAGCTAAAAAAATTGAAGACGCTAATATAATCATTTTAAATACTTGTGCTGTTAGAGAAAACGCAGAGGACAAGGTATTTGGAGAAATTGGTCAACTAAAAGGATTAAAACATAAAGGCGATGATCGAATAATTGCTATTTGTGGATGTATGATTCAACAAACACATATAGTTGACATTATTCAAGAAAAATTCCGCCATGTTGATTTATTATTTGGCACACACAATATTGATAACATTCTTAATTTGCTTGAAGAAGTATATGAAAAGAAAGTGCGCTTAATTGATGTAGAATCCAAAATGGGAGAAGTAATTGAAAATCTTCCAACAACGCGAATTGATCCATACAAAGCATTTGTTAATATTATGTATGGTTGTGATAAGTTTTGCACATATTGTATTGTTCCATATACTAGAGGAAAAGAACGTTCACGTAAAATGGAAGATATCCTAAAAGAATGTCAAGAATTAGTGGACAAAGGCTATCAAGAAATTACCCTTTTAGGTCAAAATGTAAATGCATATGGTAAAGATTTAAAAGATGGCTCTAGTTTTGCAAATTTAATGGAATGTGTTGCTAAATTAGGTATTCCTCGTCTTCGCTTTACAACTTCACATCCATGGGATTTCACTGATGAAATGATTGATATAATAGCAAAATACGATAATATTATGAAATCAATTCATCTTCCAGTTCAATCCGGAAATGATGAGATTTTGCGACTCATGGGTAGACGTTACACATCGGAACAATACAAACAATTAGTTGACAAAATGAAAGCAAAAATTCCTAATCTTGTTTTAACAACAGATATAATTGTTGGTTTCCCAAATGAAACATATGAACAATTTGCTGATACTTTAAAAATGGTCGAGTATGTGAAATATGATGGAGCATTTACATTTATTTATTCTCCGCGTGTTGGAACACCTGCCGCAAAAATGATTGATAATGTTACGATGGAAGAAAAACATAAACGATTCGATGAATTAGTAAAAACCGTTGAAAAACACGCTATTCCAAAAGCTGAATCTTATGTTGGAAAAACATTGAAAGTATTAGTTGATGGAACATCAAAGAAAAATAAAGATGTACTATCTGGATATAGTGAAGAAAATAAACTTGTTCATTTTAGAGGCAATTCATCTTTAGTTGGTAAAATCGTTAAAGTTAAAATAAAAGAATCGCATTTATATAGTGTGATTGGAGAACTTGTAGATGAGTAATTTTGACTCGCAATTAGAAAAATTAAAAGATAAGCTTTTTGATCAAGAGAGTGTTAAAACATATTTTTCGTTAAAATCGCAAATTGAACAAAGTACTGAATTAAATGAATTAAGAAATAAAATTAGGTATTATGCTCAAGAAATGACAAAAAATATGGACGATGACGAAACTTATTTTAAAAACAAAGAATTATATGAACGAGTTTTGAGTGAATATAATGAACATCCACTTGTTGTAGATTATAATGTGGTAGCAGAAGAAGTTAATAATTTACTAAAACAATTAAAAAATATTATCGAATAAGAGAGTAAAACTCTCTTTTTTTTATTTATTCAAACAAAGTGTTGATTGATGATGCTTTAATGTTATAATTAATACAGTTAATACAGATTGGAGTGATGCCAATGCGGACAGAAAGTAAACTTAGTGTCTATGAAAGTATCGTAGAAAGAATTAAACGCGAAATTTCTTTAGGCATTTTAACAGAAGGAGAAAGACTTCCTTCTTGTCGCGAGCTAGCATTAGAAATGGGTGTTAATCCTAATACTGTTCAACGCGCGTATTCAACTTTAGAAGAACAAGGGATAATATATACAATTCCTAAAAAAGGTGTATATGTTAATAGTGGAAAAACTTCAAACATCTTATGTGAAGCAAAAAACCAGATTAAACTTTTAAAAGAACTTGGTGTCACGAAAGAACAATTAAAACAAATTATAGATAACGTATTTGAGGAGGATGAAAACAATGATTGATGTCATTAACTTATGTAAAAGTTATGGAAAAAATAATGTACTAATTAATGCTAACTTGAAAATTGGCGATGGCAATATCTTTGGACTTGTCGGTATTAATGGTGCTGGTAAATCAACTCTTTTACGTCTTTTAAGTGGAGTAATGCAGGCAGATAGCGGACAAATTCTTATTAATGGTGAAGAAGTTTATGAAAATGAAAACATTAAAAAAGATATTTTCTTTTTGCCAGATGATCCTTATTACACGACAAATTTGACCGGAAATCAGCAGGCTATGTTTTATAAAAACTTTTATGAATTTGATGATAATATTTTCAAAAGTTATATAGAAAAATTTTCTTTAAATCCTAATAAGCCAATACGAAATTTTTCTAAAGGAATGAAAAGGCAAATATTTATATCATTAGCTTTAGCGTGTCGTCCAAAATATTTATTCCTTGATGAAGCATTTGATGGATTAGATCCTTTGGCAAGATTAGAGTTTAAACGTGGCTTAATCGAATTGCAAGAACAAGGAACATCCGTAGTGATTGCCTCACATTCTTTACGTGAATTAGAAGATATATGTGATAGTTTTGCTTTGCTTGATGGTCATGTTGTAAAAGCATATGGAAAAATTGATAATGAATTATCAAAACTTAATAAATATCAGTTGGTTTTTGCCACAAATATTGAACAGAAAGATTTACCATTTGAATGCATTCACTTTGAAAAAACAGGAAGAGTAATTAAAGTTGTTGTACGTGGCGATAGTGAAGAAGTGCGTACAAAAATTGCTGCAATGAAACCATTAATTGTAGATGAAATTCCAATGGACTTTGAAGATTTATTTATTTATGAAGTTGGAGAAAGGGGATATATCAAATGAAAAAGTATTTTACGTATTTATTAAAGAAAAATCTTTTGCCTCTTACTTTTTTAACTCTGTTTTGCATAATTGTTTATGTTATTCCAATTTGGAATCAAAATTATAGTTTTTGGAATGATAATTACTTTACTTATTTTGCAGAACATGGATTCTATCCATATTTAGATCTTCATTATTCAAAAATATCTCTTGCATTAGGTTTGATAGCAGTATTTATTCCGATTCTTGTTTTTTCATACAAAATGAATAAAAGAAGCGTAGATATGCATTACTCGTTGCCGTTAAGTAAAACTAAGGTCCTTATCTCACATTTCTTAGTAGGATTGGTCTTAATGTATGGCGCGTATACAATTGCTTATCTTTTAGGATTTTTGACGATAGCTCTTAACGTAAGACACATACATTTAATTTATTATCTTTGGCTTTATCTTGCCTCATTGATTCCTGCATTTATCTTGTATTCTGTCACAGCTTTTGTTTATACACGCGCTAATACAAGAAAAGATGGAATAATTTCTGTAATCGGTGCGATTTGCTTATTTGCTCTAGTGTATTCGCTAGTAGATAATTTAGCCTCTTCAAATTTTCCCAATGCGAATTTAGCATTTGGTGAGGGATCATTATTTCCTTTCCGTGTCTTATATGTAGTATCAGAAAAACTCGGTGATGCTATAAAAAACGGAAAAGTTGAATACTGGTTTAGTTCTACATCAAAAACTGTCATTTTAGATGATGCATTTATTTTAATAGGTGCAATACTATGGACTTTACTTAGTGCAGGGGCAACGGCAGGATTAATTTTAATGGAAAAGAAATCTAAAGCTGAAAATGTTGGACAAATATCGGAAAGTATTTTCTGTTATAAACTTCAAATTCCTGCATATACCACAATATTAATTGCGACAGTTTTAACTATAGGTGGAGGAATGTTTATATTTTTCCTCATAATTTTTATGGCATTTATTATGACGATTGTCTATCGACGCACAATCAAAATTGGAAACAAAGAAGCAATAATACTATGCTCTTCAATCATGGCTAGTGTAATTATATACTCCATTGTATATTTGATTGGAAAAGAACTTTATCCACCAGAAGAGATAGATTCTAGCACAGTTTCAATGATAAAGAATTGTTTATTTTAATAAGAACTAAGAAGAGTATTTAAATATAAATTTAGATGCTCTTTTTTATGATTAATTTAAATCATTTTTGCACTATTGAATGCGATTTTTCATATATTTTATTGGGTGAATATAATGAATCGAGAAATTATTGCTAAAACTCTTGTAGGAAAAGGTAAGCTTGCTTTACAAGAAAGACAAGTTATAACTTTAGATGAAAACGTTTCAAAACCATTGGGTTGCTGGATTATTAATCATAAATTTGACACTAATCAAAGTGGAAAAAATATTGAATTAAGTGGAACGTATGATATTCAAATTTGGTATGCCTATGATGATGACAAGAAGACCAATGTATTTTACAAAACTGTACCATTTAACGGAACATTTATGGTTTCTTGGAAAAAGATAAAAACTTTAGATGACGAAACAAAGCAAAAAGTGCATGTTATTAAATATCCTACTGCAACAGGCATGAATCAAAAAAGTGAGCACGAGGTAGAAATTATTATTGAGTCAGTATATTTTGTGGATGTATTTCAAGATTCAATTCTCACCATTAATACTTTAGAAGAAGATAAAGATGATGAAATAATTGACGAAGAAATCATTATGAATGTAAATCCAAACTATCTCACGGATAAAAAAGAGAGTTAAAAATTAATTAATATAATTTTTAATATATGGTATCATTAATAAGATAGAAGATTTATTCTTTTCGAGGTGAAGTATATGAAAGAAAAATATTCTCCAATGATGATGCAATATTTAAAAATTAAAGAATCTTATCCAGATGTTTTGATTTTATTTAGACTCGGAGATTTTTATGAGCTATTTTTTGATGATGCAAAAATTGCTTCTAAAGAACTTCAATTAGCTCTAACCGGAAAAAATGCTGGAACAGAAGAAAGAGTGCCAATGTGTGGAGTGCCTCACCACGCAATAAAAAGCTACATTGCTAAACTTATTAATCGTGGCTATCGTGTTGGAATAGTTGAACAAATGACAGATCCTGCTTTAACTAAAGGTTTGGTGGAAAGAGATGTTGTTCAAATAATCACACCAGGAGCCTTTATGGATGTTAACTCCGATGATAATAATTACACAGTTGCAATTGATGAAACAGATTATTGCTATGTTTTAGCATATTCTGATTTATCAACCGGAGAAATTAATGTCATGAATGTTGAAAAAGATGTTAATGTTCTCATCTCGGAATTAGATAATATTTTAACTCATGAAATTATTGTTAAGACTTCTTTTAATAAAAACACCTTAGATATTATTCGTGGAAAAAGAAGTATTTTAGTGTCATATGAAGATAACGATAACATTGAGCTTGAATTTGAAGGAATACTTCAAGAAGTTAAAGACTTATATCAAATGCGTGTTGTAATGCGTTTAATAAATTATTTTAGAAAAACTCAAAAAAGAGGATTAGATTATTTACAAGTTGCTCGTGTTATTAAGACAAATAAAGCTTTACAAATTGATGCTTATTCAAGATTAAATTTGGAATTAACACGCACAATTAGAAGTGATGAAAAATACGGCTCACTCTATTGGTTACTTGATGAAACCAAAACTGCAATGGGTGGAAGATTACTTAAAAATTGGATTTCTAAACCATCATCTGATATTGAAGAGATTTTATCTCGTCAAAATATGATTCAAAGTTTTGTGGATAACTTTATGATCAGAAATGATATAAGAGTTATGCTTGATGAAGTTTATGATTTAGAAAGACTTATTGCTCGCATTTCATTTGGTAACGCAAACGGGAGAGATTTATTACAACTTAAAAATTCTTTAATACCTTTACCAAAATTAAAAGAAACATTAAAACAATTAAATAATTCTCAAATTGATGAATTAGTAAATAAAATGTCCGATTTCTCTGAAATGGTAGAGTTATTAGAAAAGGCTATTTCTGAAGATGCTCCAATAACCGTAAAAGAAGGCGGAATATTTAAACCAAATTATTCTTCTGAATTAGATGAAATAATTGAACTTTCTCATGGTGGTAAAAAATGGGTAGCGGAACTTGAAGAGAAAGAACGCGAAAGAACCGGAATTAAAACTTTAAAGATTGGTTATAATCGTGTTTTTGGCTACTACATTGAAGTATCAAAAGGCGCTAAAGATCAAATTCAAGATGAATGGGGATATGAAAGAAAGCAAACTACGATTAATGGAGAACGTTTCATTACTCAAGAATTGAAAGAAAAAGAAGCACTTATTTTAAACGCCGATGAGAGAAGAATGCGTTTAGAATACGAACTTTTTGTCGATATTAGAAAGAAGATTCAAGATAAAACAACGCTTATTCAAAGGCTAGCTAATAATTTAGCTATTGTTGATGTCTTGGTATCTCTTTCAGAAGTATGTGCGCAAAATAATTTCGTGCGACCTAGATTTAATTTTGAAAGAAAACTTGAAATTATTGAGGGTAGACATCCTGTTATTGAAAAAGTCTTAAAAAATAAACGATATGTTCCTAATGATGTAGTATTAGATGAAAATACCGATGTTTTACTAATTACTGGCCCAAATATGGGTGGTAAATCCACATATATGCGCGAGTTAGCGATTATTGTTGTAATGGCACAAATTGGATGTTTTGTTCCAGCAAAAGAAGCAAATTTAATGGTATTTGATCAAATATTTACGCGTATTGGAGCGAGTGATGATTTAGTATCTGGCCAATCAACATTTATGGTTGAGATGAATGAAACTAATAATGCTTTAAGACACGCAACTGAAAATTCATTACTTATATTTGACGAAATCGGACGTGGTACAGCAACATTTGATGGTATGGCACTTGCTCAAGCTATTATTGAATATATAACTGCACGTTTACATGCTAAAACAATGTTTTCAACGCATTATCATGAATTAACCAATTTAGATGCCAAAATTCCTGCTTTAAAAAATGTTCATGTATGTGTAAAAGAAAATGAAGATGACATTACTTTCCTTTATAAGATTCAAAATGGAACAATGAATAAATCATACGGTATTAATGTAGCTCGTCTTGCGCATTTGCCAGATGAATTACTAGTGAGAGCAAAAGAGATTCTTTTAACATTAGAAAAAAATGGTGTTCAAACATCCACTAATGTATTGGTGAAAAAGGATCCTATAGAAGAAGAATGGATTAAAGATGTTAAGAATCTTGATCCTTTAAATATGTCACCATTAGAAGCACTTAATTTCTTATATGAACTAAAGAAGAAAATGAAAAAGTAGGTGAATATATGGGAAAAATACAAGTATTAGATACTAAACTCGCTAATATGATTGCGGCTGGAGAAGTCGTTGAACGTCCTAGTAGCGTTTTAAAAGAATTAGTGGAAAATAGTATTGATGCACATTCAAAAAATGTGTCTGTATATGTTTATGATGCTGGAAGGAAAAAGATTGTTATAGAAGATGATGGAGATGGAATGGACCGTGATGATGCATTAACATCTTTAAAAAGACATGCAACAAGCAAAATTTCTTCTTCCTTTGATTTGTTTAGAATTAAGACTTTAGGCTTTAGAGGCGAAGCATTACCTTCTATTGCTTCAGTATCAAAAATGAAAATTACAACTTCAACTGGTGTTGGTGTCGGAACTGAATTAATAGTAATAAATGAAGAAGCAACAGTAAATGATGCTCCTTTAAGAAAAGGAACAGTTGTTGAGGTCGAAGAATTATTTTATAACACACCTGCTAGATTAAAATTTTTAAAGACAGATTATACTGAAAACGCTAATAACATTGAAGTAATGAGTCGTATTGCTATGGCTCATCCTGAAGTATCAATTAAGTTTTATATTGATGATAAAAAGCAATTTGCAACTACTGGAAGAGGAGATTTATTAGAAGTAATTGCTAACATTTATGGCTACCAATCAGCTAAATCTATGGTTCCATTTAGTTTTGAAGCAGTTGACTTTAAAGTCACTGGATTTTTAGGTAAACCTGATATTGCTAAAGCTTCAAGGTACTATACAATTACTCTTCTAAATGGAAGAAATGTTTATATGCCAAAAGTGCAAAAGGCTATAACTGATGCATATTCTGATTTTATTCCACCAAGTAAGTATCCTTTTGTAGTACTTAATTTTGAGGTCGATTTTGCTCTTGTTGATGTGAATGTTCATCCTGCCAAAAGAGAAGTAAGATTTTCTAAAGAGGAAGAACTTCGTCTTGCACTTTTAGAGCATATTCCGGGCGCTTTACGTCCTAAAACAATATTTGATGAAATCGAAATTAAAAAAGATCGAATTGTTAAAGAAGAAATTGAACATGTTAGTTTGTTTGATGAAAATGAACTTAATAATGCTTCACAAGGTAATGTAGTCGTTAAATTCAAAGAACTTGAAGTTAAGGAAAATATAGTTCCTGAGGATTTATTTGAAGATGAAGAAATAGCAAATGTAAAAAAAGAAGACCTGCATGATGAGAAAATAACTGAAATTAGTGAAGAAGTAAAAAAAGAAACAAGAAAAGTTTCTCCAATTAAGCCGTTAGCGCAACTTAACAAAACTTATATTATTGGTGAAGATTATGATAATTCACAAGGTGGATTTTATCTTATTGATCAACATGCGGCAATGGAAAGAATCAATTATGAATACTTTAGTAGACTTTATGCTGGAAAAATTACTACCATGCAACCGTTATTTCCTGAAGTAATTCATCTTAGACCAAGTGATGTTAAATTATTTACTGAAGATATAAGAGAGATGTTAAAAGCAATTGGTTTAGAATTTGAGCCGTTTGGTTTAAACACTTATAAAGTGGTCACAATTCCAACTTGGATTAGAAAAGATGACGAAAAAGAGTATATTGATGAATTATTAGAAATGGCACTTCATGAAGATAAATTAGATACATTTAAATTACAAAAACATGCAATTGCTACTATGGCGTGCAAGGCGTCATTAAAGGCAAATATGAATTGTACAATGGAAGAGGCAAAAGTAATGCTAGATCGCTTGTTTAATTGCGAAAATCCGCATAATTGCCCACATGGTAGACCAATAATTATTAAATTTAGTAAATATGAACTGGAAAAGTTATTTAAAAGGACGGGCGTATGATATTTGTAATTGCAGGACCAACTTGTTCAGGCAAATCGTCTTTGGCAATTCGCCTTGCTACTGCCATTAATGGAGAAATAATTAATGGTGATGCTTTTCAGGTATACAAAGAATTAAATATTGGTACGGCAAAACCTAGTGAAGAAGAAAGAAAAATTGTTAAACATCATCTGTTTGATTTTATTTCTCCAAGTAGAGAATATAATGTGAAAGATTATCAAGATGATGTACGAAAAGTTATAAACGAATTAACCACACAAAGAAAGAATATTATTATTGTGGGTGGGACTGGATTATATCAAAAGGCCGCCCTATATGACTTTGATTTTTCAGATGAATTAGAAAAAGTAGATATGTCGGATTTAAATGAAAAATCTAATGAAGAATTATATGATTATTTAAAATCAATTGATGAGGAAGCCACAAAAAATATTCATAAGAATAATCGTAAGAGAGTTTTAAGAGCGATAGAAATTTATCGATCTTCGGGAAAAACTAAATCAGAAATTATTCATGCTCAAGAGCACAAATTAGTTTATGACACATTATTTATTGGACTAAATATAAATCGTGATGTTTTATATGATATGATTAATGCGCGAGTAGATAAAATGATAAGCGATGGACTAGTGGAAGAAGTCAAGAATCTAAAAGCAAATTATGATATTACAAAGCATGCTTTTCAAGCAATAGGATACAAAGAATTGATTGATTATTTGGATGATAAAACTAGTTTAGAGGACGCTATAGAGTTAATTAAAAAACACTCAAGAAATTATGCAAAAAGGCAAATGACGTATTTTAAAAATCAATTACCAATGATTTGGTTTGATAATGTGAATGATGCCTATGAGCATGTGTTAAATAAAATAAGCAAATAGGAGGCAATTTTATGGAAGAAAATTTATGGAAAATAACTGAAGTAGCAAAGGCTGCGAAAATACCAGAAAAATACTTAGAACCATATGGGTTTTATAAAGCTAAAATCAATATGGAAATTATGGAAGAATTAAAAAATAAGCAAAACGGCAAATTAGTTTTAGTCACTGCAATTACTCCAACTAAAGCTGGCGAAGGTAAAACCACAACATCTATCGCACTTGCAGATGGATTAGCTAAAATTAAGAAAAAATGTATGCTAGTTCTCCGTGAACCATCTTTAGGCCCGGTATTTGGTATTAAAGGTGGTGCAACAGGCGGAGGTAAAGTTTGCATCGCACCAAGTGAAGATATTAATCTTCACTTTACTGGAGACATGCATGCATTAACTTCATCCATTAATTTAATTTCTGCTGTTATCGACAATCATATTTTTCAAGGAAATGAACTAAATATTGATCCAAATAAAGTTGTATGGAAACGTGCACTTGATATGAATGATCGCGCATTAAGAGAAATAACTATTGCGCAAGGAAAAGGTAATGGTGTTGTTCGTCAAGATGGATTCGTTATAACAGTAGCATCAGAATTGATGGCAATAATGTGTTTGGCAGAAAATCCCGATGATTTTATGGCTAGAGTAAATAAAATAATTGTTGCTTACACATATGAAGATACTCCAATTACTGTTAAAGACTTAAGAATATCTAAAGCAATATTAAAACTTATGAAAGAAGCTTTAAAACCAAATTTAGTTCAAACACTTGAACACAACCCTTGCTTGATTCATGGCGGACCATTTGCAAATATTGCACATGGATGTAATTCAATTATTGCAACAAAACTTGGCTTAAAACTTGCAGATATTGTTGTAACTGAAGCAGGATTTGGTGCTGATTTGGGTGCGGAAAAATTTCTAGATATTAAATGTCGCTTCGGCGGATTAAAACCAGATATGGCTGTAATGGTAGCAACAATTAGAGCACTTAAAACTCATGGTGGAGTAGAGTTCGATAATCTAAAAGAAGAAAATGTGACTGCTATGTTAGATGGATGTGCCAATTTAGAAAGACATTTGGAAAATATTAAAAAATTTGGCTTGCCATTTGTAGTTGCAATTAACCACTTTGCTGATGATACGGAAGAAGAAGTTAAGGCTCTTACAAAATGGTGCAAAGAAAGAAATTATCCGGTTTCATTCCTTGATGGTTTCTTAAAAGGCGGAGAAGGAGCGGTTGACTTAGCAAATAAAGTTGCTGAAGTACTTGATACAAAAAAATCTAATTATCATCCTCTTTACGATGTTAACTTATCTATAAAAGAGAAAATAACTAAAATTGCGAAGGAAATTTATCGTGCTGCTGATGTTGTTTTCCTTGAGGATGCAGAAAAGAATATTGAAAAATTTGAAAAAATGGGTTTTACAAATACGCCAGTATGCATTGCTAAAACACCTCAATCTTTTACAGATAACGCGAAAATTCTTGGTGCTCCTAATGGCTTCACTTTAACGGTTAGAGATGTAACTTTATCAAGTGGTGCAGGATTTGTCGTTGCTTTAACAGGAAACATTCTCACTATGCCAGGACTTCCTAAAGTACCTGCAGCTGTAAAGATGGAAGATATGTAATATGGAATATATAAAAATATCAGTCGGTGACATTGTTGAAATGAAAAAAGAACATCCATGTGCTAAGCGCAGTAAATTATTTGAAGTTGTGCGTGTTGGCGCTGATGTAAAATTAAAGTGCCAAGCATGTGGAAATATTGTAATGCTAGACCGTGAAGTATTTAATAAAAAAATAAAAAAAATAGTTTCGTCCGAAAATTGATAAATGACTTCCTATATTATTATAGGGAGTTTTTTTATGCTAAAAGTTAAAAATCTTACAAAAAAATTTCAATCAAGAGTTATTCTTAATGATCTATCATTCTCATTCCCAAACACTGGTTTAATTGCAATAGTTGGTGAATCAGGGTGTGGTAAATCAACTTTGTTAAACATCATTGCGAATCTTGATAAAGAGTATAATGGTGACATACTTTTTAATAACTATAATTATCGAGATTATCAAAAAGAAATATCAAAAGGAATTGGAATTATTTATCAAAATTACAATTTGTTAGATAATTACACTGCATTTGAAAATATCAAGATTTCAGCATTGATTAATGATAATTTCATAGAAAATGATATTTATACTTTAGCTAATGAGTTTGGGATTGATAATAAATTATTGAAGAAAAAATGTGCAGTCTTATCTGGTGGAGAAAAGCAAAGAATCGCAATATTAAGAGTGTTGATAAATAAACCTAGTATTATTTTGGCGGATGAGCCGACCGGAGCATTAGATAGCAAAAATAGTGAGATTGTAATGAAAATATTAAAAGATATTAGTAAGACTTCGTTGGTAATTGTTGTTACACATAATTTGGTACTTGCTAATAAGTATTGCGATAATGTAATAGCGTTTTCTTCACTTAATAATATTGATCTATCTAGAGATAAAGAAGAAAAGAAAAAATTAAAAAAAATTACAAATGATAAGTCATTTTTTCAATTGATTAAATGCCATATCTTAGAAAACAAAATAAGACACTTTCTAGCAATTTTAGCACTGGTGTTTACATTTATTTTTACTAACTTGTGTTTGACATTTGTTCTAGAGAGTAGAAGTATTGGAAAAACTGTTTCATCAAATTTTTATGATCGCTCTGTTTTTGCTGTGTCCAAAAGTGAAAAAGAAAAAATTGAAGATTCTTTATTTTCATATGTTCAACTTACTAGGCCTAATACTTCGGAAATGATGTCATTAAAAAGAATTTTACCAGATTTTGATTTTTATTATGATTTGAGTGCATTTTATCCTAATGTTATTTCTATTACTGCGAATGACAAAGTAATTAATAATGTTTTATTTTTACCTTGTTTTGAAGACTTAAAAAATAATGAAATAGTAATTAATAGCACTCTAGAGAAACTAATAGATTCTAATTTATTAACAACAAAATTAGAAACACATTTTTTATATCAAAATGAGACTTTTCAATTTAGAAATGAGCTATCGTTAAGAGTAGTAAATATAATTGAGGAAGTTAGTGTACTAAACAATCCTAAAATCTATTACAACTATTTTTTGGCCTATAATAATTTAAATAGTATGTATTTATCTGATGCTGTTCCTAAGACATATATACAAATAATAAAAGAAGTAGATAATAATGATTTGTTATCAAATTATCAGATGCTTATTAATATTAATGATAAAACGAAAATACCTGATATGTATAAAATAATGAATAAGGGTATCACTAATTATGAAATAAGCTCAAATGCATATAGCATCGAAAATACAATAAATGAGATTGTTAAAGCATTTTTACTTGTATTAGCGATGTTTGAAATAATAACTCTAATATCGTGCTTTTCAATAATCCTTTACATCACTTTGTCTATAATTATTGATTATCAAAAAGAAAAAGCAATTCTTATAAGTTTGGGAAAAAATAAAAATAGTTTCTTTAGTATATTTTTTACAGAAATGATATTATTACTTACCTTTTCCACAATTGTAAGTTCAATTGTTTTGATGGTTTTAAGACATTATTTAAAATCAACAATTACAGCTTTTTCAATACCTTTAAACTTGAATATGTTTATACCATTCTGTCTATCAACAATTTTTTATGTATTAATAATTTTTATGATAACGCTCATTGCAAACGAAAAACTAAAAAAAGAAAATCTGATTAATCTTTTGAGGAACGAATAATGATTAAATTAATTAATATATGTAAAACAATTAAAGGACAAAATATTTTATCAAACATTAGTATTACATTTCCAAATACAGGCTTTTTCGTCATTTGTGGTCCATCAGGATGTGGGAAAACGACACTTTTAAATATAATTGCAGGTTTAGACAATGAATATGAAGGAATATATTTGATAGATGGTGTAAATAGCAAAGATAAAGTTGAACGATTTGCATATGTGAATCAAAAAAACATGGTTTTGGCTGATGAAAATATTCAAAGTAATATTAATATTTCCGCACATTTATCAAATAAAAGTATCGATAATTCTGAAATTATTTCATTATTAGCCCAGTTTTCTTTGGGTAAAATCAATCCTAAACGAAAAACAAGATTGCTATCAGGAGGAGAAAATCAAAGATTGTCTCTAGTAATGGGACTAGCTAAAAAATCAAGAGTAATTTTATGCGACGAGATTACTTCAAAACTAGATAACGAAAATGCTTTATTAGTCATTAGTAAATTAAAAGAAATTTCCAAGTCAAAGTTAGTGATTCTTGTTACTCACGATTTAGAGCTTGTTAAAAATAAATACACGGGTTTAATTAGTTTAAAAGATGGTAAGTTGATTTCTGTTCATATGAAAAAATCTCAAGGTAATGTAAAACAATCCAAAGAGAAATATAAAAAATTGGGAATAAGAAGTATTTTTAAAATCACATTTAATAAAATTTTAACAAAAAAGAAGCGAGTTGGATTGTGCACGAGCCTTTTAACAATAGGATTGGTGGCGTTTAGTCTATCAATTTTTATTTCTAAAACCTTAAAACAAAATTTGGATGATGCTTTTTCTTCTTTTATCAACAAAGACGAAATAGTAATGCGACACAAATTAAAAAACACTAAAAAAGATTTAGTTGAGATTAACTACGAAGAATATAAAGATATTTATCAAAAGTATCCTGACTATTTTTCATCAGTAGGAGTGGATTATAAGACAAACATTAGTACTCTATTAGATCAAAATGATTGCAGAATATATAGAGAAAATAGATATTTGTCTATGCCGGCTTTATCAATAGAAAAAATTAATAACTATGAATGTGTTGAGGGTAATTTTGATAATGATGTGACTAATTTAATTTTAAATCAAAATGATTTACGTAATTTTATGATGTTTTTACGTTTGAATAACTATGATATTAATTATTTAAACGAATACTTAAAAAAGAATAGTGTTTTGATGGTATTGCAAATTGGGAATAAGAATTGGAGTTATCAAGATACAATTACTTTTAGAATTCAAGAAGTCACAGAAGGAGTTGAAACAAAATTTGTACATACAAATCCAACATTTAATGAATACATTTATGAAGAGTTGATGCGTTTTAAAGATATTGACAATATTGTTGAAATGGTACCATGGGCATTAGAAAAACAATATTATTTGCGCACGTACAATACTAATGAATTTTTAAATTATAGTTTTAGTGATGATTTCTTTAAAAAATATTATCCATCACTACATAATAATCATATTAAATTTTTTCAATATAGTGGCCTATGTATAAATAATAATGACATCAACTTAAATATTTTAAATAAGACAAAAGTTAAAAACATAAGGATTTCTACAGGTGGTAGTTATCTAATATTGGATGAGTCATCAATATCTGGATTTAGTAGTGATTTTTTGCTTACAAATAATGAAATACTTTTAAATGAAACAATTGAATACAATACTACAATTGAAAAGAATAAATCAGTTAAATACCCAACTGGCATATATTTGGGAAATATAACAAATTTAGCAGGAAAAAACATCAATTTTTCTAGCGATTTATCAAATGTCATAGGTGATGATCCTATCTCAAATGATGAAATTGTAATATCATCCAAACTTGCAGAAGAACTTTTCGATTCAAAATGGAAAAATCAAGAATTGCATGTGGGGTATTTAAAAAGTAAGACATTAAATAATGATAGAGTGCGGAACGATTTTTCTAAAGCAAAACTTAGAGTCGTAGGAATCGTTAAAAATGACCGTTTTTTAATTTATCAAAATTATTGTTGGTTAATAAGTTTCTTTAGAGATAACTTAGGAGTGAAAAATGAAAATTTAATTGTAGATGCTGTACAATTTTCTCTTGACACAAGCAAAACATTTAATGAAGTTTTAAATAGTTTAAATAAAAATGAAATTTTCGAATACAAAAATACTTCGGAAAATATTTCTTCGACAATACAAGAGACAATCAATATAGTACAAGTGGTTTTACTAATTTTTTCATTTTTTACGATTTTTCTGTCCTTAATAATGTTAACACTTATATTATATTTATTTAAAAAAGAAAACGGACGTGATTTTGCTGCAATTTATGCACTAGGAGGACAACATAATGACGTAATGAATTACAAGTATTTTTATGCCGTGTTTGTCATTGTTTCTGCGTTTGTATCTTCAATATTTGTTTTGACACTTTTTTTTGTTGTTTTTAAATACACAAATATGGCTTTTTTTAGTTATTCATTTAAAGATGTTATAGTTATTTATCGATATTTGCTATATTTTGTTACCTTAATTTGCTTGTTTTTGCGATGCATTTTCACAATTTTTAGTAGAAAAAATCAAAATATTGCTCAAATAATGCATTTTTATGAATAATTTTGTTTTATTTTAAAAAAATAAGTGTTAAACTAAAGGTGAAGTTATTAGGTCGATAGAATCATGAGCTTCAGAAAGGGTCAAGTTATGAAGGGGACAGTTAAAATGTTCAATGCAGAAAAAGGCTATGGCTTTATCCGCACTGAAGATGGCAGAGACGCATTCTTTCACTATTCAGCTCTAGTAATGGATAATTACAAAACTGCTGAAAAAGGTGAAGCGGTTGAATTCGAACTAGAAGAATCCGAACGTGGATTACGTGCTAATAATATCCACAAATTATAAAAAGTTGACTATTGACTATACAGCCACTCTTTAAAAGAGATGGCTTTTTATTTGTATTTGTATTCACTTTATACAATTTAAATTGTATAATAAATGAGTTTATGAGTAGGAGTGATTATTTATGGGATTAAAAGCAGGAATAGTTGGATTGCCAAATGTTGGTAAATCTACTTTATTTAATGCAATAACTAACTCACACGTAGAAGCCGCTAATTATCCATTTGCGACTATCAACCCAAATAATGGCATAGTAATGGTGCCAGATCAAAGACTCGATGACTTAACTGATATTTTTCATCCAAAGAAAAAAATTAACGCAACTTTTGAATTTTATGATATTGCTGGTTTGGTTCGAGGAGCATCTAAAGGTGAAGGATTAGGAAATCAATTCTTAGCTCATATTCGTGAATGTGATGCAATTGTTGAAGTTGTCCGTTGTTTTGATTCAAATGAAATTATTCACGTAGATAACACAGTTGATCCAAAAAGAGATATTGAAACAATTAATTTGGAACTTGTCATGGCTGATCTTGAAACTATACAAAAAAGAATTGATAAAGTTGCCAACAAAGCTCGTGTAGCAAAAGATAAACTTTCCATGTTTGAAATGGATATTTTAAATCCACTATATAACGCCCTCCAAGGTGGTCTCCCAGCAAGATCTGTTAGTTTGTCTGAAGAGCAAAGACAATATGCTAAAGTTAATTTTGGATTACTAACTTTAAAACCAATAATCTATGTTGCTAATGTTTCAGAAAATGATTATGCCAATGTCGATGCTTGTGAATACTATCAAGTAGTTAAAGAAATTGCAAATTCAGAAGGTGCACAAGCAATTCCAGTATCTTGTGAAATAGAAAGTCAATTATCTGAGTTGACTAAAGAAGAAAAAGAGATGTTTTTAACAGAGTTAGGTGCAACTGAATCCGGACTAGATAAAGTTATTAAATCAGCATATAAACTCTTAAATCTAAGAACATTTTTTACTGTCGGTGAAGATGAATGCCGTGCTTGGACGTTTAAAGAAGGAATGCTTGCACCACAATGTGCTGGTGTTATTCATACAGATTTCGAAAAAGGCTTTATTAAAGCAGAAGTCTATACTTATGATGATATAATGAAATATAAGACTGAGTTAGGTGTAAAAGAGGCTGGCAAACTACGTATGGAAGGTAAAGATTACGTAGCAAAAGATGGCGATATCATGCACTTTAGATTCAATGTGTAGGAGTGTATTATGTATAGAATAGGTTATGCAAGTGATATTCATCGCTTAGTTCAAAATAGAAAATTGATTTTAGGGGGAATTGAAATTCCTCATACTTTAGGATTATTAGGACATAGTGATGCCGATGTTGTAATTCATGCTTTGTCAGAAGCAATTCTTGGAGCTTTAGCACTTGGTGATTTAGGAACACATTTTCCTGATACCGATGAAAAGTATCGTGGCATTGATTCTAAATTAATTTTAAAAGAAGTTAAAAGAATGATGAATGAAAAGGGTTATGTGATAAATAACATAGATATTTCGATTAGTTTAGAAAAACCAAAATTGAAAAAATATATTATAGATATGCGCACGACACTAGCGGGTATTTTAAATATAGATTTATCACAAATTTCAATAAAGGCTGGCACTAATGAAGGTGTTGATGCAGTCGGAAAAGAAGAGGCATGTGTTGCAACAGCAATTGTGCTTTTAAAGAAAGGGGAATTCTAATGGGAAATAAGGTGCGTGTAAGATATGCTCCATCACCAACTGGATTTTTGCATATTGGTGGTGCAAGATCTGCACTATTTAACTATTTGTATGCCAAAAGAAATGGTGGAGACTTTGTTTTTCGTATTGAAGACACAGACATTGAAAGAAATGTTAAAGGCGGAGAGGAAAGTCAACTCAACGACTTAATGTGGCTTGGGATTGTTCCTGATGAATCTCCTCTTAATCCTAATCCTAAATATGCTCCATATCGACAAATGGAGCGTTTGGAAATGTATCATAAGTATGCTAAGTGGTTAATTGATCAAGGTTATGCTTATGAGTGCTATTGTAGTGAAGAAGAATTAGATAAAAGTCGTGAGGAACAATATGCACGTGGAATAAATGCACCTAAATATGATCGTCATTGTCTTCATTTGAGCGAAGAAGAAAAAGAAAAATATAAAAAAGAAGGCAGAAAACCATGTATTCGTCTAAAACTAGAAGATCATTTAACTATCAGTTTTGATGATTTAATACGCGGTAAAGTTGTATTTAATAATGACGATATAGGTGATTGGGTTATCATGAAATCTAATGGTATACCTACATATAATTTTGCAGTTGTTATTGATGATCATATGATGGAAATAACACATGTTTTGCGTGGAGAAGAGCATTTATCTAATACTCCAAAGCAAATTCAATTATATAAATATTTTGGTTGGGAAGTACCAACATTTGGACATATGACAATTATTGTTAACGAGAATGGTAAAAAATTATCTAAACGTGATAACAATATATTGCAATTCATGTCACAATATCGCGATTTAGGATATCTCCCTGAGGCAATTTTTAATTTTATTTTACTCTTAGGTTGGACTCCAAATGAAGAAAGAGAAATATTTACGTTAGAAGAGGCAAAAGAAATTTTTGATCCAAGCAGAATGTCTGCGTCTCCATCTATGTTTGATCAACGCAAACTCAATTGGATGAATTCTCAATATATTCGTAAATTGAGCGACGAAGATTATTTGTCTTTTATAAAACCATATTTAGCAAAAGTTATTGATTTAGAAAAATATAGTGATGAACAATTATTATTTATGGCTAATATGTTTAAAAGCGAAATACAATATGGTGCCCAAATTGTTGATTTATTAAAACCTTTGTTTGCGTATCATCTTGAAGAAAATGATGAGATAAAAGAAATTTTATCATTGGAATCCACCCCTAAAGTTTTAGCATCTTTCGAAGAACATCTTAAAACAATAGACAATTTAGAAATAGAAACTGTTAAACAATTATTTAAGGATGTTGGAAGTGAAACTGGTATAAAAGGTAAAGCACTTTATATGCCAATAAGATTAATGTTAACTGGTCAGATGCATGGCGCAGAGTTAGTTAACATAATTAAACTATTAGGAAAAGAAGAAGCTATCAAGCGTCTTAATAAATAGAGTAATAAGTTTTAGAATTTTTTCCGTTTCTTTGGATTTTGAATGGTTTAAGTTCTAAATCTGGTTTGTAAAAATTATCTAATTTATTTTCCATTAAACTATCGGCAATCTCGACAAATAATTCCTTTGCGAGAGAGCCGTTTTTTAATTCATCGTTTTCATCATTTCCAACATGAACTAATATGGTATATTCTTTGTTAAAACCTACGACCCAAGAATCTGATAATGTTGAGCCAGTTTTTGCAGCAAAGGTGTTTTTTGTTTGATAGTTGATAAGGGAAGGATTTGTATATGATGATAGTGCTTGGTCAAAAGGACTAGTTAACATAAAATTAACTGCAAGAACATATTTTTTATTTAAAGAAAATTTATATGAATTAGAAGAACGATATATTATTTCACCATTTTTTAAGCGAGCCTCTTTAATTATATTTGGGGAAAAGTACTTTCCTTCACTTGAAAATGCGTTGTAAATAGATGCAAGCTGCAATGGAGTCATTTCATTTGTTCCTAGACCAATAGTTGGATTTTGTATGACGTTTTTTATTCCAAATTTTTTTAAACTATTAGCGAGTGTTTCGCTTCCAATGAGCAATAATGTCTTTGTGGCATAAATATTGTCTGATAACGCCACTGCTTCAACCATTGTTATTGGACCATTGGCATAAGTGTTTGTGGCATTAGATGGAGAATATTCACCAATATTTTCTAACTTAAATGTTGTTTGTTTAGATATTAATTCGGTTTTAGTATCTAATCCTGCCTCTAGTGCTAAATAGTACAAAAGAGGTTTGATAGTAGATCCAGTTTGACGATAAGAAGATGTGGCGCGATTAAATTGTGAATTATTATAGTCAACTCCACCAATAAGACATAAAACATCGCCACTATTAGGCCTCATAATCACAACAGATATTTGATTTTCTTGTTCGTTGATATTTGAATTTTTAATAATTTTATTAATTTTTTCCGTTATTTTTAAGTCTATTGTACTTTTTATATCTATTCCAAAAGATGAGGTGGAAGAGTTAAGCAACCCTTTTTCATTTAATGTTTGTTTTATAGCATCAAAATAATATAAAATGTTAGAATTTTGTTCGCTTTTTTTTATAAAACTATACTTAATTTCCTCGCTAATTGCTGAATCATATTCGCTACTAGTTATATCTTTTCTTTTTAGCATAATGCGTAAAACTTGCTCTTTTTTTCGTGTGCTTTGGATTTCGTCTACATCTGGCGAATAATATGATGGAGCAGAAATTATACCAGTTAACAGGGCAGATTCAGCAAGTGTTAATTCACTAGGCTTTTTTTCAAAAAAGAAGTAACTTGCCTCATCAATTCCATAGATGTTATGCCCAAAGTAGACACAATTTAAATAAGCTTCAAGAATTTTATCTTTGCTATATGACATTTCCAATTTTCGTGCTAAAATTGCTTCTTTTACTTTTCTTAAAATAGTCTTTTTATTGTCTAAATATAACGTTCTTGCTACTTGTTGGGTAATAGTAGAACCACCTGCTACAATTTCTCTATTTCGAATGTTATCAATAATACTTGCGACAATTCTTTTATAATCAAAACCATGATGTGAATAAAAACTCTGATCCTCAGAAGCAATGATGCTTTTTAACATATAAGGAGAAATATCATCAAGAGATACATATTTTCCCATTCCGTAATAGTGATAAGAAAATTCCTCATTGTTATTATCATAAACTGTAAATTCATTGTTATGACCAACAATAAGAGATGGACCTAGGAATATTGCTACATTGATAACAAGGATAAAAACAATTGGAAGTAATATGAGTGTTTTAAGTATTTTCTTTTTCATACATTTATTTTTTGTCTCAAATGAGAATATATACAATAGTTTGAACTGTTTATATTATTTGACGTATAATTATGAAAGGTGAATCATAATGAACTTTGTAGAAATTGAACAAACTCAAATTGTGGAAGACACCATCAAATCAATATTTGAAGGTAAGGTTGTTACGAGAACAAAAAACACAATTAAAATAGTGTATAAAAATCAAAATAAATTATATAGTTTGATAGTTGAAAAAATTTCAGATGACAAAATTTTATTAGGTACTTTATCGCATTTAAACGAATTAGAAATTAATAAAATTACATCATTTAGACATGAGATCGAAGGATATGAGATTAATTGCCAAAGTAGATTAATTGATTTTAAATTTGATGACTCACTTATTGAAATACGTTATGATTTAATTCTTGTTGATGACATTCTTAGCAGCAATATCCTAAGAATAAGATATAAAAATTGATAATATTGTATTAAAAATGATATTCTTACTTGAAATTTTAAAAAAAATAGTTCATTATTTATTAGTTGAGTATTTAATAGTATACTATTAATACTCACATAATTAGGAGGAAAACTTATGGCACAAAAATCAATGGTAGATATTGCTTATGAATACGCAAAACAATTTGACCAATTAGTTCCATTTAAAGATTTATGGGAAAAGGTAGTGGAAGAATTAGGATTTAGCGAAGAAGAAGCAAAAGCCAAAATAAGTATTTTTTATACAAATCTTTCTTTGGATTGCCGTTTCCATTGCGAATCAGATAACACTTGGATTTTAAGATCAAAGTTATTGTTTGATGATGCTACAAAGAACACATTCTTAGTAGAAGATGATACTGATGGAGAATTAGAAGAAGATTACGAAGAGGAAGAAGATGATGAGAATGAAGAAGATTCCATCTCAACTGAATCAGATGAAGAAGATGATACATTAAATAGTAATATGTATAACAACGATGATGAAGATGACGAAGATGTCATGTAATAAATAAAAGGAGAATTTTTATGGGTTTAGTTAGTATGAAAGAAATGCTCATTAAAGCACGTAATGAGCACTATGCTGTTGGTCAATTTAATATTAATAATCTTGAATGGACACAAGCAATTCTTGATGAAGCACAAGCTTTAAATGCACCAGTTATTTTGGGTGTATCAGAAGGTGCTGGAAAGTATATGGGAGGATGGCCAGTTGTCGCAGCAATGGTTAAAGCTTATGTTGAAGCAAAACACATCACTGTGCCTGTTGCTTTGCATGTTGACCATGGTACATCATTTGAAAGTGTTAAGGCTGCTATTGATGCAGGATTCACATCAGTCATGATTGATGCATCCCATCATCCATTTGAAGAAAATGTTGAAATAACAAAGAAAGTTGTTGATTATGCACATGCACGTGGTGTATCTGTTGAAGCCGAACTTGGTAAAGTTGGTGGACAAGAAGATAACATTGTTGCAGAAACTATGTATGCAGATCCTGAAGAATGCCGCGTTTTAGTAGAAAAAACAGGTATTGACTGCTTAGCACCTGCTTTAGGCTCAGTTCATGGACCATACCATGGAGAACCAAAATTAGGTTTTGATGAAATGGCACATATCAATGAATTATTAAAAATGCCTTTAGTACTTCACGGTGGTTCTGGAATTCCTGATGATCAATTAAGAAAAGCAATTGATCGTGGAACTGCAAAAATTAATGTTAACACTGAATCACAACAAGCATGGACAGCAATTGTTCGTAAAGTTGTTGCAGAAAATGCTACTGTATATGATCCACGTAAAATCATCGGTCCTGGTAAAGAGGGAATTCGTGAAGTTGTACGTGCAAAGTGTGAAGTTTTCGGTTGTATAAATAAAGCAAATTAACAAAATGCCTTTTTAGGCATTTTTATTTGGAAGGAGTGTCTAAATTTGGAAAAGAAAATTTATCAAAAAATTGCTGAATATGATATCATCACAATTTTTGGACATGTAATGCCTGATGGTGACTGCTATGGTTCGCAATTAGGATTAAAAGAAGCAATTAAAGAAACTTTTCCCAATAAGAAAGTTTATGTTTTGGGAAGTGGACTGCCTTTTCTTTTTGAAAGATTATCGCCAATGGATAAAGTTGATGATGAAACGATAAAACTATCTTTGGCAATTGTATTGGATGTTGGAAATGTTGAACGCGTAGAAGACCAAAGATTTTTAACAGCCAAAGATATAATAAAAATTGATCATCACATATTTGTTCATAAATATGGATCATTGGAATTGGTTGATGAAAGTGCAATTGCCTGTGCACAAATTATCACTCGTATCGTTATGGAAAATAACATGAAAATAAACAAACTTGGTGCAGAAGCATTAATGTTAGGCATTACTACTGATTCTGGTCGTTTTCTTTATGGACAAACTGGTGAAAATACTTTTAAAGCAGCAAGCTTTTTAATGTCTAAAGGCGTAGATTTGCGCTCTCTTTACGATACTCTTTATTCTACAAGTCTTAAGGAAATAAAATTTAAAGGATTTGTATTGAATAATTTTATTACCAAAGAAAACCTTTGTTTTGTGAAGATGACTTTGGATGATGTTCGAAAGTTGAACGTAGATTCTGATTATGCCGCTAGTCAAGTAAATCTATTATCTGGTATTGAAGGATTTCCAATTTGGGCAACTTTTGTTGAAAAAGATAATGGCTTAATTCGTTGTGAACTAAGAAGTAAAAATACTAATTACAATGTGCAATTAGTGGCCAAAAAATACGGCGGTGGTGGACATATTCAAGCTGCAGGATGCCGAGTTTTATCATTTGAAGAAGTAGATAAGGTCATTGATGATTTATTACTTCTTATAAAAGGAGAATTTAAAGATGTGGAATAAAGAATTAGAAGCAGCAATAGAAATTGGATTGAAGGCCAAAGAAAAAATCATGGAAATTTATAATGCTGGTTTTGATGTTGAGATTAAAGATGATAATTCTCCAGTTACTTTAGCTGATAAAACCGCAGATAAAATGATTAGAGAATATTTAGAAGAATTATTTCCTGATTATGCATTTTTGACTGAAGAATCCGAAGATGATTTGAAACGCCGAAAAAAAGATTATGTCTGGATTGTTGATCCAGTTGATGGAACAAAAGATTTTGTGGCAAAAGACAACGAATTTACCACAAATATTGCACTTTGCTATAAGCATGAAATAGTTGTAGGTGTTGTTATTATTCCAGCAAGTGATGAATATTACTATGCAGTAAAAGGTGAAGGTGCTTTTAAAGTAAAAGGAAATCAAGTCACTAAAATTCATGTGAATGATAAATTAACTGATTTAACAGTTTTATCTTCCAGGTTTCATAATTGTCCAAATGAGTTAGAAGTAATTGAAAAGCATAATGATAAAATAAAATTCGTTGAGCATTTTGGATCTTCGATAAAAGCGTGTAAAATTGCTTCTGGTCTTGCTGAAATATCATATCGCTTATCTAGTGGTACAAAAGAATGGGATACCGCAGCAATTCAGATTATTGTTGAAGAATCCGGTGGAATATTCGTCAAACCTAACGGGGATAGAATGACCTATAATCGTGAAGATGTTTATAATCGCGAAGGATACATTATTGCAAACAGAAAAGAAAATATATTGCTATAAGGAATCACTCTTAGTGGTTCTTTTTTTTACTTAAAATTGCAATATCAGCATAAAATTTAATGGTGATTATGATGCTTAGTAAAATTAAAAGCAAATTATCTAAAACAAAAATATCGATATTTGGCAAAACGTTGATTATTTTTGTTTCATTTATTGCTTCATCAATATATGGAATAAAAGCAACAAGTAATAATTTCAAATCGCATATATTAGATTATGCTTTGATACAAGCACAAAAAGTTATGACATATATTTCCACAACTGTAGTGGAAGAATTGAATGAAGAATATAGTATATCAAGTAAGGATTTAATAACTTATGAAACTAATAGTGATGATGTAACCACTATTGAGTTTGATACAAAATTTCTTAATAGCTTTTTAAAAATTGCGACAACAAAAACACTTTATTTGATTAAAGAAGTGGAAAATGGAAAATATGATAATAAATATTTTCCAGAATCCCAAACATATAAAAATAGTTCGGGAATTGTATATGAAATTCCAGTTGGCTTGATAACAAATAACGTAATTCTTTCAAATGTTGGAGGTAAAGTACCTATAAAATTTGAATGCTTAGGAAGTGTAGAAGGAAATATCGTTAGTAAAACATCATCCTTTGGTTTAAATAATGCGTTAATAAACATATATTTGAATTTATCTATAAATACTCAGGTTGTTGTACCTGATTCATCGACAATTCAAAACACACAAGTGGAAATGCCGATTTTTATGTATATCATAAATGGTAAAGTGCCTTCATATTATTATGGAACAAACATGGTATGTAATAATATTGCAGACGAGGTGGGAATATAATGCGAGCATATATATTTGATAAATATGGTTATTACGAAGAAGATGAATTCGCCACAGAATTTGATTTTCAAGGATGGCATTTCAAACTTGAAAAAATAGATAAAACAGAACAAGAACTAGCGGATTTAAATGATTATATAAAAAAATTAGAAAATATTTTTTATGATAGTGGAGTTTCGATTATTAAAAATCGTGATGGAAATTTTTTATCTGTCGCTGATTTTGGAAATTGTGCCCTTGTATCGGTTAAAGACTACTCGTTAACAGCAAATGATTTATTAAAAATGCATACTTACTTCAAAAATGAAGAAAAAGAAGCAAAATATACAATTAAAGAAATGACAAAATTATGGGAAGATAAATTGGATTTAGTAGAAGAAAGAATTTTGCCGTCTTTTAAAATCGATGACTATTCCTATGAAAAGGTAATGACAACAATTATTTTTTCATTAGGTCTTGCAGAAAACGCTCTTCAGTATTTGGCAGAATTGGCGCTTGATTATGGCGATAATATTGAAAATTTAACTCTTACTCATAAGAGATTTTACCAATTTTCAAGTTATGAATTTTTTTCTCCGTTTAATTTAATAATAGATTCACCAATGCGTGACTTAGCGGAACTATATAAATGCGAATTTATTGATAATACAAGATTATTGCAATTGCTTGCCAGTTATAATCCGACTGGAAAAGAAGTAGGACTTCTTTTGGCAAGAATTTTATTTCCAACACCATTGTTTGATTTGCTAGATGAATATTATGTTTTAAGAAAAGATGTTAAGTTGCAAATTTTAGAATACAAAGAAAAAGCCCCTAAAAAATTAGAGGCATTAAAAGATTTAGAAAAAAAACTTGTAAAAATGTATAGTATTAGACCAATAAAGTGGATGAATGAATAATTATTTTATCTCACGTTCACTTGCTAATTTAACACCTAACACGCCAGGGACTTCTTCCATAAGAATCATCTCAATACCATCAGAAATGGTTGTGTCAATCATCATGCAATCCGCACAAGCACCAATCATATTAATATAAACAATACCATCTTCAAAAGCGACAAATTCGACATCGCCACCATCGCGTCGAATGAATGGACGAATCTTGTTTATTGTTGCTTGAATTTGTTCCTCAATACTTACCATATTTTCCTCCGAGTATTACTAAATATTTACTATAAAAAACTCATTGTTTAATAATAAAACGCGCCTATTTTATTTCTAGACGCGTTTTCTAACAAAATGGTGCCCGGGACCGGAATCGAACCGGTACGGTATCGCTACCGCAGGATTTTAAGTCCTGTGCGTCTACCTATTCCGCCACCTGGGCATCAAGATGGTGACTCGCCGGAGATTCGAACTCCGGACCCCTTGATTAAAAGTCAAGTGCTCTACCGTCTGAGCTAGCGAGTCATGGCTGGGGTAACTGGGATCGAACCAGTGAAATGACAGAGTCAAAGTCTGTTGCCTTACCGCTTGGCTATACCCCAATAAGGATGGTGGAGGAAGGTGGATTTGAACCACCGAACCCTAAGGAACTGATTTACAGTCAGCCGCGTTTGGCCGCTTCGCTATTCCTCCACGTTACATATATAATGGTGGATGTTGAGGGGATCGAACCCACGACCTCTACCTTGTAAGGGTAATGCTCTCCCAGCTGAGCTAAACATCCGCATATAATTATACATGCTTTTATAATATATCATTGCGATATCAATTAGTCAATAATTTTTAATTTAATTTTTTATAAAGTTTGGTTGGGTAATTAACTAATTTTTTATTGCCATTTTGATAATATAAAAAAGAAAAAGAACCCATATAAATTACAGATTCTTTTTCATATTTTTCTTTTGAATTACTTATTAATAACCTTTCTTTCCTAATAGGTGGAACATATTTCTCTTATATATCTCAACACCAGGTTGATTGAATGGATTTATATCTAGTAAATATGCAGACATTGCGCAAGCACGCATAAAGAAATAGAAGAGGCCGCCGAGATGATATGCATCCATTTTATCAACAGATATAACGATATTTGGAACTTTTCCATCTTCAACGTGGGCTTTAATTGTGCCTTGCATTGCTTTCTCGTTAATAAAGGATAAGGTTTTTCCTTCCAAATAATTTAATCCGTCAAGATCAGCATCATCATGAGGAACTTCAATATCAAGAGATGGATTTTCAACTTTAACAATAGTTTCAAACAATATATGAGATCCATCTTGAATAAATTGACCAAGTGAATGTAAATCAGTTGAGAAAGTTACAGATCCAGGTAATAGACCTTTGCCTTCTTTTCCTTCTGATTCACCAAATAATTGTTTTAACCATTCACTGATGTGAGAAAGTGATGGTTCATAAGTAACAAATAATTCAACGGATTTATTATGGTGATAGAAGTAATCACGGATTATTGCATATTTATAACAATCATTATTCATAATATCATCATTATCATATTTGATCATTGCATCATATGCACCACGAATCATTTCTTTAATATCTAATCCAGCACATGCAATAGGGAATAAACCAACAGCAGTTAAGACAGAGTATCTACCACCGATGTCATCAGGCAATACAAATGTTTCGTAACCTTCAGTATTACATAATGTTTTTAGTGCACCACGTTCTTTATCTGTAGTAGCAAAAATAGATTTTCTTGCTTCGTCTTTTCCAACTTGTTTTTCAAGTAAATCTTTAACTAGTCTAAATGCAATTGATGTTTCTGTTGTTGTACCGGATTTTGAAATGACATTTATAGCAAATTTTTTCTCTTTTAAATAGTTCATAACTTGTGCAATGTATAATGGTGAGAATGTTTGTCCTAAATATATAATTTCAAGCTTATCATCACTGTATAATCCTCTTAATGCATCAATAGCAGCTTTTGCTCCTAGATAGGATCCTCCGATACCACAGACAACAAGAATGTCATAGTTATCGCGCACATATTTCGCGCATTTTACCATTCTTTCTAATTCTTCTTTGTCATAGTCTTTTGGCCATGTTGTCCATCCAAGAAAATCATTTCCTGCTCCTGATTTGTTATTTATCATGTCATTGATTTGTTTGGCACGGTAGCAATAACTTTCAAAATTAATGTTTTCAATTATGTTTGTAAAATCTGTTTTAATCATATTTTGTTCCTCCAAAGATTTGTTAATCCAATTGTCTAAATTTAATCTTAATTTTTCAAAATCATGTTCGCTATTTAAAACACGCACTCTTTTTGGTTTGTTAAATATTAATGGCTTTTTTATTTTTTGTCGTTCGCGATCATTTAAAGCTTTTAGTGAAAGTTTTAAATAATTGTTTTTATCTTCAATGCCAAGTACTTTTACGCGAACTTGGTCTCCGACTTTAACATAATCTTCTATATTCTTGACAAATTTTGCTGAAATTTCTGAAATATGAATTAAGCCGATTTGACCATTTTCAAAACTTACAAATGCACCATAGTTTTGAATACCTGTAACTTTTCCAATTACAATATCATTTTCTTTATATAACTCTGTCATGAATTGTTCCTCCTAAGAATTGACTCAAGAAGAATCAAATCACTTTCTGTTGTAATCTTGAAATTTTGTTTATTACCTTCGACAATATAATATTTTTTGTTGAGAAGACACATAAGCTGGGCATCATCAGTTGCACTTTTAATACCTTCTTTTAAAGCTTTTTTATGAGCTCTCAAAATTGCACCATATTTAAATGCTTGAGGTGTTTGAATACTTATGAGATCATCACGGTCTATAGTTTCTAAGAATTTATGATTTTTAACTTTTATTGTTGTGTCTACAACTTTTGTTCCTAAAGAAGCGGAAGTGTGTTTTTCCATAGCCAAAATTAAGTTATTAATATCTTCATTACTAATAAGTGGCCGTGCAGCATCATGAATAATAACTATATCATCTTTAATAGCAAAGCCATTTAAAGCCATTAGAGCATTGTAAGATGATTCTTGGCGATATTTTCCGCCCTCTACAATTAAATGTACTTTATCAAATGAATACTCTTCAATGATTTGATACATTTTCTTGAAATACTTACGCTTTGTTACAATGACTACTTCATCAATATTCTTATTATTTTCAAATGTTGTAAGAGAGTAATAAATCAAAGGTTTATTTAATATTTCTAGAAATTGCTTTGGTGTTGTATTATTCATTCGTTTACCAGAACCGGATGCTAGTAAAATTAAATAGTTCATACAATCACCTCTTTACCATTGCTTATTATAAAACAAATAAATCAAGAACAAAAGAAAAAGTGAATTATAAATTCACTTATTATTTCTTTTATGTAGTAATTAAACTTTTGATCTAAATTAGTTTTCTGTTAATTTGTTTTCAAATGTCAACAATTCTGCGCTTATTGCGACAGAATTTATGATGAGTTTTAAAACTTTTTCTAATTGACTGTTGCTTGAGTAATCCGCTTTACAAATAAAATTAACGCGGTTTTCATCATATAATTCTTTTGCTTTATTTTTTGAATCTGGTGTATAAACTGCAATAGATTTTCCGCCACTTTCTTTAACTAAAGCCATACATGGAATATCAGTCATTCCATCTCCTAGATAGACAATATTTTGATATGGAACACGTTTGTTTTCGATTCTTCTATTTACATTGTTATCGTCAGAAATGTCTAAGACACCTTTAGTAATTCGATAAATAAATTGTGTTTTTGCTGTATAATTAATAGTTAATTTTGGCCAAACTGGCTCATTGTTATCATCAAATAAGAATTCACAACCATATATTGCTTTAAATTCATCGGCAATGGCACAGCCGTCAATTATTTCTTTAGTTCCAGATGATACTAAATAGTGCTCAACATTAACACCTACTGAAGCACCATATTCGTTAATCCTTTTAAACCAAGTAGAAACACCAGAGAAAAATTTAATGTCTTTTCCTAAGTTTTTTAAGTACTCTTTAGTAAGTTTGATGCCTTTTTGTTTTGAAAGATAAACCATCATATACATATATGATAAAATTCTTTCAACATTGGTTTTTTCAGAAAAAATTGATACTTCATTCCAGAATTCACTTGGTGTCATACCTAGGGCAGGAATAAAAGAATAGTTTTGCATATCCTCTTTACATAAAGTTTTATCGAAGTCATATACAATAGCAATGATAGGTTTTTTCATAATTTCCTCCAAACATACAAAATATGTTTCCAATATAATAATAACTTAAATTTCTTTTGTTGTAAATAATCCCGTCATAAAGCGATTTTTTGTGATTTTTGAGTTTTAAATATGATTGGAAAATTATAAGAGATTACCATCGTAATTGGATAGATATAATTTTAGTGTAATTAATACTTATTTTCTTGAATAAAATTTTGATAAAATATAAAATGTTTTTGGAGGAAAAGTATGTTTTTAATAGAAGGCGCAACGTATCAATTAACAATAGTTCAAATTATATTAATATCGCTTGGAGCGCTATTGTTTTTGTTCTTTATTTTTGAAGTTGTTGCCCTTAGTCTTTTAACCAAACACAATGACCGTATAGAAAAAAGAAACCATAATGTAAATATTTTATTGGCACAAAAATATGATATTTTGATTTTAATTGCGAGAATATTCAAAAAATATAATTTGGAAATACCTAGTGAATTTGAAGAAGAATTATCACCTAAAATGGAAGATTCTTTAAGAAACTTAACTTTAACAGAAAGATTAACTGTTAAAGCGTATTTAATGAAAGCTTCACAAAGTCTCTTATATTTTGCAGAAACCAACAAAAATGTTAAAAATGATAACGAATTTAAAATATTGAAAAAGTCTCTTTTGACTATAGATGTTAATTATCGAAAAGCAATTTCTTTATATAATGCTGATGCTCTAGGATTTAATTATTGGATTCATTTTCCATTGTTTCGTCCGATAGCAATAGTTAAAAGATTTAAAGACAAAGAAATTCTTTCGTAATATATATGAACAGATGATTTTAGTCACTAGTGACTATTTTAAGCATATTACTTTTTTTCATAAAGAAAATGTGTATAATAATATACTTGGAAGAGGTGTTTTAAAATGAATAATTTACCAATTGTTTTAGTTATTATGGATGGCTATGGTATTAGGAAAGAATTATACGGCAATGCTATTGCAGAAGCAAAAAAACCTAATCTTGATATGCTAATGGCAAAATATCCAATGACTTTAATTGAAGCATCGGGAGAATACGTGGGATTACCTGATGGTCAAATGGGAAATTCAGAAGTAGGCCATTTAAATCTTGGAGCTGGAAGAATTGTATATCAGTCGTTGAGCTTGCTTAATAAAGCAGTTAAAGATGGCGAGTTTTATAAAAATGAACATTATCTTAATGCAATAAATCACGTAAAAAAGAATCACTCACACTTACATATAATGGGTTTATTATCTGATGGTGGTGTTCACTCACATATTAATCATATTATTGCCATGATTCGTATGGCTAAAAAAGAAGGATTAGATGATGTATTTGTGCATGCTTTTATGGATGGAAGAGATGTTGATCCTCAAGTAGGAGCAAGCTATGTAAAACAAATTGTTGATGTTATGGAAGAAGAACATTTTGGTCATTTAGCAGATATATCCGGTCGTTATTATGCGATGGATAGAGATAAAAATTTAGAACGCAATGATGTTAGTTACCGTGTAATGGTTGATCATGATGGTCCTAGTTTTGAAAATTATGAAGAATTCTTTAAGGAACAATATGCTTATTTACCTACAACTGGTAAAGATGCATCTGATGAATTTATAGTTCCGCATTACAATGCTAAAGTCGATGGAAGAATCAAGGATGATGATGCAGTTATCTTTATGAACTTTAGACCTGATCGTGCAATACAAATTGGAACTATACTATCAAATCCACATTTCTATGAGAATCCACCTAAAAAAGAAGATGGCACACTTGCTTATAAACCATATGTTCCAAATCATGTATTAAAAAATATTTTCTTTGTTTCGACAATGAAATACGCAGATTCTGTAAAGGGTGAAATTGCGTTTGCTTTACCTTCATTAAATAATACATTTGGCGAATGGCTAGCTAATAATGGCTATAAACAACTTCGTATTGCAGAAACTGAAAAATACGCTCATGTTACATTCTTCTTTGATGGAACTATAAATTATGATGGTGTAGAAAAACCAGAATTAAAAGGATGCCGTAGAGTATTAGTTAATTCGCCAAAAGTTGCAACATATGATATGCAACCAGAAATGTCTGCGTATGAAGTAACAGATAAATTACTCATGGAATTAGATAAAAAGGATTTAGATGTAGTTATTCTCAATTTTGCAAACTGTGATATGGTTGGACATACTGCTGTAGAACCTGCTGTTGTTAAGGCTGTTGAAACAGTAGATGAATGTGTTGGTAAGATTTATAACTATATACAAAAAAATGGTGGCACAATGTTAATTACTGCAGATCATGGTAATGCTGATATCATTAAGGATGAGGAAGGAAAACCATTTACAGCACATACAACAAGTAAAGTTCCAGTTATAATTACACGTGAAGATTTGAAACTTCAACAAGATGGTGGAAAACTATCAAATATTGCTCCAACTATTATCGATTTATTAGGTGCAGAAAAACCAATTGAGATGTCCGAAGATAGCTTAATTATTAAATAGGATTGTGAAAACAATCCTTTTAGTTTCAAAAGTAAAAAATCTATATGTAAACATTGAGATTTATATGTTAGAAACTAATTATTTATTTAGTTAAGTTTTAGTAAGTGCTAAGTATATACTAATTACCAACTATTATTAGTAGATAATGTGCAGCAATTTAGTATATTTAATTAATGTTAAATATTTTTAATGTTATAGTAAAAATATAGTATAATTTTATATAAGAAAGAGGTCGTTATTTATGAAATTTGAAGAATATCCAATGGTAATTCCTAATTTAGAGGAATTGGCTAAGAAACATGAAAAAATAATACAAAAAATTGAAAATAGCAAAACAGCAAACGAGCAAATAAAAGTAGTTCGTGAAATGTTCAAACTCACTGACTATGTATCAACGATATTTACTGTTATCTCAATCCGTTATTCGTTAGATACAACAAATGAAGAATACATAAAAGCACAAGAAATTGCTGATGAAGTCGCACCGCAATTACAAGTATATAGTGACAAAATAAATAAACTATTAATAAATTCTCCTTTTCGCAAAGAATTAGAAGAAACATTTGGTGAATACTTCTTTAAACAAGTTGAAATATCATTAAAATGTTTTGATGAGAAAATTGTTGAAGATTTACAACAAGAAAACAAACTCGTCTCAAAATATAATAAAGTAATGGCAAGTGCAAAAATAAAATTTGAAGGCCAAGTTTATAATTTGTCTCAAATGGGAAAATTTACTACAGATGTAGATCGTGAAAGAAGAAAGAATGCTACTAAGGCAGTGGCAAAATTTTTTGAAAAAAATCATGAAGAAATAGGACAAATTTATGATGAATTAGTTCATCTTCGTGATGGAATGGCAAAAAAATTAGGATTTAAAAATTATGTTGAGCTTGGATATCTTGCTTTAGGACGCACTGATTATGATGCAGAAATGGTAAAAGTGTACCGTAAGCAAATCGAAGACTATTTTGTACCAGTTTGGAAAAAATTATTTAAACGCCAAATGAAACGAATTAAAGTAAAAGGTCCAAGATTCTACGATATGGGCTTAAATTATTTAACAGGAAATCCTATTCCTCAAGGAACTCCAGATGAACTAGTAGAAAAGGCACGTGAAATGTATAAAGAAATGTCTAAAGAAACCGGCGAATTCTTTGATTTTATGACAGAAAATCACTTGATGGATTTAGTTGCAAAACCAGGGAAACAAGGTGGCGGATATATGACTTATTTGCCTGATTACAAAGCACCATTTATTTTCTCAAACTTTAACGGAACATCAGGAGATGTTGATGTATTAACTCATGAATTTGGTCACGCATATCAAGGTTATTGTGCAAGAAACATGAAAGTGCCTACTTATCGTAGCCCAACTTTAGAAGCTTGTGAAATTCATTCAATGTCTATGGAGTTCTTTGCTTGGCCTTGGATGGATAAATTCTTTGGAAAAGATGATGATAAATATCGTTATGCCCATTTAGCAGACGCAATTATGTTCCTTCCATATGGTGCAACAGTTGATGAATTCCAGCACTTTGTCTATGAAAATCCTAATGCAAGTCATAATGAAAGATGCGCAAAGTGGCGTGAAATAGAAAAAAAATATACTCCATTAAAGTCTTATAAAGGATATAAAGTATATGAAGATGGTAATCTATGGTTAAAACAATCACACATTTTCCAAACACCATTCTACTATATTGATTACACATTAGCACAAGTTGCAGCTTTCCAATTTTTAGTAGAGATGCGTAAAAATCATGATAGAGCTTGGAAAAAATATAATAAACTTTGTAATTTAGGTGGTAAGTACCCATTCGTAGAGTTACTTAAGCATGCTAACTTAAATAATCCATTTGAAGCAGGTAGTCTTAAAAAGATTGTTAAGCAATTAAATAAAATATTAAATACTTTTGATGATCAACATATGTAAAAAAAGCATCCTCGTTCACAGAGGATGTTTTTTAACTAAATCAGTCAATCCATAATACTGTTCCTATTAGAATAATAGTAATAATGTCGAGAATCCATAACCAAGGTATTCCTATAATAAGTAGTAGAATACCTAGAACTAGCCCAAGAGTACTTTCTTTCATGGAACTACGGGCGATTCGATATACGACCCAAACTACATCTAAAACTGGTATAGCTAAGATAATTTTAATTATTAGAGGTGCCTCATCAAACCATTTAACTATTTTCTTCATTTGTAATTTCCTCCTATTAACTAAAATATAGTAGACTTTTCTAGAATATGTATTAAAAGTATAGAAAAATAAAAAAGTAATACTAAGTTCCGTTTTATATCGACTTTTACCTCTAAAAAAGTACTTTATTTGCTAAGATGAAATGTTCTAAAATGCAATAATATGTTTAATTGTGATTATAAATAACAAATCACTTTGCCTTTTATATTATATTTGTTATAATATAAACTCGAGATGAATGAATCTCAAAAAGGATGGCAGAAATGGCAAAAATAGTATTAGAATCTGAAGATAAAAAGTTATTTACAGTATCTTTCATTGCCGGTGCTATTATTTCAGTTGTTCTTATAGTTATAGCTATTCTTAACATTGTTTCTTATAAGGTTGTAGCAAGTTTTTTAATTGGACTTTTAACAGGTAATGCAATGCATTATTTGACAATTAGAGCAATTAATAAATCGCGTGTCGAATCATACAAAATAGTTGTGCGACAACTTTCATTAACAAAGCAAGCTATTACTATTTTGACTTTGGTTGCCATTTATTTGTTGACTAAAGACATATGGGCATTTATTGCTTGTGTTGGAGGCCTTACAATTATTAAACTATCAATTGTAATTTTTGTTTTAATGGGGAAGAAGAATGGATAAAATTTGGGACTATATTGTAAATAAAATGCCAGGTGAGTTAATGGTTTCATTGCTTATCATGTTTTTTATTGCAATCGTTGCCATTATTTTAGGACATGCTATAAAAAAAGCAGATCCAACCAAACCACCGAAAGGGTTAGCCTTTATTGCAGATTGGTTAGTAGAATTTTCGCTAAATTGTATAGATAACAATCTTGGTGATGCTTATGATTTTGCAGCACCATATTTCATCTTTTTAATAACTTTTATCCCATTAGCGTTTATGTCTGGATTATTAGGATTTGCAACGCCAATGACTTATTTCACAATTCCATTGTGCCTAGCATTTGTATCGTGGTTAGGAATTCAGCTTTCCGCGATTGTATTCCAAAAGCTTGATTATTTAAAAGGGTTTACAAGCCCTTTGCCAACTTGGATTCCAGTATTTGTACCAATTAACATTTTAAGTAAAATGTCTCCACTCTTATCGTTATCAATTCGTATGTTTGGTAATGCTTTAGCGGGATCAATATTAATGTGGCTTGTTTATTGGGGGACTGGTGAATTAAGTAGTTTAATACTTAATAATTTCAATATTTTCGGTGTGGTTATAACGCCGATATTACATGCGTACTTCGATATATTCTCAACGTTTATTCAAACATTGATATTTGTTTTATTAACGATGCAGCTTATTTCAATTGAAATACCTGCACCGGTACATAAAAAAGAAAAAAACAAAAAGAAGGAGGAAAAGCAAACATGTTAAATTTAATTTCATTAGTAACTCAATTGGATGTTGGAACAGGCTTAGCTATTATTGGTGCTGGTTTAGCTGTTTTCACAGGTTTCGGTTCTGGTATTGCTGAAGGTAATGTTGCAGCTCATGCAATGGATGCTATTGGTCGTAATCCAGAAGCAACAAACAACATTAGATCAAACATGATTCTTGGTATTGCTTTGGCAGAAACTACTGGTATTTATGGTTTTGCTATTGCAATCTTAGTTTTAATCATGGTTTTATTCTAATTATTTAGGAGGTAAGGTGCATGAATATAATTAATAAATTATTAATCACTTTAGCCGATCAAGAGACTAATTCTACTTTTGATGCCTTAAAAGAAATTGGTAAAAAAATTATCCCTAATGATCCTTGGGCAGTCGTAACACAATTGGTGGCTACAGCAATATTGGTATTGATTTTAGCAAAATTCTTAGTTAAACCTGCAAAGAAATTTATTCAAGATCGTAAAGCTTATATCGCAAATAACCTTAGTGAAGCAGAAGAAAAGAATAAAAAAGCAGAAGAAAATCTTTCTAATTCAGAAAATATTCTTAAAGAATCAAGAATAGAAGGTAAACAAATTATTGAAAATGCTAGAGAAAATGCTGTTAGCGAGAAAATAAGAATTGTGGACGAGACGAAAAAAGAAGTTAACTCAATGCGCGACAAAGCCTATCAAGACATTGAAAGTGAAAGACTTAAAATGCGTGAAGAAATTACGAATGAAGTTATTGATGTTGCCTTACTTGCGGCAGCAAAAGTTGTTGATCGTAATTTAAATGATGAAGATAATCGTAAAATTGTTTCTGATTTTGTTAAAGGAGATAAAGAGTAATGGACAGTGTGGCAAGTCGCTATGCAATTGCCTTGCTTTCTTTAGCACGTGAAGAAAATTGTGTTAAAGAATACATTTCTGAATGTGAACAAGTAGTAGAAGTATTGGATCAGAATAGTGATCTAGAAAAGATCTTACGTGATTATGGATTATCTTTAATTGAAAAGAAAGAAACTTTAGATCTTTGTTTCAAAGGGAAAGTATCTGAGTATGTTTTGAACTTTTTCTACATTATTATTGATAATAAACGTGGAAATCTTTTTAAAAGTATTTTACTTGAATTTGTTCGCATCGGCTATAAAGAGCTCAACATTAAAAAAGGAACAATTTATTCAACGATTAAATTAACTGAAAAAGAAATAAAAGATATTGAAAAAAGAACTTCCGAAATTTTACATTCAACAGTTGTTTTGGATAATAAATTGGATGAGAAATTAATTGGAGGATTTAAGATTCAAGTTGAAGATATGATTATTGATGAATCAATAAAGAAAAGACTTGATGATTTAAAAACAAATTTATTAAAAGAAGGGAGTAATTAAAAATGGAAATTAAAGCAAATGAAATTTCTTCCCTTATCAAAGAACAAATTAAAAAGTATCACCATAAAATGGAGTTATTAGATACTGGTAAAGTCATCTCCGTTGGTGATGGTGTTGCAATGATTCATGGCTTAGAAAATGCGATGTTATCAGAACTTGTACTTTTTAATAATGGAATCTATGGTATGGTCTTATCACTTGAAGAGGACTCAGTAGGAGTTGTTATTTTTGGTGATGATTCGCAAATAAAAGAGGACGATATCGTTAAAAGAACGAATAAAATTGTCGAAATTCCTGTTGGCGATAACTTTTTAGGTAGAGTTATTAACCCACTTGGTCAACCAATTGATGGTTTAGGACCAATTGAATCAAATAAAACTCGCCCAATTGAAAGAATTGCTCCAGGTGTTATTACGAGAAAATCTGTTGATACACCTTTGCAAACAGGTCTTAAGGCTATTGACTCAATGATTCCAATAGGTAGAGGTCAAAGAGAATTGATAATTGGTGACCGTCAAACAGGTAAAACCGCTATTGCAATTGACACGATTATTAATCAAAAAGACCAAAATATTAAATGTGTTTATGTAGCAATTGGACAAAAAGCATCCACTGTTGCACAAGTTGTTGAAAAACTTCGTGTACATGGTGCTCTTGCTTATACAGTTGTCGTTGTTGCTACTGCAAGTGAAATGGCTCCTATTCAATATATTGCTCCATATGCTGGTGTAACACTTGCTGAGGAGTGGATGGAAAAAGGAGAAGATGTTTTAGTAGTATATGATGATTTAAGTAAGCACGCTGTGGCTTATCGTACATTATCACTATTATTACGTCGTTCACCAGGTAGAGAAGCATATCCGGGTGATGTATTCTACTTGCATTCTAGATTACTTGAACGTTCTGCACGCATGGACGATCAATATGGAGGAGGATCGATTACTGCTCTTCCAATTATTGAAACACAAGCTGGTGATATTTCAGCTTATATTCCTACTAACGTTATTTCGATTACAGATGGACAAATCTTCTTGCAATCAGATTTATTTGCGAGTGGTCAAAGACCAGCAGTCGATACTGGATTATCTGTTTCTCGTGTTGGTAGTGCGGCGCAAATTAAAGCAATTAAACAAGTATCAAGTAATTTAAAAATTGAATTAGCAAATTATCGCGAACTTCAAGCTTTTGCTCAGTTTGGTTCCGATTTAGATAAAGCGACTAAAGATGTCTTAAATCATGGTGCTAAAGTTTATGAATTATTGAAACAAAAACAATATGCATCGATGAATGTCTTTGATCAAGTTATTCAACTATTTACTGCAAAACATAAGCTAATTGATGATATTTCAATCAATAAAATTCAAGATTATGAAGAATCACTTTTAACTTATATGCATAGTAAGCAAAAGAAACTTATGAAAGATTTAGAAAAAAATAAGGCAATTAGTCCAGAATTAGAAAAAGAATTATTAGAAGTTATTAAAGAATTTACAAAGAATTATTTAGCTTAATGAAAGAGAGGTGTTACTTATGGCAATGAGTTTAGAGCAGACAAAATCACGCATTAAATCTGTTGCTTCCACAATGAAAATTACCAAAGCTATGGAATTAGTGGCAACAGCCAAACTTAAAACTGCTAAAGATTTAAATGCAAAAGTGGCACCATATCGCGATGAAGTATTTGAAGTTGTTTCTTATTGTGTAGAAAATGTCGATAAAACAATTAATAAATATCTTAATGAGAATGAAAAAAGTGATAAAAAATTATTTATTATTATAAATTCGGCATTAGGTTTATGTGGTGGATATAACATTAACATAGAAAAATTTGCTACTTCTTTGATTGACAAAGAAAAAGACGAAATTATTCTTGTCGGTAGTAAAATTGCAGGGTTTCTTAATAACAATAATTACACAATCAATAGAATTATTGACTTGCCGAGCTTAAGTGTTAAAGAAAATGTTTCTAAAGAACTTACATATTATCTTATTCATGAGTTTGATTTAGGTAAATATCGTAGTGTGCATTTATTATCAACCGAGTTTATTAATTCTTTAACATTTGCCCCAAAATCAACTCAATTACTTCCATTATGCAACATTAAAAATACAAAAAAGATGAAAAAAGAACTTCTCTTTGAACCAAGTCCAGAAGAGGTATTAGAAAATCTTATACCATTTTATATAACTACAGCATTAAAAACTTTGATGCTTGAATCTATGCTATGTGAACAAGCATCTAGAAGAACGGCAATGGAAACTGCCAATGATAATGCTGAGGAACTTCAAGAGAAATTACTTCTTGAATTTAATAAATCGCGTCAAGCTTCAATTACGCAAGAAATCACAGAAATTTCTGGCGCTGCTAACGCGAAGAATTAAGGAGGAACATTATGAAAGCAAAAATTTTATATGGAAAGGTGTCACAAGTTCAGGGACCAGTTGTAGATGTTAAATTTGCAGATGAACTTCCTGCTTTAAGAACGGCCATTGAAATAGAAAATGGTGGAGAAACTCTAGTTGTAGAAGTAGCTCAACACGTTGGAGATGATACTGTAAGATGTATCTCCATGGGACCAACTGAAGGTTTAACTCGTAATTTAAAGGCTAAGGCTTTAAATGAGCCAATATCTGTTCCAGTTGGAAAAGAAACATTGGCAAGGCTTTTTAATGTACTAGGTGAACCAATCGATGGAAAAGGTCCAGTAAAAACTAAAAAAAGACTTCCAATTCATCGTCTAGCCCCATCTTATGAAGATCAAAAAACTGAATCTGAAATTTTTGAAACAGGTATTAAAGTTATTGACCTTTTATGTCCTTATGTAAAAGGTGGAAAGATTGGTTTATTTGGTGGCGCTGGTGTTGGAAAAACTGTTTTAATTCAAGAATTAATTAATAACATCGCTACTGAACATGGTGGTATATCTGTCTTTACTGGTGTTGGTGAAAGAACAAGAGAAGGTAATGATTTATATCGCGAAATGACTGAATCAGGAGTTATTAATAAAACATGTTTGGTCTTTGGTCAAATGAATGAACCACCAGGAAGTAGAATGCGTGTTGGACTTACTGGTCTAACAATGGCAGAATACTTTAGAGATTATGAACATCAAGATGTTCTTCTCTTTATTGATAATATTTTCCGTTTCACACAAGCTGGTAGTGAGGTTTCAGCACTATTAGGAAGAATGCCTAGTGCAGTTGGCTATCAACCAACTCTTGCAACAGAAATGGGCCAATTACAAGAAAGAATTACATCTACAAAATTTGGCTCTATTACTTCGGTTCAAGCAGTTTATGTCCCTGCTGATGACTTAACAGACCCTGCGCCTGCTACAACATTTACACACCTTGATGCTAAAACAGTTTTATCACGTGATATTGCCTCACTTGGTATATATCCTGCTGTTTCACCACTTGAATCATCAAGTCGTGCTTTAGATCCTGAAGTTGTCGGACAAAGACATTATGATGTTGCTTTGAAAGTACAACAAATTTTACAAAGATATAAGGAATTGCAAGATATCATTGCCATTTTAGGTATGGATGAATTGTCAGAAGAGGATAAGAGAATTGTTGGACGCGCTAGAAGAATTAGAAACTTTTTATCGCAACCATTCCATGTTGCTGCACAATTCTTAGGAACACCAGGTGTTTATGTTCCAATTGAAAAAACTATTGAGTCCTTTGAAGCAATTATTGCAGGTAAATATGATGATCTACCAGAACAAGCATTTTTATACTGTGGCACAATTGAGGATGTCGTAAAGAAAGCAGAAGGTATGAAGTAAAATGAAACTTCATCTTAAAATTATTAATTTAGACAAAGAATATTTTAATGGAGAGGTAGATTTATTAAATATAAATACCTCGGCAGGTGAATTAACAATTTTGGCTAATCACTTGCCAATCATTACGAATATAAAAGTGTCTCATATGTATACTATTAATGATAAAGAGACTACTGATTACGCAATTGCGGGTGGTACATTATTCGTTAATGAAGAAGAATGTAAAATTATTACAAATGCAATTGAAAGTGCTGATGAAATTAATGAAGAACGTGCGAATGCTTCTAAAATAAGAGCGGAAGAAAGAATTAATGAGTCTAGCGAAACTATTGATATGGCTAGAGCAGAAGCATCATTAAAAAGAGCAATTAATCGATTATCTCTTTTGAAAAAATAAAAAAAACTCGGTTTAACCGAGTGAATAATCAAGATGGTGCAGGAAATGAGACTCGAACTCACACGGGAATGCCCATACGCCCCTCAAACGTACGCGTCTACCGATTCCGCCATTCCTGCATCGAAAATATTATAAGCGTTTATTAATGTGATTTCAATATTAATATTTCACAAATAAATAATAGACTTAATACTACGCTAGTATTAGAATAGTTACGTCTATGAAAGGAGCAAAATAATGAATTCAAGAGAAGAAGAAATTCGAAAAACTCAAGAAATTATTATCAATGACAACATTATAGATACAGCGATTGCTGAAAGTGATTTTCATGAAAAAACTAAAAAAACAAGAAAAAGAAATTTGATTGGTATTGTCATTGTTATAATTAATGTTATTTTAGTCTTAGTTTTGGGCTTTACCACTTTTAATAAAGACACTAGTGGTGAAAGTGTTGCTACATTCGGTACTACATTTAAGTTATGGATGAGTAAAGAAAATATATTATTTTGGTTTATAGCTTTAGGACTTGGAATTTTGGCTCTGTTTGCAGAGGCTATGAAGTTCTTTGTTATGATAAGAACTACGACACATAAAAATAAATTTGGATTATCACTTAAAGCTGCTATTATGGGTAAATATTATGATAATATAACCCCACTTGGTAGTGGAGGACAACCATTCCAAATTTACTATTTATCAAAAGGTGGAGTTCCTAGTGCAGAAGCTATGTACCTACCTACAGCATCTTTCTTTTTGAATCAATTTGCTTTTTTGATATTATGTGTAGTTTCTCTTATATTCTTTAGTAATAGTGGACTTATTGCAGGTAGCTCATTTAGTACTACATTCTTAATATTAGCATATCTTGGAGCAGCATTTTCAATTTTACTTCCAACATTAATATTTATTATTTCATTTATGCCACGATTACGTGCAAAAATTATTAAGATTTCTGTGCGTATTTCATATAAATTCAAGTTTGTAAAAAACAAAGGCGCTGCAACAAGAAAAGCTAATAAATTAGTTAACGATTATAAACGTAGTTTATTTTTATTAGCAAAGAGCAAAGGAACCTTGTTAATTATTTCTTTCTTATCGTTTGTATATCAAATATCTATTTGCTCTATTCCATACTTTGTTATTAGAGCATGTGGTGTCCCTGCAGATAATGTCAATTATTTTGAACTTGTATGTGTCTGCGCAATGGTATATGCTGCAATATCATTTATTCCTACTCCTGGAAACTCTGGTGCTGCTGAAGGTATATCATTTACAATTATATTCTCTGCAGTAAATGGCTTTGCATCTCAATATTGGACAATGGCATTTTGGAGATTCTGTTGTTACTTCTTATGGATTATAATTGGAATAGGATTTGTTATTGGTGGTATGATTAAAACTAATACAAAACGTAAGAAAGAACTGAAAGTTGAAAAAGAAAAATTAGAGGCTAAAAAAGCATCACTTGAGTGATGCTTTTCTTCTGCAAATCTTTATAAATATTAGATTATTATACTTGCACGAGTTTAAATATTTGTGTGCAAAGTAAGAAGTAGATAAGTAATGATGTTGCGTCAACTAATGTCGTAACAATAGGGCCAGACATTAATGCTGGATCTAATTTAATCTTTTTAGCAAACATTGGAAGTGATGCACCAAGGCATTTTGCAATAATAATCGTGCTAAATAGAGTTAAAGCTACTAAGCCTGCAACCTGCCAATCTTCTGGATGGTTCGCGCCTTGATTGGAAACTAAACCAATTTTTAATTCTAAGAAGATCCATAAGAAGTTGAAGGTTGCCACAACAAGACCTGTAATTAAGGCAACGCGGAACTCTTTCCAAATAACTTTTCCATAATCTTTGGTTGTGACTTCTTTAGTTGCAAGTCCACGGGTAATAAGAGAAGTGGTTTGTCCACCAGAGTTACCACCAGTATCCATAAACATTGGAATAAAGGCAGATAATACAGCAGCAGCACTTAAGTAGTTTTCAAATTTTGAAATAATCATACTTGTAAATGTGGCAGATACCATCAAGAATAAAAGCCAGACAATACGTTTTTTTGCTAATGTAAATACCCCAGTTTTCAAATATTCATCTTCAAGAGGTTGCATACCAGCTTGAATAGCGATATCCTCGCTTGTTTCCTTTTCCATAACGTCGATAACGTCGTCAATAGTAATAATACCTATTAAACGATTTTCGTTGTTTAAAACTGGTAAAACGGTTCGGTCGTATCTTTTAAAGATATCGGCGACTACTTCTTGGTCATCATGAACATTCGTAGTTAAGAAATCTTCATTCATAATATCTTTTATTGGTGTATCTTCATCTGATAGAACAAGTTGTTCAAGATATAAAACACCAACTAAATTTCTTTTTTTGTCAATGACGAATGTTGAGGAGATTGTTTCCGCATCTTGACCGATTTTTTTAATTTGGGCTAAGGCTTCTTTAACTGTCAAATCCTCTGATATTTCCACATACTCAGTGGTCATAATTGAACCAGCAGTATCATCTTTGTAATTTAATAGTTTATTAATATCGCTTCTTTCTTCTTTAGGCGAAGCCTTTAAAACACGAGTCACAAGGTTTGCAGGCATATCTTCCAAGAAGTCAACAATATCATCGGTATAGGAATTAGTGATTAACTCGGTTAATTGCTTATCAGAAAATAAATTAATAAGCTTTGCTTGTGTATCTTCATTTAAATATGTGAATAACTCGGCGGTATATTCACTTTTAACAGTTTTGAAAATAAAAAGTAATTTGGAGATATCATCAATCTCATTACAAACTTCTGCGATATCAATTATTTCGCTTGTTTCGAAAAGTTCCCGGAGTTTAGTAACTTGTTTTTTGTCAATTAATTCTATTAAAGCATCTAGTGAAATTATCTCTTCCATAATTACTACCTCCTTAAAAACATAATTATAATAACATTATTGCTAAAAATTAGAAACATTTTTATTTTATAAAAATAATTTCTAAATTAGTTTATTAGTTTAATTGACTTTTGTGTATGTGTTTCTTTATAATCATTGTTGTAAAAAATTATATTTTTTAAGGAGTTAATATTATGAAAGAAATATTAGTTGAAACATCTGCACGTCATGTTCACGTGACTAAAGAAACATTAGAAGTATTATTTGGAAAAGGCTATGAATTGACTGTGAAAAAAATGCTTTCTCAACCTGGACAATATGCTTCAAATGAAAGAGTTAAAGTTGTTGGCAGTAAGGGTGAATTAAATGCCTCAATTTTAGGACCAGTTAGAAAAGAAGATCAAGTTGAATTATCACTTACAGACGCTCGTTCAATCGGTGTTGTTGCACCAATTAGAGAATCTGGCGATGTCAAAGGATCTGGTTCATGCAAATTAGTTGGACCATGCGGTGAAGTAGAATTAAAAGAAGGTGTCATTGCAGCAAAAAGACATATTCATATGACAGAAGAAGACGCTAAAGAATTTGGTGTCAAAGATAAAGACATCGTTAGTGTTGAAGTAAAATCAGAAGAAAGATCTCTTGTGTTTGGCGATGTCATTGTTCGTGTATCAAATAGTTACGCTCTTGCAATGCACATTGATACAGATGAAAGCAATGCAGCAGCATTATCCGGCCAAGTATTTGGAAAACTTATTAAATAATAAGAGTTAATTTTATGGAATGTTATGTATATAAACCAACTGGTGTATGTTCGCGTGAAATGCGCATATATCATGAAGATGGTAAAATAATAAATTTTGAAGTTGTCGGAGGATGTAATGGTAATTTAAAAGGAGTGGGTGCTTTACTTGCAGGAATGAAGCTTGAAGAAGTTGAGCAAAGACTTCAAGGAATTACTTGTGGATTTAAAAATACTTCATGCCCAGATCAACTATCAAAAGCAATTAAAGAAATTTTGAGTAAAAAAGTATAAGATTTCAATTTGTAATCATAATTAATATTAAGGTGATTAATTATGAAAATGAAGTCAAAGCATAAGAAAGAACAAGTCCAAATCGCAAAAGCTCTCTTTGAATTAGGCATGGATTTTAATGTCATAAAAGATATTTCCGGAGTTGACGCAACTGACTTACTTCTTGATAAAGCTGGACTACTTGATTACGAAGATGAAAATAATCTTGACTCAAACAAGAATTTGACAAATAATATATTAGAAAAAGAAAATAGCGTGTCTTATCAAGAATCACGTCATAAGGGAACGAACAAACGTGATAGCAACCCTGACAAATAGTCATGTAGGTGCTTTTCCCTAGCAGGGCCCACCCTGAGCGATAAGATATAGGAATAGTTTTTAATAAAGCTTTCCTCTGTGGGAAGGCTTTTTCTTTTTTAGAAAAGAGGAACTATGGAAAAGAGAATTTTATTTACAAGTGAATCAGTATCAGAAGGACATCCTGATAAATTATGTGACCAAGTGTCAGATGCAATATTAGATTATTGTTTAGCACATGATCCTAAATCTCATGTGGCTTGTGAGTGTTTTGCCACAACAGAATATTTGTTAATAGGCGGAGAAATTACGTCAAAGGCAAAACCAGATTATGAGCGTATTGCACGTGATGTAATGAGAAAAATTGGTTACACTAAAAAAGAATATGGAATCGGTGCAGACACATGTAAAATTGAAGTTAAAGTTAAACACCAATCACTTGATATTGCTCAAGGTGTCAATCAAGAAATTCAAGGAGCTGGTGACCAAGGTATTATGTTTGGTTATGCTACTAACGAATCAGATGGTTATATGCCACTTCCTTTAGCAATTTCTCATAAATTAGTTAGATACGCCTCTAATTTGCGTAAAATGGGTGTATTTAAATGGGCACGTCCTGACATGAAAGCTCAAGTTACAATGGACTATACTGACATGAATAATATTAAAGTACACACAGTATTAATGTCTGTGCAACATAATGATGATTATGTAGAAGTAGAATTCAAGAAATTTATCTATGAAGAGATAATGAAAAAAGTTGTTAAATCATTTAATTTAAATGACGACTTTGAATTCCTTATCAACCCAACTGGTCGATTTGTAACTGGTGGCCCTGAAGGAGATACTGGTCTAACAGGAAGAAAAATTATTGTTGATACTTATGGCGGAAGTGCTCGCCATGGTGGTGGAGCTTTCTCTGGCAAGGATCCATCTAAAGTAGATCGTTCTGCTGCTTATATGGCTCGTTATGTGGCAAAAAACTTAGTTGCAGCAGGTGTTGCAGATAAATTAGAAGTTCAACTTAGTTATGCAATTGGTGTTGCAAAACCACTAAGTGTTAATATTGAAGGATTTGGAACACTCAAATATGATGTAAAGAAAGTCTTAGAAATCGTTGATAAGTTATTTGATTTAACACCGGCGGGTATAATTAATAAATTCAACTTAACAAGTCCAAGTTTTAAATATGAAGATTTAGCGAGTTATGGACATTTTGGAAGACCAGATTTAGATTTGCCTTGGGAAAAATTAGATAAAGTAGAAGAAATCAAAACTTTGTTAAAGTAGTATTAACTCAGTTTTTGTTCAAAAAAATTGCAAATTATTTGATAATTAATATATAATATTAATAGGGAAGGTCCTAGATCCATCTAGTGACTAACTCCTACAAATAGCTAGCCGCCTAAGTATGGAATGGACTAAGCGGCTTTTTTGCTTCTATCGATTATTAATAATATCGATAATTGTAGTTATAATGCTTACTAGAGTAATTATTATACTTA
>JAFLVA010000010.1:0-31652 GCA_022508525.1 Erysipelotrichales bacterium
GATACATTGTCTTAAGCAAAAAAAGAAGATTAGTTAAATAATCAAAATAACTAAACACTTAAATTAAGGAATACCAACTCATTGGTGTTCCTTTTTTATTATTTTCTTTTATATGAATTAGTTTCATTATATAATGAGAGTACAGAGTAACTAGAAAGCGTTAAGTGCTATATCATGGGAAGTTGGATATAGACGAACACGTAAGTGGCGGTTTTCTAGTGCGTCCGCTGTAAGTTTCTCTTTTTAGATGTATTTATATAGGCGGACCTTTGTTTACGGAGGTCTTTTTTATGTTCAAGAAATTTTTTAAATTAATTTGGAAGAAAAAAATTACTATATTATTTATAATGATTTTTTCATTTACTATTGGTTCATTTACAAGTGAAATATATAATCATTTTAGGGCCGAATATGATATTGCTTTTAAAAGTGAAAAGCAATTAAGCAATGATAATTTAACTTTAGAAACACTCGAAAAGGTTCAAGCAACAAATGAAAAGTTTTCTGCTATCAAAATAGAAAAAATGCTAAATAGTAATGATATATATTTAAAATTTAAAAATGATGAATATCATATTGAAACTAAAAGTCGATACTACGCTGACTTCTTCTCATCCAAATCACAAAAAGTCAAAACACGTGCTGAAGCCTTTTTACAAGGATTAGTATTAAAACTAGATGAGAACGCCACATTTAGTTATGAAAGCATAATAATAGAAACAAATAGCATTGGACTGCTACCTACTAGCTTAATTTCGTTAGGAATTGGTTCATTATTGTACTTTATATACTTACTAATTAATGCTAATCGCTTGTATGAATCAATTATTGAAAATGAATCGCAATCCACTTCTATTTTTTCTATAACATATTGGAAAGACTCACTTAATTCATTTAAAACAATAAAAAACATTTCAACAATTGCTCTTCTTTTCGCTCTTATGATTATATGTAAAGCATTTTCCATACCTACTGGATTTGCAAATCTAAAAATATCCCTTGTATATTTATTCTTTGCTCTTATTAGTATGATATTCGGACCAGCTCCTGGTTTTATAATAGGTATCATATCTGATGTATTAGGATTTTTTGTTTTTCCACCTGATGGAGCATTTAATTTCGGCTATAGTCTCATTGCTGCTTTTGCTGGATTTACATATGGAATATGTTTCTATAAGCAAAAAATTTCTTTCACCAACTGTTTCTTTTCTCGTTTAATTGTTAACATTATTTTAAATGTTATATTTGGATCTATTTTATATGGAATTACATTTAATTATGACGTTCACACTACCATTGTTTATATGGTATATTATGAGCTCCCTAAAAATTTAATATTCTTAATTCCTCAATCATTATTACTTTATATATTTATTAAAGCAATATCACCAATTTTAGTCAGATTTAGATATTTGGACAAATCACAATTGATAAACAAAAATAAAACAAAAATGCAGTAAACAAATGTTGTTTTACTGCATTTTTCAATTACTTATTATTATAATTTTTTATTGCTTTATCAATTTTTCGCTTATCGTCGCGTTCTTTTTCACTATCTCTTTTATCATATAGTTTTTTTCCTTTTCCTAAAGCAATCTCAAGTTTTGCTTTTCCACGCACGAGATACACTTTAGTTGGAATAATTGTATATTGTTTTTCTTTAACTTTTTGACCGAGTTTTAGAATTTCTTTTTTATGTAATAATAATTTTCTAGTTCTTAATGGATCATGATTAAATATATTTCCTTTATCATAAGGTGCAATATGCATATTCACAATGTATGCTTCGTTATTTCTAATAATAACATAAGCATCGTTTAAAGATGCTCCATGCACTCGTAAGGCTTTTATTTCTGTACCAACGAGCGATAATCCACATTCTAAGAAATCACTCAAAAAATAGTTAAAAGAAGCTTTCGAATTTTTAGCAATAATTTTTTGTGAATTATTCATTTTCTTGGTCTCCTTTTTTATTTTTACGATTTTTTACCTTTTTAACAATTAAAAGTGTTACAAATGATGCAATAGCACCAGTTATAAAACCACCAAAATTAATCAACATATCACTAAATTGACAACTTCTCCCCTTAGGAATCAATTGTAATAATTCTGCAACAACTGCAACTATAACACCAGTGGATATTAAGAAAATAATTTTATTTTTCTTTTTTAAATCCAAAGACATAAAGAATAAGAATCCAATTATTCCATCTATAGCAAACAAACCAAAGTGTCCTATCTGCTTTCTAACAGTGCCTTTTAACTTATTCATTTCTTGATGAGATAAAGTAGAGGCACTTCCTATTTTAATTTCTTTGGTTGCAACTAGACCTGAATCAATATGCTTAAGAGTGACGATTGTCTTTCCTTTTTTTAGACCAACAAGTAACCCGCTAGCAGAAATTCTAGCATTATCATTACTTACTGACCATTCTATATCTTTATATGTAACATCACTTGGATATAAATTATACTTTAAATCCATACTAGCGCCTGATTTAAAATATTTGCTTATAAATTCATCAACCTTAATTTCTAAACTCTCCAAGGCAACTTTTCTTACTTCAAAATCAATTGTATTTGAGCATATAGATTTATCGTATATAGAACAAGCCTTTATCGTTGCATTTCCTTCTTTTAGCCCTAATAGTTGATTATTTGCATTGTAATTAGCGATTTTTTCAACATCACTTTCGATAAAATAAATTAATGATTTGTCATCAATATTTTCTCTATCAAATTCAACATCAATTTGTGTATATCGATTAATATATACATCACTTAAATCTATACTAATTGATTCCGGTTTTGTCGCTACATCATCTAAAATAATAACATCCATCTCACAAAAAATGTTTTCGTTACTATTTAAAACAGCTTTTAGTTTTAACTCACCAGGTTCATTTGTGAGTAAATAATTTTCGTCAATCATAGCCTTACTATTTGAAAGTTCGTATCTTACACTACGATCCGTACATTCACTAGGAAAATACTCAATTTCTCCAATGATATCTTGTATATTCATTGCTCTTTTATTTTTTATTGAAAAAGTACTATTTTTAAAACTAATTGATTCTGGTTGAATTTTTTCTTTTTCAGTAATATCTATTTCAAAATCTACGAAAACATCATTATCATCATCACAAATAACACGAATTGTAGCTTTACCCTCTTTTAAAGCAGTAACGAAACCATTTTTATCAACAGATGCAATATCAGAGTTTAAAGATTTATAGATTTTAGCATTGTTAGTTACATTATCAGGTGTAATTTTAGTTTCTATTTTTTTTGTATCTCCTACAAACATTGAATTGGTACTTATAACTTCAATTTTAGTCGGTTTGATGTAATCGAAATTATCTTTACCACCATTTTTAATAATGTCACCAAATACATTTGCAATACTATCACTTTGCGCACCAGAACTATTTCCAGGCATTAAAGCTTCGGCAAAAATAAAGCAATTAAAAAGAACAAATGCAACTAACAATATAATTGATTTCTTTTTTAGTTTCATTATTTTCACCTTTCCTTTAAAAAAACTAGATTGATACATCTAGTCTATTAATTCTCAACAAATTTTAAAATGTCTTCGTAAACAACTTCTTTGCCAGTTTCGTTTAAAATTTCATGCCTCATATTAGGGTAGATAATTGTTTCTACGTTTTCAATAGAATACTTTTTATAAGTTTTTGCTAATTTTAAGACACCCTTGCCATTCTTTCCAACAGGGTCATGTTCTCCTGCAATTAAAAGAATTGGTAAATTTTTTCTAATTTTTGCTAAAAATCGCGAAGTATGTAAACGATTTAATCCCTTAAAGAATTCTTTATAAAAACCACATGTCGAACCATATCCACATTTAGGATCTTCGATATAACGATCAACATTATCTTCATTTACTGATAACCAATCAAATGGTGTACGAGGATTTTTGATACTTTTGTTATAACCACCAAAAGTAAGTTTGCTGAAAAATTTAGATTTCTTATTATAGTTACGTTTAGTAACAAACACTCTTGCTAATCTATCTGCAAAATAAACAGCGGATTGCTTGCCACATGAACCACAAATAATTGCCTTGCTTACGTGATTTGAATATCTTTGAATGTAATCTTGAACTATGAAAGATCCCATAGAATGTCCCATGATAATTGTTGGTTTACATGTAACTCTTAATTTTGTTATTAATTCATCGATATAGTTAACCGTTTTTCTAAATCCGGATCTTTCCCATCTACCTAATTCTTCAAGATTTTCTACGTTATCGCCTTGACCATAATGGTCCAAAGCATAAACTGAGTAACCATGTTTATTCAAAAAGGTTGCAAAATCATCATAACGACGTGCATGCTCTTCCATACCTGTCGCAATTACAATATTAGCTTTGGCGTTTTCAACTGGCCAAGCAATACCTCTTCTTTTTGTTTCATCTTTAAATGTCATTTCAAATTCTTCAAAAGCCATTTTTAATCACCTATCTTTTATAAAAATAATATATCAAAACTTTGATATATTAACAATGTTTAATCTTTAATTTTTAAGTCTAACTATAAAACTATTAAAAATTCATTCATTAATAAGGTTATAAAACCATAAACTTTATTGATTGGGTGATTCTATGCTTTTAAATTTATTAAAATATATACTTCTTGCAATTATTCAAGGGATAAGTGAAATTCTTCCTATATCATCTTCTGGTCATTTAATTATTACACAAAACTTACTAGGCTTAGATATAAGCAATATGTCAACATCAATATTTTTGCATATTGGATCTCTTATTGCAGTTATTGTTTTTTATTTTTCTACTTTAAAAATGTTAGGAAAAAACACGTTTAATTATGTATTCAAAAAAGAAAAATCTGAGAACTGCAAAAAAGCATGGCATTTAATCATTATGATGCTAATTTCTATTTTACCTGCTGGTATTTTAGGGTTAATTTTTAAAAGCACAATTGAGCAAATATTCTCTAGCACTTTATACATCGGCATTAATTTAATAATTACTGCGGTTTTGCTAATACTTTTAACTCGAAACAAAGGTTTAAAATCCATTGATGATATAAGTTATATAGACGCATTAATTATTGGATTATTTCAAGCAATAGGTATAATGCCAGGTATTTCAAGAAGCGGTATTACTACGATAGGTGGAAAAGTATCAAAGCTTAAAGATGAAGATGCAATAAATTATTCTTTTTTACTTTTTATTCCTGTAGCCTTAGGTACTGGATTATTAGAAATAATTGAATTATGCACTGGAAAATTAGTATTAACAGAGCAAGAAATTATATTAAATGTCATTGGTGCAGTTATTAGTATGATTGTCACATATTTATCTTTAAAACTACTATTAAAGATAATAAAAAAAGGAAAACTATATTATTTTTCCTTTTATTGTTTGATTGTTGGGATACTTATTTTAATTTTCTAAAACAGTTTTATATATGTCTATAAGTTTTTTTCCAACAAGTGTTATTTCGCGTTCTTTAACAGTTTTATATCCAGATTCTTTTATACTATTTAAATCATTATATATAGCATGGTTTATCTTTTTAATAAATCCATCATTATCTTTTGCTTTAAGACAATTAATGCCATCTTTTAGCCATGAATCAAAGACAGGTATATCACGTACTAAAACTGGTGTCTTGCTAGCTAAAGCTTCTAATACTACGATTCCTTCAGTTTCTTCTAAAGTTGGGAAAAACACAAGATTTGCATTGCTAAATGCACCTTTTATAATATCTCCATCAATATAACCAGGCATTATGACATTTGCTGGTCTTTTTTTAATCGCCCTTAATATTTTGCTTTGAGTCATAATTTTATCTAAATGTCCAAACCATATAAATTTAACATCCGGCATATTTCTTGCAACTTCAAAAAAATCAAGGATACCTTTTCTTTCAAAAAATAATCCAACACCAATAACTACTTTATCATTTGATTTTAATTTAAAATAATTTCTAAATTGCTTTACTTTTTTTCCGGAATAAGCATAATCAGTTAAGTTTATTCCATTGCTTAAACTATAGACAGGGCACGTAACACCTTTGTAGTTCTCAATAAGGTGCTTAGAATATTCAGTAGGTGTTATAATCGCATCCGCGTTGCGATACATTCTTATAATTAAGTGATCGAAAATAGGTTCTATTAATTTCCAACATCTAAATGACTTACGAAAATCTTCAAAAGTAGAGTGACCATGCACAATAACTTTTTTTCCTTGCTTCTTACATTTTTTTAAAAGACGATAAGATTTAAAGAAATTTGTATTGATATGTGCAATATCAAAAGAATCTTTAGGATCTAAAGTATAATCAATTCCATTTGATTCTAAAGCTTGTTTTTGATGACGAAGCGCTCTTCCAATTCCACTTTGGCGAAGTGCTTTTTCTTTTTCAAAATAAAGTAGTACTTTCATTATTTTATATTAATTGTCTCACTAACAATGTAGTTAGGGCGTCCTTTCACTTCATCATAAACTCGACCAATATATAAATTAGTAAATCCTTGCATTATTAAAATAATTCCAGCTAATAAGACTACTGTTGGGAATAGCCATGCAACTAAGCCGCCAAAATTAATTCCAACTATTGCCAAAACTATAAACGTAATAAATGCGATTATTGCACTAACTGATAAGGTAAGTCCACATTTTATTGATAAAGTTAGTGGATATGCACTATTAGCAATAATTCCATCTTCAGCTAATTTAATCATCTTCTTAACTGTCCACTTTGTGACACCAGCACTTCTATTAGGACGGTCAAAGGATATAGACGTTTGTCTAAAGCCAACCCAAGTAGCTAATCCTCTTAAATATCTATTATGTTCAGGTAATGCTAAAATTGCCTCTACGACTTTACGATCATATAGTTTAAATTCTCCAGTATCCGTAGGAATGTCCATACCAGTAATTTTTCTTAAAAAGCGATAATACACGTGAGCAGTCAATTTTTTAAATACTGTTTCGCCTTTTCTCTTTTTTCGCTTTCCGTGAACTACTTCATAGCCCTCTTTCCACTTTTCAATCATTTGCAATGCCACCTCTGGAGGATCTTGCAAATCGCAGTCCATAATAATAACGGCATCTCCAACCGCATATCTTAAAGCGGCTAATTCTGCAGCTTGTTGACCAAAATTACGAGAAAAATTTACAACTTTAACTCTTTTGTCTTTTTGAGCCAATTCCTTAAGGATTAAATATGTATTATCTTTACTACCATCATTTACAAAAACTATTTCATAATCTTCTTTTAATGTATCCATATTTTTTGTTAATGCATCATAAAAGATTTTCAAAACCTCTTGTTCGTTATATGCTGGTACGAGAATTGAATACTTTGTTTTCATAATAATATTACTCCTTTACAAATGTTTAGATAATTCTTTTGCACTATTCATCCACGTGTACTCTTTTGCTGTTTTAATTGCATTTCTACGTATATATGAATTGTGTTTAACATTATTGATTATATCTTCAATTGTGATAACTATTTCTTCAGAACTATATTCATCAACTAAATAGCCATTGCATGGTGTTATAATCTCTGATATACCTTGATGCTTACATCCTATCGTATAACAACCACTTGCCATTGCTTCAAGATAAACACAACCAAGTGCCTCATAATAAGATGGTAAGATAAATATATCATATTTCAAGAGAATTTGCTTTATTTTCTCTTGCGACATTTCATCAACAAATGTAACATTACGATTTAGTTCATAATCTTTTACCATTTGCTTTAAATTGTTCTTTTCCATTCCATTTCCGATTATTAAATATTTAAATTTAACATATTTATGTTTGTTTACTAAATCTTTTAAAGCCTCTAACACATATTTATGACCTTTAATTGAATAAAGATTAGCAACTGAAATTAAATTAACTTGCTTATCATCCATTTTCTTAATGTTTTTAATATCATTAAAGAATATACTATCGACTCCGTTATAAACAACTTTCGCTGGTGCTTTTTTGAGTTTAGTTTTAAAATCATTTTCTACAACTTTGGATACACATATAATATTGTCACATTTCTTATATGCTCTTTTATAAAAGTTATTATAAAATAGTTTCCTTAATACCGGACGTTTCTCATCAATTCTCTTCCAAATATTTCGCGAATGAATATAATGAAGAACTTTTACTCCATTTTCTTTTAAAGTTGTAATCATATAGTTTTGGAAGGCAGGTGGATAAAAATGTATTATCGCATCATCAAAATTGTATTTCTTAATTATATATTCAAAGTCACTTTTAAAACCAAATCCCTGTGGAATCATAAATTTATGTAGAAGAGATGGCTTATAATAGACATGCGTAATTGGTATTCCATCATAAACAGAATTATGGACAACACCTTCGCCTTCATGAATATAAACCACATTAAGTTTATGTCCTAATCTAATTAAAGATTTAGCGATATTTTTCAGATAAATTCCATACCACTTTTTATTTTTTGTTGGATAAATAGTTGTAATAAACGCAATATTTTTGTATTCTTTATTTTCTGTTTTTAATACTTCTAGTCTATCTGCACATATTTTTGGAGCAAGTATTATAAAAATAGAGAACAAATAAGAGCACAAAGTAAAAGAGAAAAGAGCAATATTTTCAAACATGGAATATGCAATATAAACTATAATCATTGTTACAAAAGTATAATGCAAACTTCGGTCATTCTTTTTTACTCTACTTAAACTAATACTCAATTTATAAAATACAAATATAAATAATAACGTTAATGCAATACCACCTGTATTAAGCAAAAACATATAACTATTATGGAAATAAGACCCTTTGATATCATTTAAAACCGTTAGACTTGAAGCATAGCCATTACCTAGCCATACATTTTTATAATTCAATAAGGAAGCAGATCTTGCAATTAATACAAATCTACTTGAAATGGTTTCAAATGCGGCAATGTTTGTGCTTATAAAAAATTCAATATTATCTGGAAGTTTTATGACTTTAAAAAGTATCAACATAACCATCACGAAAACATCTAAAATTAAAAAGATGCCCAGTGCTTGGAAAATAATTTGTTTCAATGATTTTTTTCTAAAATTAAATAACATAAATATAGTTAACAAAGCCATGCAAACTATAGATGCTTTGCATAAACTCAAAATATTAGGAATAAATAAGAAAATATATAGGGCAATGTAAGCTTTCTTCTTTTCTATTGAATATATATATAACGAAAATATTGCAGCAAGAAAAATAACTATTCCTATCAAGTTTTTGTTTAAAAAAGGTGACAAAGTTGAAAAATCATAAAACTTTTTATCAGCGTAAGTCGCAATAATATTTTGAAAATCACTAGCAATCACATAAAAAAATGATACAAAAACCAAAAAAATCAAAATAGCATTTATTATTTTAATGTGTTTTAATTTAATAACATTTGCTAGGACATATATCACAAAATACATTTGTATCAGTATTAGTAAAACATTTTTTATATTACTTAATAATTCATTAAAAGGTAAATGTTCAATCATGCCGAAAACAAAGTAATAAACAGTGTAAACTAATATCAAACTAACAAATACAATTGTCGGTTTTAATTTAAATTTTTCTTTATTTAAAATAAGCCAACCTATGGTAATTGCAAAGATTGAAATCATAAAAATCGCATTAATTATTTTTACTACCAAATCATTATTAACTAATCCATTAATTAAGTTTGTGTCTTTATAAGAAATGATCGAAAGTAATAAATATGACATCAAGACAAAAACAAAGCAAATTATTGCTTTATTTAAAACTCTTTTTATTTTGTATTGTCTTGTATCCACGATTTTCTACCTTTCTATTTTTTGATTAATGTTTTTTTCTTAGAATAAAAACCAAAGCAACAATAATAATTACTACGCCAGCACCAGCTCCCATAGCAACTGGCATTATATTATTTGGATTATCATCATTTTCAGGCTCTACTTTAGGGTCTTCTTCAGGGACTTTATCTGATCCTGGTTTTGGATCTACTTCAGGATCTTTATTTGGGTCTTTTTCTTCATCACCCCAAGGATTTTTATCTGCTTTAAAATAATTAATAGCGTCACCAATTGTTATAATATCTTCATTTTCAATTATGTCATTCTTCATATTAGACACGAACGCCTTCGCGTCATCAGATAAACTATCAAATGCAGCAATGATTTCATCTATTTCGTCTTCAGTCATCGTGTTATTTGTTTTACTCCAATGATAATAAATGAATTCATATCCTTGAATATCATCATCTGATAGCGACATTAATTTATTAATACTATCAGCAGGAATCTTATTTTTATCACTTTCATCTAGAGTATTAAATATTTTATAAGCTTTAGTAATTAAAATTGATTGATAAACACTATTATTTAAATCTGTAGCATCAAAATTATTTAATAAATCTTCAATTAATTCATCACCAGTTACTTCTTCTGAAAAGAATGTTACTTGTGGTTTTCTAGATTGAACATATCCATTAGTTGTAGTAAATACTAAAGCATATCGCGCACTCTCAATTGCATCAAAATCATAAGTAACTGATATTGCAGCATTCCCTATATGTACGCTTTTATCAATTTGTGTATATGACTTACCATTATCTATAGAATACGCCAAAGAAAGATACGTATTTTTAGCCGCTGCCTCTTTTTCATTTCCTACAATCTGTTGAAAGGTAACTTTACCAACATTATCTAGTTCTGTATTGAAATATAAAACGGCACCTGTTCTATTAGTTGTAAGACTAAGAGCTTTACCAATTGGAGAATCTTTGGTAATAACAGTATTCTTTATATGCGTTGAGTTATTATTACTACCTATCCACATATCACCATTTTGAGCAATGCCATAACTTGCCATTAATTCCATTTCAATATCATTATTTGTGTATGTATAATTTACATTTGCAGCATAACTACTCAAACCACTTGGATAAGTTCCATCATATGCGTAAATTAATTTAGAATTATATACTTCGACATTACATTTTGCTGATAATCCCGTAGATGTATAAGCTTCAATAGTAGTTCTTCCATCGTTTATTGCTACAGCTTTACCCGAACTATTTATTGTTATAACGTCATTATCATTAGACTTCCATTTTATCGTAGGTGTCTTTACATTTTCTGGAAAGGTTTTAGCTATAAATGTCTCTTCTTTTCCAGCACTTAAAGATACATTACTAAAATTAATACCAATATAATTGGCTTTAGTATCATCATATACACCATTTAAGTCAATTAAGGCACCTTTTCCTTCATACTCTCCAAAACACATATTTGCAAATTCCGGATGATCAATAAAAACATTGCGGTTACCTTGTATTTTTTCTGCTTCATCATTACGATAAATTTCTAAATAATTAACTGGATCTAATTCATTCCATTCTAATAATAAATTCCATGCGTCTGTCTCGCTATTGGAACTCGTTTTTACAATATCAGTAATCTTAAGATTTCCTCTAGTTCCTAATTCATTTGGAACTGCAGTGAGACTATTACTATAACGCGTATAGACATACATTAAAATTCTTGCTATATCACCTTTTATATCATCTCTAGGTTCAAAAACAGTCGTTCCAATATAATAGTTTCCAGTATTACCAAGTTCTGTTGCAATAGATTTATCGACTATGCCGTATGGACTATTATTACGTTTACTATTATAAGCATTATAGGCAGGTCTTAAATGATGAATATCTGAACCAGCGCCACTTGTACCATAAAGTCCATTTGATAAACTTTGACACCAAACATGTTCACGACTCCATAATGATTGATTCCAGGTTCCAGAAATAGATTCTCGTGCATAAAACGTAATAATATTATTACTATTCATTGGATCTGTATCAGTTTTAATTGTTTGTGTTTTTAATTCTTCATAAGTAGTAATCTTATTTTGAGTTGCAGACATTAAAATAGATAAACTATTTTGTAGTTCCATTCCATAAACACCTTTAACACTTTTTAAATATTCACTATTTACTCCATTAACATCATAGTATTTTAATCTAGCATCATTTTCTGCACAAACTAAAAAACTATTCATTTTAAAATTGAATCCTAATCCTATTGATAATGTAACAGCCAATACAAATGATTTTAAAATGTTTTTATTCATATTGTTTCCCCATTTTACAAATTAATTATACTAATTATAGTAATCTATGTAAATAAAGTAGAGTAGCAAAAATGATAATATTATTTTGTTAAACAAAATAAAGTATCGTTATTTTGTATTAGTCATACGTTTTGAAAAATAAAAAACCCCGATTAACAAATCGGAGTATAAAACATAAAGCATTTTTAATTTTTCTTATTCTTTTTGTTCTAATAATTTTGATGAATCAGCAATTTTATTTAATTCATCTTGTAATAAGCACCAAGAAACAATTCCAAGGCCAACAAATGCTAGAATTAAATAAAGAATTGAATTATCAAGACCATAATTTGAAGCAGAACCACGTTCTTGTTTTAAATTATCAATTGCTTGTCCTGCAATATAAGCCCAATAAATCCCATAAATACCAAATGTTATTATGTTCAATACAAGACATTTAAGTCCTTCGAATTTTGAATCTCCAGTAAGTTTTCTTAAATCCTCTGATAAGCGAAAAAACCAAATCAATCCATAAATACCGAAAGTTACTATTGTTAATAAAATACAAGTAACAAGATCTCTTTTAGTAATCATTTTTTTCTTCCTCCACAAAAAATTATACTTTCAACATTATGTATAGTCAATCGCTAGTTAAAATAGATTTATAATAAAAAGCGAGTTAAAACTCGCTATTTTAAATTTTGTTGTTTTATAAATTGTATATTAATTACTGACACTAACATCTGAATTAGGCATCAAAACATCAGTGACTTCAATCCATTTTTCAGATTCTGAATTTTCTTCATAAGAATCATTTAAGATAAAGAAGTGTTTTGCATATACCATTGGATTTGAATATTCATTTACAAATCTAATTTTATTCCAATCTTCAACAGTTCCTTCATAATATACGTTTTCTAATGCCTCATCATCCTTAAATGCATCAGCCCCGATACTATTTACCTTATTAGGAATTGTTATTGATTCTAATGAGCTACAGTTTTTAAATGCATTTTGTCCAATTGAAGTTGCATCATTTGGAATCTTAATAGAAGCCAATGATGAAGCATCTTCAAATAAACTTAGAGAAATCATTTTAACTTTACTCCCTAATGTTATATTTGTTAAATTTACACAACCTTTAAAGGTTTCCTCTTCGATAGTTTCTACATTTTCAGGAATTGTTATTTCTTTCAAATTTATACAATTTTGAAAGAAAAATTTGTTAATTGTTGTAAAGTTTCTATTTGTAGGCAATTCTACTTTAGAAACACCAGAATCTTTAAAAACTGCAGTATAGAACAACTCAACTGTGTTAGGAAATTTAATTTCTTTTAAAGAAGTTGTGCCACTAAAACATTCAGAATTAATAGTTTTAAGTGCGCCATCTTCATAAAAATTAACTTCTTCTAAACTTTTACAATTTCTAAATGTTCCTGTTGATAATAGTGATATTCCTTTTGGAATTGTTATTGATTTAATACCTGATCCTTCAAATGCAGCATCAGAAATAGTTTTTATAGTCTCTACCCCATTAGCATCTTTTGGGAATTTGATACTAGTTAATTTTTCAGCATTTTTAAATGCCGCATTACCAATTGCACGTATTCCAGTATTATCCTTTCCAACACTAGGAAGTACTACACTAGTCAATGATTTGGCATCTAAGAATAGTTCATTATTAATAGTGTCAACATATTTAGGAAAAGTAAAATTTACAATACCAGTTCCTTTAAATGCTCTATTTCCAATTTCAATGACATTATCTGATAATTCAATATTTGTTAAACTTATATCACCAGCAAATGCGTCATTACCAATAGATGTAACATTATTTGGAATATTAATTGAATATAAATTTTTACAATCTTCAAAAGCGGATTGATTAATAGTTGTGATTTCTTCATTCAAAGTTACAGATTCTAAAGCCGCACCTTTAAAAGAACCACTTCCAATTGTAGTAACGTTTTTAAGATCAATTGAACTTAATTCCTTGCATCCACTAAAAGCTTCTTGTTGAATGGTAGTGACATCATTAATTTCAACTGATTTTAAATTTTGGCATCCTTTAAACATGTTTCTTTCAATTACTGTGTATCCTTTTGGCATTTCCACTCCAATTAAATGAGTTTGATTAGCAAAAGCGCCACTTGCGAAATTAGTAATTGATGAAGGAATATAAACATATTTACTTTCGTCTTCACCAAGAATTTTGTCATTTTCACTTTTTAAAATAAAATCAGTATCATTGTTACCATTATATTTGTATAAAAAGTTTCCAAATGTAATCCATTCTTGATCACTATGAGCATCTAGCCATCCTGATTTAGCAAAAATATCATTTCCCACAGATTTTAATGTTCCTTTAAAAACAACGTCAGTAAGTAATGGACATGCCGCAAATGCTTCGTCACCAATTACTTCAACTGTTTTTGGTAAAATTACTTTTTTCAAACGTTCAAGATTTTTGAAAGCATCAGCATCAATTCCCACGACTGGGTGACCAAGAAGTTTAGATGGTACCTCAAATGTAGAAGGATATTTTGATTCTTTTTTTACGCCCGTAATATATGCTGGTGTACCAATAGAATTACCATCTTCATCTACAATATATCTGAATTGAATATGGCCAATATTTTGATAATCTTTTAAGGCAAATTCAATTACTGACCAATAAACACCAGCAACAAAAATTGCAGTACCTAAAATGGGAAAAAAGATTTTACAAAATTTCTTTTTATTCATTTTCAGCACCTTCTTTCGCATTTTTAATGATTGCTTGATATTTCTTTAATTCTTCTAAATTACAACGTACAAAGTGGTTTTCTTCAACTTCATAGAAATCTGCCGGATCATCTGCAGTATAGTTGTGTTCAGAAGGATTATATATAATTGCAGTTTTCTTCTTTTCAATATGCGGATCCGGTAATGGTATTGCAGATAATAAGGATTTAGTATAAGGATGTAAAGGCATCTCAAATAATCTTTCAGCTGAACATAATTCTACTAATCTTCCTTGGAAAATAACCGCAATACGATCAGAAATGTATTTAACTACAGATAAATCGTGTGCAATAAATAATACAGTCAAACCGCGCTCATCACGGAACTCCTTAATAAGATTTAAAACTTGAGCACGTATTGAAACGTCAAGAGCTGAAATTGGTTCGTCTGCAATAATCATCTCAGGATCCATAATCATACAACGAGCGATACCAATACGTTGTCTTTGTCCTCCAGAAAATTCGTGTGGATAACGTTTTAAGTGTTCAACACTAAGTCCAACACGTTTTATCATTTTTTCGACTTTTTGTAATCTTTCGGTTTCGTTTTTATATAAATGGAAGGCTCTCAAACCTTCAGAAATGATGTAATCAACATTACTACGATCATTTAATGAAGCTGAAGGGTCTTGGAAAATCATTTGAATTTTTGTCTTTAAATTTCTAGCGCGTTCATTAGAAATTTTTCCAGAAATTACTTTCTTTTTTGGGCCATAAAGAATTTGACCACCAGAAATAGGAATAATACGAATTAAACCTCTACCAATTGTAGTTTTACCAGAACCTGATTCACCTACTAATCCTAAAATTTCTCCTTTATAAATATCCAAATTTAAATCATCAATGATGACTCTTTCATATATTCCATGTTTAAAGGAAATCTTTACATGTTGAAACGACACTAATACTTGTTTTTTGTCTGTTTCTTCATAGTCATCGCTACTTCCTAAGTCTTCTATTTCTTTCATTTTAACGCTATATTGATGCTCATCAATAAAGGATTGTACTTCTAAAAGAATAGAACTGATAGCATATAAACATATAGCTATCATAACGAAAACTACTAGTACAGTTGACTTCCCACTAAATGCGCCTAAGTTCCATCCTCTAATTGCAGCAAGTATTGTCAATAATGTTACAAGAGGAGCAATTGGAGAACAAAGTTGGAAAATATTAACTTCTTCTTTTTTGAAAATCTTTACTATCCAAAAAATAACTAAACCTAAATCAGCTAATGAAACAAGAATAATAATAAGTGATTTGTAATCATAACTTCTCTTAAATAAAAAGTGATATATGTAATGGATTGTTTTAGTGGAATACACAAAAAATTCATTACCGAGACATACCATACCAGTTAATATAATAAGCATAAAAGCAATAATATTTATAACACATATGTATGCTAATTTATTATTTCCTACTTTTTTAAGAAATTTTCCCATCTTATTCATGTTTTTCACCGCCAATCTCTAACTCTTTTTGCAATTCACTAGACACTTGTTTAATGCGTTTAGAGAGGTTTTTAATTATTGATGGCTTTTCAACTTTTGGTGCACGTGGATCTAAAAGCCATGTCTTTGCAGCGTGAGTTTCGCTAATTTTAAACATCGGTGGTTCAACCAAGAAATCAATGCGCATTGCATATTTATTTCTTACAGCAAATGCATCACCAATAATTTCAGATGTAAATGTTGGTGGGTTACCAGGAATATAACTTAATGGGTCTTCTTTACTGCCTAATTGTGGTAGTGATGAAAGTAAAGCCCAAGTATATGGGTGAGCAGAGCGATAGAAAATATCTTCAACCGTACCATATTCAATAATTTGGCCAGCATACATAACGGCAACACGATCAGCAACATTTGCAACGACACCTAAGTCGTGAGTAATAAATATTGTCGTCCATTTATATTCTTTTTGTAATTCTTTAATTAAATCTAATATTTGTGCTTGAACAGTAACATCAAGTGCAGTTGTAGGCTCATCACAAATCAAGATTTCTGGACGACATGCAAGAGCGATAGCAATAACAACTCTTTGACGCATACCACCAGAATATTGGAAAGGATAATCATTATATCTTTTTTCTGCATCTGGAATACGTACTTTTTTAAGTAAGTTAATTGCTTCTTTTTTCGCTTCTTCTTTTGATAAGTTGTGATGTAAACGCAACACCTCAGAAATTTGAAAGCCAATTGAAAACAATGGATTTAAAGAAGTCATTGGATCTTGGAAAATTGTTGCAATTCTTTTACCTCTAATTCCCATCCAATCTTTTGTTTTCTTTAATTCGACTAAATTCATACCATCAAACATAATGGTAGAACCATCAGAAATGAAACCATTAGCATCTAGCATACCTGTAAAAGTCTTAGTGAATACAGATTTACCAGAACCTGATTCACCAACGATTGCTAATGTTTCACCTTCATAAACATCTAAACTTATGTTTCTAATAACATGGACTTTCTTACCATGAGATAAGAATCCTACGCTAAGATTCTTTACTTCAAGAACTTTTTTCTTTTCCATAAATATTACCTCCTAGCGATGGTTCTTCGGATCTGTGGCATCTGCTAAAGCTAAGCCAAGATAGAAGAAACAAATTGTAAGTGGAGCCATGACAACCATCGGTGCTAATAATAAGTGTGGATATACATTCCACTTATCTTTAGCAGCAAGTGTTAATACTTGACCAAGAGTAACTTGATCATCAGCCTTAAAGCTTAAATTAAAGTAAGCTAAACCTACTTCCGAAGAAATTGCTCCAGGAATAGCTGTAGAAATTACTGTTACGATAACAGAAATTAAGTATGGTAATAAATTGTGAGTAATCATTGCACGTGAAGAACTACCAAGAGTTTGCGATGCAATGTTATATTCACGATTACGAATAATAATAATTTGGTTACGAATAAATCCTGCAAGTCCCATCCAACCAAACATACACAAAACAAGAACGATTGTCCAGAATGATGGTTCTAAGAATTGCATTAATAAAATATAAAGTAAGATAGATGGTATGGTATTAATAAAGTTACGTAACTCAATTAAAATAGGATCTAGCCATCTAAAATATCCCCACATTGAACCAATCAATATTCCAAAGAAAGTATCGATAAGTGCGACAACAGTTCCTAAGAGGAGTGAAAGTTGTGTGCCTTTCCACACTAATGTCCATAAATCTTGTCCATTATATGGTTGCATACCACCACCTGCTGTACCAAAGAAATGGTCAAAAGATGGAAGTAAATAATCATCAAATTTATCAAAAGTAGTTTTATTACCAGCACTAATAATTTTATATTGCTTAATTAAAGGTCCAACAAATGCCATTATTACGATTAAGATAATAACAGCAATACAAATTATTGTTAAAGGATTTTTCCATAGTTGTTTAAAAGTCTCTCTCCAATAGGAATATGGAGTAGATTCTAATTTTTCAGCTTCATCATCAGAATTACCAATGACAGTAAATAAGTCTTCGTTATTAAATTCAATAACTTCATCAACGTTTTTTGCCACTTACTCCACCTCCTATTCCGATGCTAGACTGACACGAGGGTCAACCATCGCAGTTACAATATCTCCAGCTAGATAAGCAATAATTGAAATAAATGCTGAAACTACAACGATACCTTGTAAAGCATATAAATCATTGCTTTCATTAGCCCTAATTAAGTATTCACCTAAACCAGGTACACCATATATGTTTTCAATATAGAAAGAACCTAAAAGTGCTCCTAAAATTGAAGCAGGAATAGATCTAATCAATGGAACAATCGCATTTCTTAAAACATGGGTATACATAATTCTATTTTCAGATATACCTTTAGAACGAGCAAATTTAACATAATCTGAATTAAACTCATCTAACATAAATCTTCTGACCCACAAAGCAATTCCTGCCATACCTGTTAATCCCATAGTTAAAGCAGGTGCAAGCCATGAAACGAAATTAGCTGACTCGTATTTATTTGGTAATCCAATAAGATATACCAAAAGTAATTGCCAAATATAGTAATAAGCTACACCTGGAATAGCATCAATTGAAATGATATAAGTTTTACCAATCTTATCAACAATGCCATCTTTGTGTTTGGCCATTAAAACACCTAATGGATATCCAATTGCAAGTTCAATAACAACAGCAATAATACCAATTCTAAATGAATGCATCATTCTTTCACCAAAAATAATATCAATAACATAGTTAGAACTAGAACCACTTGCCATTTTATATGAAATGCCCAAATCGATAATGAAAGTTCTACAATCGTGTACTTTCACATAACTAATTAGATTATTGAAAGCATCATAGATTGGCTCTGTACCGGCATCTTCTCTACAAAGAGTTTTCGGGAAAGGTAAAATTTTATAGAAATAATTGAAAATTTGTCCTATAACTTCCCAAAAATTATTAGCGTATAATCCTAGATTCCTCATGACATTATCACATCTAATTTCACGAATGTCATAAGGTAATTTATCCCAGTTTTCAACGTAACTTTGACAAATCGAGTTTCTACTTTTTAATCTCAGTAATAAGTATGTTGCAGAAATAGCAAGCATAATAGAAATAAAAGCCGATCCAATTCGTTTCAAAGAGTAAATTAATAATGGATGTGCAAAAATACTTTGTATCTTAGCGTTATTTCTAAATATAATTCTACGTGACACGAGAATTACAAATATAACGAACATGACAATCAAAGCTATAATGGTATAACCTATTAAAAATGTTGCCATTATATCCCTCCTCTATAGTCTTAAAAAATGCATAAGAGATTAGGGGTTCACCTAATCTCTATAAATTTAAATGATAAATACGACAATTAGTTTGCTAATTTAGTGTTTTCGTAAATGTCTTCATCAGAAGTACCTGCAAGTGCAGCTTTTTTGTTAGCCTCAAATTTTGCCTTTGCTGCTTTACGATCAGCACCACCCATAGCAGTAGTTAAAGCATAAACACCTTTTAATTTGTATGAGCTTAAACCATATGCAGCTGATGGTGTTTCATAACCTGCTAAACGAGATACTGAAACAGACCAACCTTGTCCTGACATATAATCAGGAGACATCAAGTGAACATTGAATAATAGTTCTACTTCTGCTTCTGCGAAGAGCTCAAATCTTTGAGTTGTATTATTTCTTGTTGCTGCACCTCTTGCAACTAAATCATCATAGACATCTAACATATTGTCTTTTCTTGTTCCAGAAATAACATTTCCTTCTGAATCATATTCGTTGATATAATCTGGAACTTCACTTTGTGTTCCAGCATAGCCACTCATATCTCCACCGGTAGTCATAGTATTTAAATATGTAAGTGGATCTGCATAGTCAGCGCCCCAACCAATAACGTATAAGTGATAATCACCAGCTTGTCCTAAATCAGAATAGTTAGTAGCAGTAACTTTTTCATTTTTAACGATTTCAAAATATGGATATTTTCCACCTTTACATAGTGTTAATTGATCAGAAATTTTATCTTTATTTGTTGTACAAGCATTAACTGTTTCGTTGAATTTTTCAATCCATTGAGAATCCCATACAGATTGTTTTGCATCAAAGTTCAATCCTAGATATTCAAATCTAATTGGGAAATCAATTGTTTGTGATTTTGATTGTTTATTAACTACATAATTGATAGGACCTTGAGCCTTCCAATACTCAACTGCAGCTTTAGCTTTTGCAGCCAACTTTTTAGTATTAGCTTCAGGATCATAATCTTCTGGAAGTTGTCCTTGTTTTAACAATTTACGAACTTCTTCGATATCCATTCCAAATCTCTTAGCATATGCCTCATAGACATATTCGATATAATCTTTACCATTTGTGTCTTCAACGAATCCTTTTGGAATGAATGTCCACATTTGATATTGGTCACGCAAATTTTCTGTTAAACCATATCTTTGGTTATAGATTGTATAGTCAACGCCATCTAATAACAATTCACGTACTGCATTAATTTTAATTGCAGCATTTGCGTTTTCATTATCATCCTTACTAATTGGCGAAGAGCTTCCAAGAGTTCTACGATTAACATTCAATTGTGTATAGAATGTTGAGTCAACTGTATCAATTTCACGTGAATAAACATCGCTATTTACTGGATTTTCGATAGATCCTTCGTTGTTTTTACCAGTGACATATTTTTCCCAACCTACTGCATCAGTTTGTGAAACACCGAATGAGTCAATTGTGCCTTTTTCATATTCTCTACGAATAAAGTCGTCATTTGTGTTATCAGGTAAAAGATTGTAAGTAATCTTTTTAATGTGGACGTTTTTTTCATCCCAATATTTATTATTTTTCTTATAAACTAATGTACCAGATGGATCCCAGGTATCTAATAAATATGCACCACAGTATAAGAATCTTTCTTTAGTTCCTACACCATATTGTGTAATACCACCGATAACGTGTTGAACAAAGTTATCGTTAATTGGTAAGAATGGTGTGTAAGTTAATACTGATGGGAAGTATGGAGCAGGGTTTTCAAGAATATACTCAACATAGTAATATTCAACACCTGATTCTGCATCTACTTCTTTACCAGCATGAACACCAATATTTTCACCACTTGCAATAGTAGGTACCATAGATCCAGTTACATTTAAATCAAGGTTTCCGTATTGTTTAGCAAATTCGTTAATATAGTTAGCAATCGTAGCATTGTTATTATTTAATTTAATTTGTCCAATACTCTCAAGATATAAAGCATATGTATATGCCCAATATTCATATCCGCCTTTAATAAACATTGCAGGCAAATAATAACAGTCTGATTGGTTACGAGCATCTAAAACATACTTAGCCGCTGTTACAAAGTCTTCACCTGTAACATATTGTGCTCCTGCAACGCGGTCAACATATTGTGTTCCATCCCACTTTAACCATTCAATTGGATCAGCCGTTCCCTTTCCTTCTTCATTGCCACGAATATAGAATTTGTATTTTGAATATGCATCATCAACAAATACTTTTTCCGCTAGAGCCTTTGATAAGCGACCATAAGAATTGTTTTCTAAAAGTCCGTCAACAAAGTTAGCAATATGAGTTCCGTTTTCTGCTGACATTGTTAAAGCAGTATTTAGTGACTTTAAACCAGTTGCGATATAAGAAGTATATTCTGCTTTACCTGTATATGTGCTTGGAATATATTCATTGTTTTCAATTTTAAAAGTTTCAACCTTTTTACTGCCGCATGCAGTTAGCATTGCAACAACAGCGCCTAACACTAATAAATTGTTCCATTTCTTTTTCATAAAAATCCTCCTTTTTATTTATAAATAAAAAAACCATCGCACGGAATTTTATTAAATGATACTACTATAATATTTACAAGTCAATCATTTTTTACCATTTATTCAATGAATGCACTTTACTAAATAGTTACGTTAACAAATAAAATGACGCATCTTTATCCGATGCGCCACAATATTGTATCTAATGTTGCGATTAAAATTGTAACTATACTCACAATAAGCCATGGGGTTATCAAATCCCACACTTTTTGTTTTATTTCTTCCGGTAATGCTCCAGACCATAATTTATTTTTTCTTCTATAGTTTGCAGCATACTGATCACCAACCACAAAGGCTATCAGCAATAAGATTATTAAAATAAATGCAAATGTTGTAGTAATAGAATACGGTAATTCAATGACATAAGCCTGTTCTAAAACTATACTTACTACATAAAATACAATAATTAACGCACTAATTATTGATGCAACTATAATTGTAGATTTTTTCTTAAGAGCTTTAACTATCAATTTCCTCACCTTTTTTCTAAAAGTATAATAACATTTTTGCCAGGAAAATGGTATTTATTTATAAACATTATTGATTATGCTATAATACAAAAGGTGATTAATATGCGAAACAAAAATTTAAAAGAGAATCTCTTAAAACGCAGTATTGTGTTACCTTTTCGTAATATTGTTAAAAAAATATCGCCCGTATGGTATGTGAAATACCAATACAAATACATAACACATCACAAATTAAATCTTAAAAATCCGATACGTTATACGGAAAAATTACAGCACTTGCGTCTTTATGAATATCCAAAAAACAAAAAAGTGATTCAATGTGCATCTAGAGTGGGCGTTAGAGATTATCTTAAAGATTTAGGCTTGGAAAAATATTTAATTCCTTGCTTAGGTATATACGACAAATTTGATGATATTGATTTTAATCTTCTTCCCGAACAATTTGTTATGAAATGCTCACATGCTTGTGCGTTCAACGCTATTATAAAAGATAAATCAAAAATAGATATTTCAGATTTGCGAAAGAAATTCAACAAATGGCTCAAAATAAATTATGGTAAAAAGACTATTGAAATGCATTATGCAAAAATAAAACCACAAATTATTATCGAGCAATATATTGGTGACTTAAGTCTTCCAACTGAATATAAAATTCATGTTTTTAATGGTGTTGCAAAAAGCTTATATGTAGTAACGGGACGTGGACAAGATATTCGTTATAACAATTACTATATTGATTGGACTCCGTTTGATGGATCACAATTTAATGGTTGGAAAAAGACAGATTATGAACTAGAAAAGCCAAAAAATTATCAAGAAATGGTCGAGCTTGCCGAAAAACTTGCAAAACCCTTTCCATTTGTACGTGTAGATTTGTATAATATAAATGGTAAAATTTATTTTGGTGAAATGACTTTTACTCCCGCAAAAGGAACTTTAATTCTCGATGATGATAATGCTGACTTTGAAATGGGTAAATGGTTAAAAATTTAGGAGATAATAATTATGAAAAAGAAATTGTTAATTTTAATTCCTGTGATGTTACTAGCAAGTTGCGAATTAAACTTTGGCGGATACGCACAAGAATGTAACGACAATAAAGCAGACTTTCCTAGCGACAGTCATACTTATAGCGCAATAACACCAAAAATCAGAGAAAGCTATAAATATGAAATAAATAACCCAGTTTACAATCACGAACAAGAAACCGAAGAAACAAGAAGACAACTTTTTAACAGTTCAGACAAATCATTAATTACTGACTTCAGTTTTATGAATAGTGAACAAGCTAACGGAAATGAAAACATTCTTACTTATGCGCAAAATACCGCTTTAAAGAACGAGGCAAATTTGCCATTATCAACACGATATCCAAAAATCTTTGATGGACAAATATCTTGTGTAGGCCCAACTGCAAATTCACGTCTTGGATTATATTCTGATGGAGTAATAATTGACCTACATAGAACATTGCAAAGCGCAAATAGCATTACTCTTTATATGACTCACAATTATCTAACTTTAAAGATGAAAGCAGTTTTCACTTTATATAAACCTACTGATGCAATATCTGGAAATGAATATGATGAATTTGTTTTTAGCTTTTATACCAATCTTGGAACTTCCGTAGCAGGTCCAAAATTCTTCTATTTTGATTTAACAAAAATTCTTGAAGATACATCGGTTTTAAAAGGATGTAATATGCTTGGATTTAGATATGAAAGAATTGAACTTTCTGAAGAGGAAAAACAAGACAAACAAATTAGAGATTCGTTTACACAATATTATGACAATTTAGAAGATGAAAAAAATCATACTGGTGCTAACAATCAAACATTTGTGAAATTATACGACATCGGAATTCCGTATTCCACTTGGTCAAAATAGTTTAAAAGTGTTGCCATGAATGGCAACACTTTTTACATCGTATTTAAGTTTTATTCTTCCGTACTTTTAATCTCTAAAGAACTTTTATGTTCAATATTATATGTTGTAATATAACCGAAGAATACTAGCACACCTAAGAAAACAAAATCTGTAACTAATTCGAATCCCATATCGTTAATGAGAATAGTGCCGAAATATGAAAGACAAATTGACGTAATTACAATTTTTAGTGCCATATTGTCAGAATTTTTACAAAATTTAAATACTTCTATACCCACAAATACAAAGAATGTTAATAAGAAAAGCAATGCTAATACACCATTTTGATAAGCAACATTTAATATAAATGTACCTGTTTGCTTGACTTGTGAACTTTGTCCAATTATAGCAGGCAAATTAGAGAACATATCTTTAATGTTACTTAAATTAGAGAATATGCCTATATTTGGGAAAATTATTGCTCTTGCGACATAATTTAAACTTTTATACCTCTCTGCATGAAAATGATTATCAATTCTAAATATTGCATAACCTATTGTTAATGCCGCGGCTACTGAAAAGAATGAAATTAAGGCAACCTTTTTGTTTTTAATTGGCAATTTAATTAAAAGTGCAAATACAAGCGCCAAAACTAATATGCATCCAACTATAACTAATGGTAATAAAATAATTGCTAATGCACCACATACTCCGCCAACGAGTGATCCATAAAAGAAAATTGGATTTTTCTTTCTGTCAGTAAAGAAAAGTGTTAATAAACCTGTTGAAGCTATGAGTGACATGTTTTCAATAATTGCCACACCATTTGGATGTAATATTGTATCAAAACCAATCAAAATACCTGCTTGTTTTACTAAACCTGAATATGTCGAATTCTTCAAAAAAACAATTGTGTGGAATGGTGTTCCCATACCATAAATAGTAATTGCTAAACATAAAAGAACATATATACCAATTCCTGCATAGAATGTTCCAATGAGTTTAGTAATATCTAATTTATTCTTATGAAATAATCCATAATATCCACCTATGATATAGAAAGCCAAAGATCCAAATATTAAAGATACAACCGTTAAGATAGAACTTAGCAAACTACCTTGTACACTACTTTTAAAGACACTACCATACCCAAAGATGCTCGAAATTATTTCAAATAACAATAATCCGCCTATTTGAATAAAAAATGGCACAATCGTTTTATCTTTAGGTATAAATTTTATGATTTGTATAAAAGCAACGACCATCAAAAATATTGCTAAATAGCGATATACTATTGATAAATTTGCAAAATTCATCACTGTTAAAAGCATAATTTCTACAGCAAACAGTGGAATCAAATTTTTCAAAACGTCAAATACACTCTCTTTTGCTTCAGTTTTCATTACCAATAACATCCTTTCTCTACTTTTTCATAGCCATCTGGTTTTTCAAATGGTTTAATCCAATATTCATTTATTTTTTCTTTAACATAGTCTCGATTTTCCCATCTTGATCCTATTATACCAAATAATAATGGTGTTGCTCCACCTGTTTGTATAGATTGCTTATTTAAACTTTTTATATATGCGCATAATGGTGTTCCATATGCCCCGGCTCCGACTAAAGCGATATCAAAATCCTTTTCTTTAATTTCACTTTTCATATGTTCAAGAGCTTCAAACCAATTAGGAAAGTTAGGGACTTCATCGCCGATAGATTGTATAGCTTGCACAACTTCAAACTTTGCATCAATATTTTTTAAATCATCTAGGTGCTCTTTATTCTTTAGTTGCTCTTCTATTTCTTTTTTAAATGGAGATACGATAAGTACTTTTTTACCATTTAAACCTGATAGCCATTTTTTATTTATTGGCTCAAAAGATAAATATTGAATAACTTTAGCGTCATTGCACTGTAATTTATAAAAATAATCTTCCATATGTATCCCGGAGATACCTAAGATATCAGTTTTTTTCATAACGTCATCCATTAACTCTGAATACTTTTTCAAGTTTTCATCAGTTGCCGGGAAAAAACCAGCATTATTTTTTATTGCAAATTTAACAATTTCTTTATAATCTTTTTTAAATCCTAATCTTATTTTTTCCCAATTGTTAATACAAGACAATTCTACTGCTCCATATCGCACAGCCATAAATGGTTTATTACTTTTGATATATTCCAAGAGTACTTCATCACCATATTCATAAGTGATATTCTTTTTTCCTAAAAAGCGATTGCAGTTTTTCTTTTTTTTAAATAATTTATAGAGCAAAACAAACCAAGCATTTTTCAAAAAATACATAATATATTTTAATTGCCTCATTTATTTCACCTCTTTTTTCATTATAATTTCTAAATGAAAATTTTAAAAGAATTATCGTATACGATAATCAAATTACTTTTTATATTTTTGTCTAATAAAATCTCCAACTCTCAAACCATCAATTGCCGCAGACATTATGCCTCCAGCATATGATGCACCTTCACCACATGGATAAATATTAGCGATACTTGAAAAACCTCTATCATCACGTGGAATAACAACTGGACTTGACGATCTTGTTTCTACTCCAGTCATAATTGCTTCTTCATCTTGGAAAAACGGGAATTTCTTTTGAAGCATTGGTATTCCCATTTTTAATGATTCTATAACAAAATCAGGTAACAAATTATCTAATGATGCAAAATAAAAACCTGGTTTATAAGATGGCGTTACTTTTCTTAAAGTATCACTTATTTTATTATTAAGAAAATCATCCACTCTTTGAATTGGAGCAAAATAAGGATATTGAGAGTTAAACGCTAATTGCTCATACTTTTTTTGAAATTCCACACCATCCAATGGAGAATTTTTATAATAATCTTCAACTCTAACATTTACAAGCAACGCGGAATTCGCGTTATCTAAATCTCTTTTAAAATAACTCATACCATTTGTCACAATTGAATTTTCTTCACTATTAGATGCTACAACTTCGCCACCTGGGCACATACAAAAAGAATAAAGTGTACGATTATTTGGTAAATGCAAAACAATTTTATAGTCTGCAACTGGGAGTTTTGGATTTTTATACTCTTTTCCATACTGAGAAAAATTAACACTTTCTTGCAAATGCTCTATTCTTACACCCATAGAAAAATCCTTTGGTTTCATAAACATTCCATTCTCATAAAGCATTTTATATGTATCTCTTGCACTATGACCAATCGCTAAAACTAAATCATCAGTTATCAATTCATACTCATTTTCGTGATTTTTTATTTTAACGATAATATTTTCATCTTTTTTGAAATCTATAAATTGATGTTCAAACCGCACTTCACCACCTAATGAAATAATTTCTTCGCGAATGTTTTTTACAACTTTTCTTAAATTATCACTACCAATATGTGGATGAGCTTCATAATATATTTCTTTAGGCGCACCATGTTTAATAAATTCATTTAAACAAAATCTAATTCGTTGATCTTTAATTCCGGTATTTAACTTTCCATCGCTAAAAGTTCCTGCTCCACCTTCACCAAAACATACATTAGATCCACTATTAAAAACACCCGTCTCTTTAAATTTATTAATGTCATTCAAGCGTTCATCAACACTTTTTCCTCTTTCTAAAATGATTGGTTTGGTATTAGCCCTTGCTAAATACAAACCTAAAAACATACCTGCAGGTCCAAAACCAACAATTACTGGACGGTGTTTCATTTTAATTTCAGGAATTTCTAAATTTTCTACAAAATCAATAGTCTTAATATTAGAATTATTAAACTTATATTCTTTTTTAAGGGTAACTAAAAAACTACAAACAAAAAGTATATTTGATTTTTTTCTTGCATCCACTGCTTTTTTGATTAGTTTAAACTCAATTAAATCTTCTTCTTTTACTTTTAAAATCTTTAAAAGCTTATTTTTAAAATTAGTTTCATCTTCATTTAAAGTTAGGAACACATTATTTACAATTATTTTCATAATATATCTCCTAAATAAAGAGCACTTCCAAAAGCCCACATAAGATTAAAGCCACCGCATAATCCATCATTATCAATAATCTCTCCAATAAAATAGACTTTATTTTCAATTTTTGATGATAAATTTTGATTTAGATTTATTAAAGATAATCCACCAATAGTTATTTGAGCGTTTTCAAAGTCATATAAATCTAGGTAAGTGAAAGATAGATTTTTACAAATACTCGCCAATGCTTTTATATCTTGTTTATTATTTATTATTTTATCAATATTAAAATTAATTCTTTTTAAAATATAGTTTGCAACATTAGGAACAAAATAACCTTTTAGAACATTGAAATATGGATTTTTTACTTTTTTCATAAATTCATATTCTAATTGTTCCATAGTCATATTTGGGAATAGGTCTAAAATAATACAAGCATTTTTAAAATTATTAATATTTCTAGCAATTATTGAACTTGTATTAAAAATTGCAATGCCTGAGAGACCATCATCTTTAAATAAAACTTCACCAGTTTCTTCATAATATTTTTTCTCATCTAAAAACAAATTAACTTTACATTTTAGTCTTAATCCTGTTATTACTTTTGTTGCTTCTTTTGTTTTGATTGGACATAATCCTGGATACATTTTATTTATTATATATCCATGATCTTTTAAAATATGAAAAATAGCACCATCAGAGCCAAGCTTAGCATATGACTTACCGCCAGTAGCGAAAACCAAATTATCAACCATATATGTATTTTTATTTGTTTTTATGCTTATTTTGCTATTACTTTCATAATCTAGTAATTCTTCAGCAAATTTAAACTCTACTCCCTGAGTAATCGCATATTCAAAAAGATAATCCACAAATGCTTTAGCAGATTCGGAAAATGGATAACATAATTCATTTATAATTTTTGTTTTAATACCAAGATTTTCAAAAAATTCACATTGCTTGTCAAAATTATATTTATTGAAAATTAAATCAGAAATATCCTTATCTCGATAATAACAACTACTTAACTTAGTATTACCAATATTCCCTTTTCCATTGCCAGCTACGGATAACTTACGTCCTGGTTTATTATTCTTATCAATGATAATTATATGGTGTTGAGGATTATTTATTTTTAGTTTTATTGCCAAAATCAATCCGCTCGCACCAGAACCTACAATAAGAGTTTTCATAATCATCACCTTCAAATAAAATTATAACATATTTTTTTATAGGACTGAAAAACCGAATATAAGATTAAGTGAATATCCAACGATTAATCCTACAAAGGCAACAATACCTAATATTACAAAGTTATTTTTTAAATTCTTTTTATTTTTGAATAAAATGACAAAACCTAAACCTGCGTTACAAATTAAGCCCGCAACACACGATCCAAATGTTATGCAATTCGTTAAATATAAGTCAGATAAAATAACAGAACTTGCACAATTAGGAATAAGACCAACTAAAACTGCAATAAGTGGAGTAAAATATGAGCTATTTTCTAAAAATGAACTAATACTGTTTTCTCCAACAAAATACACTAATAAACCAAATAAGATGTTAACAACTAAAATATAAGCAAAAATCTTTAAAGAATGAATTAATGGATGAAAAAAATATTCATGAAATTTACTTTCATGTTTTTCCTCTTCAATAACATGATGGCAACATCCAACATGAATTTCTTCTTCATGTTCACATTCTTCATGATGATGTTTAACATCTTTTGTAGATTTTGTATAAATAAAATCAATAATAAAACCAACGACAAATCCTATAACAAATTTAATTAAAATCAATGGTAAAACCATCAAAATCTTATGTGGATTTGATAAAAATATTGGTACAGCCTCATCACTACAAGCAATAAAAATCGCTACTAGTGTCCCCATTGTAATATGTCTTTTCAAATATAAGTCAGAAGCAACTACTGAAAATCCACATTGAGGAATTAATCCGAAAAGAGCACCTATTAATGGATTTAATTTATGATTATTTTCTATTCTTTTAGAAATCTTTTTTTCTAAAAGAGCTAAGAGAACATAAACAACAACTATTAATGCTAGTACTTTTAAACTATCTATTAACGCATCAAGAATTATATTCCACATAATATCACTCCTTTCGTTACTTATATTATTATAGTCATTATTAAATAAAAGTTAAGGTTTAAAAGCACCAAGCTATAAATTCTGTCGGGGACAAAAAACATTCATTCCCCAATAAATTTAATAGTTTCATCCATTTCCATAAAATAAAAGTACCTCTTATAATTGAGTTGTTAAGATTCAAAAACAAGGAGGTACATATGAATAATAACACACTTTTACTTAAGTTAGGTATTAATCCTGACAATTTTAAAAATACCATCGTTGATCCTATTAAAACTACGATGCCACTATTCTTAAATCCTCTTATAGTTATCAGAATTTCGAAAGATTTAGGAAACGCGCTTTACTCATTTTAAAATATTAAAAATCTATTTTTAAAGGACACATAACGCATATTTCATGTGCCCCGATAGATTTTATAGTTTTATTATGTTCTAAATCGGCGTCCAATATTTTCGCCAATATAATTTATAAATTCTATAAATTATTCATTGGACTTATAAGAATATTTCATGTAATTTATAAAATTTTATTAGAACTAGAGTGTTTTTTCGATTTCAACATAATCATAAAAGAAGAAATGATCCATATCATTGATTACGCCAACATCATCTTCAACACTGAAGAAAGAGTGGGAACCGATTATAAAAATATTAATGAGTACTTCTGGATTATCATTATAAGCAAAGTAGTAATCAGAATTACTCAAATTGGAGCGTTCTTCATCAAAAGTAAATGCTAATTCCATTTCTCCTGTTTCATCCTTGAAAGCTGCAGAACCATCCGTGGAGATTTCAATAGTAAATTCACTAAATGAATATTTAGTATCTAACCCTTTCCAAAATCCTACGATTTCATCAGGTAGTAATTCTTCATCTGAATCTTGAGAAGAATCTTCTTGATTTGGCCATTCTCCAGCCCAATATACTGGTCTATTTGAATAATTCCAATATGATGACCAGTCTTTTGGTTGACTACTTGCTTCACAATAAATTGTTAAAGAAATACAATTATAGAATGCAGAACTTCC
>JAFLVA010000010.1:31752-51695 GCA_022508525.1 Erysipelotrichales bacterium
GAAATACAATTATAGAATGCAGAACTTCCAATACTCGTTACACTAATTGGGATTACTATTGAAGTTAAGGAACTACAACCAGAGAAGGCAGAACTATGAATAAACTTTGTATTTTCATTTATTGTTGCACTTGTTATATTAATATCTTTTGCTTTTACTAATACTAAATATGGATTTTTATCATTCCATAAATAATAACAATTTCCATATTCATTATATTGTAATGAATTACAGCCAGAGAATGCATGCTCTCCAATACTTATGACACTATTTGGGATTACTATTGAGGTTAAGGAACTACAGTCAGAGAATGCACCATATCCGATACTTGTGACACTACTTGGAATTACTATTGAGGTTAAAGAACTACATTTATAGAATGCATAATCTCCGATACTTTCTAGTTTACTTCCATTTTTAAAAATAACTTTTTTTATCTTCGAATTCCTATTAGGATATCCAGGAAGAGAATGTTCATAAAACGCATTCCTCCCTATTGCTGTAACATCATAATATCTTCCACCAATTTTAACAGTATTAGGTATAGTTATTGTTGTGAAATTTTCTATCTTACTTCCAGCATATAATGTCACTGTTTTTTCATCATTAATTTCATATCTAAAACATCCATCACTAGACTCAATATCAATATCTTCTCTAATATCCTCTTTACCAGTTTTTAGATATTCTTGATAAACTTTATTAACAATTTTTATATTAATATAACCCGATTCATCAATATTAAAATTAGGGCATGCAATTTCAGTTTTAGGATCACTAATTACGCTTGATTCTGTGCCGCGAATATTTACAATACCATAATTAACTACAGCAAAAGATTGTGAAACTTTAATTTTTTCGCTACGAATCGTATATTGATATGTCATATAAACTCTTCCATTACCATAATTCTCTTGCACATTTGAATTGCCACTTAAAATTTTAAAAGATGAAATATCTTTTTCTTCCATTTGGCTACCTACTGACATAATTGTTAATTGACTTGCGTAATGTAACGCACTAAGTGCGGCGTTTTCATTTGAATATTTATAAATATATTCTTCGTTTTTATCTCCACAAGCAAAAAGAGAAGTTGACATTAAAATTGCACAAAATGCAACAAATATTTTTTTTAATTTCATAATATGTCCCTTTATTAATCAATTTTTTTCAACCAGCAAACTCTATCTTTATGATTTTCTGCATCAAACATTTTCCATAAAGATAATACCTTAGTATTGTATTCAAGTTGTGGACCAGTTTCTGCATGTTCAATACCATTTTTAATAGCGTTATCGATACATTGTTCAAAAATCATTGACATTACACCACTTGATTGATATTTAGGTTCAACTGCAACAAGAAGCATATCTAAAACTTTGGAATGCTTTAAATCTTTCATAAAATCAATAAGTCCAAATGGTATTAAATGACCTTTATGTTTCTTTAAAGCACGAACAGGTGTTGGTATTGCAAGACCGTAAGCAACAAGTTTATCGTCTTTATCGCGAACCAAACTTAAATAATCCAAATTGATAAGAGGAATATATTGGCTAGCCAAGTGCATCATTTGATTTTCATCAATTGGGACATAACCATATAAATTTGCGTAACAAACATTTGTTAATTTTAAAACTTCAACAATAACACTCTTTGTCAACTGGCGTTTTGATTTGATTTTCTGTACATGAAAATCATATTTCTGTTGTACGAATTGAGAAGATCTTCTAATACGTGGATCAACTTCTTTTGGAACTTTAATTTTATATTCTTTCCAGGTTGCATCAACAACAAAACCAAGTTGTCTCATATGTTCAACATAGTATTCATATGTGTAAAATGTCATAAAAGTATTTAATTGATCAAAACCTTTTATGAGCATTCCTTCTTTGTCTTGATCAGAATAGCCTAATGGACCATTTATTTCCACCATGCCGTTTTCTTTTCCGAAATTTTCTACAGCTTTAATTAATGCTTTGGTAACTTCGATATCATCAATCATATCAATACGATTAAATCTTACACGTTTTTGGTTGTATTTAGAGTTAGCAAAATGGTTAATTATTCCACAAATTCTACCAACTAATTCTCCATCTTTATAAGCCATGAATAGCTTAAAATCACAATATTTACTAGCAGGATTTTTTCCTGGTGCTAAATTATCAATTTCATCTTCATATAAGTAAGGCGTAAAATAAGGACAATCCTTGTATAACTTTGTTGGAAAATCTATAAATTGTCTGAGCATTTTACGATTAGTTACTTCTTTAATTTCTATCATAATAATTCTCCTTCGGCTTATTAATTATAAACCAAGTAAAAAAATATTAAAATATTTTTTATTATCAACTTTCAATTAACTCTTCTTTCTTTAACTCTTTAAAGACTGTTATTAATAGAATTATTGCCACAATAAAACACAAAATATCTGCGATCATTTGTGTAAGTTCAATCCCTTTAAATCCAAGTATTGCTTGCATAATAAAAAGTGTTGGAATAAAAAATAATGCCTGTCTTCCAATGGCTAAAATTGTTGCACGCACAGATTTTCCCATGGTCTGCATCATCATATTTGTAACGTTTGAAAAACCAAACAACACTATTGCTAATGATTGGTATAAAAGTAATTCTTTTCCGATTTTTATAAAGTTTTCGAAATTTTCTAATTTTGTATTTTTATTTACAAATAATGTTATTAATGTTTCTCCCATGAATATACAAATAAGTGAAAAAATAATTAAAGCGACAGTTGCAAATGCAACAGTAAAGAAAAAACCTTCTTTAACACGCTTATATTTTTTTGCTCCATAATTAATTCCACAGACTGGTTGAAATCCTTGACCAATTCCCATAGTCATTGAAATAGCAAAAGACATAATACGATTCACTACTGTCATTGCTGCTAAAGCATCAATTGAATAATTAATGGCAACAAGATTCAAGACTAAAACTGAAACAGCGTTTAGTCCTTGTCTTGCAAGAGAGGGGAATCCTCCATTTGAAATATTTTTAAATACTTTTCTATCAAAATGAAAATTTTTAAATTTAATGTGAATATTATTTTTAAATTCAGTGCTTAAAAATAGCAAAGAGAAACCTAATATTTGACTTACAAAAGTTGAAATACCTGCTCCATAAACACCATAATCCTTAATAAATATTGGATCTAAAAATATATTTAAAACTGCGCCTGATGTAATACCAATCATTGCAAGTGTAGCATTACCTTGATAACGAAGTTGATTATTTAAAGTATTAGAACTACACATAAATGGTGCTCCAAGCAAAATCCAAAACAAATAATCTTTGGCATACTTAAAAACAAATTCATCTTTATTAGCTGTTAAAAACTTTGTTATTGGATTTAAAAAGATAAGTCCTAATATTGTTATTAATAATCCACAAGAAAAAGAAAGAAAAAAACCTACAGCAGCATATGTTTTGGCATCCGTGACGTTCTTTTCTCCAATTAAACGTGAAATATAATTTCCTGAGCCATGGCCAAAGAAAAATCCAATTGCTTGAATGATTGCCATAAAAGAGAAAATAACACCAACGGCACTTATTGCTTCTGTGGAGTGTTCAACATTACTAACAAAATAAGTGTCAGCAAAATTATATATAGCCGTTACCATCATCGAAATAATAGTAGGGATAGCCAATTTTATAATTAATGGTTTGATTGCACCATTTATCATTATTTCATAGCGATCTTTTGTCATGGTGTTTTACCTCTTAAATTATTATTTGTAAATTGAATATATAATATTCTAACCTTTGTGATATCTTATTAATTTAAATAGTTCAGTTACAAAAATTGGAAGAAGCGAAAATACTCCTACTATCAGCCATTCTGAGATGTGTAAATTCGTAAAATTAAATATTGATTGAAAAATTGGAATAAATAAAATGCACATTAATAATCCAAAAGAAATCATCAATGAATAAAGCAAATATTTATTATGACCATTATGAGAGGAAAAAATCGAATAAATATTGGAGCGTTGATTAAAAGAATGTAATAGTTGAGAAAACGCTAATACACAAAACGCCATAGTTTGAGCAATCGTATTTGCTTCATCAAATGTCTTGCCTAAATGTAAATTTCTTCGATAGCCAATCGTATACACAATCAAAGTAGCAAAAGCTATGACAACACCATTAAAAATTACTCTTTTAATTAACGGTTTATCCATAAAACTATCATTTTTTCTAGGGCGAGAATTTAAAATTTCTTTGCTGGCTGGATCAACTCCTAAAGCAAGGGCTGGTAAAGTATCCGTTGCTAAATTGACCCATAATATTTGAATAGCAGTGACTGGCATATATTTAAAACCTAATATCATAGCAAAAAGTAAAGTCAATATTTCTCCAACATTTCCCGCAAGTAAGAATTGAATTACTTTTTGAATGTTTTGAAAAACTTTTCTTCCTTCAAATATAGCGTCAACAAGTGAAGAAAAATCATCATTTAATAAGATCATATCTGAAGCATCTTTAGCTACATCTGTACCACTTTGCCCCATTGCTATACCTATATCTGCAGTCTTTAAAGATGGTGCGTCATTGACACCATCACCTAACATCGCCACGACTTCTTTATTTTGTTTATATGCCTTAACAATTCGAAGTTTATCATAAGGAGAAACACGTGCAAAAATATTATGTTTTTTTGTAAGTGATGCTAATTCATTATCATCCATATTCATTAGTTCATAACCTGTTATGGCACTATTTTCATATATTCCAATTTGCTTTGCGATGGTCTCTGCAGTAAGTGGATGGTCACCGGTCATAATAACTGTTCGTATTCCCGTTGCTTTAGTCTTTTTCAAAACTTCTTTAACTTCTTCTCTAGGTGGATCTAACATGGCAACCAAACCAATAAAAATATTATCTGTTTCTAAATTATTACTTGCAGCACTAAGTACATTTTCTTTTTTGCAAAATGCCATTACACGACATGCCTTTGAAGAATAATCGTCACTCATTTTTATTAATTCTTTTCTTCTTTCGCCTGTTAATAAGTTGATTCCATTTTTAGTAAATTCATGTGTACAATTTGGAAGTAATTCTTCAATCGCACCTTTAGAATATGCTTCATAAATCATTTTATTTTTGACTAATACTGTCATTCTTTTTCTTTTTGAATCAAAAGGTATTTCTCTTATTCTTTCAAACTTATTTTTAAGTTCTATATAATCTTGATCAATATATTCCGCTAACGAAACTTCAGTTGGATCACCCAAAAATTTGTTATCTTGGAAAGTTGCATTATTTGCAAGGGCAATACATTTTTTTAGTTCATCCATTTTTCCACATAAAACATTCGTAACGTTCATTTTATTTTGAGTGAGTGTACCCGTTTTATCAGAACATATTACCGATGTTGAGCCTAATGTTTCTACTGATGGAAGTTTTCTAATTAAAACTTGCTTTTTAGCCATTCTTTCAACACCGATTGCAAGGACAATTGTAGCAGTTGCAGGTAAGCCTTCTGGTATTATTGAAATAGCTAAAGCAATTGATGTCATTAAAAGTGGTTCCCAATCTTGACCATTTATTAATCCAACACTAAAAATTAAAAGGCAGATGATTAAACCAATAATAGATAAAACTTTACCTATGCTTTCTAATTTTTTCTTTAATGGTGTTTGTAATTCATCTTGATGAGAAAGCATATGAGCAATATGCCCAACTTCAGTATCCATACCAATTGATACGACTACACCTAGTCCGTGTCCATAAGTTACCAAAGATGATGAATACGCCATATTAACTCGCTCTGCCAAAGGAGTATTTGTTTCTAAGATAATATCTGCCGACTTATTTATTGATAATGCCTCTCCTGTTAGTGAAGATTCCGTGACTCTTAATCCAAATGTAGAAATCAATCTCAAATCTGCTGGTATAAGACATCCCTCATCTAAGACCACTATATCTCCCACTACTATTTCTGAACTTAAAATTTTATTTATTTTTCCATCTCTTAATACTTGGGCGTAATTGGGGGATAATTTTTTTAAAGATTCAATTGCATTTTCCGCCTTATATTCTTGAAATACTCCCACTATTGCATCAATAAAGATAATAACAAGAATAATTATACCTTCCATTGTATCTTTCAAAACAAATGACAAAATACTTGCCACAAATAAAATTAAAACCATTGCATCTTTAAGTTGATTAATAATAATTTTCCATAAAGTTACTTTTTTGGCTTTAGTTAATTCATTTGGTTTATTTTTATTAAATCTTTTTTTGGCTTCTTCACTACTTAAACCATTACTACTACTCTTTGTATCGCGTAATACTTCAAGAATACTTTCATCAAAGTGCATTGTTTTCTCCTCAATAATTTATACGAAAAAATGCACATTTTATAACTATATAATGTTGATGATTATAAATAAAAAGTCATACTTAATTCAAAGTATGACTAATTATATTCAAAGAATATTTAATTTTTATTTCAGGTTACTCTTAATAATATCAGCAACAAGTGGAATAATCGATGTAGCTAAAACAATACCAAGGAATACCCAATAAGTTATTCTCCAACCTTTTTTCTCATGAGCAACTGCATTCCATGCGGAAATAAGAAGAATAATGCCAATCAACAAGCGACATATATTAAGTAATGTGCCAAACCAAGGGGCATGTATGTCAAGTATTGTTAAAAAATCAAAAAATCTTGTAATTGCAAAAAGACCTAATGCAATAAAACATAAAATGTTCCATATCCTTGTTTTTGAAATCTTATCCGACATTTAAATCACCTCTGTGTACATTATAAACCATTTAAATTAATTTTTCTCTTAAAATAAAAAAATGTATACACTTATTAAAACAAACGGCTAACAAACATATTAAAACATCGAATTATTAGACAACATCTAATAATGTACACACTAATTTATAAAATAAAAAGACGATTCTACATTTAAGTAAAATCGTCAAATACAATTTAATCGCGACTGATCATTTGTCTAATAAAGTTAATAATATTTATCACAAATAATACTGCTACAAATATTATTAATACAATAAATGTCCAACTAAACGACCATACGGCATGCGGAGCATTATTCATCTTTGAAAAATCAATATTTTTACTAAACACATCAATAATGACGTAAATAAAATAAGAGAAACCAGCTAATGAAACTGCAAAACTTGCTTTAGCGATATTTTTATTTGTCTTTGTAGAATTTAATAGTATTGCTACAAATAAAAGTATCATGAATAAAACAATGAAAAAACCTTGTATTGCAAAATAATTTTCTAATGTTTTTTCAAATTGAACAATTGTCTTGTCAGAGGTGTATGTGATAGGACTCTTGAAAAGACTTATTGGAAAGTAGATACAAAATATTGTTAATAATATTATCGTTGCAATAGCCATATTTTTATCCTCTATTTATTAAATTATTTCTACGAGTGTTGTACTCTTCTTCAGTAATTAAGTGTCTAATATATAATTTTTCGTTTTCTTCAAGTAACGTTTCTAAATTGTCACTATAAGTTTTTGTTAATAAGTCATTAATATTTTTGCCATACATAACATCAATTATAACAAATATCGAACATGCTAAGACAATAATGCAGGCAATTAGTAAAAGTATTATTCCTGGTTTAGCAAATGTAAAATCATAATAACTACTTTTGCTCATAATATCTATTGTGTTATTGATTGATTTTAAATAATAGATGCTGGTTGCAAATAATGGTAAACTCAGCGCAAATCCAATTTTTTTCGTCCAGTTCTTTTGAATCATTAATAAAATTGGACAAACAATTAATAAGGCAATTAATAGGACACCATAAAATGGAATTTCCGTAATTTCTATTGATGAACCAACGGATAATTCTCTACCTGAAAGTAAATTTACTAGGTAAATTTTTTCTACATCTTTCCCCTCTTTTATAGTTAAAGCCGGGACAAGATTAGCAATAAATAAAAGTAATATTGCTAGCCAACAAGATACTTCTACTATGATTTTTTTTATTTTGTTTATTTTTTTCATAAACTCACCTCTATATATATTATAAATACAGCTATAACATTATCAAGAATTAAAATGCCCAATTCCCATTTTCAAAAATTTGCACTGATTTTCCATCTTTTGTTGTTCCAACGATTGATAAGTCTTTGCTTCCAATCATGAAATCAACATGAATCATTGAATCATTAACACCCATCTCGTGCATTTCCTTCATTGTATAGTTTTCAAATCCATCAATACAATTAGTGTATCCCATACCTAACGCTAAATGACAAGATGCATTTTCATCAAATAATGTATTATAGAAAAGAACATTCATGTTTGATATTGGTGAGTCATATGGAATTAAAGCTACTTCTCCAAGCATTGAAGCACCTTCATCCATACTAACCATTTGTCTTAATACTTCTTCACCTTTTTCTGCATGCACTTCTTTTACTTTTCCATTTTCAAAAACAATATAAAAGTTTTCAATCAATTGGCCATTATATGATAAAGGCTTTGTGGAATAAACAACTCCTTCAATGTCGCCTTTTCTTGGAGTTGTAAAACATTCTTCGCTAGGAATATTAGGATTATAATATACACCACTTCCAAGTGTTGTTTCTCCTCCACCAACAAAAAGCGATTTATCTAATAATCCTACAGTAAAGTTCGTGCCATTTGAAGATTTATAAGTTAAACTCTTTAAATGCAAACTATTCAAATATGCACAACGTTCAGCAAGATTTTTATTATGTTGTTCCCAAGCTTTAATTGGATTATCATCTACTCTTGAGGCTTTTAAAATGGCTTCCCATAATTTTTCCATAGCTTTACCAGCTGGTAAATCTGGAAATACTTTCTTTGCCCATTTTTTTCCTGGCACTGCAGCAATACACCATTGATATTTATTTTCCATTTCATCACGATATGGTTTAATTATCGGATAAGAAGCCATTCTAGCTTGAGCTGCTTTTTTGTCATTCATTCCTTTTAATCCATCTGGATCTTCGCTATCAAGCCAAATAGTAGCAGGCAAAGTTTTAACTCTCATTTTCCATCTTTCTACAACCCAATCATCTACTGTTGATAAAGTTTTAAGTGAACAATATTTGTTATGAAGTTTCGCTAACGGTTGATAAGACCAATCAACTGTAACTTTTCTTGCACCATTTTTATAACAATATTCCACGACCATTTTTACAAATTCTGGTTGATCTAAATCAGCATTAATAATAACATCTTGACCTTTTTGAACATTAACGCCACATTTTACAATTAATTCTGCATATTTTTTTAAAATTGATTTTTTCATTTCGATTTCCTCCTTGTATTATTCATTTTATATTTTCTCATATTATAGGATAAGTGTTCACCTTTTATAGTTAAATAAATTTCTCCAGCTTCTTTACTGGTATTCTCAATTATGACATTTACAGTATCTCCTAAAGAATAACGCTTACCTTTTCTTCTACCATATGCGTTAAAGCAATTAGAATCCACAGAATAAAAATCATTCATTGAATCAAAGGAGATTTTTCCTGACACTCCATTTTCTAATTCCACAAACATTCCGGAATTAGACATGCCAGATATATATCCTTTAAATTCCATTCCGATAAATTTATGCATATATTCCGCACTTTTCATATCAATAGAATCTCTTTCTACATTTATAGCACGTCTTTCTTTGATAGAACTATTTTCTGCAATGTAAGTTAACTCTTCCATCTTTTCGTATGGATGTTCTAATTCCATATTAAATAAATATTTTCTTAAGTACCTATGAACAATTAAGTCCGGATATCTTCGAATTGGTGAAGTAAAATGTGTATAGCATTTACTAGCTAAACCAAAATGTCCTTTATTATTTGTTGCATATCTTGCTTTTGCAAGACTTCTTAATAATACTTGTGCGATTACTTGATATTTAGGTGAATATTTAGCATCGTTTAGTAATCTTTGCATATCTTTTGGTTTGACACTGACTGCATCAAAATGCGGTCTAAGTCCAATACGCGAAATAAATGAGATAAGAGAATCCATTCTTTTTGCGGGTGGATTTTCATGAATTCGATAAATAAATGGTAAATTTTTGTGGTAAATGGTTTCCGCCACCACTTCATTAGCTAAAATCATTAAATCTTCGATCAATTTTTCGCCATCTTTTTGTATCCTTTTTTCAACGCCAATTGCCTCGCCCTTGTTGTTAACTTTTATTTTTAGTTCTGGAATCGCTAAATCTAACTCACCACGTTCTTCTTTTCTTTTTCTTAAAATTTTTGCAATTTTATTTAACAATAAGATTTGTTTTTCTAACTCTGACTCATTTTTATTTTCATCTATAACTTCATTAACATACGTATAAGTTAGACGATGCTTAGAATTAATAACGCTAGGTTTTATCTCAGAACTTAACACTTCCCCATTTTTATCTAATTTTATAATGCAAGAAATTGTTAATCGATCGACATGTGGATTAAGAGAACATATCCCATTAGATAACATAAATGGAAGCATCGGCACTACTCGATCTGCTACATAAATTGATGTTCCGCGATTCAACGCCTCTTTATCAAGTGGGGAATATTCTTCAACATAATATGAGACATCTGCAATATGGACTCCAACTAAATATCCGTAATCAGTTTCTTCAGCACTTACTGCATCATCTAAGTCTTTAGAATCTTCTCCATCAATTGTAACTATAAGCTCATCTCTTAAATCAATTCGTCCTTTTAAATCTTTTTCTTCAACACTTATTGGAAGATTTGCAACTTGACTATTTACTTCTTCGTTAAATTCAATTGGGCAATCATACTCTAACAAAATTCTTGTTATATCGACAAAAGGTTCGTTTTTATCGCCAAGTTTTTCTATAAACGAAACATATACTTTGTAGTCTTCAAAATGTTTTATCTCACATTTAATAATTTCATTATTTTCGCCAGTATAATCCTCAATAATAAAACGGGTATTATCTGTAGCTATTCCGTTTACGATTAAATAAGAAGCGTTTACTGTTTTATACACTTCTCCAACAACAATTTTACGTTCTCTTTTTACAATTTTTACAACTTCAAAAAATAAGTCATATCGAAGATAGACAATATCATTTAACATTGCCCCATGTAATTGCTCTTCATTAATTAAAACGTCTTCATCATCGTTATCAAAACTTGCAAAAGCAAAATGGTGTTTAACAGTAACAATCCTTGCCTTAATTAATCCTAGATTAAATGGAGTTAAATAAGTATTATCTTCTTTTATTAAATCACCATCTACTTCTAGCATTGTTAAAAGGAGCATCAAATCATTTTTGCGCATATCAAAATTTGCACAAATATTTCCAATTGTGCAATAAGGATTATCTTGTACAAATCTTATGATTTTGTCTTTCATTTTGACTTCTCCTTTCAAACAAAAAGAGGTATTAGCTACCTCTTATTAGTTTATCCTAAATAATATAAAGCTTGCACTAGAATTGCTAGGAATAGGAAGACTATCGCAAAGGCAAATGTCATTATTGAGACAACCTTTTCAGATCCTCTTTCTTTTTGTTTAGCAAAAATATTTAATCCACCACCGGTGATAGCACCAGATGCACCATCTGATTTACCACCTTGTAATAAGGAAAGAACAATAAGAATAACAGCAACTACTAAGAATAATATATCTAGGAAATGTACTCCTCCATCTGCTAAAATCATCTTTATACCTCCCAAACCTAAAATGTTTGCTTATATATAATACTACATTTTATAACTCAAAAAAATACTTTTTTTAATTATTTCATAATTATAGCCTTTTTAGACTAGTTTTTGTCTTATAAATCCGCCTTCAATTCTAAAATAATATCGCGCAATTCCGCGGCCTTTTCAAAATCTAATTCACGTGCAGCTAAATGCATTTGTTTTTCTAAATTTCGAATTTCCATTTCAATTTGCTTTCGGGATTTCTTGGCTTTATTGAATAAAGTCGATAAATCTTCAACATCAGTGTTCTTAATCGGCATGCGAATATCTTTAACAATTGTTGTTGGAACAATTCCATTTTTCTCATTATAAGCATTTTGAATTGATCTTCTTCTATTTGTTTCATCAATTGCAAAACGCATTGAATCAGTAATTGTATCTGCATACATAATAACTAAGCCATTAGCGTTTCTTGCCGCACGCCCAATAACTTGAATTAACGATCTACTCGAACGTAAAAATCCTTCTTTATCAGCATCAAGAATTGCTACCAATGATACTTCAGGAATATCTAAGCCTTCACGGAGAAGATTAATTCCAACTAAAACATCATATTTACCTTTTCGTAATTCGTAGATAATTTGTGTTCTTTCTAGTGTTTTTGTTTGATTATGAAGATACGCTACTTTCAAATCATTATTTTTTAAATATGCTGTCAAATCTTCTGCCATTTTGATGGTTAAAGTGACAATCATGATTTTTTCTTTTTTAGCAATTCGCTCTTTAATTTCAGAAACTAAATCATCAATTTGTCCCATTGTTGGACGAACTTCAATTCGTGGATCAAGAAGTCCTGTTGGACGAATTACTTGTTCAACAACTTCATTGTTTACTCGTTCTAGTTCATAATCACCTGGAGTCGCAGAATCGCAAATAGTTATTGGCATTAATTCTTCAAATTCTTCAAATCTCATTGGTCGATTATCTAAAGCCGAAGGAAGTCTAAAGCCATATTCAACAAGTGTTAATTTACGTGATCTATCTCCATTATACATACCACGTATTTGTGGTAATGTAACGTGCGATTCATCAACAACTAATAAAAAATCTTTTGGAAAATAATCAAATAAATTAAATGGTCTTTCTCCTGGTTTTCTTCCGTCTATATGACGAGAATAGTTTTCAATTCCTGGACAAATTCCAAATTCTTGCATAGATTCCATGTCTTGTCTTGTACGCATCTCAATGCGTTGTGCTTCTAATAATTTATTATTATCTTGAAAATAATTAATTCTATCTATCATTTCTTCTGCGATTGTTTTTATCGCATCAGTTATTCTTTTTCTACTAGATGCATGACCATACGCCGGAAAAATTGGATAAGAATTAAATGTATGCAATACTTCTCCTGTTAATACATCGACAGTCGAAATTCTTTCAATTTCATCATCAAACATATCTACTTTTACATAAAAAGTATTATTAGAGGCTGGAGCAATATTAATAATGTCGCCACGTACTTGGAATGTTCCCGGAGCAATATCATAATTATTTCTCTTATATTGGCCTTCCACCAATCTTTTAAATAAATTGTCGCGATTAATAGTTTCTCCAACTCGTAAAGTAAAGGCCAAATCACGATATTCATCAGGATCAGTTAAACCATAAATTGACGCCACTGAAGCCACCACAATAGTGTCACTTCTCTCTAAGACAGAATTAATTGCTGATGTTCTTAACATTTCAATTTCTTCGTTCATTACCGCATTTTTATCAATATAAGTATCAGATTTAGGAATATATGCTTCTGGTTGATAAAAATCAAAGTTAGAAACAAAATATTCTACTCGGTTATGCGGGAATAATTCTTTAAACTCAGCATAAAGTTGACCAGCAAGAGTTTTATTGTGTACTAAAACTAAAGTTGGTTTATTAACTCGTGCGATGACATTAGAAATTGTGAAAGTTTTACCAGTCCCGGTCGCACCTAAAAGGACTTGCAATTTCTTTCCTTCTTGAATTCCTTTGCAAAGTGCATCAATAGCCTCTGGCTGATCACCAGTTGGACTATATTTGGATACTAATTCAAATTTACGATACTCCATAATTATTCATGAATTGCAATTTCCATAGCTTCTTCCATTGCATTTAAATACATATCATAGCCTAATTGTTGAAGTAGTCTTCCAACTTCATAGTTAAATTGATTGTAAGGTAAATCAGCCAAGAATTGTTCGAGTGCTTCCTCATAACTTGCATATTCTTCACCTAAAACACCATTAATTTGATGTAAAATTTTCTCTCTATATTCTTTTGTTACAAATCCTATTTCACCATAGTAATTCATCAAATCATAATCATATTTAATCTTATCAATTGTTGGTTTAATCCCGATATTATGTATTGAATATCCATTAGGTGATAACACATAAGCATCTGTGAAACGAAGTGCAGAGCCATCATAAAATACTAAAACTTGTTGTCTAATTCCCTTACCATAGGAATATGTACCAATAACATCAACTTTGTCTGGAAGGTTATCTTTTAAAGCTAAAATAACCATTTCAGAGGCAGATGCTGTTTGATTGTTTTGTAAAAAATTGATTTTTTTCACAGTATTTTCATATCTTGGTGTTGATCTATTATATTCTACTTCAAGTTTACTTTTAGTCTGATATTGTACAACAATACTATTTTTAGGTACAAACAAAGAAGCAAGTGATGAAGCTAAATCAGTTCTTCCTCCACCATTATTTCTCAAATCTATAACTAAACGATCAATGACTCCTTTTTTTTCAATAACTTCATCAAGTACTTGTTTGAAATCATCAATCATACCACTGTCCATGAAATTTTGAATTTCTACGACTACTGTAGTTTCTTCTTCTTCAATAACTTCAACGTCTTGAATTGCGTATTGCGTGTAATAATCTTTGGCAATTGTGACATCTCTTTCTATATTTTCGTGACTTATACGCATTTTAATTTTTTCATCATTATAATTGTTAAAAGCATCTATCGTCTCTTGAGCGCTTAAAGAAGAAAAACTAATAAATTGTGCGGAATCATCAGAAGATTCGTAAAGTCCAGTAATTACGTCTCCTTCTTTTAATCCTCCTAGATCTGCTGGCGAATCTTTAAATACCGTTGTAATTATACGGTTTCCACCATAATATCCATGAGCAATGCCTATACCACGATAATCAATCGTTAAATTTTGCGCCTCGTAGGTGCTAGTGTAAAAAGTATATGGATCTTTATTACCATCAGCCATACCGCCAATAGCCATATCAGTTAAATACACTTCAAGATCATCATAATCATCGCCAAAAAGCCATCTATCTTTTAATAATTCATAAATAGTATCAATTTTATCATTTCCTCTATTTCCCCGATTACTAAAAATAGATGAGCCTATTACTACTCCACTTGCTAATGCTAGTAAACTTATAAACGTAAAAATCAATTTTGATTTTGCATATTTTTTTCCGATGTTTTCCATATTATTTTTTTCCTTTCTTTTGTTTCATAGAAGATGGTAAATCATCAAATCCTTCACCATTAATTTCATGTGCACTATTGATAGTAACAAAAGCATCTTTGTCAACTTCTGAGATTTTGTTTAATAATAATGAATATTGATTACGAGAAATTGCCGCTTGAATCATACGACGCTTAGTCATAGTATATCCACCTACAACATCAATAATAGTAGAACCTCTATCTAAATCATTAATGATAAAAGCATTTATTTCTTCCCATTTATCAGAAACTATGTTAACCACATAAGAATTATTTCGTTTTGATAAAATCATTTCTGTCGTCAAAGAACATAATAAAGCTGATAAAACACAAATGAGGAAATAATAGATAGCATCTTCTCCCTTATTTCCATTTCCAACAATTATATAGCCTAAAAAGACAACAATTGAATCGATTACAAACATCCAAAGCGGAACTTTTGTATGAGTAACTTTTGCAATTAAAATAGCAAACACATCTACTCCACCAGTAGAGCCACCACCAAGAAGGCAAAAGGAAATGCCTACTCCTGATATCATTCCACCAAATGCACCGGCTAAAAGAAGTGTAGTAATTCCAGCATCTGTCATTCTTAAAAATGACATCAAATCTGTTTGCATCAAATAACTAATAATAGGATAAGCAATAGTATAAACAATTGTAGATATTAATGTTTGAGCAGAAAACTTTTTACCAAGAAATATAATTCCTATTAAAAAGCAAGCAATATTTAAAACTACTACTGTCACTCTAACTGTATATGGCGTTGTATAGAACTGATTAAATATATTGCCAATAGAGGCTACACCACCAATTACAAGCTCACATTGTTCAATAAATACTGCTTGTCCAAAAGCTAAAATTATTGTACCAATTACAATTTGTAAGACACGCAACAACATGCCTTGTTTTTGCTTTTTAGTCATTTCTTTAATTTTAAGCATTATGTTTCGCCTCCATTTCGAGATAAGCTTCAATAAAGTTATCAATTTGTCCATCCATAACTTTATTTACATCTCCTTCTTGATAACTTGTTCGTAAGTCTTTTACCATCGTGTAAGGACAGAAAACATAAGAACGAATTTGTGATCCCCACTCAATATTTTTCTGTTCTCCACGCAATTTATCCAATTCATTTTGTTTTTCTTGCATTTTCAATTGATATAGTTTTGCTCGAAGCATATTCATTGCTAATTCTTTATTAGCTAATTGAGAACGATCAACTTGGCAGGAAACTACTATTCCTGTAGGAATATGAGTAATTCTTACTGCAGACTCTGTTTTATTAACGTTTTGTCCTCCAGCACCTTGCGAACGATAGGTATCAATTTTTAAATCTTTGTCCAATATTTCAATATCAACATTTTCATTAACTTCCGGCATAACATCAACAGAAGCAAAAGAAGTATGTCTACGTCCCGAAGCATCAAAAGGAGATATTCTTACTAAACGATGAACTCCACTTTCACCCTTAAGTAATCCATAAGCATTTTTCCCTTTAATCATAATAGATGCAGATTTAATTCCTGCTTCTTCACCTACTTGATAATCTAAAATTTGCATTTTAAATTTCTTATCTTCGGCCCATCTCACATACATTCGGTATAGCATTTCAGCCCAGTCTTGACTTTCTGTACCACCAGCACCAGGATGAAATTCTAGTATCGCGTTACTAGCGTCAAATTCACCAGAAAAAAGAACCATAATATTTAAATCATGGATTTTTCTTTCTGTCATATTTAATTCATTATCTAATTCTAAAATTAAATTTTGTTCTTCTTCACTTGAAATTTCTATAAGTTCTGAAATATTCGTTAACGCTGTAGAAATTTCATCATATAACGTAGTTTTTTCTTTCAAACCAGATAGTTTTTCCATAATAATTTTGGATTCTTGTTGATTACTCCAAAAATTATCATCGCTCATCTTAACTTCTATTTCACTTATTTCAGATTTTAATTTGGTAATGTCAAAGAGAGTCACCAAGCTTAATAAATTGCTTGGTGACTTGGTTAAGGCAAGTTTTTATTGTCGCTAAATCGCGCATTTTATTTATCCTTAATTTGTACTAGTTGAATTGGAAGCATCTGGTACTTCTTCATCTTCAGCTTGTACTGGTTTCATTTGAAGTCTTAAATTCAACAATTGTGTAACAACATCTAAAGAGATAGTTTCTAGCATTTCATTAAAGAGCGCGAAACCTTCATTAACATAATCTTGTAATGGGTTTACGTTTGCGTAGCTTCTTAAATGAATTCCATCACGTAATCTTGCTAATGTATCAATATGTGTAGTCCAGCTTCTATCGACACAATGTAGTGCAACTTGTTTTTCTACTGAATCTGCTATTTCTTCTCCCCATTCTTCACGGCGAGCATCATATCTCTTCATTAAAAGATATGCAATATCTTCTCCAGCTTCATCAGCTGGTGTTTCGTTAAATGCTGATGGTTTGAATGAATCTTCTAAAAGCAAACGTGGTACAACTAGTTTATATAATAATTCTCCATCAACTAAATCGTCTTTCGAACCAGCAGGGATTGCTTTTTTAGCTAAAGCTTTACCAGCAGTCATAAAGAAATCTTGAATCATTTCATGAATGTTATCTGCGAATAACACTTTATCACGTTTTTTATACATGATTTCACGTTGTTGTCTCATAACATCATCATAGTCTAATAAACTTTTACGAGTATCAAAGTTTTGACCTTCAATTCTTGTTTGAGCATCAGTAATCATTTTGCTAGCTATTGACATTTGAATTGCTTCTTCGCCTAATGATTGGAATCTCTTGCGAGCGTTTTCTGGAATAAATCTTATCATTAGATCATCTTCAAATGACACATAGAAACAAGAGTATCCTGGATCACCTTGACGACCCGAACGTCCTCTTAATTGGTTATCAATACGACGTGATTCGTGTCTTTCTGTTCCGAAAACACATAAACCACCTAATTCTTTTACTTCATCATCAATTTTAATATCAGTACCACGACCAGCCATGTTTGTAGCGATAGTAATTGCTCCTTTTTCACCAGCGTGTTTAATAATTTCTGCTTCACGAGCATGGTTTTTAGCATTTAAAACTTCATGTTTTAAACCTTCTTTAGTAAGTAAATTAGAAATGTATTCTGACATTTCAACAGATACTGTACCAATAAGCATTGGTTGACCTTTTTCATGTCTTTCTTTGATTTCTTTTACTAAAGCATTAAATTTTGCATTCTTTGTAGCAAAAATCATATCTAAAGCATCTTTACGTTTGATTGGTCTATTGGTTGGAATAACAATTACACGCATATTATAAATTTTTCTAAATTCTTCTTCTTCAGTTTTTGCAGTACCTGTCATACCAGCACACTTAGTGTATAAACGGAAGAAATTTTGATATGTAATTGTAGCCATTGTGACTGTTTCTTCTTTGATTTTTACATTTTCTTTTGCTTGTATTGCTTGATGCAAGCCATCTGAATATTCACGGCCTTTTAAAATACGACCTGTGAATTGGTCAATAAGTTGGATTTCTCCTTCTTGATCAACCATGTATTCAACGTTTCTTGTAAAAATGTAATTTGCTTTTAAAGCTTGATGAATTCTATGCACTAATTCTTGATATTCTGGTGCATATAAGTTAGGAATACCAAATTGCATTTGAGCTTTTTCGTTTCCTTTATCAGTTAAATTAATAGTTTTATCTTTTAAATCAATGACATAGTCACGATCTTTTCTTAATCCTTTAACAAACCAGTCAGCGGCTTTGTATGCACTAGATTGAGTTTTAGCTCCGCCAGAAATAATAAGTGGTGTACGAGATTCATCAATTAAAATTGAGTCGGCTTCGTCAACTACGCAGAAATGTAATCCTCTTAATACACGTCCATCTACACTTTGTGCCATATTATCACGTAAGTAGTCAAAACCAAGTTCTGAGTTTGTAGTATATGTAATATCGCAATTATAGGCTTCACGCTTTTCTGATGTTGTCTTTTCTCTTAGGTTAATACCTACAGTCAAACCAAGCCATGTATAAATTTGTCCCATCCACTCAGCATCACGAGAGGCTAAGTATTCGTTGACAGTAACTACGTGTACACCCTTTCCTTCTAAAGCATTTAAATATACTGCCATAGTTGCAGTTAATGTCTTACCTTCACCAGTACGCATTTCAGCTACATCGCCTTGATTAAGAACTAATGCGCCTTGAATTTGAACAGGGAATGGGAATTGTCCCAAAACTCTTTTTGCTGCTTCTCTTGCAACTGCAAAAGCTTCATATTTGATATCATTTAAAGTTGCTCCTGCTGCAAGTTTTTCTTTAAAATATGGTGTCTTGGCTTTTAATTCATCGTCTGTTAAATTTGCCATTTCTTCTTCATAAGCCAAAACTTTATCACTTTCTTTTTTTATTTTTTTCAGTGCTCTTTGATCAAAACGAAATATTTTATCAATTAAACTCATATTGAACACTCCTTCCATAACATTCTTTAATATTGTAACAAAAATATTTGTATATTCCAAATAATAAATATTAAAAATATTTAATTCGACAATTCACCGCATTTTTTATAGTTCAATTTTCTATTATTTGTTTCCAAAAAACTTTGCAAATTATTTATATCTTGATATATACTATTAATAAGGAAGGTCCTAGATCAATCTAGAGGCCAACTCCTAATTCTTGAATTAGCCGCTAAAGATTGCTCGTCATCAGCGGCTTTTTTGTTTCTACCGATTATTA
>JAFLVA010000011.1 GCA_022508525.1 Erysipelotrichales bacterium
CATTTGAAAGTGGAAGTAAGTTAGAAACTATTGGAAGTTCAGCATTCTCTAGCTGTAGTTCCTTAACCTCAATAGTAATCCCAAGTAGTGTTACGAGTATTGGAAATTATGCATTCTCTGGATGTACAAAATTAAAAACAGTAACATTTGAAAGTGGAAGTAAATTAGAAGCTATTGGAATTTATGTATTCAATGACTGTGGTTCTTTGCAATATAATGAATATGGAAATTGTTATTATTTAGGAAATAATGAAAATCCATATTTAGCATTAGTAAAAGCAAAAGATAAAGATATAACAGAAGTAACAATATCAAATAATACAAAATTTATTATGAGCAATGCATTCGAAATTTATAAGTCCTTGACCTCAATTATAATCCCAAGTAGTGTCACAAGTATCGGAAGTTTAGCATTCTGTGATTGCACAAATTTGCAAACAGTAACATTTGAAAGTGGAAGTAAATTAGAAACTATTGGCAGTTATGCATTCTCTGGCTGTAATTCCTTGACCTCAATAGTAATCCCAAGTAGTGTTACGAGTATTGAAAATTCTGCATTCTATGGATGTTATTCCTTAACATTCTATTGTGAGGTAAGTAGCCAACCAAGTGAATGGTCATCAAATTGGAATTACTATAGACCAGTATATTGGTCAGGGGAATGGTCGTACGTTAATGGAGTACCAACACCAAATAAATAACAAATTTTTTGAACTATCAAAAATTGATATACTAATAGTTTATTTTTGTAATTGATACGAAGGCAGTAGATTGGTTATGAAAGTAAATAAATCCCAAAGTGTATTATTTATTCTATTCTTGTTATTACGAGATGGTTTCGTTGAAAAACAAACAGTAATAAACGAAATTGAGATAAGCGATTTGGATTTTTATAGATATATGCAAGAAATAAGGGCATTTTTTGTAAATTTTAATATTGGCATTGAAATTGAATTTCAGAGAAAAGATGGTAGATATCATATACGAAAATGAACAATTCATAAAAGTGCATAAGTACTATTAAAAATATATTTATATAAGATTAATAAATTAATTATTTGAGGAGAAAAACATGGAAATAAATATAGAATCAATTTTAAATAAATTTGGAAATGAAAACAAAATTTTTCAAAGTGAAGCACAATTTCAATTTGAGTTGGCTTATGAACTTCAAAAGCTATATCCATCATATAAAGTATCAGTCGAAGTTCTATCTGCTAGTAAAAAGATTAATAATAAAACACAAAGATATTACACTGATATTGTTGTATCAGATAAAGAGGGAAACTATATTGTAATAGAACTAAAATATAAAACAATAGCGAAAGACTATCCGGAGTTTGGGATAAAACATCTAAATCATGGTGCTACAGATCTAGGCAGATTTGATTTTTTATGGGATCTTCATAGAATAGAAATGCTGAAAATAAGAGATGACACGTTATTTGAATTCAATAGAAATTTGAAAAAGTTTATTAATGGTTATGCAATTATGCTAACAAATGAAAAATTGTATTGGCAAAAAGAAAAAACAAAAACTGAGGCGCTTTATAAGAATTTTTGTATAAGCGACAATGATTTCATAGAAAAAGGGATTCCATTAAAATGGTATAAAAAGCGTAATCAATTTAGTGTTGATAATACCCCAAGGAATATAGAATTAGTTTTTAATAATAATTATAAATTTAATTGGAAAAACTATAGTTATAATAAAGATTCTTCGCATGACTTTAGGTATGTCCTTTTAGAGGTTTAATTGCATATAAAATTTAACAATAAAGCACAACGTAATTTATGGTAAAATATTTGCTTTTAATCTTTTGTTTTTTCAAGTAGAATACGAAAAAATCTAATAGAAGAAAGTAAGTCATTTCTTCAAGTCATTTAAAAAAATATTGAGTAAAATATGCAAAATTGAATATTTCGTTTTTTGTTGAATTGTTTTGCATTATTACTCAATTTTTGTTTTAAAAAATTTTTAAAGACAAGAAAGAAATGATTAAACAATAACAAAGATAATGAGACAATTTTAATATTAAATTATTGAATAGGCGATTATAGACTTTAATGAACATAATTGATAAAGATTAATTTATAAAATCCAAAGTTTATATGTTATAATAAATGCACAATTTGTGATAAGTATACATTGAGCGGAGACAAAAAAATGGCATCACTAGAAGTAAGATTTAAAAATAAAAAAATAGGAGTAATATCTTTAGAGAATGGTTCTAAAGTGTGCCATTTTGAGTACGATAAGAATTTTATAAATAGTGGTATTGAATTATCTCCTTTTATGATGCCTATTTCTAACAAAGTGTCCTCATTTAAAGACTTAGATTATGAAACTTTTAAAGGATTGCCTGGGTTATTTGATGGATCATTACCAGACAAATTTGGAAGTTTAGCTTTTGATACTTGGCTTAAAATGAAAAATATCAATAAAGAAAATTTTAATATATTAGATTGGCTACGCTTTACTAGTAATCGTGGAATGGGTGCATTAGAATATTATCCGGCTTTAGAAAATGTTTCTTCATTATCAAAAAAATTAGTGTTAAATGATTTAGTGGATTTTGCAAATAAAGTTTTAAATGACAAAGAACATGCTTTAACAAAAGATGATGAAGAAGAAATAGAAAATATCATTAATGCATGTTGTTTTGCAGGTGGAGCACGCGCTAAAGCAATAGTAGCGTATAACAAAGAAAACGATGAATTTAAATCCGGACATATTGATGTAGGTGAAGGATATGAATACTTTATTCTAAAACTAGATGGAATTAAAAATAACAAAGATAAAGAAGATGCTGATAAATCAGAGTTTACAAGAATCGAATATGCTTATTATCTTATGGCATTAGATTCGGGAATTAATATGATGGAGTCAAGACTTTATAAAGATGGGAAATATTATCACTTTATGACTAAAAGATTTGATCGCTACGTCAAAGACGGAGAAATGCAAAAGATACATATGCAAACACTATGTGATATGATGCATTATGATTTTAATACACCGCGAATTGTTAGCTATGAGGAAGTAGCAAACATTATAATTAAATTAGAAAAATCTAATAAAAATATCGAACAATTTTATCGCAGAATGGTCTTCAATGTAATTACAAGAAATCAAGATGATCATCTTAAAAATATTTCATTTATAATGGATCAAAAAGGTAATTGGTTATTATCGCCAGCATATGATGTTACATTTGCCTTTAATCCAAACGGATTTTGGACATGTGAACATCAAATGATAATTAACGGAAAAACCAAAGATATTACTTTATATGATTTAATATGTTCTGCAAAATCAATGGGAATTGATGCTTTAAAAGCGAAAAAAATAATTACTGAGATAAATAATGTCGTATCAAATTGGAGCAAATATGCAAAATCCGCTTATTTGAGTGATGAAACTATTAATGAAATAGAAAGTAAATTCGTATTTCTACTAGATGAATGCTTGTAATATATTTGTGACATGTTAAAATTTAATAGAAGATAGTAAGTCATTTCTTCAAATCATCTAATAAATGATTGAGTAAAATATGCAAAATCGAATATTTCATCATTTGATGAGTTGTTTTGCATAATTACTCAATTTTTTTGTTTTTAAATATTAACTGATAAGAAAGAAATGATGAAATAATGACAAAGGTAAAACGTGAATATACTAATTGCAAAATTGATAAGCTGGATAAAGAACAATTAGAAGTTTTAAGAAAAGTTTTTCTAAAAGAAAAACAAAAAAAAGCGGAAAATATAAGAGCTTATCAAAATATAGTTAAATCCTCTGGAAGTAAAAAGTTTGATGTCGATAAGCGTGTTTTAGTTAAATTGAATCAGAATAAAATTTATACAGATTTTAAAGGAAGAAAGGTTAAAATACGTGATTATGACATGCAAGGAAATACAGGTGCTGAGCATATTGCTCAAGCAAAGCACCAATTTAAAGAAGAAGATATAGTAAAAATTGGTAATGCATTAGCAGGCCCAAATAAGTATATTGAAACAGATTTAAAAAAAGGTAATCTTTATATTCTAAATGGTGTATTTGGTATTAATAACAATATGCAGTATTTAATTGTTGCTGTAGGTGTTGGTAAGAAAGACAGGAACACGATTAAAACTGTATATTTAACAGATGATGATAATTATAAAGAATTAATAAACAAGTATGGAAAAACAAAAAAACACGCGATGCGTGTTTAATTGTGATAACCAGTACCGGACGCCCTGGATGCTCCTATGTACGCTATTTGTTTAAACAAATAGTGAGAGGAGTTCTAAACCGGATTTACTCCCTTATCACATTTATAGTATATGCAAAAAACATTTGTTAATCAAGATGATGAGATTATTTTGGCACATTAATTATAGACAGAGTACACATAATTGAAAAATTAACTCATTTGTCTACTTACTAAATCACAAGAAAATTTATTAAGCGTGGAAAAAAAGTTATATGAGGGCATTTTGCTTTTAAAATAGATGCAAAATAAAACACATTAAGCATAAATATAGATTTAAAAATAAAAAAAAGTAGTTGATGAACTGATTTAACGTATATCAACTACATTAATTATTATACAATAATTATTGTATAAGTAAACAAAAGAACAGACAAATTCAAAAAAGTAGAAAGAGTCAAAAATAAACTTTATAAAGTTTTACTTTTTTCCTTTCCTTTTTTTATTAAGCAACATATAATAATAGTGCAAATAAAATTGCTAACGCTGTGAGAATACAGTGGTCTGGCGGAGGCGTTTGGTCTCCATTTTTTATTGACTAGTTTATAAAATTAGATATAATAAGTGTTGGAAGTAGCTAATGATCCATTTGCGAATGGTGCTTACTTCCTTTATTAAAGGTCAATTATATTGACTGAATACATCAACAACCACCATCAAATGATTGGTGGTTTTTATTTTTATGAAAATAATGTGCATATACTTTTTTGCAATAAAAAGTATGTTTAAAAAAATGAAAGTGTGTTATAATACATCTAAATCAGAGCAGAAGAAGAAATTTAAGTTCAGGATTTATTAGAGATAGTCTAGCGGTGAAAAAGACTAACTTCCCCTTAAATGAGCCACTTCTAAGAGCGAGCAAAACTCGACGTTAACTGCGTTAAAGTAAATTAAGTGCACTATTAAGTGAAATAGGATGGTACCGCGATTATTTCGTTCCTTATGATGTTTTAAGGAACGTTTTTTTATGTTTAGGAGTGATATTTTATGAAAAAAATGAGCGCAAATGAAATTAGAATGACTTGGTTAAATTTTTGGAAAAGTAAAGGACACTACATTGAACCTAGTGCATCTTTAATTCCAAATAATGACCCAACTTTACTTTGGATTAATGCAGGTGTTGCTGCACTAAAAAAATATTTTGATGGAAGAGAAATACCAAGTAATCGTCGTATTACTAATGTTCAAAAATCATTAAGAACTAATGATATTGAAAATGTTGGAATGACTGCCCGTCACCATACATTCTTTGAAATGATGGGAAACTTTTCAATTGGTGATTATTTTAGAAACGAAGTAATACCTTGGGCTTATGAATTACTAACAAGTGACAAATACTTTGGTTTAGATAAAGATAAACTATATATCACTCATCATCCAGATGATATTGCTACTCGTGATTTATGGATCAAACTTGGAATGAGTCCAGAACATTTAATTGCTTTGGAAGACAATTTCTGGTGTATTGGAGAAGGACCATGTGGACCAGATACCGAAATGTTTTATGATCGTGGAGAAAAATATGATCCTGAGCATTTAGGAATTAGAATGCTTAAAGAAGATATTGAAAATGATCGCTACATTGAAATTTGGAATATTGTCTTCTCTCAATTTAATGCGGTTGATGGAGTAGAAAGAAAAGACTATAAAGAACTTCCAAATAAAAATATTGATACAGGTGCAGGTTTAGAAAGATTTGCATGTATTTTACAAGAAGTAGAAACAAACTTTGAAACTGATTTATTTATGCCAATTATTAAGGCAACAGAAAAAATTGCAAAGTTTCCATATGATGATGAACACAAAATGGCGTACCGTGTTATAGCTGATCACATTCGTACATGTACTTTTGCACTTTCTGATGGTGCATCTTTCTCTAATGAAGGAAGAGGATATGTTTTACGTCGTATTTTACGTCGTGCAGTTCGTTATGGAATTAAATTAGGAATTAATGAACCATTTATGTATCATCTTGTTAAAGTTTGTGCAGATAATATGAAAGATTTCTATCCATACTTAGAAGATAAAGTAGATTTTGTATCTAAAATTGTTAAAGCAGAAGAAGAAAAATTCTTATCAACTTTATCAACTGGTGAAGCAATGTTAAGAAAAATGATTGAAGGAAAAACGGAATTAAGCGGAGAAGATGCTTTTAAACTTTATGATACATATGGATTCCCAGTTGAATTAACCAAAGAAATTTGTTTAGAAAATAAAGTAACTGTGGATGAAGTTGGCTTTAAAGAAGAAATGCAAAAACAAAAAGATCGTGCAAGAAATGCACGAGGAAATTTGCAAAGCATGAATAAACAAGCTAAAGACTTGATGGAATTTGAAGCAAAATCAGAATTCCATTACGATAAATTAGTTATTAAAGGAAAAGTAATTGGATTATTTGTAAACGGCGAAAAAGTTGATGCACTTGATGATGAAGGCGATATTGCTTTTGATGAAACTGTTTTCTATGCGGAAATGGGTGGACAAGTCGCAGATACTGGTGTCATAAGTAATGATGAAACATCAATGAAGGTTATAAATGTCACTAAAGCACCTCATGGACAACATTTACATCACGTTACGTTAGATTATGGAAAAGTTCATATAGGTGATGAATTTAATTTAACTATAGATGAAAAAAGAAGATATGCAATTATGCGTAACCACTCATCTTTACACTTACTCCAAAGCGCTTTAATTAAAGTACTTGGTGATCACGTTCATCAAGAAGGAAGCTACGTTGCTCCTGATTATGCTCGCTTTGACTTTAACCATTTTGAAAAGTTAAAAGATAATCAAATAAATGAAATAGAAAAATTAGTTAATGAAATGATTGATGCTCGTATTGAAGAAAAAACTTTAGTGTTACCAATTGAAGAGGCAAAGAAATTAAATGCGACTGCATTATTTAATGAAAAGTATGGTGATGTTGTTCGTGTTGTATGTTTCTCTGATGTGTCTAAAGAATTCTGTGGAGGAACACACGTTTCAAATACTGAAGATATTGGTGCTTTCGCCATTGAATTTGAAGAATCAATTGCATCTGGCGTAAGAAGAATTCAAGTTAGGACAGGAATTAATGCTTATAAACTCTTAAAGCAAAGAGAGTTAATTTTAAGTGAACAAAAATCGATGCTTGGCACTAATTCAATCAATGAAAATAATATGCGTTTAAAAGCATTAATTAATGAAAAAGAGTCATTAAAGTCTGAAGTTAAATTACTTTTAGAAAAACAAGCTGTTTTAGTATCTAAATCTTTAAAGGAAGAATTCTCTTTATTTAACGGACATCATTTCTTGGTTAAATATTTAGAAGGAGTAAATCGTTCTTCTTTAATGAAATTAATTGATGAATTAAAAGTTGTTCATGAAAATTCTGTTGTGCTTTTAATCGGAGAAGAAAATGGAAATTATCCACTTGTTTGTGCTGTATCTCAAGAAGCAATTAAGGATGGAATTAAAGCTGGTTTAATTATTAAAGAAGTATCTAATTTAATGCTTGGCTCTGGTGGAGGAAGACCAGATCTTGCCTCTGGTGCTGGAAAAGATATTTCAAAACTAAATGAAGTTGTTAATTTAGTAAAAAAGTTAATTGATTAATGTATAAAATGTAATCGTAAGGAAAAAAATAATATGGGAAAAGTAATAGGATTAGATTTAGGTACAAGAACTCTAGGAATTGCAATTTCTGATTCACTTGGTATGATTGCCTATGGTCGAGAGACATTTCGTTTTGAACAAGGTAACTACAAAGCAGCTCTTAATCATGTGATTGAACTATGTGAAAAAGAAAGTGTTAATGAAATTGCATTAGGCCTTCCGCTTCATATGAATGGAGATGTTGGAGACCACGCTCAATCTGCCATGCGTTTTAAAGATCAACTATTAGAATTAAATCCAAATTTAAAGATTGCACTTGTGGATGAAAGAATGTCTACCATGCTTGCAAATCGAAGACTCTTAGAAGCAGATTTATCTAGAAATAAACGCAAAAAAGTTATTGATAAAATGGCGGCTGTTGTAATTCTTGAAACTTACCTATCTATGCGTTAAGGAGAATTTATGAAAGCAAACGAGAATCAAATTATAGTAGTAGATGAAGATGGTGTAGAATACGCAATGGAAATTCTTTTTACATATGAAAACGACGAAAGATGTGCAAAATATGTCTTAGTCTATGATCATGATGCACCAGATGATATCTATGCTTTTAAGTATGATGATGAACATAATCTAACAGAAGTCACTGATGATGAAGAGTTAGATGAAGTTGAAGAAGTATTAAATGCCTATCAAGATGAATTTCAAAATGAAATTTAAGAAAAAATTGTTAAATTAGTCTAGTTAAGCTAGACTTTTTTATTACTTTGAAAAATAATATTTGGAATTTGCAGAGATTTTAAAAGATTAATCAAAAAAATATTTTCTTAATGTTGAAAAAATCGTTTAAATGTTTAATAATTAAAATATAAATATTATTACAGTAGTAAATATATTATGTTTTTTGAATATAATATAAAGACATATAAATAATTGGTATGTAAAACTACTGTCAAATTCAATAAAGGGGATTGGAAAAATGAAGGAAACAAAAAAGACTACAGCAGCACCGAAGAAAGTGGTAAAAAAAGAAGAACCAAAGAAAGTTGCTAAGAAAGAAGTAGCAAAAAAAGAAGTCGCACTTGCCAAGAAAGTAGCAGTAAAGAAAGAGGTTGCACCTGCTAAATACAAAGATAAAGCACGTGTTTATCACATTTCTAAAAACGATGAAAACTGGCAAGTAAAATTAGCCGGTGGCGAAAAAGCAATTAAATTATTCAAAACTCAAAAAGAAGCAATTGATTATGCTAATGCATTAGTAGAGACACAAGGCGGATCAATTCGTATCCACTCTTTAAAAGGAAAAATTAGAAAATAAGTTGAATATTAGGACCAGTTATTGGTCCTTTGTTTTTTATCAGAATATAGTTTTTTATTTGAATATAAGTATTATTAAATTTCATATAATGCAATGGTGATTATATGAAATTTTTTCTTGTTGGAATTAAAGGATCAGGCATGGCAGCACTTGCGGGTGTTCTTAAAGATGATGGACATGAAGTAAGTGGAGTAGATATTGATCATAAAGTATTCACAGAAGATGAATTAATAAAAAGAGAAATTCAATATCAAGAATTTAATAATGAATTTGTTTATCCGGAAGATATTGATTTTGTCATCATTGGACATAATTTTATGGTAGATGAAGTCATAACAAAAATTAAAGAATTAAATAAACCGTATAAAGAATATAACGAATTTATTGCAATGTATTTTAATGATTTATATCAAGTAGCGATTACAGGGACACATGGAAAAACCACAACAACGGGTTATTTTTATCATGGCTTAAAAAATTATGTTAATACTTCAATGCTAAGGGGGGATGGAACTGGAATTGGAGGATTCCAAAATAATTTTTTCGTTTATGAAGCTTGTGAGTATAAAGATCATTACCTTGTTTATCATCCTAATACAATTATCATTACAAATATAGATTATGACCATGTCGATTATTTTAAAAGCAAAAGACAATATAACTCTTCGTTTAACAAATTTGCAAAAAATGCCAAAACAGTATTTATAAACTATGAAGATAGAAATAAAGTGCATCATAAAAATTTAATAACATTTGGTGAAAATAAAAACGCTGATTATTATTTTAATTGCTTGGATTTAACAAATGGAATTGTTGGCGATGTATATTTTAAAAATGAATGCATCAAGCATGTTAGTGTACCAATTTTTGGAAAGTACAATGCACTACATATTTTGGCTTTGCTTGCGTTTTTACACCATAATAATTTTGATTTAGAAAATGCCCTAGATGGATTTAATGAAATTCCATGTATAAAAAGAAGATTACAGCAAAAGATAATAGCAAGAGATGTGTTTATTGATGACTACGCACATCATCCTAATGAAATTAAGGCAAGTCTTGATAACGTTAGATTGATGTATCCTAGACATAGAGTTGTAGCCATATTTAAACCAGATCGTTATTCAAGACTTGTAGAATTTCAAAAAGAATTCAAAAAGATATTACTCGATTTTGATCGAGCATATATCCTACCTCTTTATGAAAACACAAGCGAAAACTCTATTTTGCTAAAAGCAAAAACTCGAATAAGCTATATAGATACATTAGAACAGTTAGTGACTGAAGAAAAAAATAAGAAAAACACTGTGTATCTGTTCATGAGCTCAAAGAATATTGATTCTTGGCTATATGGATTAGCTACTAGTAAGGAATTAACTTACTAAGGAGGGTTTATGCATTTACGTAAGATGGCATTTGGATTCGGCGTAATTACTGGAGCAGCACTCACCATTTCAATTCCATATTTCATGATGAAAGCAAAAGAAATGAAATCTTGTGACGATGACCAAGAAAATCATGAATCTCTAGATGTCAAAAAGATTAAAGATGAAATCAAACAAGAATTTTCCAAAATAGGCGATGACGTGGATGACACTGTCAACACTGTTATGAAGAAAATGGAAAAATCTCTCTCATCTAAAAAGAAAAAAAAGAAATAACGTTTGTTATACATCTCGATAAAGCGCTTCTAGGGCGCTTTTTAATTTTGTTATATAAATTAGAATCATTGACAAAAAAATATAAAATAATTATCATATTAGTGAATAAGGAGGAGATTTTATGGAAAAAGCACCAAAAAGCAGAATTGCTGCAGCATTATTAGCTTTCTTTTTAGGTGGTATTGGAATTCATAAATTCTATTGTGGAAAAATTCTTGCTGGAATACTATACATTGTATTCAGCTGGACATTTATTCCTGCAATTATTGCATTTGTTGAATTTATTTTATACCTCGTCTGTCCATCAGATGAAGAATTTACTAAAAAATATTGTGCTTAAAATAAGGGCTGGTGAAAACCAGCTTTTTATTTTATTTTGAAGTAGATATTTTTTAGGAATTTGAATAAACTATAAGTGTAAACAAATGACTAATTAAAGGAAAACAACAGATGGCCTCTTTATTTGATTATTTAACGAAATACAAAAATACTTCTTTTGCTGAAGAACCTATCACAGAAATCGATCGACTAATTCTTGCGGAATTAGCCTATTTAAGTTATGAAAAATTGAAAATAAAGTCATTTATATATCTGAAAAATATTGCTAATGAAATTGAGACATTAACCATAGATATTTTTGAAAAAAAGCGCCACAAAACACTATTTGAGGAAGTAATTAATTCTAAGCGCTTTGGCATGCTTGAAATTGGAGAAGTAGAGGCGAAAACATCAGATAATGTTCAATTTTGTGCGATTACCTTTAGAGTTGATTCTAGTTATTATATAGTATTTCGTGGGACAGATTTATCCATCTCTGGTTGGAGAGAAGATTTAGAGTTAGGGGTTTATCGTAAAATTCCATCTTATGATTATACGTTGAGTTACACTATAAGACTTTTAGATTTATATACTGGATGTTTTGAGTTAATTGGACATTCTAAGGGTGGAAATATTGCGTTTTTCATTGGCTCAGAATTGATTGAAAAATATTCGGATAAAATTGTTAAAATTACTAATTTTGACGGACCGGGATTTAATTATGATATTTTTGAAAAAATTAGAGGTGCTGAGCACTTTAATAAATTTTTAAAATATATTCCAAAAGATGATGTTGTAGGATTAATTTTGGATAGTTGTGATAATTATAATGTTGTTGACTCTGCATATTTTGGAGTTATTCAGCACATTATGTTCTTTTGGCAAGTTGAAGATTCACATCTAAAAAGAGTGGATAATATCTCAGTTTTATCCAAAATTTATAGTAAAGCCACTATTGATTGGATTTCGTCATTGAGTTTTGAAGAAAAACTCAAAATTCTTAAATTGTTCGATGAGTTTTTTGCAAATGCTGAAGTACATAATTTAAATCAATTAAAAGAAAAAATACCACAAAAAATGATGAAATTTATTGCCTCTTATCATGGTTTTTCTTTTGAAGATAAAAAAATGCTGATTAAATTATCAGTGAGAATGATTAAATATTATATTGATCATTCATTAACTGAAATAGAAGGTAAAATAGCAAAAGAACGAAAGAATTTAATCGAAAAACGTTAATTTTAATAAAAAAATGCATTTTAACTAGTCGATTTTTAAGAATTATCGATTTGTTTCTATTTGCTTACAATGCGATAACATCGGAGTAAATTCTTTATTTGCCATCTTGACTATGAAAATACTTTCAATTAAAATGAAAAAGTTAATGAAAGTGATGTGAAAATTATGGAAAATTTAAAAAATCGTGTAACAATTTATGAAGTTGCAAAAGTGTCAGGCGTTTCACTTGCTACTGTATCAAGAGTTATAAACAATAGCGATATTGTCTCCAAAAAGACTAAAGATAAAGTTAATGCTGTAATTAAAAAATTAGGTTATAAGCCATCGGCATTGGCACAAGGTCTTGCTACATCAAAATCAACAACAATTGGTATTGTTATTCCTAGTGCAAATTATGTTTACATTTCTAACATGCTCAGTGGTATGACAGACAAAGCCAAAGAATTGGGCTACAATTTGCGTTTGTTTACGACATCACACAACAGAGAAGAAGCCGTAAAAGTTATGGAAGGTGTCATTACTTCGCACGTTGATGGTGCGATTATTTTTGATGACGAATTAGAAAACGAAGAGTTAATGCAAATTGCATCATACGCTGTTCCACTTGTTGCTATCAATAATGACATTGAGGCATCAAATGTTGGATGTATTCATTTCGGTTATGAACATAATATTCGAAATATTGTAAATGAGTATTTAAAGCAACCTAATAAAGAGATGTATTTCTTACATTCTCATAATGCTGGTAGATTACTTGCAAGAATTGAAAAGGCGTTTGTGGAAACTCATATTCAAAATAATGCAAATTATGGAATCTTATCATGTAATGATTCATATTCTAAAACATACTCTGACTTCAAAGTCTTCTTTGAATCTACAAAAAAAGGATATTTCTTAACTTATCGTGATTCTTTAGCTGCTGCAATTATGAATGCTGCAATTGACTCGGGATTAAGAGTGCCAGAAGATGTTGAAGTATTATCATTAATTGGTACAAAATATGCTCAAATTTTGAGACCACAAATTTCATGCATGCATATTGATTTATATAGTATCGGGGCAAAGGCAGTAGAAATGCTTGCAAATATTATGAATCAAACAGAATGTGAGAAACATTTAAAGATTGCTTCAGAATTTATTAAACGTAGTACAACTTTATAGTTGACTAAATAACTTATTAATTTATAATTAATTTAAAGCTAAGAAAAAGATAGTAGTATTAATTAGTTTTGTAGAGAGTCTCTGGTTGGTGAAAAGAGATGAATGAGTTAATATGAATACACTTTGGAGCTATATGATTAAAAGTCATATCGTTAATGTGCGTTAAACATAAATGAGGTAGATATTATCTACGAATAAAGGTGGTACCACGATTAAGTCGTCCTTTGATTAGGATGACTTTTTATTTATTGGGAGGAATAAATATGAAATTATATGAAGAATTAAAAGAAAGAGGATTAATTGCTCAAGTTACGGATGAAGATGTTATTAGAGAGTTAATTAATAATGGTAAAGCAACATTTTATATTGGCTTTGATCCGACTGCAGATAGTTTACATGTTGGTCATTTTATGACTTTAGTTTTAATGAAGAGATTACAACTTGCTGGCAATAGACCAATTGCACTTATTGGTGGAGGAACTGGTATGGTAGGTGATCCATCTGGTAGAACAGATATGCGTCAAATGTTAACTATTGAAGATATTAATCATAACTGCGAATGCTTCAAAAAACAAATGGAAAGATTTATTGATTTTTCCGATGGTAAAGCACTTATGGTTAACAATGCAGATTGGTTATTAGATCTTAATTATGTAGAATTATTACGCGATGTTGGAGCACATTTTTCAGTAAATAGAATGCTAACAGCAGAATGTTACAAATCACGTATGGAACGTGGACTTAGTTTCTTAGAATTTAACTACATGATTATGCAAAGTTATGACTTTTACCAATTATTCTTACGTTATGGATGTAATTTACAATTTGGTGGTGATGACCAATGGTCAAATATGCTTGGAGGAACAGAATTAATTAGAAGAAAATTAGGAAAAGATGCCTCTGCATTAACAATTAATTTACTCCTTAATAGTGAAGGTAAAAAGATGGGAAAAACTCAATCTGGTGCAGTGTGGCTAGATCCTAATAAAACATCACCATTTGATTTCTATCAATACTGGCGTAACATTGATGACGCTGATGTTATCAAATGTTTAAAAATGTTAACTTTTGTTCCTTTAGAAGAAATTAAACTAATGGAGAAATGGGTCGGTGCTGAATTAAATGAAGCAAAAAGAGTACTTGCTTTTGAATTAACTAAAATGGTACATGGCGAAGAAGAAGCACGTAAAGTTGAAGAAGTTGCAAAATCATTATTTAATAAAGGTGATGCTGCAAATATGCCATCTATTGCTTTAGGTGAAGATGATTTTGTTGATAATCACATTGACATTTTGACTTTGCTTGTTAAAACTGGATTAGTTACTTCAAAATCCGAAGCACGTCGTGCAGTTGAACAAGGCGGAATTATGATTGAAAGCGATAAAGTAACTGATATTAAGAAATTAATTTCTAAAGAAGAAGTTAAAAATACCTTTGTTTTGAAAAAAGGAAAGAAGAACTTTATTAAAGTAACATTATAAATAAAAGTTAAATGAAAAAGGACCACATGAGTGGTCCTATTTTTTTTAAATCTACAAATGCAATATTAGAGTTTGCGGTTATAGAATTCAACGATTTGAGCTTCTTGAATATCTTGTGCTAATTCTTTACGTTCTGGTTCACGTAGGAATGTACCTTCCTTTTTAGCCTTGTCGACAGTAACGTAAGGAACGACCATTGCCATTGATTCTAAAGATTCGTTGATAACTTTAAGTTCTCTTGAAGCTTCTTTAACAGCAATAACATCGTTGACTGAGCATAAGTATGATGGAATATCAACTTTCTTACCATTGACTAAGATATGTCCGTGGTTGACGAGTTGACGAGCTGCACGACGGGTGCGAGCAAATCCCATACGATAAACTAAGTTATCTAAACGAGATTCAAGAATACGCATAAATGCTAAACCTGTAACTTCGTTTGAATTTGAAGCGATCATGAATAAACGTTGGAATTGACGTTCATTGACACCATACATTTCGCGGAGTTTTTGCTTTTCAGCTAATTGCTTACCATATTCAGTAAGTTTTTTTCTCTTGTCTGTAGGTGCTTTACCAGGAGCATAATTGCGTTTCTTTAATTCAACACCAGTTTCTAAAGTAGAGAAACCTAAACGACGTGAAATTTTCCAACTTGGTCCTGTGTATCTTGACATTATTATTTCCTTCCTTTCCTTTATTTTTTGCATAAATAAAGCAATAGGTGCAAATCCCTTACTCCGGATGTTTCAATCAATTATTTCACCTTTCAGCTAGGTTACTTTAAAAATATACTTATGAAACGTCAGACGAGCAGTATTTACATGCTGCATAAATATGCGTTATTATTCTACATAAACTCATTCTTGAAGTCAATGAAAATATTATAATTTTTCGTTTTTTAATTATTAAATTAAAACCTCAACTTTAGTTCCTTTTGAAGGCATGACTTTTAATCCTGCTTTTGTCCACGCTCTTACATCTTCAATTAGGGCATCACGAACATAAAGATTTGTTCCCATAATATCTTCGCCAGACATAAAGCAGTATTGTTTTTTATCAAAAATGAAGTCACAAGCAGCAACACGATATTTTGTATCGTCAACAATATCATTAAAATTAAGTCCGGATGAGAATACGAAAGAATCATCGTTAAATTCTAAAGATTTTACTTGTACTCCAGTTAATGTTGTTAATTCTACCATATTTTCAAACGGCATAATTTCCCATAATTTCGATACTTTTATATCACTGTTGTTCTTAATTGGGAAGGCGCCAGAGCGGATTCCGCCCCAATTTACTACACCAATATCTGCGCCTGTTGCACTTTTAATAGCATTTGCAGTCCATGTTGCACCAAGAGTTCTACTGATATTTTCACCGGATACTCCTATTTTTTCTTCAACAATTGGATTAATTGTTTCTAAACTATCATCAATTATTTTTTTGATTATTTGGTTAGGTTTCTTTACATCTTCAATTAACTTGTTTTCTGTTGTCATTGATTTGACTTTCTTATTTACTTTGTCATATTTAATTTTGGTTATTCCTAAATATTCACCATAACTACCAGATTGTATGGTATTGTAACTAACATTTTCTTCCACATAGGCATTATGAGTGTGACCATTGATAATTAGATTTACATTTGAGTCTTCATCAAGCCCAATACTATGATTGACAATACTATTTTCATCATGTCCCATAGCAATAATTAAATCGCAATTTTGCTCTGTTCTTAGTTGTTTTGCGACTTTTCCTACATAGTCTGTTGGTATTTCGAATTTATAATCTTTAATAATTGGCGCGGATATATCATCCATACATGTATTTGAAATCCAACCTATAATTCCTATTTTTATACCATCACGTTCTACAATTTTGTAATCTTTAGCCCAATCCACTCTAGTTATTGTATATAAATCATCATAGATTTTATTTGATTCAAAAATATTGCATCCCAAATAATCAAAATTAGCTTCACCATTTTCTTCAATTCCGTCATGATGTGATTTAATAACATCAATGCCCCAGTCAAATTCATGATTGCCAATGGTCATAGCTTCTAACCCTAATTCGTTCATAACATCAATCAAGAGTTTGCCATGATTTATATTTGATTGTGCGCTTCCTTGATACATATCACCAGCACTTAGAAGTACTGTGTGATTTTTATTTTTAGATATTTGCTCTTTTATTGTACTTGCAAAATTTAATAATCCTTTATGATTTTCTGATTCGCTTATTGCACCATGGTAATCGTTGAAACTTAATATCTGTAATTCGACAATGTTATTTTGATTACAACCAGTCAATGACATTAGTAGTAAAGGTATGACAATGAATATTTTTTTCATAATTTTCTCCTTCGTGATGGTTTAATTATAAAATAATTAGCTATTACTACTTATAGATTAAATAAAAGATTGTAACAAAGCAATCTTTTTGGTGTATTAAATATAATCAATCGTTAATTTTTTTCAAAAAAATAGATTATTTTTATTTTAAAATAAAAATATAATTATATTTATGCTATACTATTTTTGAAGCAAAGGTTGGTGATTTTTTATGTCTTTAATTTCTTTAAATTTAGTTAAAGAACATCCTGAATCAATTTTTTTTATTGTACTAGGTGCAATTGCTATTTTATTTGTAGTATTAACCATCCTTAATATTTTTATTAAACGTCATCGCTCGATTAAGCAAATACGTGATTTAGAAAAAAAATATGGAGATGTTCACACATTATTAGTTGGTCAAGATTCAGCCTATTTAAAAAGAATATACGCTATCTCAAATTACAATTTGCTATATAGCGATATATATAATAAATATTTAAAAGAATATGAAGAGTTAATGCAGACTGAAGATGAGCAAGCTCGCAACGCTTTAAATATGTTAAAAACTGGTGCTGATCATAAGAAAATGAAATCAAACCGTGAAAACTTTAAGCGTAACAAGGAAATTCTTTTAAAATATTTTAAAAGAGTAGAAAACTTTTCCAGTGCATTAAAGAATATTTTGCGCAAAGAAGATGAAGCAAAAGAAATGTCTTTAAGCCAAAAAGAAGCACTGCGTAATATAAAAAGTGTATATTATGAACATCAAGCGGAATTATTATTAGTAGATGAATCATTTACAGTTCTATTTGAAAATATTGATGAAGCTTTTAGACGCTATGATGAGGCGATTGATCATGCTGATTATGAATCTGTTAATGTTATATTAAAGCGTATAGATAGTGCTTTAAAAGAATTACTTCCAATTATTAAAATATTACCTTTGCTATGTGCAAAAATTGATAATGTTTTGCCAAATAAGATTGCAGTGTTACGAGATCGCAGTGAGGAAATGTGTAGCAATGGGTATCCACTAAATCACTTGCATATTAATAATTCTATCGAAAATTTTGAGGCAAGAATTGAAAATGTAAAAAATCATTTGAAGGCTCTTGATATCGTTGGTTGTGATGATGAAATTGATAGAATTATTGCTGAAATTACAGATATAATGGATAAAATTGAACAAGAAACATATGCAAAAGAAAATTATGAAAACAATGTTGATGAAGTAATAAAACAAGTTAGAATTTTAGAGGATAAATTCATAAAAATTTATAATGTTATACCGGATATCAGTGCACATTATATTATTGAAGAAAAATATTTAAATGAAGTAGATGTTATTAAATTTAATATATCAAAAATTGGTAATGTTAAAAGAACATTAGACAATTACATTCATTCATTAACAAAGCAACCATATTCTTTACTTGATAGTAAGTGTAGCGAACTAAAAGAATTAACTAAGTTAGCAGCAATTAAACTAAATGATTTTTCTGCATATTTACTATCTTTAGAGGATGACTACAATAGTGCGGTTGATACAATAAAAGAGGCTTATTTATCATTGAAAAAATCTAAGAGTATTGTTCATGAATTTAATTTAGTCAATTATGAAACTGCTCAAGAAGAAAAATTTGATAAGTTATTTAAAACAATTGATGAGATTAATTTGATGTTAAAGATCCAACCAATAAACGTTAAACAGATAAATGAAATTGTTATCAGTTTTGAAGATGAGAAGGACAAATTAATTAAGACTATCGAAAATAATAACAATTTTGCAACAGTTACGGAAAGTTTAGTTGTATACGCTAATCGTTATCGTCATCATTCAAGCGAAATTGCTAATCTTTTTACGCAAATAGAAACTTCATTTTTTGATGGAGAATTTGAGCGTGCTTATATGGATGCTGGAAATGCAACAAAGAAAATTAGAAATACAGCAGAATCATCTAATTAATAGGCTTTAACTCAAACAAACAATTATCAATATGCATAAATTAGCATTGTGGAGGTTTTAAAATTGATTTATTTTGACAATGCAGCAACCACTAGTGTAAATAGTGAAGTCCTAAATTCCTTTAATGAACTATGTGTCAAATATTATGGGAATGCGGCAAGTAATCACAAATATGGACAAGATTCAAGTCGTTTGCTCAATATGTCTAGAGAGCAAATCTTGAAACTATTTAATCTTGATAATTCTTATCAAGTTGTTTTTACTAGTGGTGCAACTGAATCAAATAATATTGCTATTAAAGGCGTAGCCTTGGCTTATCAAAATCGTGGTAAGCATTTAATTACTAGTAGTGTTGAACATCCTTCAGTTTTAAATGCTTTTAAACAACTTGAAGAAGAATTTGGATTTTCTTTAACAATTTTACCAGTTAATGAACAAGGCTGTGTTGCTCTTGACACTTTAAAAAATGCTATGCGAAACGATACAATTTTAGTTTCTATTATGCATGTCAATAATGAAGTTGGTAGTGTTAATGATATTGAAAAAATGTCAGAGATAATTCATAAATATCCAAAATGTTTCTTTCATAGCGACACTACTCAAGGAATAACTAAGCTGCCTTTAAATTATAAAGTTCTTGATATGTTTATTGCTTCCAGCCATAAAATTCATGGCTTAAAAGGTTCGGGAATGTTGATTATAAAGAAAAACATTCGCCCGTTACCATTATTTTCTGGTGGCGGACAAGAAGATAATATTAGAAGTGGCACTAATGATGTTCCACGTGATGTTGTTTTAGCGAAAACTCTACGTCTTGAAATAGAAAAGACTAATAAGAATTATCAACATATTAAAGAAATAAATAATTACTTAAAAGAAGAGTTGAAAGGCATTGAGGAAGTAGTAATCAATTCTCCTGATATTAATGCATCGCCATATATCTTGAATTTCTCTTTAACAAAACACAAAGCAAGTGTAGTAGTAGAAGCACTTTCTTTACAAAATATTATGGTCTCTACCATTTCAGCTTGCTCTTCTAAAAAGAATGAAAAATCTCATGTTTTAACTGCTATGAATAAAGGTATAACTATTGCCAGTAATTCAATAAGATTGAGTTTTGATGAAAATAATACAATTAATGAAGCTAAGCAATTTATAATTGCATTGAAAAAAATATTAAACGAATTACGTTAGGAGGCAATAACATGAACGAAGCAATGTATGATCACATTATGGTTCGCTTTGGTGAACTTTCAACAAAAGGAAAAAATAAAAAAGATTTCATCTTTCGTTTAGGTGACAATATTCGAAATGCTTTAAAAGATTTTAAAGGATTAACTTATAATGTACGCATGGATCATATCTACATAAATTTAAATGGACTAGATCCTATGCCAATATGCGAAAGATTAAAAGATGTTTCTGGTATTTACTCTTTTTCGCTCGTTATAAAAACAAATACAGATATTGAAAATTTAAAAATTTTAACACTTGATATACTAAAAAAAGAAAACAAAAAAACTTTCAAAATGCGGGCCAAAAGAGCCGATAAACTTTATCCAATTATTAGTGATGATATTAACCGTCAAATTGCAGGTTATGTCTTAAAAAATTCTTCTTATAAAGTTGATGTTCATTCTCCAGATGTCTTAGTGTCAATTACAATTAGAGAGGATGCCGCCTATATTTTTACTGAAGATATAATGGGAGCAGGCGGATATCCTTTAGGAGTAGGTGGAAAAGCTATTATGATGATGTCTGGGGGGATAGATTCTCCGGTTGCCTCTTACTTGCTTATGAAACGTGGAGTAGCATTAGAATGTGTACATTTTGCAGCCCCACCATATACAAATGCCGCAGTCATTGATAAAATTCAAGATTTGTGTAAAGAACTAAATCGCTATCAAGCTAAAATTAAAGTACACATTGTGCCATTTACTAAATTGCAAGAAAATATTTATAAATATTCAAATGAATCTTATGCGATTACAATTATGCGAAGAATGATGTATCGAATTTCTGAACGTTTGGCTAAAAAATATAAATGTTTGGCAATTGCAAATGGAGAATCAGTTGGACAAGTTGCCTCTCAAACGCTTGCTTCAATGAGTGTAATTAATGATGTCACTACAATGCCAATAATTCGTCCTGTAGCAATATTTGATAAAACAGAAATAATTAAAATCGCAAAAAAAATTAACACTTATGATATATCTATTCGTCCTTATGAAGATTGTTGCACAATTTTTGCGCCAAAAAATCCTAAAACCGCTCCTGGATTAGAAGAAGTTTTAGCATTTGAAGGAAAATGGGACTTTGAAAGTGATATAAATGAATGCGTAAATAATACAGAAACAATTGTAGTGACTAGTGATATTACAGACACAGATAAAAATTATTTATAAAATTTGAAAACTTACAGAAACTAACCTTAAATGAGGAGGTGAATTTTTGTGAGACAAAATCACTCAAGCAAATCAACTACAAGAAAGAGTAGTGCTAAAAAATCTGCTAATACACGCAATACTAAAACAAATAAGTATGAATATGGTGAAGATTACGATGTAAATGAAGCAAGATCAACAAGATCTACGAGAACAACAAGAAGTGCTAAATCAGCATCTTGCAAATCTCAACCTCGAAAAACTACAAGAAGCACACGCTCAAATGGTAAAACCGCTTGTGGAAAATAATTTAAAAGGCAGACAAAACCTGCCTTTTTAATTTTTTTTAATTTTTTTACACATACTAATGTTATGAATGCTCTATCGATTATTTTCTTAATTATTCTTATACTTGTCGCACTTATTATCTTTATTCTTGTAATGACTATAAAAGTTTCTATTAATTTAGACGGCACTGAACTTAAAGTAAATCTATTTAATATAAAAGTGTATAGTGCAAAATACGCAAAGCTAATTGCCAGTGCGATACAAGGTGAAAAAATGAAATTGAACATAAAAATAATGCCATTAATTAATAGCATTTCCTTTGTAGGTATTAAAGTTAAATATCAAAAAGAATATGTTGATTATATAGATGCATACATATATGGATTATTAAATTTGTTTTCCGCATTAAATATTAAACGAATTAATAGTTTTAAATACCAAAGAACTGTTGGAGAAAATAAAGTAGAAGTTCAAGCAACTTTAAAAGTACGATTATTAAATGTAATCTTAAGTCAAATTTCTAATTAAAGGAGAAAAAAGTATGGAAAAGTCAATTAAAGAATTTGTTATGTCATCGCTAAATAGTGTCAAAAATGTTGTGGATTCTACAAGTATTATTGGAAATCCTATAAATATTAGTGATGAAGAAGTGATAGTACCCATCTCACGACTTATTTTTGGATTTGGTGTTGGTGGAAGCGAATTAAAAAATAATGGTAAAAATAATGAGTTGTTATTTGAATATTCTTCTGATTCACCACTTTTAGGTGGAAGTCTAGGAGGGTTAACGATAAATCCTGAGGCTTTTATTTATGTTAAAAATGGCAAAGTAGAATTAATCAAAATGAATGAAAATAAAACTATTTATGATCGTTTGTTTGAGATATATAAAGATTTAGCAGATATTATGAAAAAAGGAAATAAAAAAGGCTCGCAGAAGCGAACCTAATTTTTTACTTTGCTAAAGCTTTTTTTGCTTTTTCAACGATTTCTGCAAATGCTTTTGGATCATTGATAGCTAATTCTGAAAGCATTTTACGATTGATTTCAATGTTAGCTAATTTTAATCCGTTCATGAATTTGGAATAAGAAATTTCATTCATTCTGCAAGCAGCATTAATACGTTTAATCCAAAGTTTACGATAATCACGTTTTACTTGTTTACGATCTCTGTATGCATAGCGTAAGGAATGCATTACTTGTTCTTTAGCAGATTTAAATAAGCGGTGTTTGCTACCAAAGTAACCTTTTGCTCTTTTGAGTATTTTTTTACGTCTTGCACGTGTTGTGACACTATTCTTAACTCTCATGTTACTCTACCTCCTATTATTGCAACAAGTATTTAATGCGCTTATAATCGCCCTTAGATACATATGAAGCCTTTCTTAATTGTCTTTTTTGTTTGTGTGTTTTGTTGTGTGCTAAATGTGATGTGTAAGCTGAATGAATTTTTAATTTGCCATTTCCAACTTTTTTAACACGTTTTGCTAAAGCACGTTTTGTTTTCATTTTTGGCATACTACGTTCCTCCTATTTTTTACCTTTTGGTGCTAAAACTGCACATAAGAATTTGCCATCTAAATTTGGCTTTTTTTCCATTACTGCATATTCATTTACAAGTTCAAAGAATTTATTTAAAACTTCTTCACCAACTTCAACGTGACTTAATTGACGTCCACGGAATTTAACAGAAACTTTAACTTTATTTCCTACTTGGAAAAACTTTGTTGCTTGACGAGCTTTTGTTTCTAAATCATGCATACCAATCTGTGGTGTTAAGCGAACTTCTTTGGTTTCAACGACTGTTTGTTTCTTCTTATTAAGCTTTTGTTTCTTTTGTGCTTCAAAACGATATTTACCATAGTTTAAAATCTTACATACTGGTGGTTGCGCTTGAGGAGCAACACAGAGTAAATCAAGATTGAATCCACGAGCTTTATATAAAGCATCGCTTGAAGACATAATTCCTAATTGTTCACCATTAGGTCCAATGACAAGAACGGATGAAAAACGAATTGATTCGTTAACTAAATCGTTATTTGTTTTTTCTGGTCTTTGTTGTGGGTTGACGAAATTTGGGTTGTAAATAATAATTCCTCCTTTGAACTAAAAAACGGACGCAGGATGCGCCCGTAAAAATATCAAATAAGATATGTGACATTTACCTATTCACGAAATGAATCAGGTGAGAAGCGGGCGCCTCTTCTTTCCACGTATTTTGTTCGCTTAATTATATTAACACTAGTTAATATTATATGTCAATAAAAAATTTTATAGCCTATAGTTTTATTTGCGTAAAAATGATTAAGAAGAAGAGATAATTCCAATTTAAATATTAGAGGTTTATTAATTTGGAAATTATTACGCTTTTTCAATTTGTCTCAACTATAAGTATAATGAAGGACCTAGATAGTCTAGGCGGCATTACTCCTGCCTGAAGGAGATGATATCTATGGTGATTTTAAAAATCATTTATCGATGGAGTCTCTGATTATAGAAAGGAGACTTCATTAATGACTTTGGTTATTAATATTGTAAGCTTAATATTTACCATCGTAAGTATTGTGGTTACAATTATCCTTAATATTAGAAATAATAAAAAGAGATAGAAATAAAAAAAGCCGCCCTAAACTCTCAATCATAGGCGGCTAACCACCAACAGGAGTTAGTCACTAGATTGATCTAGGACCTTCCTCATTTATAGTATATACAAATATCTGATATTTTGCAAAAAAATTTTAATGTGAAATTATGCTAGATGGATATAACAAACAAAAAAACCGCCGATGACAACTAATCACAATCTTAAGCGGTTTTTTTGAAAGGAGATGATCTCTTGATGAGTATAGGATCATCTATTTTTATTTTATCATTATTGTTGATAGCATACAATACTTTTGATTATATTGATGCTTTTTTTAATTGTTTTTGATTTCCTCTTCAATCATTTTGAGGAATTCATCAACTGTTACAGTTATTTGAGCTTGTGTTCCATATTTACGATAAGTTACTGTACGATCTTTTACTTCGTTATCACCAAGTACGAGAGTATAAGGAATCTTCTGAATTTGTGATTCTCTTAAACGATAGCCAAGTTTTTCATTACGATCATCTACTTCAACACGTAATCCAACTTTTTCAAATTCACTCTTCAATTCGTGTGCATATTCACCTTGTGCAGCTGCAAGAACTGGAAGTAAATTAATTTGAATTGGGGATAACCATGTTGGGAATGCACCGGCATAGTTTTCTGTAATAATTGCGATAAACCTTTCAATAGATCCAAAACATGCACGGTGAATCATAACTGGAGTTTTCTTTTCGCCATTTTCATCAATGTATGTACATTCAAATCTTCCTGGAAGTTGGAAGTCGAGTTGGATTGTTCCACATTGCCAAATACGATTCATAGAGTCTCTTAATTTGAAGTCGAGTTTTGGTCCATAGAATGCACCATCGCCTGGATTGATTTTAAATTCTTTTCCAGTTGCACGACATACTTTTTCTAAAACTTCTTCAGCTTTGTCCCAAACTTTAATATCACCAATAAAGTTATCAAATGGGCGAGTAGATAGTTCAATATGGTAATTTAAACCAAATTTTGAATAAACATGATCATAAATTTTAATAATACGTTCAATCTCTTCACTAATTTGATTTTCTGTTAAAAGAGTATGAGCATCATCTTGAGTAAATGTTCTAACACGGAACAAGCCATTTAATGCACCAGATGCTTCATAACGATGGACATGTCCTAACTCAGCAATGCGAAGTGGTAAATCTTTATAGGAATGTAAATCATTTTTATACACTAAAATTGCACCAGGACAGTTCATTGGCTTAATTGCGTATTCTTCTTCGTCAGCGTGTGTTATAAACATGTCATCTTTATAATGGTCCCAGTGACCAGATATTTCCCATAATTGTTTAGATAACATAATTGGTGTTTCAACGATGACATATCCATTTTTGCGATGTAAATCAAGCCAAAAATCTTCTAGTGTACGACGTAGTTGATATCCTTTAGGTAGCCAGAATGGAAGACCTGGACCAAATTCAGAAATCATGAATAAGCCTAATTCTTTTCCTAATTTACGGTGATCTCTTTTCTTTCTTTCTTCTAAATCATTTAAATGTTTATTTAAAGATTCTTCAGTTGGATAGCAAGTACCATAAATTCTAGTTAACATTTCATTTTTAGAATCGCCTCTCCAATAAGCACCAGCTACAGAAAGAAGTTTGAAGTTTTTAAGTACTCCGGTTGAAATAACATGAGGACCACGGCATACATCTGCGTAATCTCCTTGTTCATAAATTCCTACTAAATCTGTTCCTTCAACTGCATCAATTAATTCGCATTTAAATTCATCATTTGCAAATTTCTTCTTTGCCTCATCCTTGCTTAAGAAGTAGTGATTAACTGATATATTTTCTTTTACAATTTTTTTCATTTCTGCTTCAATTTTTGGAAAATCTTCAGCAGTCACAACTGTTGGTACTTTGAAATCATAGTAGAATCCTTCTTCAATTGCAGGACCTACTCCAAATTTTGTGCCTGGATATAAACGATTCATCGCTTGTGCAAGTAAATGAGCACAAGAATGATTTAATACTTCAAAAGCCTCTTTATCTTCTAATAGGACTAATTCTAAGGTTGAATCTTCTTCAATTGGTGTTTTCAAATCTACTAATACATCGTTTAATTTGGCAACGACTGATTTTTTAGCTAGACCAGTTGAAATGTTTTTAGCTACTTCAATAACTAAAGTTCCTTTTTCAACATCAATCATACTTCCATCTTTTAATGTTACTTTAATCATAATAATTACCTCCTAAAAATAAAAAAAGCGCCCTAACATAAGGACGCTAATATGCGCGGTACCACCTTAATTCACATTTAAAAAATAAATGTGCCCTTAAGAACTGTTAACGCCAGCAACGTTTTGCTTATTTCGCAAAATGCTCCAAAGTGGTTTTCTTAACTGCTTTATAGAAATATTGCACCAATTTATTTCCTCTCTAAATAAAGTAAGGTTAAGAACATGTCTTTTTCAACGCATTAATATAATAATCTACTTAAATAGTATTGTCAAATAAATATAATTTATTTCCCGGGTTTTCTTTCTAAAATTAAAGCAATTGTCCCAGGGCCTGTATGTGCTTCGACGTTAACAGAAAATCCATTAATTGAATATTCATATTCTGATAAGTATTCTTTAATAAGTTTTTCGATAAATTCAATTAGTGCCGGATTAGTGTCCACAGCAGCTATAGAAACTTTATAAATTTCTGGATCCTTTTTTATTTCAGCAAGGCGAATTACAGTTTCCTTTAAAGTGATTTTTACATTTCTAGTTGTGCCGATTTTAGTAATTGCACCATCTTTAAAGCCAAGAACTGGTTTTAAACCAATCAAGTTACCAAAGAAAGCGATAGCAGGATTAATTCTTCCTCCGCGTTTCAAATACGTTAGTGACTCAGGAATAAATGTAACGTCAAAGTCGCCGATATTCTTTTTAACTATTTCTAAAGCCTCGTTTATTGGCATTTCATCTTTTTCTATAAGCTTTTTAGCTGTTAGAACAGATGTTAACATAAAAGACATAACGCTGAGGGAATCTACAATAACAACTTTATCACTATATTTATTTCGGCAAGCATTTGTAAATAAATCAAACATTGAAGATAGTTTACTTGAAATAGTAAAATGCACTATTTTTTCATATCCTTCTTCGAATAATTTGTCGAAAAAATTTTCTATTTCATATGGTGTAGGTGTTGATGTTTTTACTATATGCCCCTCTCGCATCATTTTGGCAAGTTCCAAATAGTTAATATCAACACCATCATGATATTCAATGTTATCAACAATAACATTTAAAGGTAAAACTTTTAAATCATATTTTTTAGCCATTTCTGGCAAAATTGCAATTGTTGAATCGCAAGTTACAATAGTTTTATTCATTAGACCTCCAAGTTTTTTTTCTTAATTATAATCTATGAAAGTTGATTGTCAACGAATCTTAATATAGATTTTTTAATCTATAATAGTTATTTAACACTAAGAAAAAAACAATAAAAAAAGCAGAAGATTTTAGTCTTCTGCTAAACTATTTAAAGTTAAAATTTTCATAAAGTTTGTGCCTTTAGATCCAGCTGGAGTTGCACCTGTTAAAATAACAGTATCTCCTATATCAACTCCTAAGTCACGAGCTTTAATGATAGCGAGAACTTCCATCTCTTCAATAAGATTAGGAACTTTTGGAACAAGGATTCCATACACTCCCCAGAATAAACCAAGTTTTAAAAGTGTTTGTCTTGAAGATGAAATACAAATGATTGGACAGCATGGGCGAGCTTTAGAAATTCTTCTAGGAGTAGTTCCCTTTCCTGAAATTGTAATGATTAGCTTTGCTCCAATTAAAAGTGCAGTGTTTGCAACTGAGTTAGAGATTGCATCAGAATTGTTTTTCTCAGAAGTATCATAAGCTTCATGTGCTAATTTTTCATAGTCAAGATACTTTTCCATTGTTTTAGATATTTTTGCTTGCATTTCTGTTGCAAGAACAGGATATTCTCCCGATGCAGATTCTGCAGATAGCATAACGCAATCAGTACCTTCATGTATTGCATTAGCGACATCACTAACTTCAGCACGTGTTGGCACAGGTCTTTTTTGCATTGAATCAAGCATTTGTGTAGCAGTAATTACTGGTTTTCCTTTAATACGACATTGTTCAATGATATGACTTTGAATGACAGGGACATTTTCAGAAGGAACTTCAACACCCAAGTCACCGCGTGCGACCATAATTCCGTCTGAAACATCAATAATTTCATTGATTTTATCAACGCCTTCTTGGTTTTCAATCTTGGCAATAACACCAATCTCAGGATGACCATATTTTGCTAGAACTTTTTTAATTTCTAAAATATCTTCTGGACGACGAGTGAAAGATGCGGCAACATAATCAACGCCGTTTTCACATCCGAATTTTAAATCTTCTTCATCTTTTTTAGAGATGAAAGGCATAGAAAGACGTGTAAAAGGAGCATTTACACCTTTACGATTAGTAATTGTGTGAGTATTGCGAGCTTTAGTTACTAGTTCACGTTTTTCGAAATCTTTATCGATAATATCTAATTCAAGATTTCCATCATCAATTCGAATTTTATTACCAATTTCTACATCATCAAAAAGGTTACTATAAGTGACAGAGAACTTTGTTTCATCACCTAAAATTTCTTCCATAGCAATACGAACAATTGAGTCACGTTTGATTTCAGCTTTTCCATCTTTGAATAAATGGCAACGAACTTCAGGACCTTTGGTATCTAATACAATTGGTATAATGACTCCTTTGTCCTTTTCAATTTGTCGAACAAGTTCGATTTTTGCTAAATGATCTTTATATTCACCATGTGAAAAGTTTAGTCGCATGATGTTCATTCCAGCGTCGATAAGTTGTGATAAAGTTTCATAGTTGTCGCTTGCAGGACCAATAGTACAAACAATTTTAGTGTTCTTAGTAATATTCATTTTTTTATCCTCTAGCTTATGGCTCTTGCAACTTTAATTAATTGTTCGTTGTTATGTTTTGGCATTTTTAAGGCTTCATTAATATCATAGTCTACTAATTCATTACCTCTTAAACCAACACAACGTCCACCTTTTCCTTCTAAAAGAAGTTCAATTGCTTTGACACCCATTCTACCAGCTAAAACACGATCTCTAGCAGTAGGAGAGCCACCTCTTTGGATACGTCCTAAAATTTCTGCACGGCATTCAATACCGCTTCTGCGTTCAATGTCACGTGCGAGTTCATGTACGTCGCATAACTTTTCTGTGATAATAACCATAATGTGTTGTTTACCTTCTTTACGCATTTTGATTATTTTTTCAATAATATCATCACGGACGAGTGGATGATCTGATGTAACAATAATATCTGCACCACTAGCAATGCCACCATATAAGGCAAGATCGCCACAATATCTTCCCATTACTTCAACGACTGAACAGCGTTGATGAGAGGAAGAAGTATCTCTTAATTTGCCTACAGCATCAGTAATTGTGTTGAGAGCAGTATCAAATCCGATTGTATAATCGGTTGATGCAATGTCATTATCAATTGTTCCAGGAAGACCGATGCAATTTATTCCCATATCAGATAAAGCTTTAGCGCCTTGATAAGTACCATCGCCACCAATACATACTAGAGCCTCTATTCCTAATTTATTTAGTTGGGCAATTGCTTTTTTTCTTACTTCAATTTCTTTGAATTCTGGTAGACGAGCAGATCGAATGATTGTACCACCACGGTTAATAATGTCACTAACAAATGTACGATCAACTTGTTGAATGTTTCCTTCAATTAATCCCTTATAACCATCATAGACAACAAACATTTCTAATCCGTTTGTAATACCTGCACGCACAACAGCACGTAATGCAGCATTCATTCCTGGTGCGTCTCCACCAGATGTTAATATTCCAACTCGTTTCATAAATACGACCTCCGAAACTAAATGTTCGTTATGATTATAACACTCTCTAAAATAAAATTAAATAACAATTTTATTGTTATAAACATATTTTAATAACTCATCAAGCATAAGTTTATGCATGATTTTTATTATTGCCACAATAATCTCTAATAAGTGGTTTAAAAAAATGTTAAACAGGTAGTGAAAAAAGGCATTTACAATAAAAATATTAATAGTAAAAAAGTATTTGGTTAAAATTTCATTGAGACATGATATAATGTTTCAAAAGAAGGTGTTAGGATGGAATATATGAGTAATTATGATTTTTATGAAGTCCGTTTTGGGAGTATTCTATCCGATTCCGACAGAAAAGTTTTGATAGATTTATATCAGCCGATTGTTGGCGCTGGAGCAATAGCCTTATTTTTCAAATTATGGTCAGATGCTGAAAATGATCGTGAAAAAGGTTTTTCTTCAATTGATAAATTATTGAATAGTATGCAAATGACAACTGGGGATCTTTTATCACAAAGAAGACGTCTTGAGGCATTAGGACTAATTAAGACTTACCAAAAAGATATAGGTGAAGGAAAACGCTGTTTTATGCTTTGCCTTTATGCTCCAAAGCAACCAAGAGAATTTTTCGACGATCCTTTTTTCTCGGGAATTTTAACTAAATATATTGGCGAAAAAGATGTTCAAAAAATTGCTTCGATTTATAAGATTAGAATCGATACTAAGGACTATGTTGAAGTAACAGCTACCTTTGGTGAAGTGTTTTTAAATGATATAAATTCGTTAAATAGCTCTAGTTCAAAAAAACTTGGAGATTTAAAAGGAAGAACAACTGGAAATATTTATACGAAATTTGATGGAGATAAATTTGTTTCAATCTTAGTTAACCAATATTTCTTATCTAAAGAATTTTTGACTAAAGAAGAGATAAATCACCTAGCAAAAATTGCTTCAATTTACGGAATTGATGAAGATACTGCAGCAAAATATATTGAATATTATTGCGATTATACATTGAAACATGGCGAAAGATTAGATGTTTATAAATTGACTGAAACATTTAAAAATCTCAATGAGTATAGCAAAATAATGCCAAGAAAAACTAAAAATGCATCAAAAAGTGCAAGTGATGGCAAATACGCAGAACTCATTAAATTAATGGAAGACACACCTGCAATTAAGTATTTAAGTTATTTGCAAAATAATACAGCACCATCACAAGCAGATTTAGAATTAATTGAATATTTGGCGACAAATTTTAATTTATCTAATGGGGTTATTAATGCTTTAGTTAGTTATACATTAGAAGTCAAACAAAATACTTTACCAAGAAAATATGTGGAAAAAGTTGCTGCTTCATTAGTGCGTGAAGGTGTAACAAGTGTTATTGAGGCCTTGAATTATTTGAATAAAGTAAATAAAAATAATAAAAAGATAAAAGAGAAAAAAGAAATCCATGTTGAGAAGAATAAAGAAAGATTCTTTGATAACGAAAACGAAGTTGTAGAGTTCAATCCGGATTTAGAGGATGATGACAACGATGAATAAAAAATATTTTGAAAATGCAGCTAAAACTGCAGATGATTTAGAACTAGAAAACGAATTTATCGATCAAATTAAAAACGATAAAGATTATGTAGATGATATTTTGCGACCACTAAAGGTATCACATGATTTATTCATTGATTATCTTTATATTTTTGTCGATGCTCAAAAGGAATATAACAATTGCAAAAATTGTAAAGGATTAAAAAATTGTCCAAATAAAGTAAAAGGAATGAGAGTTTTTCCTGTTAAAAGCGCTAAGTATATAGATAAAAATTACGCAATGTGTAGTTTATATATCGAAAAACGGGCGATTTCTTCTCATTACATTTATTGCGATTTTTCTGAAAAATATAGTGATTTAAGTTTAAAAGACATGAAGCATTTTAAAAATGGAAATCGTCAACAGTTAAAAATTGCATTAAAAGAGAAAATAAAAGACAAAAACAAGGATTGGCTGTTTGTCTATGGCTCACAAGATTCTTCTAAAACTGAGTTTTTAGTTAGTTATGCAAATGATTATGCTAAAAATAAACTTGGTGGAATTGCCTTTATTAATATCAAAGATACACTAGAATATGTGAAGGATCATTATTATAAAAGTAGCGAAGAAGTACACGACTACTTAGAATCATTATCAGACGTTGATTTGTTGATTTTAGACGGATTTGATAAAGACATTATCATAAATAATATTTTGAGAGATCAATTTCTATTGCCATTAATAAAATACCGATTTGAGCAAAATAAAGAAACCCTAATAGGTTCTAGAATTAATTTAGACGAATTAACAAAAGTACTAGCAATAAATAAATTTGGACTAGAAAATGCATTAGAAATAACTAAAACAATTCACAAAAAGTTGTATAAAAAGGCCTATTATCTTGAACATTTAATACTTTAATTATTTAGCACTATATCTCTTTGAAATAGTGCTTTTATATTGCGCCAAGGCGATTTTTAATTCTTCAATGTTAGAAAACTTAAAATCATCACTTATACGATCTATAAGTTCGATTTTTACAGTTTCATCGTATAAATCTTTATCAAAGTCAAACACATTTAATTCTAGTATTGGTATTTCTAATGCGTCAATTGTACGATGAACGCCTATATACGCCATACCTAGATTTTTTTTATTGTTGTAATTTAAATATGCACTATAAACACCATTTTTTGGTGTGATGTAATCGGCAAGTGATAAATTAATTGTCGGGAAATTAATTTTGTGTCCATTTTGCTTTCCTTTTTTTACAATACCTGTAATAGTGTAGTTAAAACCTAATAATCTATTTGCAGCATCCACATCGCCATTTTGAATTTTTTTAATGACGTCTTGTGTGGAAATTTTTTCTCCGTTTATCTCTTTTAATTTAATTACATTGACATTAAAGTGTTTTTTCAAGTCTTCAATTGAACCAATGCGATTATAGCCAAAGCGAAAATCTTCTCCCACAACAACATTTGTGACTTTCAAAGTGTCTTTTAAGAAATATATAAAATCAAGATATGAAATTTTTTTAAATGCATCATCAAAATTGATATTAATTAATTTTGCTATTCCTACATGCTTTAAAAAATCTTGTTTATCAGATAATGTCATGATATTTTTACTGAAATTTGCATCTGAAAGACACAAAACACTTGCGAGTGTATCAGTGGTTTCGGAGATTTTTATAACGGATTTAAGCAATTCATAATGTCCTAGATGAAAACAAGAAAAATTACCAAGAGCAATTGTTAAATGTTCTTTTGACTTACTGCTATTCAATTCAATGTCTTGATAATCTATATTCATTTTTTTCATCCCTTTAATATTATAACTAAACTTTTTGAAATATTAAAAACAATATTTTAGTATGCAATAATAAACTCTATAAGTTTATTTGCTTGAAAATGGCAAAAATTACCTTATAATATAGTCAAATGAAAAGAGGTTGTTAATATGTATAGAAAAAATATATGGGAATCTGCCGATAGCAAAAAAGTAACAGCGATTATGGAATTTAACAAGCCTTATCTTGAATTCTTAAGCAATGGTAAGACTGAAAGAGAATGTGTTGCACAAAGTATTGAACTTGCTGAAAAAGCAGGATTCAAACCATTAGATAGATTTAAATCATTAAAGGCTGGAGATCGTGTCTACGTTCTTAATAAAAATAAAAACATTGCTTTATTTATTATTGGTAAGAAACCTTTAAAAGAAGGAATGAGAATATTAGGTGCTCATATTGACTCACCACGTTTAGATTTAAAACAAAATCCTTTGTATGAAAAAGATGGTTTTGCTCTACTAGATACTCACTACTATGGTGGAATAAAAAAATATCAATGGGTTACAATTCCTCTTGCCTTACATGGTGTTGTTTGTAAAAAAGATGGAACAACAGTTAATGTTAACATTGGTGAAAGTGAAGATGATCCAGTATTGGGTATTGGAGACTTATTAATCCATTTATCACAAGATCAATTGACTAAAACTGCTGCTAAAGTTATTGAAGGTGAAAACTTGGATGTTACAATCGGAAGTATCCCTCTAAAAGAAGATGAAAAATTTAGTGTAAAAGCTAATGTATTAAAATTGCTAAAAGAAAAATATGGTATTGAAGAAGACGATTTTGTTTCTAGTGAAATTGAAGTCGTGCCTGCCGGTAAAGCGCGTGATTATGGCCTAGATCGTGGTATGGTCGCAAGCTATGGTCAAGATGATCGCGTATGTGCTTATACGTCTTTAAGAGCTATTTTAGATGTTAAAGATCCTGAGTATACTTCATGTTGCATTTTGGTCGATAAAGAAGAAATTGGTTCTGTTGGTGCAACTGGCGCTCATTCATTATTCTTTGAAAACACAGTAGCAAGATTACTTGCTAAAGTTGGTGATACAGATTTCTTATCTGTACGTGAAACAATGGAAAATTCTTATATGTTATCAAGTGATGTATCTGCTGGCGTTGATCCATTATTTGAAAGTGTAAATGAAATGAAAAATGCTGCTTTCATGGGTGAAGGTATTGTATTTAATAAATACACTGGATCTAGAGGTAAAAGTGGATGTAATGATACAAATCCAGAATTTATTGCTTGGTTAAGAAAAATTCTTGATGATGAAAATATTCACTATCAAACAGCAGAATTAGGTAGAGTTGATGCTGGTGGTGGCGGAACTATCGCATACATTCTAGGAAATTACAATATGAACGTTATTGATGCAGGTGTAGGAATTTTAAATATGCATGCACCTATGGAAATATCTTCTAAAGCTGACGTTTATGAAGCATATTTAAGTTACGTAGCATTCTTAACAAAATAAAATTGCTAAATAAAAGATGAGTGTCGACTCATCTTTTTTGCTGGGTTTTTATGTTGCATTGTATTAATTAGAAAAATTAATTTAAACTAGTTCTTTTTCTTTTTCTTCTAAATTCAATTTTTCTACTAATTCTAATAATTCAAGTTCATCATTTGCTTCAGTGAAAATTTTTTTGGAATATATATGATATGTTTCTTGGCCAACTATAGATATAACTACAATGCAAATCTTATTGAAAAGCATTTTAATGGTAGGGTTAATAATTAATTTGTTAATCCAGGTGACTGGATTTAAGATATGACCGATAGTCCAAATAGTAGTTGCAACTTTGTCTAGCTTTCCCTTTTTGATTGTTTTAAATGTTTTTGTGTTTTCAACACTATTCTTCGTGTTAATTATTTCAATAATAGTGGATATTTTTACTTTTTTAATTAATCTAAGACCTTTTTTTGAAGTAAACGAATCAATGCGGTTAATGAGATAACGATCTAACAAAATAAGTTCATCGATTGTAAGTTCTGCAATTGGATGCTTACTTTTTGGATAAAAACGATAGGCGATTTGATTGATAAGATTAACAACTATCACGCGAAAATCATCAAACGTTACTCCTTTATTTTGTTTTCGTTTTATATTGAATTGTTCTTTAGATATGTTAATTAGATTTTTAATATCTTCATCAGTAATATTTTCTAATTCTTTTGAGACAATTATTCTTCTTTTTTTAATGGAATTAAGCGATGTTAAAGTATAGATTAAAAACAATATAATCATACCTAAAATAATGCCTAAAAATAAGGCGATAACTGTTGAAAAATTTATTTTTAAATCAAAATCAATTAACATCATATTGTGCTCCATAAAATCATTATATTTCTATTTTAAATTTTGTCAAAATATTATATAATACATTTAGACTTTAAATAGTTAAAAAGGAGATAAAAAATATGGAATTAAAAGGATCTAAGACTGAAAAGAACTTGATGGCTGCTTTTGCTGGCGAATCACAAGCAAGAAATAAATATACCTATTTTGCAAGTGTAGCTAAGAAAGAAGGATATGAACAAATAGCAGCAATCTTTGAAGAAACTGCAAATAATGAAAAAGAACACGCTAAAATGTGGTTTAAAGAATTAGGTGGCATTGGTGATACAATGACTAACTTAAAAGAAGCTGCAAGTGGTGAAAACTATGAATGGACAGATATGTATGAAACTTTTGCTAAAGAAGCAGAAGAAGAAGGATTTGTCGCTCTTGCATTTAAATTTAGAGCAGTAGCTAAAATCGAAAAAGCTCACGAAGAAAGATATTTAAAATTATTAAAGAATGTCGAAATGCAAGCAGTATTTGAAAAGAGTGAAGAAACAATGTGGGAATGCCGCAACTGTGGTCACTTAGTAATTGGTAAGAAAGCACCTCAAGTTTGCCCAGTATGTGCACATCCTCAATCATATTTCGAAGTTAGAAAGAACAATTATTAATATGAGATTTTTTAAATGTGCTAAATGCGGCACTATTTTGCCAATAGCAGAAGATGTTGATTTAAGTGCTAAGTGTGGCGATTTTGTTGAAGTCAGCCCAAATACAACTGAAGCAGCAGTAGAAAAACACGTACCTGTTGTTAAAGTTGAGGGAAATATTGTTAAAGTTACAGTTGGAGAAGTATTGCATCCAATGCAAGATGCTCATTATATCGGATGGATTATGCTTCAAACTAAATTTGGAAATCAAAGAAGAGTATTAAAACCTGGTGATGAACCAGTAGTAGAGTTTGCTATTCTTCCAGAAGATGAAGTTATCCGTGTAATTAGTTACTGTAATTTACATGGCCTTTGGTCAACAAAATAATTGGTTGAAGTTTTAATGGCGAGTTAATTCTCGCCATTTTTTATTAATCGTGTTAAATATATGGAAATCGGTTTCAAAAGCCCTTTGAAAACGCTTACTTTAGTGTTATACTTAATTTAATTAAAAATTTAGGAGATTTTATTTAGTAATTAAATTACTTTTTAAAGAAGAAGGACTAAATTATAATTTGGGACGATTAACAATTGGATCTTGTGATTTTTCCACTTGTTCATATGATTACGCTCATTCGCTTGATTGTCATGATTTTAATATTGATTACGAAAAAGAAAATATAGACATCTTATTACAAAGAGCATTGGACATCAAAGAAATGACATTATTTGCAGCGCCATGGTCACCACCAGTGCAATTCAAAACTACTGATGATAAAAATCATGGTGGAAAGTTAGATAAAACATATTATCGTAATTATGCCAAATATCTATGTAAATATGTTGAAGCCCAACAAACTCGTGGAATACCTTTAAAGTATATTACGATACAAAACGAGCCTGAAACAACGCAAACTTGGGAATCTTGTATATACAATGAAGAAGAGGAATTGAATCTTGTAAAAACTTTCCATGATGAAAGTAAAAATTATAATTTCAATGTTGATATTCTACTTTGGGATCATAATCGAGATGTGTTGCCTCGAAGAGCAGAAAACTATAAAGCTGCTGATTCAGAGTTCATGAAATACACTAAGGGATTTGCCTACCATTGGTATGATGGAGACAAATGGGATAATCTAAGCAAAATCCATGAACTATATCCAGATTGTCTATTAGTATTTACTGAAGGTTGTATTGAACTATTGAGTTTAAACGCAGATGATCCTTCAAGCGCAATTGGTACAATGAACAATGCATTTAGATATGCTCGCAATTATATATGTGATAGTTTAAATTATTCAAATGGTTTTATTGATTGGAATTTATTACTAGATGAAAAGGGTGGACCAAATCATGTTGGTAATTTCTGTGAAGCTTTAATTCAATTTGATACAAATAAAAAAGAATTAATCATTAATCCAAGCTTCCATGTTGTAAAACATTTTGCGCATTTTATCAAACCAAATGCTTATCGTATTGACATTCAAAATAAAACTGATATGTTAATAACGAGCTATTTAAATCCCGACAAGGAAATTGTTGTTGTATTTTTAAACGAAGGAGAAGAAAAACAAGAAGTAATAGAAGTTAGAGGTAAGAAATATTGTATGAAATTACCATCTTTATCTATTTCAACATGTGTTTTCAAATAAAATTATGGTTACAATTTATGATATTGCTAAGCACTGTAAATGCGCACCATCGACAGTGTCTAAAGTTCTTAATGGTTATGAAGGAATAACACCAGAAACAAAAGAAAAAGTGAAAATGGCTATTAAAGAGTTAAATTATATTCCAAACATTGGTGCAATTTCACTTTCTAAAGCCAAATCACATAATATTGGTATATTATCTTATTACGATAGTAATATTTCTACTTTGAATCATGCATTCTTTGTTGATATTTCTCATCATTTCCAAGATGCATTAAATGCAAAAAAATATGATATTTTATTCGTATCACGTAATGTTTTAGGTAAAGAAGAAACATTTTATCGCAATGCAAAAAGTAGAAACATCTCTGGAGTATTGCTATATGGTGATATGAATCAAAAAGAAATGATTGAAATGATGGAGGGAGACATTCCATGTGTTTCCTTTGATTATTTAGGTGACTTACCTGTAAGCAGTGTCTCTTCAGATAACGCTAAATTAATGAGTGACTTAACGGAATTCGTTCTTGAGAATGGTCATAGAAATATAGCCTATATTTCTGGTGGTAAGACAAGCGCAGTTAGTGATGTTCGATATATGGCATTTTATAATACACTGAAGAAATATAATATTTCTTGGGACGAAAGTAGATATTACGAAGCAAAGTTTAAAAATGCTGAAAGCATGCGTGAACTTGTTAAGAAGATCTTGACTGAAGAAAATCGTCCAACAGTTTTGATGTGTCCAGATGATTATAATGCTGCAACTGCAATTCAAGTAATAAAAGAATTGGGCCTGCGTTGTCCTGAAGATGTATCTGTCACAGGATTTGATGGTGTGGAGATATCAAAATACACAACACCAGTTTTAACAACTGCTAAACAAGATAGTGAAAAAATTGGACAAGCATTATCAGATTTATTACTAGAAAAATTAAATAATTCATCAATAAGTATCAAAAGGGTATTGATTCCTGGTACAATTGTAATAGGTGAATCAGTTTATAATTTAAATAAAAATAGCTAAGCGGATGCCAATATGCATTCGCTTTTTTAATTGTTTCAAATAACAAAAAATTGATTTTATAAAATTTAGAATATGTATAATTACGCGAAGAATAAAAAAACAATTTTAATTAATTTGAGTCCTAATAGATTTGTAAAATCTATTCTTATTTGCTATATTTAATTATGGAGAATGCATATGGATCAAATTAATCTAAAATTAAATTATAAGCGTACGTTTATTTTAGGTATTACCTTTTTTACTATATTAATGTTATGGCAAATGTATAATTATTATTGTCCTTTGTTTTTAAATGACTTGTTAACATCAACTTATGGAGATGGAGACTATAATTATATCGTTGGTATTATCATGGCTATGGATAATGTGCTAGCTTTGTTCTTATTGCCACTATTTGGAAGTTTGTCTGACAAAACGCGTTCTAAACTTGGAAAGAGAACGCCATTTATTATTGTTGGTACTGTTGTTTCGCTAATAATCTTTCCATTTATTCCATTTTTCTATGCCATAAACTCCTTAGCTGGCGTAATAGTTTCAATGGGATTGATTCTTGTATTCATGCAGATGTTTAGAAACCCTGCAGTAAGTTTAATGCCTGATGTTACACCAAAGCCATTACGTGGAACTGCCAATGGCATTATAAATTTTGTCGGCTATATTGGGGCGATTTTTGCTGGTGCCTTGCAAATGATTGGTATATTTACAATTAAAGGTGCACCCAATCCAATGTTTTTAATAATCCCTTTTGCTTTTACGTCTGTTTTAATGATTTTGTCGCTTATAATTCTTATTTTAAAAGTAAAAGAAAATAAAATCGCTAAAGAGATGAAAGAAGAAATGGAACTTGGTGAAATGTTAGCAGAGACTGAAGCAGCTACAAAATATGACCACAGGTTAACAAAGCAAGATAAAATTAACTTAATTTTATTGATAATTTCCATATTTTTATGGTTTATGTCATTTAATGCTGTTGAAACATTTTGGTCTACTTATGGGACGAAAGTAATGAATGTTGGATCTAATTCAATTGCTACTATCGTTTTGACAATTGTTTCAATGATTACTTTTATCCCGGGTGGTAAATTGGCAAATAAAATTGGACGTAAGTGGTCAATTGTAATTGGCCTTGCATGCATGGTATTTGCTTTAGGTGGATGCTATATAATTTCCTTGACTCCATTAAAAACAGTGCTTCAAATTTATATTGCTTTTTTTGCGATTGCGGGTATTGGTTGGGCTTTAATTAATTTATCATCATATCCGATGGTGGTAGAAATGTCTGATTCTAGTAATGTTGGTAAATATACTGGTTTATATTATACATCTTCAATGTTTGCACAATCTATCACACCAATTTGTGTCGGACTTTTGATGGATTTTTTAGGATATGAATCTTTATTTATGTATTCAACTATATTTATGATTCTTGCATTGATAGTGTTTATATTTATCAAAAATGTGCGTAAAGCGCCAATTGAAAATAAAAAAGGTTTTGAGAATTTTGATAATTAGTTTTAAGGAGTGAAATTATGCCAGCAGTTGTTACACATTATGAATTTATAAAATGCTTAGACAAGCATAATAAATACTTTGACGTACTAGCTTTAGCAGGTCAAGGGCCTGATCCATTCTTTTATTATGGATATAATCTTAAAAAGAGAGGTGATGCAAAAAACATAAGAAAATTTGGAACCCTTTTGCATCACATGGATATTGCACTAGTATATAATTTTATGATTGAATATGCCATGAGCAAGAAAAACGAAGAAAGAGATATACTTTTAACATTTATTAAAGGATTTATGTATCATTACTGCCTAGATCGTAACGCTCATCCATACATATTTTATATTTCGGGATTTTCTGATGTTGAAACAGAAAAGAAAAAATATTCTTTAGAACATGCAAAAGTAGAATCGTATATTGATGCTTTGATGTATAAAAAATGTCGAGAGAGCAAACCAATACGACAAATGCTAAATGTTAAGGATGAACATTTAAAAATCATTTCTAACATGTTTGGTGATTTAGGAAGAAAATATTTTAATTTGAAGTATGTGAATGAAAAAACGTACTATTATGGCGTTAAAGATATGCGATTTGTGAATCATTTATTGGTTTCACCATTGAAGATTAAAAAAGTTTTGTTTATGATTTTCTTTAAAAATCATCGCTTGAATGCAATGTCAGGGCCATTAAATTTAAAAAGTTTAAAAAAATATGATTTATTTAATTCGACCAAACAAAAATGGCTTAATTGCGTGAATGGAAATATTCGATTTGAATCGTTTTATGAATTATTTGATAACGCAAAAAGGGATGCTGAAACAGTGAATTCAATTATTGAAAAAGCACAAAATGGAGAAAATATACTTAATGATTTGAAGAGATTTACTCATAATATTGATCATGATGGATTTGAAGTTGATGCACATAAAAAATACTTTAAACTTGTTATTACGAAATAGATAAGAGGGTGAGAACATGAGGATAGAATTAGAAGGACTACCAAACACACGTGACTTGGGTGGTTTAAAAACAAAAGATGGAAAAACAATTAAATATAAAAAATTGCTTCGCAGTGGTCATTTACATTTTGCAACCGAAAACGATAAAAGAATCTTATTAGAAGAGTATAATCTTGGTTTAGTTGTGGATTTTAGATCTCTTGATGAAAAAAATGAAAAACCAGATCCAGTCCTAACTAGTGTTAAATATGCATATAATCCTGTAATGCGCGAAATAACCAAAGGTATCACTCGTGACGAAAAAAGTGATAAAGATACGATTACGATGATTATTGTTGATATGGCAGATGATTTGAATCGCGCAGAAAAATATATGGAAGATATTTATGAACAACTTATTAACGATGATTATGCTTTATCGCAATATGGAAAGTTCATTGATTTACTTTTAGAAAATAAAGATAAAGCATCATTATGGCATTGTACAGCAGGTAAAGATCGTGCTGGATTTGCAACATTCCTTGTTTTAGAATGCTTAGGTGTTGATAAAGAAACAATAATTGAAGACTATTTACTTACTAATAAATACGTGCAAAATGATATAGTTGCAATGATAAAAAGTATAAAAAGTAAATATAATCTACCAAATGTCGATGAAGTCGTGAAAGCTTTATTTGGTATTAAACGAGTTTATT
>JAFLVA010000012.1 GCA_022508525.1 Erysipelotrichales bacterium
ATTTTCGAAATATCTAAAAATAGAAATGAGATATGGGCATGTTAAATACATATACATATCACATTATTCTAAAAATCAAATTAACAAAATCATAAAAATACTTTTAAAAAAACGATCATAAACATTAAATCACTAACCACTTTGTGATTAAAATTTACACAAATGTAATGAAGCAATAAAAAACCAAATAATTTGGTTAAAAGATTTAATAACAAAACTTTTTGGAGACTAATATGAAAAAGAAATATGATTCATTACCAAAAAATGAGCAAATAAAAAAATAAAGCAAGAAAATATTACTTTAATAATAGTTGGTTTGATAATAAATATAGGAACGCTTATTTTGAGCATCTATTTATTAACACAAACTAATCAAATTGACTTGGAAAAAGGTTTTTTGCTTTGTATTCCAATGTCAGTAGGACTTGGTGGTGTGTTTCCAATAAAAGAAAACAAGAAAAAAATTAGAGAATTAGAAAAAGAATAAATTAATAAAACATAGGCTAAATACATTGCTACTTTATGTTTCTTTCATAAAGTAGTTTTTTCATTGTATAATTGAATTTTTTTACAAAAAACAAACAAAAAAAGATGGTTGATTCTCTTCAGCCATCTTAATTTATACATTATTCTACGTATTTTATTGTAATTTGACGTTTCTTACCTTCTCCAACACTTTCGGTTTTAATGTTATGCATACGACTTAATGCATTATGAATAACACGTCTTTCGTCTGCTGGCATTGGATCTAAAGTTGCAGTTGCTTTAGTTTTTTGAACGTCTCTTGCAATTCTTCTAGCCATATGGACTAACTTATGGTATTTATCGTTTTTGTATTCTCCAACATCAAGTAAGATTCTAAATCTTCTTTTGAATTTTGCAGATACTGCTAATTTAGTTAATTCATTAATAGCTTGAAGTGTTTTACCGTTTTTTCCAATAATAATTGAGTTGTTCTCACTTGTAATTGATAAACGGATAATGTCATCTGCTATTGATGCGCTTGTTTCAACATCAATACCAAATGTCGCGATAGAGCTTTTAATATAGCTTTGAGCATATTCTACAACATCTGATAAATCAAATACGCAGATTTCTGCTTTCTTAATAAAGAGTGATTTCTTTTCATACACTACTTCATACATTAATGACTCGCGTTCCATCATTAAATCTTGACACGCTAAATCAATAGCGGCATCTACTGTTTTTGCTTCATACTTTTTCATTTCTTTTTCTTCCTCATAATTTTTTGTGTTATCAACGTTTGAGCTAGAGATATAAGTGCAGAGATTAACCAATAAACACCCATAGCTGATGGAAGAGATATACCCATAACAATAATCATAACAAGCATAACAGTACTCATCATCTTAGCTTGAGATTGAGTTTTATCCATAGCAGGATTCTTACCCATTTTTGTTACTTTCTTGTTCGCACGGTTTTGCATCCATTGTGGTAACTTCATAGACACAATTTGTGCTGCTGACATAAGAAGGAATAACACTATTGCAGTTATACAACCTGTTGATGTAAAGTCAATCATTGTTCTTCCTAAACTTGCACTTAATTCAAGACCAAGAATACTATCAGATGTTAAGATAGCTGCACCTTGTAATGCACTCCAAACACAGATAAATACAGGGAATTGAACTATTAATACAAGAAGTTGAGATATTGGATTAACACCATGTTTCTTATATAGTTGCATTTGTTCTTGTGCCAAACGTTGTTTTTCATATTGATTAGTATTGGAATTTGGATACTTAGCCTGTAGTTTCGCAAGTTCCGGTTGAAGTGCAGTCATTTTAGATTGAGCAGCTGTCGATTTAAATGTGACAAGCATCATTAATCCACGAACAATGATGGTAATTAAAATAATCGCAAGTAATTGTCCCCATCCATTCGCATGAAACGCTAACGATAATTGGTGAACTCCCCAAGAGATCGGATAAACTAATAATCCTTCTAATAAACCTCTTTTCCAAGCATATCTCCAAGACTTTCCTTCGACTTCGACTTGACCATCACTTGAACCATACTTTCCTGTTTCTGGTGTTATACATGTACGATAATTTTGTATAGATTCTTCAACTGATTTTTTATAACTTTTTTTAAAATCTTCTGTTGGACCATTGGCTTTGTTTTCCAACGAAACACTATTGTATTCATCGATGAAATTATCAAAATTACCCCATAGTTTACGGTCGTTCGTACTTGTATATTTTTCATCTAGAAATATTGCATATCCATAAGACTTCAAAACTTCATCATCAGTTAATGTTTTATCATAACCTCTTGCGTCTGCTTCAAGTTTTGCAACTTTTAACGTTTCTTTATCAAATTCATCCCAGAAGTGATCGCTAGGGATGTCAACTGTTTTTGACAATTTTTCTAAAAGTTCTTCGCGTTTTTCTTTGCTTCCATAAGACACATACATTTTATATGCTTTATCTTTAACAGAACAAAAGTTAGCAGTACATCCAGATAAAACAAGTCCTGCAAACAATAGGCTTGCACAAACAAAGAACCATTTTTTAAATTTGTTCATCTATTTTCCTCCTAATTTTTTTCAAAATATCTTCCATCAAATGTTGATTTTCTGAAAAATTGTTTTTTTCATAATTTGCTCGAACAATAATAACTAAATCGGCACCTCTAAATTTATCTAAAACGTTATGAACTATGTGCCTAACTTGTCGTTTAGTTTTATTTCTTACTACAGCGTTACCTAATTTTTTTGAAACTGATATACCTACTCTCGCTGTACTTATTTCATTTTTTTGATAATAAACAATATAAGCATTGTTTTTTTCTATATTTTTGGAGCGAATGATTTTTTGGAATTCTTCATGTTTCTTTACTCTGTTTTGTTTTTTTATCATAATCATCCATCCTTAAAACAATTTTAAAAAGCCACTAGTGTATCCTAGTGGCCAAGAAAAATTAAGCTGATAAGACTTTTCTTCCTTTTGCACGGCGTCTTGCTAATACTTTTCTGCCGTTAGGAGTAGCCATTCTAGCTCTGAATCCATGAACGGATTGTTTTTTTCTTTTACTTGGTTGATACGTTCTTTTCATAATTTACACCTCCGATTTGAAACTAATACGCAAAACAATTTTAAATATTTAATTTATATAAGTCAATACTTATATAGTTTTTTTACTTTTTATCTAGTTCCAAAACTTAGCAAAATAAGATATTGAATTTATACACACATTCAACATTTTCCACAGTGAATAATTTTGTCTACATATTTTCCCACATGTTTAAGTTGTGGAAATTGTGGAAAACCCGATTTATAGGCGTGTAATTTGCACTAAAATTGTGGATAAAATAATCGCGTGCATATTTTGGTTAAAATTTATCAACATTTGTGCTAGAATTTGTCTAGTGCTAGGGGAGGCTATTTCTATGACTACGACTATTTCTGAACTAAAAACTCTTTGGGATCGTGTTCTTGCAAAACTTCGCGATTCTATAAATGATAATATTATATTTGATTCATTTATTGCTGACTCTTCTATTCATAAAATAGAAGGTAATCAAATGACAATCGTTGTATGTTCAGATTTTGCTCGTTCTATCATCGAAAAAAACTACCACGCTGATTTGTTAAACGCTGTTTCTGAAGTAACTGAAACCAACTTTGTTTTAGATCTAATATTAAAGCAAGAAGTTTCATCACAAATCGTGCCTCCTACTGAGTCTAAACCTAAAAATAAGTTCTTTGAGAACTCTGAAATAAACCCAAAATATACATTTGAGAATTTTGTTGTTGGCCCATCAAATAAAGAAGCTCAACAAGCTGCTTTAATGATTGCCTTAAATCCAGGAAAATTTTATAATCCTTTATTTATTTATTCTAATTCCGGTCTTGGTAAAACCCACTTATTACATGCGATTGGAAATTACATCAAAAGCAATAATCCTCGTTTAAATGTTTTATATATCACAACAGATAACTTCGTTGATGAATATATCAAATTCGTAAAAGGAGATCGTGAGTCTGATGGATTAAAAGATTTCTTCCGTACAGTCGATGTTTTATTAGTAGATGATATTCAATTTTTGGCAAAAAAAGACAAAACACAAGAAATGTTTTTCTATGCATTCCAAACTCTAATTAACGCAAACAAACAAATCGTTTTAACAAGTGATCGTCAACCATCTGATTTAAATGGATTGGAAGAAAGATTAGTAACAAGATTCTCTTCTGGTTTAATAAGTAAAATCGATCAACCTGATACACCTACTAGCATCGCTATTTTAAAGAAAAAAATCGAGGCTAATGGGTTAGAAATTAGTAGATTTGATGATGCTGCTTTAGAATTTTTAGCTCAAAACTTCGGAAACAATGTCCGTGAACTAGAAGGCGCTTTAAATCGTTTAGTGTTCTATACAATTAATATTAAACAATCTAGTCATATCGATTTAGCTTTAGCCCAAGAGTCTGTTCCAACATCCCACAAATCCAAAGAGAAGAAATTAAACGAATCAAAAATTATAAGCGTAGTCTCCGATTACTACAATCTTACACCTAGCCAATTAACTGGTAAGATTCGTACGAGTGAAATATCTATGGCGCGTCATATAGCTATTTACTTATGTCGTGAAATATTAGATATGCCTTTTACAAAAATCGGCCAAACATTTGGTGGTAAAGATCATTCAACTGTGATGTCCGCGGTAAAAAAAGTGGAAAAAGAGTTGAAAACAAACGAGCAACTAAAAATCGTTATAAAAGAGCTTAAGAATCGCTTAAAACAATAGATATTCATAGAGAAAACAAAAAGTTATATCTTTGTTATATTTATTATGTTATAATAAATAAGTGGTTAGACAAAATACGTTTTCCACATTATCCACTAATGTAATAATAATTATATTAATATCAAACTATAGGAGATTTATATTATGAAATTCACAATCAATCGAGAACAATTTCTAAAAGGGCTTATGATTTCAGCCAAAGCTATTGGATCAAAATCACCAATTCCAGTTATGGCTAATGTTAAAATTAGAATGTGTGAAAAAGGTTTAGAGTTAACAGGTAGTAATTCTGAACTTACAATTCAAAACACAATTCCATTTAGAATTGAAGATAAAGAAATTATCCGTGATGCAAATTTCGGAGAAACCTTAGTAGCTAATAAATTTATTACAGAAATCGTTCGTCGCTTAGAGGGACAAGAAGTAACTTTCGAAGTTTTAGATGATACGATTGCCAAAATTAGTGATGGTAAGTCAGACTTTAAATTAAATTCAGTTAAAGCAGAAGAATATCCTAATATAGATTTAGAAATGACAGGCTCAAAAGTGCAAATGTCATATAATGAATTTAAAGATTTAGTAGAGCAAACAGCTTTTGCAGCATCAACACGTGATCAAAGACCTATTTTAACCGCTTTGAACTTAGAAGCAGTTGATGGTGAATTAACCGCAACGGCAACCGATAGTGCACGTCTTGCTAAAAAGACAGTACGTTTAGAAGAAAGAATCAGCTTCTTAGCAAACGTTCCTGCTACAGTTATGAATGAAGTTGCACACCTTCTTGATGAAAATTCAACAGTTACTTTAGCAATTGGAGAAAAGAAAGTTGTATTTGCTTTAGATGGAACATTAGTAACAACTCGTTTGGTAAACGGAGAATATCCAAATACTAAACATATTATTCCACACGGATTTTCTTATTTCTTAGAGGCTAATTCTCAAGAATTGATTTCTGCTATGGAACGTGTGTCTTTGCTTTCTGTAGACCGTGAAAACGTGGTAAAAATCACTATGACTGAAGATTTAGTTGAAATCTCTACAAAATCATCACAAATTGGATCTGCTACAGAAAGAATTTCAACATTCCAATATACAGGTGAAAGACTAGAGGTATCTTTTAATTCAACGTATGTTATGCAAGCTATCAAGGCTGCTAAATGTGAAGATATTACAATTGCCTTTTTAGGCGAGATGAAACCATTTGTCATTAAAAACGTTAAAGACGAATCACACGTACAATTAGTGACACCGGTTCGTACATATTAATTAAAATATTAAAATCACTTTCAAAAATCGAAGGTGATTTTTTTTGCTATTTTTCATTAAAATTAAAGTTTGGTTTTAATAAAATTGTCCCAGAAATTAAAACAAGGTACTTTTAAGCCGTGAAACAACAAATTTAAAGGAATATTATATATTCCTTTTTTTTGAAGCTTGTGATATAATAATTTTGCGTAATTTTGAAAGGATTTTTCTATATGAAACAAATAACAATTTCTACAGAGTTTGTAACCCTTGGACAATTCTTAAAACTTGCTGATTTGATTCAAACTGGAGGCGAGGCAAAATTTTATTTGCAAGAGCATGAAGTTAAAATTGATGGTGAGTTTGATAATCGTCGTGGTCGCAAATTATATAACGATATGGTTGTAGAGATTGAGAATCAAACATTTAAAATCGTTAAGAAATGATTGTTGAGAAATTAACTCTTAAACAATTTCGAAATTACGAAAGAATCAGTGTTGATTTTAAAGAAGGTATAAACATCATTCTTGGTCAAAACGGAGCAGGTAAGACAAATTTGGCGGAAGCTATTTATTATTTGTCGTTTGCTAGATCGTTTCGAACGTTAAACTATCGAGACTTGATTATGAAAGATAAAGACTTTGCAAGTATCGAGGCATTAGTAAGAATTGATGATGAAACCAAGCAGATAAAAATGGTTCTTACAGAAGAGGGCCAAAAAATCACTTGTAACAAAGTGGAAATAAACAAGTTATCTGCATTAGCTGATTTAATCAACGTGATAGTCTTTGAACCGAAGGATGTTGGAATCTTCCAAGCATCACCAAGACAAAGAAGAAGTTTTCTAAATATGCAGCTTAGTAAACTGTCTAGTAAGTATTTAGATGCGTGTAGTAATTGTGCAAGACTTACAAAAGAAAGAAACGCTATCTTGAAGTCTACAAATCCGAATAAAGTTCATCTAGAAGTTGTAACCAAACAATTAATAGAAGAAAGTTATGAAGTGTGCTTAAGACGTAAAGAATTTATTACAACGTTAGAGCCTCTCATTAATAAGACCCTTAGTGCAATAAGTCTAATTAATCGAAAAGTTACGCTGAAGTACAATTCTTATGTTGAATTTGATTCTAAAGAAGATTATATCGTTAAAGCACAAAAAGCCTTTAAAGATACTTTAGAGAACGATTTAAAGTATAAGGTAACAACTATTGGAGTACATCACGAAGACTTCTCTACGTATCTAAATGGAGCCATAATTAGTAACTTTGGCTCTCAAGGCGAAAAGAGAATAGTTGCAATAGCTTTAAAGATTGCTCCGTACTTCTTAGTAGAAGACAGAACAAAGAGACCAATTGTTGTCTTAGATGACGTTTTATCAGAACTAGATCAAACACATCAAAATAAGATGATAAGTTTCTTAGAGAAATTTGCTCAAGTGTTTATAACAGGAACACACATTAATGAAAATTATAAAGTGACGATATATGACGTCGCTAATCAAAATATATTGAGGAGGAACACTCATGGAAGATGAATTAAAGAGACAAGAGGAAGAATTAGAAAGAGCGCCAGAAGAATATACTGAAAAGAATATTCAAGTTCTTGAAGGTCTAGAGGCTGTGCGTAAACGTCCTGGTATGTACATTGGTACAACCGCAGAACCTGGTTTACATCACCTTGTTTGGGAAATTGTAGATAACGCAATCGATGAAGCTTTAGCAGGTTATTGTACGATTGTTACAGTTACTATCAACAAAGGAGATACAATCACTGTTTCTGATAACGGACGTGGAATTCCAGTTGGTATTGTTGCTAAGACTGGAAAGCCTGCTGTCGAGACAGTTTATACTGTTTTACACGCTGGAGGAAAATTCGGCGAAGGCGGCGGCTATAAAGTTTCTGGTGGATTACATGGTGTTGGTGCCTCAGTTGTTAACGCTTTAAGTGAATGGTTAGAAGTAATTGTTCACAAAGATGGCGGAGAATATAAAATCTGCTTTGCTAATGGTGGACATGTTTCTAAACCATTAGAAAGAATTGGTGACGCTAGTGATACTGGAACAATTGTTACATTTAAACCAGATGCTACGATTTTCCAAGAAACTACAGTGTTTAAATATGAAACAATTAGAGATCGTCTACGTCAAATGGCTTTCTTAAATAAAGGTGTTAAGATTGTTGTTCGTGATGAAAGAGATATGGAAAATGTTCTTGAAGATGTTTTCCACTATGAAGGCGGCGTAAAAGAATATGTTTCTTATTTAAATGCTAATAAGACAGCGTTATTTGAAGATGTAATTTATTGTGAAGGTGTCGATTCAGGCATTATGGCTGAAATCGCAATGCAATATAATGATGGATACACTGCAAACGTTTACTCGTTCTGTAATAATATTAATACTCACGAAGGTGGTACACACGAAGAAGGCTTCCGTATGGCTATCACTCGTGTTATTAACCAATATGCTCGTCAAAATAAAATGCTTAAAGATAATGACGATAACTTAACAAACGATGACGTAAGAGAAGGTTTAACAGCAATAGTATCTGTTAAACACCCTAACCCACAATACGAAGGTCAAACAAAGACTAAGTTAGGTAACTCTGAAGTTCGTAAGATTGTTTCAAATATTGTTGGTGAACAATTAAATCGTTATTTATTAGAAAATCCAAAAGTCGCAAAGATTATTGTTGATAAAGTAATTCTTGCTTCAAATGCTCGTATTGCAGCAAGAAACGCTCGTGAAAACACTAGAAGAAAATCTGCACTTGATGTAGCATCTCTTCCAGGTAAACTTGCTGACTGTTCAAGTAAAGAAGCAGAAAAATGTGAACTCTTTATTGTTGAGGGTAACTCTGCTGGTGGTTCAGCTAAAAATGGACGTGATAGAGATACACAAGCTATCTTACCTTTAAGAGGTAAAATCTTAAACGTCGAAAAAGCTCAAGCAAAGAGAATTTTCGCTAATGCAGAAATTGGCAATATGATTATCGCTATTGGCGGTGGATTTGGACCAGAATTTGATGTATCAAAGATTAGATATCATAAAATCGTTATTATGACCGATGCTGACGTTGATGGTTCACATATTAGAATCTTACTCTTAACATTCTTCTATCGTTTCATGAGACCGCTTATTGAGCAAGGATATGTCTATATTGCACAACCTCCTCTATATCGTGCAACATATCGTTCCAAACATTACTATTGCTATAACGATGAGCAATTAGAAGTCTTAAAATCCAAATTACCAGCTAATGCACGTGTTGATATTCAACGTTATAAAGGTCTTGGTGAAATGGATGATACACAACTTTGGGAAACAACAATGGATCCTAAAGCTCGTAAGATGATGAGAGTTTCTCTTGATGACGCTATCGAAGCAGATTTGGTATTCGATATGTTGATGGGAGAAAAAGTCGAACCTAGAAAAGAATTTATTAACAAATACGCAAAATTTGTTAAGAACTTAGATATTTAGAAAGGAGTGATACTTTATGGCAGAAAAAGAATTTGACTTAGATGAAGAATTAGAAGAAGAACTCGACGAAGAAGTTGAAGAAATTGAAGAAGAATTCACCGAAGAAGATGAAAAAGCTTTAGAGGATATTGAAGAAGGTATCGTTCCTGAAATGCGTGATGTAAAAATCACCGAAACTGTTAAAAGTTCATTCCTTGAATACGCAATGTCTGTTATTGTTGCTCGTGCACTCCCAGATGTTCGCGATGGATTAAAGCCAGTTCATAGAAGAATTGTTTATGGTATGAATGAGTTAGGTATTGGACCTACAAAACCATTTAAAAAATCTGCTCGTATTGTTGGTGACGTCATGGGTAAATATCACCCTCATGGTGACTCAGCAATTTATGGATCTTTAGTACGTTTAGCTCAACCATTTAACATGCGTTATACTCTTGTTGATGGTCATGGTAACTTTGGATCTATCGATGGTGACGAAGCTGCTGCTATGCGTTATACCGAAGCAAGAATGTCTAAAATTGCTGTAGAAATGGTAAGAGATATTGATCAAGATACAGTTGATTTTATGGATAACTATGATGGACAAGAAAAAGAACCTGTAGTTCTTCCATCTCGTTTTCCAAATTTAATTGTTAATGGATCAAATGGTATTGCTGTTGGCATGGCAACAAATATGCCACCACATAACCTAACAGAAACAATTAATGCGATTAAAGCAGTTGCAGAAAACCCAGATATTACACCACTTGAATTAATGAGTGAATACATCTATGGTCCTGATTTCCCAACAGGAGGCATTATCTTAGGCCGTAGCGGAATTAAGAAAGCTTATGAAACAGGACAAGGCGCAGTTGTAGTTAGATCAAAATGTGAAATTATTGAACAAGATAATGGTAAAAAGAGAATTGTCGTAACTGAAATTCCTTATGCTGTTAATAAAGCTTTAATGATTGAAAACATTGCACATTTAGTTCGTGAAAAGGTAGTAGAGGGAATTACTGATATTCGTGATGAATCTAATAAAGAAGGTATTAGAATTGTCATAGAATTAAGAAGAGATGCAATTGCAGAAGTTATTTTAAATAAGTTATATAAATTAACACAATTACAAGCTTCATTTGGTGTAATTAACTTGTGTTTAGTTAATGGTGAACCAAAGATATTACCAATTAACGAATTATTAAAACAATACCTTGATTTCCAAGTTGAAGTAATCGGAAGAAGAACAAGAACGCTTTTAAAGAAAGCTGAAGCAAGAAATCATATTTTACAAGGTTTAAAGATTGCTATTGATAATATCGATGAAGTTGTAGAAATTATAAAAACAGCCGCATCTACTGAAGCTGCTAAAGCGAAATTGATGGAAAGATTCGGTATTAGTGATATTCAAGCTAAAGAAATTCTTGATATGAGACTTTCTAAATTAACTGGACTTGAAAAACACAAGATTGAAGACGAAATTGCAAGATTAATTGCTCAAATTGCAGAATATAACGAAATCTTATCTGATCGTAAGAACGAATTAAAAGTTGTTCTTGATGAATTAGAAGAAATCAAAAATAAATTCGGCGATGAAAGACGTACATATATTTCAAATGAAGTATCTAACATTGATGACGAGGATTTAATTCCAGAGGAAGAAATCATTATCACTTTAACAAAGAACGGATACATCAAACGTGTCGCAACCGATACATTTAGAACTCAAAATCGTGGTGGACGCGGAGTTAAGGGTATGCAAACACACGAAGATGACGTTGTTGATATCTTGGTACACGCAAAAACTCATACAGATTTAATGTTCTTTACAAGTTATGGTAAAGTTTATAGAATGCGTGGATATCAAGTACCAGTATTCTCAAGAGCAGCTAAAGGATTACCTGTTGTTAACTTATTGAGTTTAGAAAAAGACGAATCTGTTAAAGCAATTATTTCTGTTGATGAATATAAAGAAGGAGATTACTTATTCTTTGCTACTGAACAAGGCGTTGTAAAACGTACAAGTATTAAAGAATATGAGTTAATTAGACAAAATGGTAAGATCGCTATCTCATTAAGAGAAGGAGATCACCTGTTAGATGTTAAACTTACAAATGGTGATGCAATTATTGGTATTGCTTCAAGTATGGGTAAAATGGTTAACTTCCACGAATCTGCTGTAAGACCAATGGGAAGAACCGCATCTGGTGTCCGTGGTATGAGTTTAGATGAAGGCGTTATTGCTGTTGGTATGGTTACTTCATTAGAAGGTGAATACATCTTAGCAATTACTGATAAAGGATATGGTAAGATGACTCATTATACTGATTACCGTCAAACATCACGTGGTGCAAAAGGTGTTATTACAATTAACGCCACTGAAAAAGTTGGTAACTTAGTAACAATTCGTGCAGTAAGTGGACAAGAGGACTTAATGGTCATTACTAAAGCGGGAATTATTATCCGTATTCCACTAACGCAAGTTAAAGTTGCTGGTAGAAATACTCAAGGTGTTAAGATTATTAGACTTGATGACAACCAAAGTGTTTCATCAGTTGCAGTAGTGGAACACCAAGAAGAAACTGAAGAAGTTGAAGAATAATTAATAACAAATGGAAAATGTAGGTATTTGAGGATACCTACATTTTTATTGTTTTATAAATAAAGTATATTTATAATAGTGTTATAGGGTGATAAATAATGAAAAAAAGACTTTTAAATACAATTTTAGTTCTATCAATAGCGATTTTAACAGGATGTAATTCAAACGAAATATCAGCATTACCTCCAAGTTTAAGTACCGGACCAAGTGTTGTTGAAGACAGCGAGAGTGTTTCAACATTACCACCAAGCGAAAGCGTATCATCGGAACTTCCATCACAAAGCGAAGAGGTTTCTACACAACCACCAAGCGCAAGTACTAAACCTGATAGCGAGCAAGTGAGTGAAAGTGTTTCTACACTACCTCCATCATATAATAGCAGTCAGCTTGGAAGTGCATTTGATGGTTATTACTCAAATGTTAATTTTAATACGACAGGAACAGCATTGTTATCGGAATTAAGATCTTTAAATAGTTCAAAAAGAAAATTTACACCAGGTTATAAAAATTTAGGTAAATATTTTCCTCAAACTGATGGTGACCCTGAGAAACCAGGAAACATTATTGCTTTCTACTCTGGAACAAGTGTAAGTTTTAATGGAAGCTTCTCAGGAAATGTTAATAGAGAACACGTATGGCCAAATTCTCATGGTGGAAATCAAGTTGAAGGTGATTTACATATGACAAGACCAACCATTGCAAGTGAAAATGGATCGAGAGGAAATTCATTTTATGTAGAAGGAATGAAACACTCATCAAATGGTTGGGATCCTGCTATGGAAAGTTTTGGATTAGAAGAATATCGCGGAATTTCGGCACGAATTATTTTCTATTGTGTTATAGCTTCTAATAGTTTGAAATTAGTTGAAGCTGAAAAAGGTTCTAGCGGAGATAATTCTATGGGAAAACTCTCTGATTTATTAAAATGGAATTTAGAATACGATATTGATGAGACTGAAATAAGAAGAAACGAAGCTACGTTAAAAATACAAGGAAATAGAAACCCATTTATTGATGATCGCACATTAGCTTGTAGAGTATGGGGAAACACAAATAACGCAACAAAAGAAGTTTGTCGAAATGCGATTTAATAATAAAAAGAGGTGCAAACTTGTATGAAAAGACCATTTAAAATACTTTTAATAACTTCGTTTTTGTGGCTTTCGGCGTGCACTAATTCACCAAGTGTGTCATTGCCTATAAATTCATCAAGCGAGCCAAGTGCGCCAACACCTAGTACGAGTGAAACTGGTGATTCTCCATCGATAAGTGATTCGCAAAGCGACACATCATTACCACCTAGCACTATTGAACCAAGTGCACCGAGTGTTGATAATAGTGTACCACCGGGAAGTGTAAATAATCCAAGTGTAAGTACAGGTGGAAACACAAGTTCAAGTGTAGGAGGTAGTTCTAGTAGCGTTCCTGATAATGATAATAACAATGATGATGTATATAATGACGGATGGACATATGAGAATAGTGACAATTACTATGATTATGATAGCCTTTCTAGTGGAACGGGCGCGGCTTTAAAAACTAAGTTGTTTAATCAGATAACAAAGCATAAAACAATTTCCTATAATGGCTTAAATGAAGCATATAGAACAACTGACCTTCGGGAAGATGGGACAGTTTGGGATATGTATGGTGATTTTACCTTTTCATTAACTGGAAATGCGTGTGGAAATTATAAAAACGAAGGAGATTGTTGGAATAAAGAACATTCCATGCCAAAAAGTTGGTTTAATGATGCATCGCCAATGTACTCAGATATTTATCATTTGTTCCCAACGGACGGAAAAATAAATGGTATGCGTAGTAATTATCCTTTTGGAGAGGTTGGTGCAGCAACATATACATATGTTTCAAATAATGCAAGCAAAACAGGGCTAACTATCACTAACAAACTTGGTTCTTCCAGCTATCCAGGATATACAGGAAAAGTTTTCGAGCCAGATGATATTTATAAAGGAGATTTTGCACGTGCTTACTTCTATATGGTTACAGCATATGAAAATCGCGTAAGCAATTGGGATTCATCTAATACTAATTTAGGTGGAACAAAATATCCAGGATTAAATGGATGGTCAACAGAAATGCTTCTAAAATGGTCGATTGAAGATCCGGTTAGTCAAAAAGAAATTGATCGCACAAATACTGCATATTTGTTACAAGAAAATCGAAATCCATACATTGATAATAATAGTTTAGCTTGTCGAGTGTTTGGCACATATAACGATACAACTAAAAAGTTGTGTAAATCAGTTTTAGAAGGTATACCTGTTACAGGTGTTAATATTCAAGAATCAAGCGTTGAAGTAAATACAAATCAAATGTATCAATTTAATGCAACAATAGTTCCGTCTAATGCTACAAATAAAAATGTTCAATGGATAAGTAGCGACACAAATATTGGAACTATAAATTCAAATGGATTATTTACCCCAAAGAATGCTGGTGTGACATCAATTACCGTAAAAACTGAAGATGGTGGTTTTACGGACACTTGTCTAGTAACCGTAATGTATGCACCTCCAGTAAATGTTACAGGTGTAAGATTAAGTGAAAGTAGATTAGAATTGATTGAAAACCAAAAGGTGGCACTTGTAGTGACAATAGAGCCAGAAGATGCTACAAATAAAAATTATGCTTTTTTAAGTAGCAATCCTTCTGTTGCAGATGTTTCTCAAAATGGAGTTGTAAATGCAAAAAGTGAAGGAAATGCAACAATAACTGTGACAACTGAAGATGGTAATTTCCATGCATCATGTGAAGTAATAGTTAATAAATCAAAATTAGTTTCTACTATTATAGATCTTGAAATTTTGTCAAATTCAACTGTTGATGGATTTGAATATGTCTTAGGTGGAACAGTTAAAAGTCAAGGAGATGCAGTTTTCATCGGTAATGGTGGATTTATTTATAATAAGACTGCTTTTAACAACATAAGCAAAATCGAAATTACTTATGGATCTCAAGGATCTGCAGCTGCACGTCAAGCTTATTCATTTGCAAATAATGTTTTAAATCAAAAACCAGAGGGAGCAGATGTGCTTCTTGAAACATCTACAGGAGGAAAAACAGCTACCATTATTCCTTCTACACAAGGAAATCAATATTTTAGATTAGATGTTAGTAATAAGAATTTGCAATTCACAAAATTAGTAATTTATTTCTAATTTGTTTGAAATTTTAGAATATTAATTATAAAATAATTTTGCTCGATGATTAAGAAAAGAGTTGTTTGGTGTTTATAGAGAGTTGTCGGTTGGTGTAAGACAATAACAACAAAATAGCTTATCCACCTTATAGAGCGAATGTAATGATTCCGTAATTCTTGCGTTAAAAGAAAAACAAGATGCACTAAGATATTAGTGTAAATTGGGTGGCACCACGTTAATTACGTCCCATGTTGATGGGACTTTTTTATTTAAAGGAGAAAAAAACATGTTAGATCTTAATTTAATTAAAACAAATCCAGAATTTGTCAGCGCAGCTCTTAAGAAAAAAGGCTGGGATGTAGATTTCACTGAAACAATTGAAAAAATGGACAAACGTCTAGAATTGATTCAAAAAGTAGAATCAGTTAAAGCAGAAATTAATAAACTTTCTGCATCTGTACCTGTTGTAAAAAAAGAAGGCGGAAACGTCCAAGAAATTTTTGCAAAAGTTAAAGATTTAAAAGCACAAAATGTTGAAAACGAAGAAACTTTAGCAACTCTTGAAAGAGAAATAAAAGAATTTGTAGAAACATTACCTAATCTTCCAGATGAAGATTTATTACCAGGTGAAAAAGAAAATAATAAAGTAATTAAAACTGTAGGTAAAAAACCAGAATTTGATTTCACACCAAAAGATCATGTCGAACTCGCTGAATCTTTGGGTCTTATTGATTATGAAAGAGGCGCAAAAATTTCTGGAAGAGGGACTTGGATTTATACTGGTCTTGGTGCACAACTTGAATGGGCTTTGCTTAACTATTTTATTAGCACACATTTAAAAGATGGCTATACCATGATTCTTCCACCACATTTATTGAACGAAGAAAGCGGATATACAGCGGGGCAATTCCCAAAATTCAAAGAAGATGTTTTCTGGCTTGAAGGACAAGATAAATTTATGCTTCCTACAGCAGAAACAGCTTTAGTAAATCTTCATAGAAAAGAAATCTTGAATGAAGATGAATTACCAAAAAAATATTTTGCTTACACTCCTTGCTATCGTTGTGAAGCTGGTAGCTATCGTACAGAAGAAAGAGGAATGATTCGCGGATATCAATTCGATAAAGTAGAAATGGTACAATATACGACAGAAGAGGGGTCTGATGCAGCTTTTGAAGAACTAGTTAATAAAGCCGCAGGACTTGTCGAAGGATTAGGATTGCATTTCCAAATTTCTAAACTTTCTGCAGGAGATTGTTCACATTCGATGGCTAGAACTTATGATGTTGAAATTTGGATTCCTTCAATGGGTATTTATAAAGAAGTATCATCTGCTTCAAACGCTCGCGATTATCAAGCAAGAAGAGGAATGATTAGATATCGTGATGCACAAACTGGTAAAGTTAAGTATTGTCACACTTTGAATGCATCTGGTTTAGCTACAAGTCGTTTATTCCCAGCAATTTTAGAACAATGCCAACAAAAAGATGGATCTGTTGTTTTACCTGATGTTTTAGTACCACTTATGGGTGGAGTTAAAGTTTTATATCCAAAGAAAAAATAGGTTTTTGCCTATTTTTTTCTTGCAAAGATTGTTTTTTATTATATAATAATAATGCCATTGCGATGGGCAAGTGTGAATCTGGTCAGGACGGGAACGTAGCAGCCATAAGCGTCTTACTCATGTGCGATGGTTTTTTGGTGGTGAAAAACAAATGCATGATGACATATACTTTATGAAAGAAGCATTAAAAGAAGCTAGAAAAAGTTATGAATTGGATGAAGTTCCGGTTGGAGCAATAATTGTTAAAGATAACAAAATAATTGCCCGTGGACATAATTTAAGAGAAAAAAAGTATGATCCAACAGCACACGCTGAAATTGTTGCGATAAAAAAAGCATGTAAAAAGCTTGAATCTTGGCGACTTGTGGGCTGTAAGCTTTACGTTACATTAGAACCATGTTCAATGTGTGCAGGAGCGATAATATGGGCAAGACTAGATGAAGTAATTTATGGTGCGGCTGATTTAAAAGGTGGCGCTCTTGGAACGTGTTTTAATTTGTTTGAGCAAAAAGGGCTTAACCACTATCCAAAAATAAAAAACGGTATATTGAAAGATGAAACGAGTGCTATTTTGTCGGAATTTTTTAAAAGCAAACGTAAATAAGTATAATAATTCTAGTTTATTTACAAAATAAACTTGGTGATTTTATGAAAAAATTTATGCGCGCAATCAACATAACTGCTACAGTTATTTCTATTGTTAGTACACTTGCGGTAGTGATGTTAATTGCAATTTTCTCAAATTCAAAAGAAGTGAAAGTTGAAGAAACTGTATTAGTTGTGGAACAAACACAATTAACAAGAAGAGAAACAAACAACACAGTGTCGTTTTATGCAAAAAATATAAATCGAAGTGCGAAACATTATATTGTTATAGCTTTTGAATTATATGACATAGAAAAACAAAACATATATCTTACTGTTGATGATGAAGATCGAGTATATCTTATTGCTGTTAATGAAAATCAAGAAGCCAGCATTGTGTACAATTAGAAGTCTGCTATATAAAGTGTTTGACAATCGGAGTAAATAATAGTATTATTTAACATAACAAATCTAATAATAGGTTTTAACTAATTAGAGGAGGAAATTTTATGAAATATAAGAAATCTTTATGGATAGTTGCTTTGGCTGTATCTGTATTAGTAGGATGTTCTGATGGAACTAGTGCAAGCACTCCGAGCACAAGCGTAGGCGGCTCTGGAAACGAAACTGTAATTAAAGAAAAAGATTTAAAATCAGGTATTAAATTTTTATATGGTTACACTAGCACTTCTCAACAATACTATTGGGAAGAACTTGCATCAGATGCAGGTTTAGTAAATTATTATTACTACGATTTAGGAACTTCAAAAGATAATAATATTACTTTGCCAGATCCGGGTCATTATGGAGAATATAAATCATTGAAAGCTAATACAATGAGATTAGACAAAAAGCGCGCTCCAAGAAGAGAAGTTGAAGTTATTGATGGTGGTTATGATGAAAATGGTAATCACAAACAATTCGAAGGACCACTTTCCGAAGATGAATTTTTCTCTTATGCTAAAAAACTTTCTGAATCCGGAACTACAAGTGGAGCAAAAGAAATAAAGCTTAACTTAAAAGAAGACGTAGATTATGTTTATTGGGAAAATGAACTTGGTTATAAATCATTAGACGAAGATATTGTTTATCGTTTGTATGAAAATAATTACTTAATTCAAGATATAACTGAAAATAAACTTGTGGCAATAGATAAGGAATTCCTTGAACACAAGGAAGTAGTAGAAAAATCTAAAGGCCGTACAACTATTGGTAAAGTTGACAATGGAAATTATATTATTGAAGTTATGCATAAATATCCTACAGAAGGTGAAGATGAACCAGTTCTTGCTGATGGTGAAAAATATCCTATTCCAGATAACTATCGTTCTTTAACACCAGTACGTAATGGAAACACAAAACTTTCTGATTATTACGCTTTCTCAATGAATAGTGGTTTGGCTGGAAATTTGTCAAAAGATTATTATTACAAAAAAGACAAGTATGGTAACGAAGTATTTAACAAAGGTTATGAATGGTATGCATCATCAAGAGACGCTAACGGATATACCACGCTTCAATACAACCGTGATATGGAATTTGATGGCATTTATTCTGGTCAAAGAGTTGTAGATACAATTTATGTAACTTTTGATACAAGTGACAAAATTGTAACTTATGGTTATGATTACGTGTTCTATTTTTACGGAGCTCCACTACAAGCATATACCATCACATATGATTATTCTTACGAGTCAGTAGGAAATTACATAGTTCCAGTTGGCGAAGATGCTTTGTTTGATTATAACAAATATCATGACTATGGTGCTCTTTTACCAAATTTAGAGCATGCTAAAAATAGTGAAGTTATGGACGATAAAGCAGAAGACTTGGTTAATATGATTTTCGATGATGTTTTAGAAGATAAAATTAACGAACCAACAGGTGCTGTTTCACAAACCTATAGCTTTATTGATAAAGATCTATATAAGAGTAGTAATCGTGAAGAATTATACGCTCAATATTTAAAATCTGTCCCAGCTGGACAAACACCATTAGATTTCAATACATGGTATGACACTTATGAATATGATTATGATGTTGAATTTCAAACAAATTTAGATAGTTCGCTTTATAGTGACAATGTAATAGTTTCTTATTATAGTGAACAAGGATCAGGCTTAGATGAATATTTCTATGCTGAAAGTGGAACATTCCAAAAATTCAATAAAGATGGAAAAACATACGAGATAAGAACATTTAATGGCACAAATTCTCGTTATGGTGAAGGTAAATATACAAGCAATTGGGAATCAGATAAAGAACCACAATTATCGTTGTTTGATTTAAACTTTAATGTATTTAATATTATTAACGATATCAGTTTCTATATTAAAGAGAGCAAAAAAGCCACATCAAATTATATGGTTCAAGTAACAGCAGAAAAAATACCAGAAGGAATAGATGAAAGCACAAATGAATTTGTTGAAGAACACTATGTAATAACAGTTCAAGCCACACAACAACAACAAATCGTTTATAATAGTGCTGGTAATGTAGAATCTGCTACTGTCGGTGTTATTTTAACTTATGAAATTGGATTTCAAGTTATTGAATAATAAATAATATAAGAGGAGTTCCTTAGAACTCCTCTTTACGTTTAAATGATATTTGCATATAATTTTATTATGAGGAAAAAAATGTGAAAAATGATAAATATGAACGTTTTACCCCTTCTTTAACAATTGGATTAACTAGTGATCAAGTTGAAAAAAGAAAAAAAGAAAAATTAGTTAACAAAACTTTAAGAAAAACAACAAAAACATATTGGGAAATTATTAGAGATAATGTTTTCACATTTTTTAATATTCTTTTAACAGCTATAGCCATTTTAGAAATATACGCAAATCATGTGCAAGACATTGTTGCCTTTATGGCAGTTATGCTTGCCAATATGGTTATTGGACTTATTCAAGATATTAGGGCAAAGAAGCTTGTTGAAAAGTTAAAAATAGCAGTTGAACCGAATGTTGAAGTAATTCGTGATGGAAAAAAACAGCAAATACCTACTAGCGAATTAGTACTAGATGATATTTTTTACCTTGAAACCGGCAAACAAGTTAGTGTCGACGGAATAGTAAAAGAAGGTACTTTAGAAGTAGATGAATCAATAATTACAGGCGAATCTTTAAATGTAAAAAAGAAAGTTGGAGATATAATTTGCTCAGGATCTTTTGTTGTCAGTGGTAGAGCAATTGTATTAGCAGATAAAGTTGGTAAAAATTCTTTTGCAGAACAGATTCAAGCTAAAGCAAAACAATTTAAAAGACCAAAATCGGAGTTGTTAAAATCAATCAATTGGATTTTTAGAATCATTGCAATGGTTATAATACCAATCGGAGTTGTTTTATTTTTTACAAATCATGGTCAACAAATTGGAGATGGGCAAGATGCTTTAAATGAAGCTATTTCACATACTTCAGCTGCCATGATTGGAATGATACCATCTGGAATGTTTTTGTTTACTTCGATGACATTGGCGGTTGGAGTTCTTCGCTTAGGAAAGAAACATACAATGGTACAAGAATTATATTCGATTGAAATGTTAGCAAGATCTAATGTGGTGTGTTTTGATAAAACAGGCACTTTAACAGATGGCACAATGAGAGTCGTAGAAATAATTAATTTATCTAATGACAAAGATATAAAATTTATTTTAGGTAATTTATTAAATGCTACTAAAGATAACAATCAATCTGCGCGTGCAATTATTAAAGAATGCCCACTTAGTGATGAACTAAATGTAAAGACTATTATACCTTTTTCAAGTGAACGAAAATATTCAGCGGTTAGTTTTGAAAAAGAAGGAACATATATATTAGGAGCAATTGATTTTATTGGTGTAAATATTAGTAACGAAATAGAAAATAAAATAACAAAATTAGCGTTAGATGGCAATAGAGTTTTGGCACTTGCTCATTCAAAGAACGCAATTAAAGATGATGTTTTACCAAGCAATAATAAACTTATTGCATTAATTGTTATTGCAGACAATGTTCGAAGTAGTGCAAGAGACACTATCGCGTGGTTTAAAAACAATGAAGTAGATATAAAAATTATTTCTGGTGATGACCCTATAACAGTTTCGACAATAGCAAAAAAATGTGGCGTTGAAGATTATGATAATTTTATAAATTTGGATGGCGTGTCGCTAGAAGATGTAAAAGAGATGGCAATGAAGTATACAATTTTTGGTCGAGTTAGTCCTGAGCAAAAAGCGGCAATTGTTGAAGCGTTAAAAGATAACAATAAAACTGTTGCTATGACAGGTGATGGAGTGAATGACATTATTGCTTTGAAAAGAGCAGATTGCTCAATAGCTATGGCAAGCGGGGCAGATGCAACGAAATGTTCGGCACATTTAGTTTTAATGGATTCTGATTTCTCGCACATGCCAGAGATTGTTCAAGAAGGACGGCGTGTAGTAAATAATTTACAACAAACATGTTCTCTTTATTTAACAAAAACAATATTTGCTTTTTTAGTAACATTTATATTTGTTATTGGAAGCTTAATTTTGGGGAAGGGAGGACAATTTAATTATCCTTTCCAAACACAACATTTATATATTTGGGAATTCTTAGGAATAGGATTATCCTCATTCTTCTTATCTCTACAACCAAATGATTCTTTAATTAAAAGTGGATTTGTTAAAAATGTATTGTGCAAAGCTCTTCCTGGTGGTGTTTCAATTGCACTTGCAATAATTCTTATCTTCGTTTTAAAAACTAATGGAGTATTTAATGAAGATGTTGCAACGACAATGGGAATGATAGCAATGTCCACTCTTTGTTTTGTTGTATTGTTGAGATGCTGTTTACCATTTAACAAATATCGTTTAACTTTGTATCTAAGTTTAGTGTCTTTAGCTATCGCTGGTTATAGCTTGATATCAGTTTTATGTGCTAACGGACTATTTCCAATAAACTTTTTTGAAACATTCCCAGAACAATTGAGTGGAATAAATGCATTAGAATTGATAGCAGTTATTATTGTATTTAGTGGAGTATATTTTGGTTTAGATTATATTATTAATCGTCAAAGAAAAGGTGAATTAAAATGATTAGAGTAAGTGAAGAAGTAAGAAAAGCTTTAAAAGAAGGAAAAGCAGTAGTAGCATTGGAATCTACAATAATTTCTCATGGAATGCCATATCCTAAAAATGTAGAAACTGCGTTAAAAGTCGAAGAGGAAGTAAGAAAGCATGGTGCAATACCTGCCACCATAGGAATTATTGATGGTGTCGGTGTTGTTGGAATGAGCAATGAAGAAATAGAAGAATTTGGCAAAAGGAAAGGTGTTATAAAGACATCAAGAAGAGATTTGCCTGTTATTTATGCGCGCAAATTATGGGGGGCTACAACGGTTGCGACAACGATGATGCTAGCAAAAGAGGCTGGCATTGAAGTGTTTGTCACAGGTGGCATCGGCGGTGTTCATCGTGGAGCACCAGAAACTTTTGATATATCTGCTGATCTTCAAGAATTAGCAAACACAGATGTTACTGTAGTATGCGCAGGTGCAAAGGCCATTTTGGATTTAAAATTAACTCTTGAGTATCTTGAGACATATGGAGTGACAGTATTAGGTTATCAAACTAAGGAATTGGCGGATTTTTATACTGCACATAGTGGTTTAAATTTGGAATACGAAATTGAAAATCCATTAGATGGAGCAAAAATTATTAAAGCAAAAAGAGAAAATCACCTAAAAGGTGGAATACTTATTGCAAATCCAATACCAGAAGAATTTGCAATGGATAAAGAAGTTATTGATAATTGCATTGATTCTGCAATTAAAGAGATGGATAAATTAGGAATACATGGTAAAGAGTCCACCCCTTATCTATTAGCTAAGATATGTGAATTAACAGGTGGAGAATCTTTAGAATCAAACATTAGACTAGTTTTAAACAATGCCAAAATCGGCTCTCAAATTGCAGTTGAGTATGCCAAACTAAAGTAATTATGAAAACAGAGCAAGAATTAGCAAACGCATTAAAAGAATTGATGTCTAGAGAATCGCTAGACGATATAACTGTCAAGCGTTTAACAGATATATGTAATATAAAAAGACAGACGTTTTATTATCATTTTCGCGATATTTATGATTTGTTGACATGGATATTTTTAAATGAAGATTTAAATAAGAATAACTCAGTGGATAAGTGGCAAGATGCAGTAAGGGTAATCGCAAAATATACGACAAAAAACAAGAGGTTTGTTCAAAATACTTTATCAAGTGCAGGAAAAGAATTGTTTGAACAATTCATTTCAAGTTATCTATACGCGGTAACTTTAACAATATTTGCTAAGTATGATAAAAAAGGTGTTGTCCCTAATGAAGATAAAAGGATGTTTGTGTCTTATTACGTTTCAGGAATTAGCAGTGCGATAATAATTTGGATTGAAAAAGGTATGAAAGAAAATGAAAACCAATTAATTAAACACCTTGAATTAGTGGTTGGAGATTTTGTTCAAGGGCTAATTCTAAAATATACAAAATGATACATTTTTAAAATTAATGGGTAATATTAAAAGTAGTATTTGTATAATAAAGATGATATAATTCTATTTGATAAACTTTTATAAAGTTTAAATGTTTGGAGCGATATAAATGGAAAAAAACGAATTTGGCTCAATATTTATATGTTTAATTATGTTTATATTAATGTATTTGGCCAGTATAACAGTCGTTGGTATTATTGATGTTGAAACTAGCATACCAAAATATGCTTACATTCTCATCTGTGGAGTAATATCTGTTGTTTTGTTTACTATTGTGTATGAATTAGGACACATTATAGGAGCAAAAATCGGCAAATATAAATGTGTGTTTTTCAATTTGTTTGGCCTTTGCTTTTATAAAGATAATGAAAAATGGCGTTTTAAATTTAAAGGTTTTGATGGTATATTTTCATTCTCAGAAACTAGATTTATTCCGATTGAAACCGGAAAGAAGTCTAATCCAGCGCATTTTTTACGTGGTGGAATAGTAAGTTTTTTTGTTTCTGTTGTGATTGGATTTTTAATTTATATGATCCAACCAATCCCACAAGTTATTAGAAGCGGAGCATTAATTTATTTTGCTGTAGGTTTGATATTATTGTTATATAACGTAATTCCTATGAAAACAGATATTTTAAATGATGGATATCGTTTAAAACTTTTAGGCTCAAAAGAAAACGCAGAAGCATACAATGATTTTATGCGTATCGAAAGTAATAATAGAAAAGACATGGCTGATGAAGAGTTTAAAGTATATGAAAAAATTACACCAATGACAGTATTAATTAATCGATATGCATATTATAAAAGATTAGCTAACAATGATTTGACTGGTGCAGAGGAAATTGTTGATTTAATTTTAAAAGATTCTAAAGCTTTAGATAGTAATACAATATATCGTTATCGAATCCAAAAACTATATTTTGTAATAATGACTAAATCTAAAGAAGAGGCATCAGAATATTACTGGAAAGAAATGAATTCATATGATCGTAAGTTTCTAGCCAAAGATAATTATATTCCATCTAAAAGGGTATACCTTTTAGTAAGTAGCATTATTAACGAAAGTTTCTCAGAGAGTAAGATTGCTATTGAAGGCATGAAAAAAAGAATTAATAAAATAGTTGATAAAACAGAAAAAGAAGTTGAATCAGCTCTTTATACTAAGTGTCTTGAAATGGCTGAAGAAGCACTCAAATCTAATGAATTAACTAAATATTTTTAAATAGTTCTAACTAAATAAATAAAGTCATATAAAATATTGTAAATCCTTTAGCAGTAGCTAAAGGTTTTTTTATAACAAATATGACGAAAGAAAAATTAGAACAAAACTACTCAACATCTATCAAATCAGGGTTGCCTCAAGTCGAGGCAAATAAGAGACTAAAACAAAACGGATTAAACGAATTAAAAAGCGAAAAAAAGCGTTCTGCAATTGTTAAATTTTTGTCGCAATTTAATGATGTTTTGATATATATTTTGCTTGTTTCTGCAGTTGTTTCATGCTTTTTAAAAGAATTCGCCGATGCAGCAATTATTTTTATCGTTGTGTTGATAAATGGATTAGCAGGTTTTATTCAAGAAGAAAAAGTTACAAAATCTTTGGAATCATTAAAAAAAATGACAACAAGTTACGCAACTGTAAAGCGCGATGGGAAAGTCATAGAGATTCCTGCAAACGAATTGGTAGTGGGAGACATTATTTTATTAGAAGAGGGCAAAGCAATACCAGCAGATGTTGTATTAGTTAATAATAATGGTTTGTTATGTGATGAGTCAGCATTGACAGGTGAATCACAACCTGTTTTAAAAGATGAATTTTGTGAATCTGATGACAAGACACCACTAGCCGAAAAATATAACCTTGGATTTATGTCAACGCTGGTTTTGCAAGGACACAGCGAGGCTATAGTGATAAAAACTGGGATGAAAACAGAAATTGGAAAAATAGCAGAAATGCTTGATAGCAATAAAACAGTTGAAACACCATTGCAGAAAAGACTCGGAGATTTAGGAAAACTTTTAGGTGTTATTACTCTTCTAATTTGTGCACTTTTATTTGTTGTTGCGTTAATTCAAAAAAGAAATGTCATAGAAATGTTTATAACTTCAATTTCTCTTGCGGTGGCCGCTGTACCAGAGGGATTGCCAGCTGTTGTTACAATCGTATTAGCGATGGGAGTACAACGCTTGGCTAAAGTTAATATGGTAATTAGAAAACTACATGCTGTTGAAACACTTGGGGCCGTTGGGAAAATATTAACAGATAAAACAGGAACGTTAACAGAAAATCAGATGACAGTAACAAAAGTAAACTATGGATTAAAAACGTATTCGATTTCAAATCTAGTGGAATCAGAAGAATTAATTAAGATGTGTAAAGCTATGTATTATTGTAATAATGCATCTATAAAGGATGCGGAGATAGGCGATCCTACAGAAATTGCGCTATTAAAATTTATTCGCATTTTTCAATTTGATAAGAACAATAAAAGAGCAGATGAATTTCCTTTTTCTAGTGAAAGAAAATTAATGAGTGTTCTTGTATATGATCAAGATAAAATGCAATACACGAAAGGTGCATATGAAAAGATAATAGCAAAATGCGATAAAATATTTTGTGATGGGAAAGAAATATTTTTAACTAGAGAAATGATAAATTCTTTGAATTCTTTATCACTAGAAATGAGTCAAAAAGCTTTAAGAGTTATTGCTTTTGCGTATAAAAAATGCAACTCAATTACGGAAGATAAAATGGTTTTTTTGGGTTTTGTTGGAATGATTGACCCACCTAAAAGAGGTGTTAAATCTGCAATTCAAACTTTATCTAGTGCTTCAATTGATACGGTAATGATTACGGGCGACAATATTAACACGGCATTCGCAATTGCTAAAGACTTAAATATCGCCAATTCAAAAGAAGAATGTATAGAAGGAAAAGAACTAGATAAACTTTCATCAACAGATCTTAATAAAATAGTGTTATCTAAAAAAGTATTTGCAAGAGTAACACCTTCACACAAGATTAAAATTGTCGAAGCATTTCAAAGCAACAATTTTTTAGTAGCAATGACTGGAGATGGAGTAAATGATGCACCTTCGTTAAGAAAAGCTGATGTCGGTATTGCAATGGGTAAAGGCGGCACTGATGTTGCTAAAAATGCTGCGGATATGATTTTATTAGATGATAATTATGTTTCTATAACAAACGCTGTTAAAGAAGGAAGAGGAATATATGCAAATATAAAAAAGACGGCGTTGTTTTTATTGTCTAGTAATTTTGCAGAGGTTTTAGCAATGTTATTAGGGATATTATTAGGATTACCAATGCCACTTATCGCTGTGCATATTTTGTGGATCAATTTAATTACTGACTCTTTACCTGCAATTGCGCTTGGTGTTGATAAAACAAGTGATGATGTTATGAATGAAAAACCTCGTTTAAAAAACGAATCTTTATTTGCCAAAGGTGGCTATTCTATATTATTTTTATATGGCATTGTAATTACTTTAGTAACGATTATAAGTTATTTTATAATTCCTTTCGTTGAAACTATTAATTGCTTTGGCCTTGATGTACATGTTTTTGAACATATGAAAGAATTGTTAGTGAACAATGAAGAAATATTATTAAAATCACGCACATTTGCTTTTACTACTTTAGGAATATCACAACTATTTCATATGATTGGAATGAGCAACGTTAAACAAAATATAGTGCAAATTGTAAAGAAGAAAAATTATGTTATGTTTTTAGCATTTATTATTGGAATAGTGCTTCAAATATTGGTTACAGAGATACCATTTTTTACTTCGATATTTAAAACATATAGTTTGACAGCAAAGGAGTGGGGGTTCTTGATCTTGCTTAGTGCATTCCCTCTTTATATGCATGAAATTATGGTTGGTTACTATGCTAAAAAATAAATTATCAAATTAACGTCTTTTTTTAGGAAGACAATTATTTATTACTTTAGGCGAATAATCATCTTCATTCGTGGTATTTATGTATTGCCCTTGTGCACTAATCATAAGTATAACTTGACCTACTAATTCAAAAAAGTTTCCAACAACATTTTGTTGCATTGGTGAAAGATTTTGCGACAAAAGAACTCCGAGAGCAGAAGTAATAATTCCAATTTCATTAGGAGTTAAATTAAGAATGTATTCAATAAAGTCGCGTACCTTTTCGTTTTGTTCGTTATTCATATTTTACCTAGTATAAATAATATGAAAACGGCAATAAAAAAAGCACCCATCTGGTGCTTAGTTAATTATTTTTTCGATTTATCTTCTTTTAATAAATCACGAATTTCTTTTAATAATTCAACGTGTTCATCTACAACTGGCTCAGGTTCTGGTTGAGGTGCTTCTTCAACGACTGGTTCATCTTTTTTCTTTAACTCTTCCATTTTCTTTTTAGCGCCCATAATTAGCTTGATAATAATAAATAGTACTAAAGCGATTAATAAGAAGTTAATAATTGCTGTAATGAATGCTCCCCAGTCAATATAGATGCTATTTTCCCAATCAATAGCACCATCTTTTTCTACTTTTGTTAACCACGATACTGCATTTTCTAGACCGTCTCCACCTTTAAATAAACTAATTATCCATTTGATGCATGGCATTAAGATTTGATTTGTTAATGCTGTTACGATTGCTGAGAATGCACCACCAATGATAATACCAACAGCCATATCTAGAATGTTGCCTTTTGAGATGAAATCTTTAAATTCTTTAAAAAACTTTTTCATATTTAAACCTCCATGTAATAAATTTTACTATTTATTAGCGGTTCAGTCTATATTTTAATTTGAAAAAATTGTTTTTTTGATTACGAAAATGTTTTTTAGCGCTAATGCTACACAACAGCAGTCGTGTGTGTTTACATAAAAATTTAATTATTATATAATTATTTTGCAGTTTAAGGAGGAAAAACTATGAATCCAGTTAAAATTATTACAGACTCAACTTGTGATTTGCCGCTAGACTTATTAGCCCAAAACGATGTAGAAATGGTTCCGCTAAATGTTACAATTGGCGGAAAAACTTATCGCGATTGCATAGATATTACTACTCCAAAATTATTTGAATTAGTCAATGAACATAAGGAGTTACCAAAAACATCTGCGGTATCTCCGGATATCTTTATTGAAGTTTTTACTAAATACGTCAATCTTGGTTACGATATCGTATTTATGGGAATTGGATCAAAATTGTCATCGACTTATTCGTCTGCCATGCTAGCTGCAAAAGAATTTGAAGGTCGTGTATTTGTGCTAGATTCTATGAACTTAAGCTCTGCTATTGGACTTCAAGTATTGAAAATGATTGATTTCAAAAATGCTGGATTAAGTGCTACAGAAATTGCAGAAAAGATGAAAGAAATCACTCCTAAGACTCAATGTTCGTTTGCAATTAAAACAATGGACTATTTATATAAAGGTGGAAGATGTTCTAGCATTAAATACTTCTTTGGAAAAATATTAAAAATTTGCCCAATCATCAAAATGAAGGATTGTGTGTTAAATGTACATAAAACGCCACGAGGCAGATTTGAAAATGCCTTAGATATTATGATAAAAGAATTCAAAGAAGCATATGATGCTGGAAGAGTAGATTTAGGAACAGTTACTCTTACGCATGCATGCTCTGATGAATATTGTGAGTATATCGTAAAGAAGCTAAGTGAATTTATGGATCCTAAATATTTATTACCAACTTATGCAGGATGTGTTATTTCTTCACATTGTGGACCTAAATGTATAGGTATTCTATATATTGAAAAATAATAGAAACAAGGTTCTCGAATATGAGAACCTTTTGTTTTGTTCGTTGCATTAGGTTGATTTTACAAGTGTATTTGTCTTGCATGATAATAGGTTGGACACTATAAAGATAAACGCAATTAAACAAAGTGTCGTTAACTCAGAATAGATGGTGTTGCCAAAAATAAATGTTAGCAACAATACATGTTTTATAAGTAAGCAATAACCTTTCAGTTTCGGTGATGTTGCAATTTCTATATTTTCTCCAGTGATTCAACTGGGTTTTTATTGAAACCATTAGGATACGCAATCCACATCATAGCGAAAAGAATGCCAACGATATAAAAAACATATGTAAATTGTAAAAAAATAAATACTCCGTTTAATATATAAACTTTAATTGCTGAAAAAATAAGAATGATTACAATTGAAAGTACACTCAATATTGTTGGTACAAACCAAAGTTTTTTAATTTTTTCCTTTCTCCTAGTATCTTCCTTAAAAGTGAGTATTGTAATAACGACTGCAAAAATATTCGCTCCAATAGCAAATAGGTTAGTAGTCAAATGTGCGACAAAAGCAGGTGAATTAATACCTGTGTTAGATCCCATAAATTTAGGAGGATCTAAATATCTAATTGTGCCTATAATACAATATATGAGTTGGCAAATTGATAAGAGTATAAATCCTACAAGTATAGGCCATAGTTTTTTACTTCTTAAAAATAATGGAATTGAAATGGTAATATACGCAATAATAGATATTAAAAAACGCCACCACATGCCACCATATCTTAAGTAATGCAAAAAAAGAAAAATATTCAATAGCGCTAGTATAATGAAAATCACACCACCAACAATATTAAAGTAGGACTTTTTTGTTTTTTCCATTTTGTTTTTTTCCTTTCTGTTTAGTAGATTTAAAAAAATTCTAAGTACTATAAGCATAGCATATTAGTATCAATATTTATAGTTGTTAGAAGATTTACATTTGCTATGAAAATCATAAGGCGTGACTAAAAACAGTAGAAATGACAAGTAAAAAGACACTAGTTAGCATTTTGCTTGGTTAGTGTCTTTTGTGTAAAAATTGTTATAGTAAATTTTATTAATTACCAGAAACCATAATAGACTTGATTGCTATTGATGGAACACTTGTTGCATTGGTTAATAATTCAACATTGTTAGCGACCATGGTAACATCTTGGAATACTTTGACAAGGTTACTTGCAACAGTAATGAGATTTACAGGTTCTGCAATTTTTCCGTCCCTAATAATAAATCCTGTTGCTTGTAATGAGAAATTACCAGATTGAGCATTTAGTCCAGCATGAAGTCCTGTAATTGAATCAATATAAATGCCGTTTTTAACTTTACTTATCATATCTTCTTCAGAAATTTTTCCTGGTTTTAAGAAGATATTTGAAAATCCTGTGCCAACTGGTGATTTACTTGATGATCGATAACCATTTCCAGTTGTTTCCACGCCATCTTTAAGAGCGGTTTCTAAATTGTATAAGAATGTTTTTAGCACACCATTTTTGAAAATATCTTTGTTATAGGTTGCGACACCTTCATCATCAAAACCTTTAAAGAAAATGTTATGTGCTAAAGGTTTTTCAGAAATAGTGATTTTCTTAGACAAAACTTGTGTATTTAATTTTCCTTCAAATAGAGAAGAGTGTTTTTGAACTTCTTCAGCAATTGTGGAATTTAACATGGCAGTCATCAAAGAAGAAACAACACGAGGTGCAAGAACCGCACGATAATTTTTAGATTTACATGGTTTTCCACCTAATTGTTTGATTGTATTATCCTTGACGTCATTAACGAATTTATCTACATCAAATTTTGAAAAATCTGATTCGAGGAATGTTTTATAACCTGTTTTTGTCTCTTCGCCGTCTTTTGCAACAGCCTCAGCAAAGAAGACGTAGTAATTTGATTTTTCAGAAAGTTTTAATCCGTACGAATTTGCTAAGATAGTTTCACTGCGTGCTTCTTCATATCCAACCCCGCCGATTTCAGTTATTCTTTCATCTGATTCTTTTAATTTGCGTTCAATTTCATATAATTTGTTTAATTTTTCTTCAACTGGAACTAAATCTAATTCTTTATTGTAGCAGTTAAACTTTTTATATTTTTTTGAACCTTCAAAAATTGTTACTTTATTGTCATTTGTGATATTTTTAGCATTTTCTACAATGTTTTTGACAATAAATTCAGGTGTGGTTTTATCAATTTTTTCAGAATAGGCATAACCCATCTTGCCATTGAATATTCCACGTGCTCCTAAAGAAATACTATCGTTTGTAGTATAACTATCTATTTCTCCGTGGAAAAGCGAAAATCCTAAAGAATAATTTCTTACAATATAGATTTCAAGTGCTTCGATATTAGCTTCTTTTGCTAATTCGAAATATTTATTTAATTTCATCATTTTAAAGCACCTCCACGTCCACCGACAGTAATTTCGGAAACTCTAATTGTTGGTTGACCCACATCAACAGGGACGCTTCCAGAAGAAGCTCCACACATACCTTGAGCAAGAGCAATATCGTTACCAACCATATCAATTTTCAATAATACATCTGCACCATTACCAATTAATGTTGCACCTTTTACCATTTCAGCAATTTTTCCATCGCGAATCATATATGCTTCATCAGCAGCAAAGTTGAAATCTCCGGTTGTAGGATTTACTGATCCACCACCTAATGATTTTGCATAAAGGCCTAATTTGACAGATTTAATCATTTCTTCAACGGTAGATTTTCCAGCGGCAATATAAGTGTTGGACATACGAGAAGTTGGTTCATAAGCATAAGATTGTCTACGACATGCACCATTTCCCTTCATTCCCATGCGACGGCCGTTAAAATCATCGATTAAATAATTTTGAAGAATACCATCTTTAATTAAAATATTTTTTTGTGTCTTGTTTCCTTCATCGTCAATGTTGTTTGATCCCCATTCATTAACAATTGTTCCATCATCAATAGCAGTAACAACTGAAGAGGCAATTTGTTGGCCTAATTTGTTTGCAAATACAGAGAGATTCTTAGAAACAGAAGAAGCTTCAAGTGGGTGCCCACAAGCTTCGTGGAAAATAACTCCACCAAATCCGTTACCAATGACAACAGGCATTTTACCAGATGGGCATTCTTTGGCTGTTAATTTTTTAATAGCTACTTCACACACATTACGTGCTAAGGCTAATGCATCAACATCGTTTTCAAAGAATTCGAATCCTTTAGATGCACCTGGACCTACGCCGCTATTTTCAATGCCATTTTCATCAGCTGCGAGGGCACTAATATATATACGTCCCCTCTCCCTTGTATCTTCAAAAATCTTTCCGTTTGAATTGATGATGATGACATGTTGAGTATTATCGCCGAGACTTACTGAGCGACGGACGATTTTTTCTCCGAATGTCTTCATTTCGTCAGATATTTTAGTTATATAAGCGATTTTTTCTTCTTTTGTGACATCTGACAAATGACGCTTGTTAATATGAACGTTTTTTACTTTTTGTTTTTTAAGTTCAGTGACTGTTAAGATTCTTTCTCCTTGGAAAGAAGCTGCTAAAGTTGAAGCTAAACTTAATAAGCTCTTTTTTGATAAATCGTTTGTGTATCCATATACACTTCTTAGATCTTTTAAAAGTCTGATACCTGCTCCGTAGATGATTCCAGAAGAGATTGTTTCAATTTTATCGTTGTCGATAGATACACTGTTATTGTATTTTTCTTCAATAAAAATTTCAGCAAAATCTGCACCAGTTGCAAGACCAGCATTTAAAATATCTAAAGCTAGAGATTTTGAAATCATATTTTTTCCTCCTAATCGATATGCATTATATCATATAAAGATATAAATATGTCCTGTTTGTGCTCATTTTATTTTTTTACTTTGTTTTTCGTATAAATTAATAATTTTTATGTACCATCTTTTAAGAAAGTTATAACATACTCTAATCTAGAGTATGAATTTAGTTGACACGTAATTTTAACATACTAAAATGTAAATATTAAAAGGAGCTGTTAGAAAATGAAAAAAGTCTGTTTATTAATAAGTTTATTTATGCTAGTGTCATGTTCTGTTGGAAATAAAAACTCAAATGCTACGAATGATTCTACCAATAGTGTAGAAGGTGAAATTTCAACATCGTTAGCTAATAGCACAGATAATAGTACAGAGAGTGATATTTCAACTTCGCTCCCAAATAGTTCTGATTCAATTGATTATAGCCTTTTTGATACCAATTTAATTGGTACTTGGTATATTCATAGTGGGGGCGTGCTTCCACTTAACACTACGATTGAAATTTTTGATAACTATACTTTAGTAATTCAAAATGTCAGATTTAATTTTGTTGGTCTTTATGCAGGTTTTGATGGAGCTTGTGAATTTATAAATGATATTGGTATCGTGGTTGCTTCATTTGATGGGGCAGTTGTTGACTGGGCTTTTTCAGGTATAGATGGAACACAAGATATGGGTGTTGCAAGAAGAACACCATATACAAGTGGTCTTAATTATGATTATATTGGGAAAGATTGGCCAATGGAATTAATTAATAGTTACTTAGGAACAAGTGGAATGGTTCCATCTATTGAAAGTGTTGAATATTACCTGTGGCGTGGAACATCTAGTTTATATGATGCTAAAAGCTGTATGATAGATGTTTTTGATGCATCTGATGATGCAATTAATAATTACATTGAATTATTGGAAAATGCTGATTATACATTTACGAAACAAGATAATATAGGTTTCCATTATGGATATGATCCAAATCATATATATGGTTTGAAAATTAAAGATTTTGGAAAAGGGAATGTGTCTATATTCATATATAATTATCAAGTATTATTCGGTTAATTTTAAAATATACTAATATATCCAAAGATATTATATTTCTTTGGATATCTGGTTTTTAATTCTAAATTGTTGACTAATCGACACAATAATATAAAATATTGTTAATTTGAAAGGAGTATTATTATGAAAAAAACAACTTTAGGAATCGTTTCGTTAGCGTTAGTGACTGTATTGTGGGGATGTAAATCGAACAATGGTTCTAATGATGTTAGTGTTCCTGCGTCAGATGGATCTATTGAAATTTCTGCTAGTGATATTACTAGTAATAGTGGAACGAGCAGTAAACCTAGCACAAGTGATAGCACAAATAGTCAAGGATCTGATTTGTTAGAAAAAGGAGCCTTAACTTATTCACAAGTAATTGATCTTTTAGAAAATACAATGGCAAACGAAGCACTTTATGTTTCAAATGCAACGATAAAAAATACTGATTTTAGTGGAGCGATAACATATGTAAGCGAAGAGAACTTTGAAGTTTTTGGTAATTATTCATCTTTCGCTACAGGAACTGTCAAAAGAACAAATGAGAAAAATGAAGTTCTAACCGACAACTACATTCGTAGATTGATGGCGGTCAATGAGAAATTTGAAGTTGAAGGTAAAATTAGCAATTATACAATGTTTGAAAAAGTTATCGATTACAAAGATGATGTTATGTCAAGACAAAGCTATGAAGATAAGGCAGAAAAAAAGTTTATTATTGAAACTCAAGAGGAAGCAAATAATTCAGGATTAAGTGCAGATAGCTACATTCTTTTGGGAGCATATCCTGTTGAGACATCTCCACAAGCGTCATATAACACAATGACATTTGTGGCTACTATAGCTTCAAATATCTATGTATCTCAATTGGGAAAAACAAAAATTAATTATGTAAAAAACGGCGAAGGAAATTATGTGTTCGCTTTTGAAGCTAGTTTCTCTTATTCTGGTGATTGGGGAGGAGATACAATTTATGAAAAATTAACACTTGAATTTGTGTTATCTGCTGATCAATCAAAACTTCTATCTACTAAATATCTTTATACAATGGATGATGTCATGGATGATGAACCAGATGATCATTATATAACAGGTTATGAATGGGAAGCTTCATTAGTATATAACGAGCGTCGAGCAGTACCAAACGATATAGTTGATACACGTGAATATTTTTTAGAAACAGTAGAAGATGTTCAAATTATCGCACGTTACAATGGCGATAATAAAGTAGATGCAGATGCTATACCATCTACTACTTCATATATTTTTGGCGAAGCAAAAACTTATACTCCAAGCAAAGCACTTACCCTAAGTCTTACAAATGCAGGTTCTTCAAATCCTTCAGTTGTGGAATTTACAAGTGATGGCTATTTAAAAGTAGTTGGAGAAGGAACAACTATATTGACATTCTCGTATTTTAAAAAAGGTGCTGATGATATCTTCCGTTATGAAGAGATTGAAAAAGAAGTAACAATAGTTACCCCTAATCCAACAAGCGTAGGTTTTTCTTACAATTACGAAGTTGAAGAAAACACATTAATGAGCGGAAAAACTTATGAATGGAAAACATATGTTCTACCATCAAAAGCAAGTCAAGAAATCACTGCGATAAGTGACAATGAAGAAGTATTGAGTGTTACGGTAGACGATGATAACAATTTAGTACTTGTTGCTCATAAAGAGGGAATTGCTACAATTACTATTGCATCAACGGTTGATCCTAGCATCACTGCTTCTAAAACATTCACAGTAATGAATGCAAATCTTGATTTTGCTAGTATTATTACTACAAAAACATATGAATTTACATATGTATACCCAAGTACACCACAATATACTCTCACTATGACATTTGATGCGGATGGACATGGAAAGATAATTCAATACGTTTTCTCAAATGGTAAATCATATGAAGATACTTTTGATTACGTTATTAAAGAAAACAATATTGTGTTTAGCAATTGGAATAGGGATGCTTATAAAAAATACGAAACAGGAACAATTATAGATAGTGGTAATAAAATTAGCTGTTTCGAACCAACATACTATAGTACAGATATATTTGAGGCAAAATAGGGAAAATTATGAAAAAGAGCAAGTTTTTAATTACATCAATTGCCCTACTTACTTTAGTAGCATGTAATGATGGTAAATCAACAAGCACTAGTCAAGGTGGCTCAGATTTAAATCAAGATAGCGTTAGCAAAGATTCAACAAGTGAAATACCATCTACACCTAAAGAAAAAAAAGAAATTATGCAAGATTTTTTAATCCGTTTATTGGATATGGATGGACATGTTGTATCAACAAATCAAACTATTGAAGCAACAGATTACTATCTTACTAATTCTTTTCCTTTTACAATGACTACAAAACAAATTTCCACAACAACTCGATATGTGGATAAAGATGGGAACCCTATTGTTGTAGAAGAAGGACAAATTGGATTTGCTGATGATGTTGGCGAAGAGCCTAATAGTTATGACAAATATGTTTCTCAAAAAACACAAGATGACAGATATTTATATCATATTACTGATTATGAAAATCCTTCGACGAATGATAGAGTTCAAACATATTTAAGATCTAATACAGATGTGATTTTCTTTAATGTTGGTTTTCCTATGTCCGAATATGAAAACATTATGTTTATGATTACATATTTGGATAGCGAAAACTACAATTTTGAAATTAGTAATTTTGATGAAATAGTAGATAATGGTGTTTGGGAATATGAATATGAAGCAACATTTTATGAATTGGAAAATGGAATTCCTACTAAATATCCCAAAGAAGTACATCGCTATAAGAACAAATTGACAATTGAAAACGGAATAATTACAAAGCTTGATCAAGAAAGCGACGTTGAGTTATATTCTGGTGGAATCAAAGTAAATTGGAGCAAATACTATATTAAAAGAGAATATTTACAAGGCGATTACCAAATATTTGAAGGAACTATTTTTAATCCGAGTGACTATAAATAAAATAAAATGTTATTTTTATTTAAAAAAACAAAAGAAAATGTCATCTTTTGTTTTTTTTTACTCAAATAAAAAAATGACTAGAGCAAAATGCATATTTTGAATCAACAAAATGAAAAAAACACAAGTGGTAGCGGTTACAGTCATTAAAAAAAGTATTGCTTTTTTCATGATAAACGAATATCATATATGCAAAATTAATATTTTTTTATAATAAAGAAGGGGAAAAAGGTTATGAAAAAAGCAAAATTTCTATTATTATCATTATTAGGTGCTTTGACATTAGCTGGCTGTGGTGAAACTGGAACAAGCACATCTGATGCTCCATCTAATAACTCGACAAGTGTGGAATCACCATCAACTGATAATTCAACAAGTACTGCTCCATTAGTAGAAACACATGCTGTTGTTTTACCAGGAAATGTTAATGGCGCACATGTCTATGCTTCAAAAACAGAAGCAGCAGAAGGCGAAACAGTTACTATTACTGTTGTTTTGACAGATAATGATTTCGCACTTAATGAAGTAGCTGTCAATGGTGCTGTTTTAACAGCAGCTGATAGTGAAGGAAGCGTATATCACTTTAATTTCTTAATGGGTGAAGAAGACGCTAATGTAACAGTTAAAGTTACAGATTTAACCGAACGTGATCACATGATTACTTTCGAAGGTAATGGATTAGCTTACGCAATTGACTTACCAGATGGTGCTAATACAGGTGATATAGTTTCATTTAAAGTTTCTGTTCAATCAGGTAATGAATTGCAATCTGTAAAAGTAATGAACGGCGAAGAAGAAGTCGAAGTTACTGGTACATCTGCAACTGGATATAGTTTTGTTATGCCAGATGCTGATGTTAAAGTAGTTGCTAGCACAATTGGCGGATATTTCCGTGTCGGTATTGATGACTCTGATGCATTTGTTGATTTAGGCAAAGACCTTGAAGATGAATCAGATGACAAGCATTATTCACATTCGGAATTTATTTGGGGATTTATTAATCAAGAGGGCGTAGCAAAATTAGATACTTCGACATTTGTTCGTGCTGGTGAAAAAGCAAAAGTTATTTTAAAATCAAGTTACTATGGTACAGCTTCTCATTTCTATGCAAATGGAGTAGAATTCTTTGCTGATGAAGAAAATGAAACAAATTATAATGTGTATTCATTCACTATGCCTGCAAGCGATGTAACACTTAGTGTCACTGCAGCTAAAAAGGAAATTGCTCTCAACATTGATGCTGATGAAGATATTCTTGATGTTTTAATTTATGATCCAGCAGATACAAGTAAAACACCTGTCACAAATGCAGTTCCTGGTACAAAACTATATATCCAAGCTACTGTGAAAGAAGAAAAGAAAGCAGAATGGGACATTAAAGATGTTAATGGTTACTTTAAAACTCATAGCACAGTATCTTCTAAAGATGTTGTTGATGATGCAATGAGTAGTAGTACAACTGATTGGAGCAATACTTCAGCATATGCAACATTTGCAAAGGTTGATGAACATACTAAATCATTTACAGTGCCTTCACAAAAATTCTGGGCAGAAGATGCCATGACAATTAAATTAACTTTAAAAGATTTAACAATCTTCGCTAATGAATCGTTTGTTGGAGAATGGTTTGGCCATGAGTTCTATAATTATAAGAAATACAGCAACGATACTGGTATATTCATTACAATTAACAGTGCTGGAGAAATGAACGCAACTGGATATATGCCTTCTAATTTAAATGGCAAAGCTATTGAATCTATTGTCGAAGAAGGTCATGCTAAATTGCTCGATGGAAGAGATTTCTTCTATAATGATCAAATGGGATTAATTAATTATAGTACATCGTATATTAACAACGCAAAAGAAGTATATGTTGTAGGCAAACATAGCCAAGCAAATTCAACAATAGAGTTCCATACTTATACAGATGAATCAAATGAATTCTTTGTTGTTAGAGGTTACGAAGTAATCGAAGGTGAAAAGACATTAATTGGAGCAGCATACTGTGACAACAAACGTCCAGAAGGTGAAAAATTTGTTATGGATGTTGATGTCGAACTTTTAAAAGGCACAGATGTTGATTCGGCAAATGTAGCTTTCAGCGTTTCAAAAAATGGTGAAGTTCTAAAAACTGTTGGTTTAGGAGCAGAAAAAGGAACCTACACTAATGCAGATAAGGGAGATCTTGTCTTAGATGGATTAGGAAATGCAACTTTAGCAGGTGCTACTGGAACATATACATTTAATAGCGCAAATAACAAAGTTACATTGATTATTGAAAATACAAAATATGAAATAACTCTTGATACCGAAGAATTAACATACACAATCAATAGTCAAACAACACTCAACGAAAATAACGATCCATTTAAAGGAAATGTTTATACTGGTAGTTATCGATTTGAATCTTGGGATGGCACTGGAACTTTCACCATTACAGTAAGTTTTGGTGAAGAACCAGTTGTAACTTATACTCAAACTACTACAAGTAATAGAGTAAAAGATTATGAAGCAAGTGCTACTGAAGTATCTTATACTTTTGATGCAGAAGCACGCACAGTAACATTTACTGTTGGTTCAGAAACTGTAATACTTACATTTAATGATGATTTTACTACAGCAACATTTACTTCTGATATTCCAGAATTAGATGAAGGTAGAGGAGAAACTGTATTAACAAAATCTAATTAAATATACGACATAATAAAAGGTGTATAAGCAATGAACTTATACACCTTTTTTATTGCTTGGTGGTTTTTAGTTTTCTGTTGGAATAATGATATCGACAGTATTTTCTCCACTTACAACTTTAGGTAACACTCCATCCCATTGTTCTAGATATTCAAGATATTTTACGAAATCCAAGACAAGTTTTAAATCATCTTTTGTATGTTCTTCATCATATTCAATAGCGTAGTTTGTGCTTATGATTTGTGTTGTAATTGTAGTAATTTCGTTTTTATCTAGATCTTTTGTTACTATAACACCCTCACTAGGCTTAACTGCTGTTTCTGCTTCTTCAGTTACATCGGAAACAAGTTCTTTTGTGTCAGCGGTAACTATATTTGTATTTATAGATTGAACGTAAGTTTCATTAACCGTAAATCCGGTTGATTTTGCCAATTCTACAATTTTGATCGCCATTGCTTTTGCACTTGCACTAGCTATGATTTTTTGGCTCTCAGCATCACCACGTGCTGCTTCAATTTTTGCTTGAGCAGTTAACTTGGCTACTTCAAGTTCTTGTTCAGCCTTGGTAATAGCGGCTTCTTTTTGTTGCTCAGCAATAACTTTATCTTCAACTGATTTTTCAAATTCTGCAGTGAAATCAATATTTGTAAGGTTTACAGCAGTAATTGTGACGTAATATTGATTACCCATTGCTTCTTTGATTGTTTCTTCAACCTCTGGAGAAATTGAAGCACGTGTTTCAATAATCTTCATTGCAGTATACTTTGAAAGAACGGCTTTTGTTTTGTCATCAGTTAACTTTTCAACACGAGCTTCTAGAGATTCCATGCTTGTGTATTCAGTTAAGATGTTTTCAGCTTTACTAGGATCAATTTTATATTGCACAGTAAGTGAAATATCCATTGTTTGAGCATCGCTAGAATAAGAAGATGTTTCAATATCTAATTTTTGAACTGTGGTATCGAAATATGTATATGATTTTACGAAATAAAAATCAAAATATGTACCTGGATATCGAGTTTCTACTACTTTACCTAATCGTTTTACTACTGCGACTTCACCAGCTTCAACTTGATGAAATGAACCAGGAATTAAAATCATTGCCAGAACACTAGCAATCATTCCGATAGATAAATTTCTAACTTTCCCTTTCTTTTTTGTACCTTTTGTAACGTCAATTACCCCACCCTTTGTTTTTGTGCTATGTTTTGTGTTTTTCAATATCAATGCAGATAATGTCACAATAATAGCGGTCAATACAAGAAATAAAATTGTTCTAATCATTTTTCTTTTCCTCCTTTAACTAAAACATATATTCCTTAACAAACAAAAAGACCATGGAACAATTTGTTTGTCCATGATCTTGCGAAATCATATGATTAGTAAATCCGGAAAAAATCGTGTTGACGAATTTACTCGAGTACGCTACTCCTCATGTACTATTAATATAGCATTTATGAATAATAATTTCAAGATATTACAAGGGGAAATCGTGTAAAATTATTATGATAAAATGGTAATTTATTTATAAATTAAAGGCCTTAAAACAAGAGTGCTGGTATGGTAAAATTAAAAAAACATCATTTTAAAGAGGAAAACCAAATGAGAAAAACATTATTTGTTCAAAAGCAATTTGATAATTTGAATTATTGTGAATATTTGCCGAAAATAAAAACGGGTGAACGTGTACCATTGATCTTGTTTTTACATGGCGGTGGTGAAAGAGGAAATGACAATATATCTCAATTAAAGAATGCGATTTTAAAAGTAATAAATGGTAAATCTAAATCTAAATTTATGAAATCGGTGGTTTTAGCGCCACAATGCCCAAAAGATGTTAGGTGGGTCAATACATTAAGTGGGAATGGTAATTATAAATTAGAAAATGTAAAAGAGTCAAAAACAATCAAAAAGGTTGTAAAACTAGTGAAATTGTATAGAAATTTAGAATTTGTGGATAAAAATAAAGTATATGTTATTGGACTATCTATTGGAGGATTTGGATCTTGGGATTTAATCGCAAGACATCCAGATATATTTAAAGCGGCGGTACCTATATGTGGAGGAGGCCCAATAGATGCAATTGATATCTTAAAAGATATCCCCATTTATACATTTCACGGAACAAATGATTCGGTTGTGCCATATTCTGGGACAAAAGAGATGGTAGATTTAATTATTAAAGCTGGCAGCACGAGAATTAAATTTGTGAGTTTTAATGGTGCAGATCATTGCATATGGGATGATGCAATTACATATCAGGGAAATGAAATAGAATTGAGTTTAGAAGATTGGCTGTTTAATTAATTTTTTTAAATAAAAAATATGCTTTAACCTCAAAATCTATTGCGATTTGCTAGTGATTTTGTATATACTAATATTAGGAAGGTCCTAGATCAATCTAGTGACTAACTCCTACTGTTTGTTAGCCGCCTAGGATTTGTGTTTCGTTG
>JAFLVA010000013.1 GCA_022508525.1 Erysipelotrichales bacterium
TAACAAAAAAAGTATTCGTAGACTTTTTTGTGTCTACAAATACTTTACCAGTTCAATTTAATTCTCGCATTTTTGTTTTATTAGTTTTTTTAATTCATCATCAGTTAACAAATCATAAATTTCTTCATAAGACGCAAATGTCTTATTTTTCAACTTGAAATATATGTCATTTATGATTCTATCTTCGCTTGTTTTTGCTTTTGCATAATTGTCATCACTATAATTGTCTAAACATTCTTCAAATATGGTTAATACAAGGCGACGATATAAACCTAGGATTGAGCTTTCAAGCCAATATGAAAATTCTTTTTCCTTTTCATAGTTTTTAAATCTTAGGTATAGTGGCAAACCATCATTTGCCCCGTGATAAATATCTACAAATACATAATCGTATTGTTCTACATCATTTTCTTTTAGATATTTAAACGCATCGCTTTTTATGATATTAATTTTTTCTTTATGCGCAAATTGTGGAAGAATATTTTTTTCAAAGATATCAATTATATTCTGATCAAATTCAACAATTGTAATTGATTGAACATCTTCTTTTAGCGATGCCATATAAGCATAATAGCCAAGTCCCAATCCAAAAGTTAAGACTTTCCCGTGTGCATCTTTTAAACTTTGTTCCATTGTTAATATTTCATTAGGAGTTATGCACATCCATATAATATTGTTCTTAGAAATAGCAGGATATTTTATATCTTTTTTAGAGTATCCGATTTGATATATCTCACGGAAATCATCAGTAAAAATGACATCATTGTAAGCAAAAGTTTGATAGGCATAATATGTATCAAATTCTAAAGCATAATTTTTATATTGGATCGGTTTAATATTTATATTTTGGAAATAAGGATTATTTACTAACACCACATCATTTACTTCTCTTATGGCTGGCTTTATAGATTTTTCTATTATTTCAATATTTTCTTTATCGCTAAAATCAATCTCAAAATAGTTTAGAAATTCATCTAAAAAAGTTGTTTGATTTTTTTCAATTTTCTTTTTATCTACTAGTCCATAGTAAGAATTGAATTCCTCAAACATATTAGACACTGACATATTGATATATTTAGTATCAATAAGATTATGTAACTTTTTTAAATCACTTTTGCTTAATTTAATCTCCATTTTTTAATTTCTCTATTAATCTTTCTACACAATTTTTTATCATATTATAAACAAATTCATAACGACCAGTATACCATGGATCTTCTATTTCTCCAGACACGCCCACATATTCTGTTAATAAATAGATTTTATGTAAGTAATCTTGTGGAATGATTCGTTTGATTCCATACATATTTTCTTCATCCATTAATAGAATTAAATCATATAACTCATAATCTTGTTTAGTAATTTGTTTAGCATAATGTCTTGAAACCGTTATGCCATTTTCAATTAAAGTTCTTTTCATTGGTGGATAGATATCATTCCCAATTTCTTCTTTTGTTGTAGCACGAGACTCAGAGTAAAATTTTGTATCTAAATTATTTACCTTAGTTAAATACTTAAAAACAAATTCTGCCGTAACAGAACGACAAATATTACCATGACACACAAATAGTATTTTCTTCATATTTTTAATTTTTACCATCTGGGAAAGATGTAGATACTCTCTTCTCTTTCAATGGTAATCCATATTTTTCTTTTGCCAATTTAATTCCTCTCATCAAGAAAATCATGTTATTAGCAAGATTTCTCATTGTTTGAAGACCTTCTAAATCTTTTTCAACATCTTCAGCCGTAAAACCATGAACCATATTCCAGTAAGAGCTTGAGGCAATTGGCATTTCAGATATTGTAAAATACTTATTTAAAACATCAAATGTTGCAGTATTTCCTCCTCTTCTACATGAAACAACTGCAGCACCAACTTTCATTCTTTTTTCAAAAGAAGCACTATAGAAAAGACGGTCCAAAAAACTAATCAAAGTTCCGTTAGGAGAACTATAGTACACGGGGCTTCCAACAACTAAACCATCTGCACATTTGAATTTTTCTGCCACTTCATTAACTAAATCATTAAATGCACACGATCCATGCGTATGACAATATCCGCAAGCGATACAGCCTTGAATATCTTTATTTCCAAGATCAATTAATTCTGTCTCAACACCCTCATTTTCAAACACATTTATCATTTCTTTTAATGCACGATTAACACATCCGTTTAAATTAGGACTTCCATTAATTAATAGTACTTTCATATTGTATCTCCTATATTTTTATATTGATAAGACAAACTTAACGTTGCCTGGTCCATACACTTCTTTTAAATTCATAGAATCCACGTTATCAATTTTACCTAGTCGAGTAAAATTCCAGCTATTATATCCGTAATAAAAACAAATTGAATTACCTTGATATAAAATAATATCTCCTGGTTCTGTGTTTATATTTGTATCATTTCTTGGTAATGTTTTTGGCAAACTACCAACTTTTTCAAAATCACCATAATCGGATGTATTAACTTCAATTGGACCATTCGACAATAACTCAATTAATGCTTTTGTAGATGAATTATTTACCAATGTTGCCGTTAACTCATGATTATTCACTTTAATATTTACCTTCATATGATTTTCCTCCTTATAGCTAGTAAATTCACTATTATTTATAGAATTGTTACTGCAGCTAGAAACTAGTAATGTTAATAATAAAAAATAGATTTTTTTCATATTCTTCAGCTTTAAAATTATCTTATATTTTAAATATCTTTGATTTTTACTTGTTAATATATCTGGATTAATCATCCTATTTTCTCCTTGAAAGCATTATATTTAACATTAAAAAGTGAGTCAATATCTTGCGCATTATCTCATGCCTTTTAGATAAGTAAATAGTATAAAAGTGAGTTCGAAAACCCACTCTTATACTAATTTCAAAAAACATTTTTAGCGTTTTTTCAGTTCTTCCACAATCATTTTAGAAGTCATAGCAGGATTGGCTTTACCATGTGATTTTTTCATAACTTGTCCAACTAAGAAACCTACTGCTCTATCTTTGCCATTTTTATAATCTTCAATAGATTGTGGATTTTCATTTAATGCCTCTAACACCAATTCTTTAATAGCTCCTTCATCAGAAACTTGTACTAAACCTAATTTGTTAGCGACGTCTATTGGAGAAGCATCACTTTCGACAATATCAGCAAATACTTCTTTAGCTTGTTTAGAAGAGATTTTTCCTTCTTCTATTAGTAAAACTAAATCACTTAAGTGTTGCGGTGATAATTTTAATTTAGAAATTGACATGTTATTTTTATTTAAATACGCAGCAATATCCACCATTATCCAGTTTGCAAGTAATTTTGGATTGGCTTTAAACTTTGTAGCAGCATCAAAATAAATTGAAACATCTTTATCTTGTAATAAAATATCTGCATCATATTCGCTCAAAGATAAAGAATTCATATATCTATCTTTCTTTGAACTTGCAAGTTCTGGACAAGTATCTATGGCATTTTTAATAAAATTGTCACTTAATCTTATTGGGGTAATATTTGGCTCAGTAAAATATTTGTAGTCAACTGCGTCTGTTTTCTTACGCATTAAGACAGTTTCTTTTCTTGTTTCATCGAAACGTCTTGTTTCTTGGTCAACAGGAATCCCCGCTAAAAGGAGCTGTTGTTGACGAATTATTTCAAATTCAATAGCCTTTTCAACATTAGATAATGAATTTAAATTTTTAATTTCAACCTTTGTACCAAATTTATCGCTTCCAATTGGACGTAAAGAAATATTTACGTCACAACGAAGTGAACCCTCTTCCATTTTACCATCACTGACATCTGTGTATTGAACAATAGATTTAATTTGTTCTACATACTTCATTGCTTCTTCACCACTTCTTATATTTGGACGAGAAACAATTTCTACAAGTGGTGTTCCGGCACGATTATAGTCAAGAAGAGAATACGTTGATAAGTGAAGTTGCTTACAAGTATCTTCTTCCATATGTAATCTTTCAATTTCGATTTTCTTTTCGCCATTACTTGTTTTTATAGTTACATAGCCATTTCGTCCAATAGGTCTTTTATCTTGTGTGATTTGAAAACCTTTTGGTAAGTCAGCGTAGAAATAATTTTTACGATCAAACCACAACTCGTTATCAATGCTCATATTTAGGGCATTGGATACTCGAATTGCGTTAATTACGGCTTGCTTATTTACGACAGGCATTGTGCCCGGAAAAGCTATATCAACAGGATTTACTAAAGTGTTTGGTTCGGCTCCGAATGCAACAGGGGCAGAAGAAAACATTTTAGATTTTGTTTTCATTTCAACGTGAATTTCAATACCAATAACTGCTTCAAAATTCATCTTACTTCACCAACTTTCTGGAAGATAGGTTGTATAAACCTGTTCCATCTTCAATGGCTTTTGCCACATTAAATAATGCCTTTTCTTGGAATTTTTTGCCCATTAAGTTTGCACCAACTGGCATATTATCTATTAATCCAACTGGTAGAGTTATAGAAGGGAGTCCCGCAAAATTACCTAAAACTAAGATGTTATCTGCAATTAAATAATTTGTAGATAATTTATCTGAACTATCTGTAAATTTAGGTGCAATACCTGGTGCAGCTGGTATATAAATAAAATCGTAATTTTCTAAAATTTCATTAGTCTTATTTACAATTAATCTTCTTGCTTTTTGTGCACGTAAGAATAAATCATTTTGATTTTCTCTCATAAGTGAGAAACTTCCGATAATAAATCTACGGCGAATTAACTCGCAAAATCCAATTGTACGAGCGTTGTTCATTACTTCTTGATAGGTATCTCCACCATGACGTGGACCAAATTTGATACCATCAAGATTGGCGTTGTTAGAAGTTGCCTCCGCACAAGAAATTACCATATATGTAGGATAAATTGCTTCAAGTAAATTTAAATCAAAACTTACAGTTTTAACAATTGCACCTTTTTCTTTTAAATTTTCAATAGTTTTGTTGAATAGTTCTAAAGTTTTATCATCATGAATGCTATCAATGACTTCTTTTAAAACCGCAATTCTTTTTCCATTAATAGAATTGTTAATTCCTTCGGCATAGTTTTCAACAGGCTCATTAGAACTTGTTGCATCTTTGAAGTCACGACCAGCAAGAACAGGTAATGTAAGAGCAGCATCTTCAACCGAACGTGTAAAATACGCTACATGGTCAAGAGATGGTGCAAATGGGAAAAGACCAAAACGCGAAATTCTTCCCCATGTTGGTTTAAAACCAACAAGTCCGACGTATGAGGCTGGTTTTCGAACAGAGTCACCTGTATCACTGCCAAGAGCAAATGGAGCAATTCCTGCAGAAACCATTGCTGCTGATCCACAGCTTGATCCACCAGCTAATCTCTCATGCTTTTTATCAAATGGATTATAGGTTATTCCTTTATGACCAGTAGTGCCTGTTCCTCCCATTGCCAATTCATCTAAACATGTTTTTGCAATAGGAACAGCTTTAGCTTTTAGCAATCTTTCAACAACTGTTGCATCAAATACTGGAACATAATCTTTTAATATCTCACTACTTGCAGTAGTAAGAATACCTTTAGTGGAAAAGTTATCTTTAATACCAATAGGTATTCCCCAAAAAATATTATCTTCTTCAGGTTCTATTAAGTTAGAAGCAATACGAATAGCCTCATCTTCTAAGATGGTTTCAAAAGCATTATTGGTGTCTTCTTTTGCCCTTTTAATAGCTTCTTTTGTTAATTCTAGTGGAGTAACTTCTTTTTTTACTAGAGCTTCATGCAATTCTTTTATTGTTAAATCTAGGTAATTCATTTAGCCCACCACCTTCGGAAGTTTAATTTGTCCATCGACGACATCTTTAGCATTTTTCAAAACATCTTCTTTACTTAAAGTCTCTGTAACTTCATCTTCTCTTAAATAATCAGTTGTAACATCAAAAGGAAATGTCATTGGTTCAACATTATCAACACCTGGAATCTCACCAATTAATTTCATTTGTTTAATCATGATATCGAATTCTTTTTCAAGAGTATCGTATTGTTCTTCTGACATATCAAACATTAAACGTGATGCTGCATCTTTTAATACATCTTTATTTATAGTTTTCATAAATTCACCTACTTATCATTTATGTTTGTTAAGGACAAGAATGATTCTTCATCCAACGTTTTAACACCTAATTCATTTGCTTTGTCTAATTTAGATCCAGCTTCAGCACCAAATATAACATAATCAGTCTTTTTAGAAACAGATCCTGCTACTTTCGCGCCTAAACTTTCTAATAATTCCGTTGCTTCTTTTCTTCCCATGCTAGATAACGTTCCTGTTAACACAACTGTTTTACCATAGAACGGCGAAGAGTCATCACTAGCAACTTTACCTAAATATTTCATATTTAAGCCAAGTTGTTTTAAATCATTAATTAACTTTATGTTTCTATCATTATGGAAATATTCATAAATTGAATTTGCACTTATTGGTCCAATATCCGGGATACCTAATAATTCTTCATAACTTGCTTCCATTAATTTGTCTAGTGTGCCATATCTTCTTGAAAGTATCTTAGCTGTCTTTTCTCCGACTTCTTTAATACCTAAACCAAATATTAGTTTTTCTAAAGAGTTTTGTTTACTTCTTTCGATAGCTTCAATTAGATTATCAACTGACTTATCTTTAAATCCATCTATGAAGATGAGATCTTGTCTAAAAGTATAAAGATTATAAATACTAGGAATATCTTGGATAAATTTTTCATTAAAAAGTAATTCAACAATTTTATCTCCCAATCCTTCAATATCCATAGCGTCTCGAGATGCAAAATGTATCAATCCTTCAATATGTTTTGCCTCACATTGTGGATTCTTACAAAAATGCATTGCATCTACTTTCACTAATGCTTCTCCACACACTGGGCAATTATCAATCATTACGAACGGCTTCTCACTACCATTTCTTTTTTCTGGTATACATTTTACAACTTCAGGAATTACATCCCCCGCTTTTCTAATTACAACAGTATCACCCAGTCTCATATCTTTTGCTGTGATGAATTCTTCATTATGAAGAGTTGCTCTTTGAATCATTGAGCCCGCAACACGAACTGGAGATAATACTGCATTAGGAGTAATTTTACCAGTACGTCCTACTGTGAATATAATATCTTCTAGTTTTGTTTGAACTTCTTCTGGCGGGAACTTATAAGCAATTGCCCATTTCGGAGTTTTAGAAGTATAACCTAACATATCATATTTAGTCATATCATCAACTTTGATGACAATTCCGTCGATATCATAATCAAGATTAGGACGTTTTAATGTATATTCTTCAATATAGGCCAAAACCTCTTCGATACCATTGCAGAGTCTTCTCTCTTTATTAGTTCTAAATCCTAATTCTTCAATATATTTAAGTGCCTCACTATGTCTAGTAAAACCAAACTCATTAGCGTTTACAAAATAATACCAATAAGCTTCAAGTTTTCTAGAAGCAGCAACTTTAGAGTCTAATTGACGAATCGATCCTGCTGCAGCATTTCTCGCATTAGCAAGTAATGGTTGATTTGTTTTTTCTCTTTCTTCATTCAAAGTTATTAGAGATGCTTTAGGCATATAAACTTCGCCTCTTACCTCAAAAGGTCGATCTGTTTTAATATGTGTAGGAATCGATTTGATAGTAATTACATTTTGGGTAACATCTTCACCAATATTACCATCGCCTCTTGTTGCCGCATAATTTAATGCACCATTAGAATAATCAAGTGACATTGCAAGGCCATCAATTTTCATTTCAGCCATATATATTACTTTGTCTATATTTAAGACTTCCCTTACTTTACGATCGAAATCTTTTAAATCATCTTCATCAAACGCGTTAGCTAAAGAAAGCATCAATCTTTTATGTGTTACCTTTTTAAATTCAGAGGCAACCGCTCCTCCAACACGTTGAGTCGGTGATAAGTTAGAACGTAGTTCAGGATACTCATTTTCTAACATAATCAATTCGTTCATTAAACGATCGTATTCTGCGTCGCTTACAGACGAAGCATTAAGATGATAATATTCGTAATTATATCGCTCTAATAATTCTCTTAATTCTTTTACTCTTTCCTTAGGCTCCATTATTTTCATCCCTTTCTAGCTTAGTTATTGAACTATGTGAACCTAACAATTTTTTAATATTGCCATCACTAAATTTCACCGAAATCATAGTGTCTTCCACACCAATTACAACACCATAGCCAAATGTTATATGTTTTAAACGATCCCCAATATGCCATTTAATATTGTTCGCATTATTATTTGGCGGCGTATAGGTATTTGTCACATTAATTTTGTGTTTAACTTCAACTTTTTTAGGCGTACTTTTATGAAAACTATACATATCATAGTCACCAAATCTAGCAGACTCTTTTTGCTGACGCATATTTTCTTTCAATCCCGCCTCATTGACAAAACAAGATGGATTAGAGAACTGTCCGTTATAATTCATGTGGAAAGATGAAATATATAGTCTTTCCATAGCTCTAGTAAATGCGACATAGCACACTCTTCTTTCTTCTTCTAAACCATTTTCTAAATCTTCATTAATAGCTCTAGCGCTTGGGAAAATGCCATCGTTTAGCCCAACCACAAACACAATTGGAAATTCTAATCCTTTAGCAGTATGAACAGTCATAAGAGTAACGGAATTTTTGTTTTCCACATAATCTTGAGAAGACATAAGAGCAATGTTTTCTAAATATGATTCTAGTGTTAAATCAGAGTCGTTTTTCATAACCCCAACAATATCTGTAATGAGTGTCTCAACATTTTCGTATCTTTCATCTGCGTTATCATCGGTAAGGTATAAATATTCTTTATAATGAATTGTCTCTAAAAGATAGGATAGGAATTCTCCAATCGGGAGTTCTGCAATTTTCTTTCTTAAATCTTCTAATAAGTTAACTAGAGATTTCATAGCGTTTAAAGCTTTAGTTGGAATTTCTGTTGACTCTTTATCAACGCTAAGCAAATAATCGTAATAAACTTTATTTTCTCCAGCTGCCTCATCTCTTAACCTTTCAATAGAAGTATCCCCTATTCCTCTTTTAGGAACATTTAATATTCTTTCTAAAGAAACATTATCGTTTTTATTTATAAGTAGACGAAGATACGCCAAAATATCTTTTATTTCTCTTCGTTGATAAAACTTTTGTCCACCGTAAATCACATACGGAATTTGGTTTTGCACTAATAACTTTTCATAAGGAAGAGTTAAATAATTGGCGCGGTACATAATCACAATATCTTTATAAACATATTCATTGCTATTAATTAATTGGCTTATGGTTTGTATAACATATCTTGCTTCAGTAAAAGAATCATAAAAATCGTTATATGTTACTTTCGCACCTTCAGAGTTTGAAGTAAAAAGATTTTTAGGAATTCTTTTTTTGTTGACTGCAATCAACTTGTTGGCTACGTTTAAAATATTTCCCGTAGAGCGATAATTTTCTTCTAAGATTATCGTTTCAATATTCGGAAACATTTCTTTCATATCTAGCAATATATTTTGGTTTGCCCCTCTCCAAGTATAGATAGTTTGATCAGGATCACCAACAACATATAGATTCGTTTCTGCACCTAAAAGTAATTTTACTAATTCATATTGAATATCATTAGTATCTTGAAATTCATCAATTAAAATGTTGTTAAATTTCGCTCTCCATTTATTGCGAATTTCTGGAAATTGTTTAAGGATTTCAATTGCTCGTAAAAGTAAATCATCAAAATCTAGTTCATCACAACGTTCTAATTCTTCTTGGTAAAGCTTATATAAACGCAACTTTTCTTTCTCATTTTGATTATAAGACTTTATAACAACATCATCCGGATAATATCCAAGATTTTTTTGATAAGAAATATAGCCTGGTAAATCTTTAATCATTTGAGATTTTGCATCATATCCTTCTGATTTCAATATGCGCTTTAAAATCGCCTTTTGATCATCTTCATCAATAATCGCGAAAGAGCGTGGAATATTCAAATGCTCAATTTCTTGTCTTAAAAATCTTGAACAAAAACTATGGAACGTAAAAATATTCAAAGCACGTTCACTTACATTTGGTAAAAAATGAATAATACGATCTTTTATTTCTTTTGCAGCTTTATTAGTGAATGTAATGGCAAGTATTTGATTTGGATAAGCATTCATTTCAGACATTAAGTAAATAAAACGATTGGTCAAAACACGAGTCTTACCAGAGCCGGCTCCAGCAATAACTCGGCAATATTGACTTTTTGTTGTAACAGCCTGAATTTGTTTATCATTAAGTCTCTGTAATAATAGATTTTCCATTTTCATCACCAATACTTCAAAAGGTATTTTAGCATATTTATTATGCTAAATAAATGGAATTATCGAGATAATTTGGAAGATTTAATAACTAGACTAAAATAAAATGTTTGTTATTTCGTTTATGCCAACATACATTTTGGTTAAAGTGTTATTTTCGATATAAATTAAAGTTGGAAATCCCAAAAATTTAATATCTTCCATTCTTTTTGCACCAATACTATCATCTTTAGTTATACCCTTTTGATAAGATAACGGGGCTTCTATCATATAAAAATTCATATGTTCAGTCGCATATACTTCGATTTTAGCTTTTATACTCTCACAAGAAACGCAAGTTGAAATAAAAAAATAGCAAAAATGCGGTGATTTTATTTCAAAAACCTCGTATCCAGTGATATATATGCTGTTATTGTGTCCGGTGATATTTTCATTAGGTTTTGTTGGAATCAATGCGCATGAATTTAAAAATATTATCAATATAGCCGAAATAATTTTTTTCACATTTTCACCTCTATTATAATATAGGTACTTAATCTGTCGAATTAAGAAAAATAATGTATAAAAAGCCTATTTTATGGTAAAATTAAGCAGTATGAAAAAAAGAGAAAGCCTAGCTTCAAATTTAACTTTTATCGCTTTAATGTCTGCAATAAATATCATATTTGCTGCATTAATGCTCTTTTTGCCAGCTTTATCCTTGATACTATATCTAATTTTGCCACTTGTTAGCACAATGACAATTTTATTTTGTAAGTCAAAATATTTACCTATCTACTACATTGTTTCAATTGCGGTTGCCTTTATTATCAATTTAAACGGTTTAGAATATATCATTTTCACACTTATACCATCATTAATAACCGGTACAATTTTTGGATTGTGTATAGAAAAAAAGGTAAATATTGGAATAACTATTCTTGTTTCCTCAATTTGCCAATTTCTCTTTTCGTTAGCTACTATTCCATTAATTAATGCAATATATACCAATAATCGCGATCTTATTAGCATTTTTTCGTCATTTTTAGGAGAGGAAAAAGCACATTTAACATACAAACTATTTTTGCCATTAACACTAGTGGTTTCTTTAACACAAAATATTATTAGTTTTCTTATTATTTCTTCGGAAATTGTAAAATTTAAAATCGAACTAAATGATTCTAATCATCACTATATAGCTTATTCATATTTAAATGCTTTGATTGTCATAGTTACATTAATATCCATTTGGCTTTTTGATGATTTAATGTTTCTTCTGCTGTCAATTAGCATAATTTTATTTTTTCTATCACTTTTCTCTCTTAAACTCAAAAACAACAAGTGGTTCATACTAGGCGGAATTATTGTAAGCATACTCGGTTTTGTGATCTTTGTTTTACTCTCACAATTTTCATTAAAACTATACGCTCCATTTGCGATTGATTTCCCTATATTGATTTTCGTTTTATTTGATATTATTTATTATTTGTTTAAAAATAATAAAGTAGATGCTAAAATTATTTCATAAAGGAGTGTGAATTTATGGCCTCAATGCTTAAAACATTTGGTATAGGATTACTATGCACAGTTTTATCTCCTTTAATACTTTTGGTCTTTGTCTTGTATTTCATCTACACTCTTTTAGGTACAATAGTAATGTTTGGGATTAATACATATAAATATTTTGCAAAAGGCGGAAGTGTTTTAGATGAATTAGCAATTGAAAAAAAGGCAAGACAAATTTTAACTGCCCAAGAAGAATACAATCAAAAAATGCGTGAAGCTGCATTGAATAATATAAATCCACTTAATACTCCTCAAATGAATCAAGTGCATGAAGAAAATAATTTCAATAATCCTTCAGAAACTATTGAAAATAAAAATACTGAATATAATTATGAATCTCCAAACAATCCTTATGGAGGTGATTCACAATGATTTATCTAGTAAAGTTAACTGAAACAGATAAACGCATTTTAATTACAGCCTTCCTTGCTATTATTTTAGTATTCCTATTGATTGGTCTAGTTGTAAATATTGTCAGAAAAATTATGGCGCATCAAGGGCGTGCTGTTGATACATATATGTATGATATGCTAAAAGCGAAAGTTGTTACTACTCCAAGAGAGTTTAGAAAAATTAGTTTTATTAAAAATTTTCAAATTCTTTATAAGAAAATAACTCTTCCAATAATTCTTCTAGCAATCGCTTTTGTAATATGTCTTATTCGTTATTTTATTACCAAAGATGAATTCTTTGTAACATATTTCACTATCGAAAAAGGCATTGGAAGTCTATTTTACAAGTGGGATTGGGCTGAAGCTGAAAAAGCAACAATTCTTAATATTAAAACATTTATACCATCTAACTGGCCAGATGCCTTAAACACACCACATTTTGAAAGCAATGTTAGTTCTATTATGGCCTATTGTTCATTTCCATTCTTACTTGTAGGTTTAATTCTCTACTTTAATCATCTCTTAGCGTTTATTTCTCGTAGTATCCAAACTCGAAAATTGTCTAAGACTTTCTTTCAAAAAGATCTTAGCAAAGTTACAAACGAAATATAAAAAAGCTTCAAAAATTGAAGCTTTTTTCATTAATTCTCTAAATCTATGATATAAGTTAATTTTCCCGCATAATGTTCGTTATTAAATTCATATTCTAATCCACGACTCATTGCATAACCAGCATTACTAATTATAAACTGATCATCTTCATCGAATTTTGATAAACCATCATCTAACAAATTAGATGAATAAATAATTCTTTCATCGTTTTCTTTGTTGTCATCGATAACTTTAATCAATTCATTAGTTTGAAGAGAAAATAATTCTTTATCTGTTATCTCTGATTCGGATTTTGCTAATATTTTTTCAAATCCTTTTGCTTCGTATTCTCTTACTATTTTTTCGGTATTATCGCCAATTATAATTGCATCGTAACAATCATCAGGAAGAGTAGTAACGTGATCAATATTCATCACTAAAGCAGGGTTGTTTTTATAGGCATATATAGTAGCTTTTACTCGTTGCCCATCATCACCTTTTAAGGAATACATTTCATATTTCATATTTAGTTGATTTGTTACTTTTATAACTTCACCATACTCGTTAGGACTTACATAATCATGATAGAAAAGATAATCTCCCTTCTTTAATCGATTATTATTTTTATCTTTGAAAAGTGACACACCATAAGACAATGAATTTTCAATATTATCATAGAACAAGCTGTCTCTTTCAATTATTGTATCCGATTTATTAGATTCAATTTTTATCAACTGAACATTGCCTATTGATTTTATATCTTCTTTATTAAAATTGTTGCTTGTAAAATAAATTTTATCTCCATAAATTGCAAAATCAGCATTGCATATTTTATTTTGATCAACATAATTTTTGTAAATTTTCAAAGAGTCTTTTTGAGTTTTTCCTTCTAGTTTAACTACTCCTTCAACTTCATTAGCAGTTCTAACCAAATTAACAACACTAGCGCCAATTTGATAAGCCAAATAACCAAATAAAACGAAATTGACCACAATTAAAGCACCGCGAATTCGTCTTTTTGCTTTTAATTTGCGTGTTAATTCTTCATCGTTAAACTCTGTTATTTCTTCTGCCATAAATTACCTCTTAGAATTTCAAATTATTTGGTGTGCGTGGGAATGGTTGAACATCACGAATATTAGCCATACCAGTTAAATACATTAATAAGCGATCAAAACCTATACCAAATCCTGCATGTTTACAACCGCCATATCTTCTTAAATCTAGGTACCATTCAAGACCTTCTGTTTTCATACCTAATTCATTCATTCTATTTAATAAAACTTCATATCTTTCTTCACGTTGACTTCCTCCAACAAGTTCTCCAACGGAAGGCACTAATAAGTCACAAGCTGCAACTGTTTTTCCATCGTCATTTAAGCGCATATAGAATGCTTTGATATCTTTTGGATAATCTGTCAAAAATACTGGCCCATTAATGACTTGCTCTGTAATATATCTTTCGTGTTCGCTTTGTAAATCCATACCCCAGTAAATATTATCATTCTCAAATTTGTGACCATTATTCTTAGCTTTTTGCAATTCTTCAATAGCTTCTGTATAAGTCACACGTGCAAAATGAGAATTTAATACTGCTGTTAAACGTTCAACTAGTGTTGTATCAATCATTGTATTAAAGAATTTCATTTCTTCTTCACAATTTTCCATTACATATTTTATACAGAATCTCACACAATCTTCGATTAAATCCATATCATCTTCTAAATCTGCGAATGCAATTTCCGGTTCAATCATCCAGAATTCAGAAGCATGGCGAACAGTATTTGATTTTTCTGCTCTAAATGTAGGACCAAAGGTATAAACATCACGATATGCTAAAGCAAATGCTTCAACTTGTAATTGTCCAGAAACGGACAAAGAAGCAGGTTTTCCAAAGAATGCATTAGGATCTTTATCACTTGTTACAACTGAAAAAGCTTCTCCCGCACCTTCAGCATCATTACCTGTGATGATAGGTGTATGGACATAAATAAAACCTTGTGATTGGAAGAATTCATGAATTGCCATCGACAATACGCTTCTTAAACGAAATACAGCATTAAATGTATTTGTGCGTGGTCGTAGATGAGCAATCTCACGTAAAAACTCAAAACCATGACGTTTCTTTTGCAAAGGATAATCTTCATTTACATCACCTTCAAGTTCAATTTCTTTTACTTGAATTTCAAATGGTTGTTTCATCTCTGGTGTTAAAACAAACTTACCAGTAATAAATATAGCTGCTCCAGTTTTATAATGTGATATTTCATCAAAATTCTTAATGACGTTCTTATCATAAACTAATTGCGCATTACGGAAATATGTTCCATCGTTTAATTCGATAAATCCGATTGTGCCATTATTACGATTTGTTCTAATCCATCCCTCTAATTTCACATCTGAGATAGATTCTTTTTCGAATGTGTCACCAAATCGGCAAGTTTCATATAATTCCCTTACAGTCTTAAATTCTTCCATAATATATCTTCTCCTCACAACATAAATATTATAACATCTATCTATATTAACTATTAATAATTAATTATTAAAATTTCTAAAATCATCTATTTTCCAGCTTGGATCTACAGAAATAGATAAAGGTGCAAATAATTTTTCATCATATAGACGCGATCCAAGTTTAGCAATCATTGCTGCGTTATCGGTGCAACACCACATTGGTGGAATTACAACATCAATACCGGTATCTTTCAAACGCTCTTGAATTTGTGCTCTTAAATATGAATTCGCCGATACTCCACCAGCCAAAACTACTTGCTTTGCCTTAAACTCTTTAACTGCTCTTAACGATTTTTCTAATATCATCCCAATTGCAGTTTCTTGAAACGAACAACATAAATCCGGAACATTAATAGATTCGCCTTTTTGTTCCATATTATGAACCATGTTTATAATGCTAGTTTTCAAACCAGAATATGAAAAATCATAGGATTTATCATGAAGTGGTTGAGGTAGCTTATAAGTGTGTTTGCCCGTTTTTGCTAATTTATCAATAGGAATGCCTCCAGGATAAGGAAGTCCCATAACTCTTGCTACTTTATCGTAACATTCACCAATTGCATCATCTTTTGTCTCACCAATGATATTAAAGTGCAAATGATCTTCCATTATTACTAGTTCTGTATTGCCTCCACTTACAACAATAGCAAGAAGTGGAAACATTAATGGCTTTACAAATTCATTTGCATATATATGTCCAGCTAAATGATGAACTGGAATCAAAGGTTTGTCATATAAAAGCGCCAAAGTTTTTGCGGCTTGAATACCTACATGAAGAGCGCCAATTAAACCAGGCCCTCTTGTAACGGCAATCGCAGACACATCTTCTATTTTTATATTCGCAGTATCTAAAGTTTCTTTTAATACAATTGAAATATTTTCAGCATGTAAACGCGATGCAATCTCCGGCATTACTCCACCATATTTTGTATGTACATCAATTTGCGTAGATACAACGTTGGCTATTAACTCTTCATCTTTAACAATTGCCACTGCGGTCTCATCACATGATGATTCAATTCCTAAAATAATTTTTGCCATAGCTATTCACCAACTTCCTTAATCATAAATATTGCATCATCGCCATTATCATAATAATGTTTCTTTATAAGTTCTTCTTTAAATCCATGCTTTTTATATAACGAAATTGCTTTTTCGTTATGCGTGCGTACTTCTAAAGTAATTTTAGTTACTTCTTGATCACTCACACGGTTAATCATATCTTTGAGTAACACTTCTCCAATTCCTTTTCTTCTTAATGCTTCATGAACAGCAATTTGATTCAACTGTGCTACATCAAAAGTAATCCAAAAATCAATAAAGCCACAAATGATTCCTTCATAGTCTGCTACCATCAATACAGCATAAGGGTTTTCATTTAGTTCATAGAGAAATTGTTCTTTATTCCATGGAGAAATAAAACTAGTATTTTCTATTGCTAAGACTTTGTCTAAGTCTTCTTCTTTCATTGGTCGTATTAACATAACTAATCCTTCATATAAATAGGTGTTACACCCAAATGATTTTTTTCTTCTTTTAAATACGGTAAAAGTGAAGTCATTTGTTCAAGAACATTACTAACCTTACCATCAATATCTAAATGCTTCGTATCTCCACATACGACATAGCTAGGATGGGCTTTTATAAAATATAGCAATTCATCATTTTTCATGATTTTATCACTTAAAACTATTTTCTCATTTTCAAATACACCAACATAGCTTCTTCCACTTCTAGCATTAATGACACAAATAGAAGGATTGTTATTATCTTTTAAAATACGCAAAGAAGATACGGTAAAAAGTGGAATGCTTAAAGCCATTGCCATTACCTTGGCAATAGTTAAGGATATTCTTACTCCTGTATAAGATCCTGGACCTATTCCACATACGACATTAGTAATATCAAATCTATTTATATTGTTTCTTTTTATAATTGACTCTAATTCTGTAATCATCATTTCACTTTGTCTTTGCCAAGCTTCGTATTGAATAGAATCAATTAGAACGCCATCTTTAGCAATTCCTACAGCTAAAAATTTATCAGAACTATCTAATAAAATACTAATCATGGTATCGCTCCTTCAATGCTTCAAAAAGACTTATATATTTTTGGTTTCTAGTTATAATTTTGAAATCACGTGTATTCAAATCAACATGATGAATTTCAATGTTTAAAGCAAGTTGTTCATCAATTAATTCTTCAATAAAATTCGGCCATTCAATTAGGCAAACCCCATCACCCTCAATAAATTCTTCAAGTCCTAGCACCTTGTTTGTGCCTTCCTCTAAACGATAGGCATCTATATGGTAAAGAGGTATCTTTGCCTTGAAATAACACTTCATAATATTAAAGGTTGGTGAAGAAACTTTCTCTTCAACACCTAATCCTTTAGCAACACCATTTGTAAAAGTGGTTTTCCCTGCTCCTAGATCACCAGTTAGAGTTAAGACGCTGCCACGAAAAAGAAATTTTGAAACTAATTGTCCTAATTCGATGGTCTCCTCTTTAGAATAACTTTTAAATTTAATTTCCATATTAACACCTTGCTTTGTGTGTTATTATATCACAAAGATATAATAATGTTTCAAATAACAAAAAGTTTGTTTTCAAAAAGTAGTCAAACAAATATAATATATGCAAGGAGTGGATTGTATGTTTGATATTATCATCATTGGTGGAGGACCAGTCGGATTAAATGCCGCACTTGAGTTTTCAAAAGATAAAAGAATTCTTTTAATCGAATCAGAAGAATTTCTAGGTGGTCAAATTACTAAATTATATCCTGAAAAAGAAATCGTCGATATTGAAGATATTCCATCAATAATTGCTAAAGATTACATCAACGATTTAGTGGATAAATGCAAAAATAATCCAAACATAACTATCAAATTAAAAGAAAAAGCCGTATCTTTAAAACCACTAAATGATACTATTGATCTTGCAACTTCAGAATCCACCTATCAAGCAAAATATATTATTATTGCTGTTGGATTAGGTACATCATCACCTCGTCCGATGGGATTAGAAAACGAAAATAAATGCTCAAACATTCTTTATTCTTTGCAGGACTTGTACAGCTTAGAAAACAAAAATGTCCTAGTCCTTGGTGGTGGAGATTCCGCTCTAGACTGGACTAAAGAAATTTCAAAAATTTCTGAATATGTAACAATAATACATCGAAGAAAAGAATTTAGAGGAAATTTTGATACGATAAAAGATATCGAAAATGTCATCGTAAAAACACCTTATATTCCAATAAAAATCAATATGTGTGGTGATTTATTAGAAAGTTTAGTCATTCGTAATGTTGAAACAAATAATGAAGAGACACTAAACGCCGATTTCGTTTTTGTAAATTATGGAAATATTCCATTAGTGAATACATTTGGACTTGAAACCATTAATAATGGAATAGTCACAAATGAATTTTATCAAACTAACTTAAAAAATGTATTTGCAATTGGTGATGTAGCACGTTATGAAAATAAAAAATATCGTATTCAACCAGCTTTAAACGAAATAAAGAAACTAAAAGAAATAATAAAATAGAAGCTTGACCGCTTCTATTTTAAATTTGCAAATTTTTCATGCAATTCTTTTATTATTTTATCATCAAAAGGGAAATATCTTTTTTGCATCAAATAATGTATTTTAGAAACTTCATTTCTTAAAACTAAATCAAGTTCATCATTGTATCCATATTTTTGACGGTGTTTTTCATATTCTTTTTCATCTAAAACTTTAATATTATCATCAGGATATAGTTTTAAATCTAAGTCATAATCAATATATTTGATTCTTCCATCATCTTCAATGCTTGGAGAGGCAATATTACAGTAATAACAAATACCTTCGTTCTTCATCATCGCTATAACGTTGTACCAATCTTTTTTAGAAAAAATCGTAATTGCAGGCTCGTGCGTAAACCATCTTCTACCATCAGCTTCCACAACACGCGTACGATTACTAGCAACTATAAAATAATTTTCATTATCTTCTAATACATAGTTCCTTTCCCAATATCTATGTAGACGCCCATTGTGTTTAAAACTATGTATTTGAACCCATTGATCTTTCAAACACATAACAAAATCCTTCTTTCATATTACAACTAACATTTCTTAGTTCTTAATTATTATTGCACAATGTTAGTAACATATCAAATATTATCATAAGTAAAAAGGCACATAAATTATGTGCCTTATAACTTAAAGTTCTTTAATAATATTTTGAATTGTATCTAAATCTGTTTGAGCTTTTTTAAAACAATCTATTGGAGTTTCTTCATATAGCGGAATTACCATAAGCTTATCTGTATAACTCATTAATATAGATATCAAATTACCATTCACCGCAACAGTAACATCATACAAATCGTCATCAATTTCAATGTTTCTCAAAATATTTAGTGTTTTTTTCGTAAAGTGTTTTTCAAAATTTTTATCAGATGAGTACACCAGTAATTTTTCATCATCAATTAATTTTTCAAGGCCATCCACATCTGTTGGTCCATAACAATTTTCTTGTTTTGCTTTTCTATAGATTAATGTCCTTCCTTCTAAAGTTTTATCACTTTTAAATTGCATAAATTTGCCACAAAATGCAATGATAGGTTTTTTAGCATCTTGCGGATTTGTGGTTTTGAATAACAAATCACCAAGTTCTATTTCTTTATTATCAAAATTAAATTTAACAATATTTCGCGATCTAGTATAGCAAACATCTTTCATAACTCTAGCGTTTGATACTGTTGTAACATTTATTTCATCTTCTGCTAAAGATTCAAAAGTATCAATGCCAATGCCTTTTAATAACACTCTTGTTGTATCCTCGTAATATTTTCTTATGTATTCGCCTGTATACTTATTAATTTTTGACTTAATAATCTTTACATACGCTAACAATCCAATAACAATTACAATACAAACAATGAGGCCAATTAAATCTTTATCCAACTTATGAAATAAAATGAATAGGCCAATAAATAACGCTACTGACAAAAACAAAACGATATAATTGATAATTTTTGCTTTTTTAAAATAATTAAGAAATGCTTTGCGTCTTCTTTCTAATTCTTCCTTTTGTTCATCCATTTTGAATTTCTCCTTATGATATTAAATAATATCATATTTTTTAAATCATGGAATTACTTAATGCATATTTTCGAACTCTTTTGCTCGTTAGTATGAATAATGTAATAACCATTCCTACTGCAGACAAATCTACTGGTCCGTTATATATTATTCCTTCTATAAATGAAACATTGTAGGCAAGTACACTCGAACATGTCTTAGATAAACATCTTAATACAAAACATCCGAATATTCCTGCAACAATAAGCCAAGTCTTACCAGATTTAAATTGTCTTTTCATAAATCCAATTAAACCTACCACACTTGAAGCTAAAACATAGTCGAAGATTATACTAATTATTCCAGCAGATGAGCTTCTTGCTAAAATAAAAGATAATAATCCATAAGTAACTCCTGCGAAAATACCCCAAAGTGGTCCCAGCATTAATGCTGTAAAGATGATTGGAAGCATTGTAAATGAGAAAAATGTTCCTCCATCTGTTAATTGTAAAAATGGAATCAATTCCAAAATTTGATTAATAACAACTGACATCGAAATCATCATTGCTGTTAATGTTATTTTATGTGTCCTGCTCATAAGTCTACCTCCTTTTAATTCAAATTCTAGGAGAAGAGAATAAAAAAACATCCCTACGCTAGAATTACCTAGATCAGGTTCGGTCGAAGTTAATTAACTTCCTCTCAGCCTAGTTCACTAAGCTCCCGCGCAAATATTATAGCTACAATTTAGTAAAAAATAAAGAGAAAGTGCACATTAGCCCAATTTGATGCATATATTTCATTGAACAATGAAAAAAGGAGATTTTTATTTATGGATAGAATGACACCGCCGCCAAATTATTACGGTGCGCCATACCCGAATTTTAATCAAAATATGCCGAATCCACAAATGCAAGGGCCTCAACCACCTATGCCTAATGGGATAAATCCTAATCAACAGCAACAAATACAACCTCAACAACCAAGTGGCTATGAAGAAGCAATCTTTATGGAAAAAGGTCCACTAAATGTACAACAAAACAATGACCAAATTTGTATGAATTATACATATGCGGACATCGCCCAAGCTAATAGAGGAAAAAAAGTTAAAGTGTTTTGCTCATTTACTGATGCAAGTGAATGGCATGATGTAACATTCGAGGGTAGAATTCTTTATGGTGCTGTGGATCACATAGCAATTGAATCAGAGGATAATCCAAGTCATTATATGGTTATATTAGGTGTGTATATCGATTATATGATGTTTTTTGACAAGCCTAATGTCCCAGCAAAAAGATCCATTTAAAATGGATCTTTTAATTTTGCCAATTTATTTCAGATTCCCCATGATCTTTTAAAAATTTATTAGCTTTTAAGAAATGATATTGATTAAAGAATCCGCCTCTATTTGCAGATAATGGTGAAGGATGCGTCGATTCTAAAATTAAATGATTAGGATTATTTAAATATTTTTTTAAACTTCTAGCGTAGCTTCCCCATAAAATAAACACAATTGGCTGGTTTTGCTCGTTAATTGCGGATAAAACATCTTGAACAAATAAATCATAACCAATGTTTTGATGAGATAGAGGCATCGATTTTCTAACGCTTAAGATAGTATTTAATAAAAGTACTCCTTGCTTTGCTAAATATGTTAAATCTCCATCATTTCTCATTTTAATTCCAAAATTATTTTCTATTTCTTTATATATATTTTGAAGTGATGGTGGCAAAGGTACACCAGTAGGAACTGAAAAAGATAATCCCATAGCTTGATTTTCTTCATGATATGGATCTTGGCCAATTATTACCACCTTAACATTTTTAAGAGGTGTTAACTGAAACGCCTTAAACATGTCTTTTCTTGGTGGATAAACAGTATGAGTGGCGTATTCTTTCGATAATATTTGATTCATCTTTTTCGCATATTCTTTTTGCTTAACAATCAAAAATAATTCTTCCCATGTTGCAATCATTTTTTACTCCACCTTATCATCTTGTTTATCTTCTTCGCTTACCAAATCCTTTAATGGTACTGCCCTAGGTTTTACCGGAATTACTTTAACAGGCTTACGCAGTTTTGTTGGATTCAAAGGCTTGATAATTTGTTCTTTTTCATCTTTCACTTTTTCATTATTTGGTTCTTTTGGAAATTCTTCCAAATTTGGAGAGTTTTTTGTGTCTAAAACATCAAATTTAGAATCCAGAATAATATCTGGTTCCTTGATTTTTTTAACATCCGTCACTATTTCTTCATTTGTCACTTCTTTGACAATATTTGCACTAGTGCTATCAATCGATGGATAAATAATTCGTAATGGCTTTCTTTCTAAATTCGGCTTTGCAACTTCAAACGTCTCTCTTTCTTCAACACCAAGATCAACAATACCTTGTGCTAAATCATCAAAGTAATTTTGGCGTGAAGTTTTTTCTTTTTCATTTATTTCCTTGATATCTATAGTAGCGATTGTATCCACAATAGATTTGTTGTGTGTAAATTTAGCGTGCTCCAAAATATCAATATTTTCCACAATGTTTTCTTCATTTTGCAAAGCACTAACTCGTTTTTCATGTGCTTTTAATGCTCTTTTTGCCTTGGCTTTTGCCATTGGTTTTTTAAATACAACAGCAAAGAAAGAAAATATAATCCAATAAAGTCCTCCCACAACGATAAACCCGATTAGTAAAATAACAAATTTAATTCCATCATCTTGTTCAATTAATGGAATAGCGTTGTTATTATAAAAATCAATATTTTGTTCGAAAATTGCATATATATTTGATGCATTAACAGAAAAGTTTTCTTGCATATCTTTAGAATTTAGCAAGAAATAATATAAAAGCCACAAATTCAACGGCAACCATATAAACGCCAAACGTAAAATAGGAATTCTTTTTTCAAAAAACACCGGATCAAATTCACTTTTTGGAGTTAACTCATCATTTTGAGGTTTGAAATCTTTTTTTCTTTTTTTCTCCATTATTGCAAAAACAGAAAAATATATTGCAAAAATAATGACATTTAAAATAAATAAACTTATGGTATTTGCAATTATGTAATTTGTTTCGCCATTTTCTACAAAAGTAGGCAAATGGAGCAATCTACTAAGCGCAGTTAAAATTATATTAAGCAAATCTCTTATCCATAAAAAGAATTGTGGTAAACCACTTGCAATACTAGGAGTTAAAAACAAAATAGACAAAATTAGTTCTAAAATTATGAACACCAAGGGGAAAATCCATTTTTTCATTTTGCTCAACTCCTCTAAATATTATAATAAACTATTTTTAGCTAGAACGTATAAATATTTTACAAATATTTAAGATAAACGTGTATAATAAAAAGCGAGGATAGCTTATGAGAATTTTATTTGTGTTTAACCACCCTGCTCCATATAAGGTGAATCTATTAAATGAATTATCAATCTATCACAAGATTGATGTCATTTTTGAACGCAAAAAAAATAGCAATAGACCAAAAGATTTCTATTATAAAGAAGAATATCATTTCAATCAAAAATTTATTAAAGGCCTACCTTTTGGTGACGAAAATATTTTTAGTTTAGAATTAAAAACTTTCATCAAAAACAATCATAAAAATTATGATTTAATTATTATGAATGGCTATTCCACTTTAGCGGAAATTATCGCAATAAAGTATATGATAAAAAACAAAATACCTTACGCATTATATATAAATGGTGGAGTAATTAAAAAAGATTCAAAACCAAAATTAAAGTTTAAAAGAAAGCTTATATCAAATGCTTTTTGTTATTTTTCGCCATCAAAAAAAGCCGATGAATATTTAATACATTATGGAGCTAGTCCAAAAGATATACACCATTACGTATACTCTACAATATATAAAGAAGAAATTTATTATGGAAATAATAAAAAACATATATCCTCTATAAACGAAATGAATTTTGTCACATTTGGACAATTTATTTCACGAAAAAATAATATGCAACTACTAGAGATTTCTAAACAGTTCGGATTAAAACTTACGTTAATTGGATCTGGTGTAGAAGAACAAAAATATAGAGATTATATAAATGATAATAATATTAGTCATTTAGTTAGTATTAAACCATTTTTAAAGCATTCTGATTTATTAAAAGAACTAAGAAACTATGATTGCTTTATAACTCTTTCTAAAGAAGACATTTATGGTCACATGATTAATGAGGCTTTGTCACAAGGTTTGCCTACTATTTGTTCGAACAAAATTGTATCTGCCTACAAATTAATTAATAAAGAATCAGGAATAATGGTAAACATAGACTCTAATTTAGATATAGAAAGTGCATTAAATTATATATTTAATAATTATGAAAACTTCAAATGTCAAAGTATTAGTGAGCAAAACACAATTGAAGCAATGATTGAATCACATCTCACTATTTTAAAGGAGATGGAAAAATGAAATTAATATATTTAACTACAGCATCTACTAATGTGGATTATGAGACAATAATAAATTATTGCTTTGAAACACCAAATCCAAGTAACCAAAATTTTCATAATGCTTTAATTCGCGCGTTTGCCTGTTTTCATAATATTGAAGTTGTTTCTACATCATTAATAAATAGCGAAAAACTGACAAAAGAAAATGTAAAACGTTCAGAAGCATACGAGAATCACATACACTATAACTATTTACCAATAAAAAATGGAAAATTCCAAAAATATTTTACTATCAAGAAAAGTCTCACAAAATTTTTAAAAAAGCAATTAAAAGCAAATGGCAATAAAGAATTATTATTAGTTATAGATGCCATGAACTTAACTCTTTCTAACATTGGACAACAATTTGCAAAAAAACATCATATTAAAACTCTAGGAATAATTACCGATAATCCTAATTTGATTTCTAATTTATCCCAAACAAACAAGACAAGATTCCTTAAACATTTTGCAAAATTTGATTATTATCTATGCTTAAACGACAATCTAAATAAACTTGCCAATAAAAACAAAAGGCCATATGTGATAATCAACGGAATATTTAATAAAACAAGCTTAAAAAGTTCAAAAGATTCTCCAGATTACTTTTTCTTTGGTGGCGCTTTATATGAAAAATATGGTGTAAAAACATTAGTTCATGCTTTTTTAAATGCTGATGTAGATTCTAAGTTACTTATTGCCGGTGATGGTCCATTAAAAGAATATATTGTCAGAAAAGCAATGAGAACTCGTCGAATCACCTATTTAGGCACTGTTTCACAAGCCATCTTACAGAATTATGAAAATAATTCCATCGCAAATATTAACCCCCGTCCTCTGACAACCGATTTTGATGCATATTGCATTCCATCTAAAGTTATTGAGTACGCAACTAGCAAATCCATAACAATATCAACGCATCATCCAATACTTTACAAAACTTTTGGCTCTTCACTCGTTTGGACCAAAGATGATGAGAAATCTTTGACTGACATCATCGAACAAGTAGCAAAAATGTCTAAAACCGAACGTGATAAAAAAATAAATCGTGCCAATCGTATTGCCGAGGATAATTACTCAATTAACAAAGTATCAGTTATGTTAAAAGATTTTTTAAAAACAGTTAGCTAATTATTTAGCTAACTGTTTAAGTTCATGCTCGATTTTCGACATTATTATTTTTGCGCCAAAATTTTCTTTATAAAACCTATAATTATTTAAAGCAAGTTCTTCTTTTTCTTTTTTAGTTAAAGAGTCAAATTTTATAAACGCATCTTTAAGTGAGTTGGCATCGCAATCACTAATAATGCTTCCTTTTGCATTTTTTAGTACTTCTCGACCATCTCCGCTAATAGCAGCGATTATTGGTCTTTTTTGTGACATATAGAAAGTCAATTTATTAGGTATTGTTTTTCCCACAATACCAGAATCTTTTAATCCTAAATAAAGAGCATCGGCATTTTGAAAATATTTAATAGCAGTACCACTTTGAATAGCGCCTAAATAAATTATATTTTCATCTAACCCGAGGTTTTTAATTTCACTTAGCAAGTAATCTTTAAGAGATCCCAAACCAATTACATAAATACGAATCTTAATAGTTTGCCTTGCTAAATCAACTGCCTCGATTAATTCTTTTATTAATTGAATTCTCCCTATATTTCCACAATAAACAATATTTAAATATGTCTTATCATATTCAACAACCTCATCATGAGATGGAATCTTATATTCATTTGACAATTGTGGCACATATTTACAATTTTCAACATTATATCCAATTACATCTTTAAAATAATCTATAAATGACGGAGAAGAAACTAATATTTTATCTGTGTTTTTATATAGTTTTCTTGACCATTTCAATAAAATTTTATATATGAGTCCATTTGGTTTTACCATTCCAGTTACTATTACAGACTCCGGCCACAAATCTAGACAGTGCAATACATGTTTTACTTTATGCTTTTTAGCATATTTAATTGCCGGCGCAATAGATATGACTGGTGATAAAGACACCGAGTATACAATATCAAAATCCTTATCAAGCTTTTTTACATATTTTTTTGCATTACGCCAAAATGACAGATAATTTTTTATGATTGATAATCTTGTACCTTTTCGAGGTATAACTTTTACTCGATGTACATTAACACCATTAATTATTTCAAATTTTACATTTTCATAACCAGGCATGATTCTATAATAACCGTAATTAGGAAGGCCAGTTAATACTGTAACCTCATTACCCGCTTTTACTAAATTTTCAGCAACTGACGCAACAGAAAATGGCTCTGGATAATAATATTGGCTAACAATTAAAATTTTCATGTTGGTCACCTCTTTTATATTTTAATATAAAAATTTAATGTTTTATAGTAATTTAATAAAATTAAGTTATAATATTTACCATAGGAGAGTAGTATGAAGGATAATATTAGATATAGTGTAATAGTAAATCTAATTAGAACTCTAGTTCTAACTATTTTATCTTTTATCTCTTTTCCTTATGTTTGTAAAGCATTACGAGCTAATGCCATGGGGACTTACACATGGGCGAACACATTTGTTTATTATTTTTTAATTATCGCTAGATCTGGTATACCAAATGTCGCAATCAGGGAATGCGCTAAAGTTAGAGAAAACAAAAACGAATTATCAAAAAAGGTACAAGAATTTTTTATAATACAAGGACTTTTAACCATAGTATCCTTCATATTAATGTGTGTAATTATATTTTCCGTTAAAGAATTAGCAGATTGGAAAGAATTAATATTTATATTAAGCATAAACTTCGTAATTGGCGCCTTCTCCTTTGAATGGGTGTTTATTGCATTAGAAAAGCACTACTTTATTTCATTTAGATCAATAATTACTTTGGCATTAAGTGCAATTTTAATAATGAGTCTTGTCAAAAAACCTGAGGACATTTATCTTTACGCGGTATTTGCAATACTAACAACTATTCTTACTGTTATTATTAATTGCTTTGCATTGAAAAAATATGTGACATTTAAATATGTTGGAAAATATGATTTTAAACAGTATTTTAAGCCAATAATCATAATATTTATCATTTCACTAATATTAACTTTATATAATTCAACCGATACTTTTATACTAGGATTTTTAGACCCAGACAAAGCATTAGTTGCTAGTTATTCAGTTGGAATTAAAAGTATAGAAATTATCATAACATTAATAACGTCACTAGATGCCGTTTTCATACCACGTGCAACAAAATACTATAAAATGGAGAACAAATATTTCTTTCATAATTTGACAAGATATGGATTTAATATTTGTTTGTTTATTGCTATACCAGCCGTTGTTACAATGGCCGCTTTATCTAGACAGATTACTGTAATAATTTCTAATGGCACCGAAGGATACGTTGATGCAGATTTAATTTTAATAATCCTTGTTTCTATGTCCTTAACTTTCTCACTTGCTGATATGATTTATGAGCAGGTTCTTCTACCAATGAAAAAAGAGAAATATTATTTATTTACGTTATTAATGGGAACAATTTTAAATATTGGCGGTTCTATCTCTTTGGGACTTTTATTTAAAGACAATCCTGCAATCGGTGTTGCAATTGCCACAATGCTTGCAGATGTTGTCGTACTTGGAAATTTAATTTTCTTAGCCAAAGATTACGCTATTAAGGCATTATTTAATAAAAACTCTTTAAAATTAGTTATTGCCGGTCTTTTAGTTGCGATATCATCTTTTGTGCTTGTAAAGTTCCTACCTATAAGAAATAACATTGTTCAAATGGTAGTGGTTGTTCTTGTCGGTGCAGTTATTTACCTAGGATCTCTTGTGTTGATGAAAGAAAACTTGGTAATGTCATTTATCAATAGAACTGAAAAAAAATAGTAAATTCTATATAATTACTGTTTTTTTAATTATATGTCACTCTGACTCTTCATATCATGTGGTTAATTTGACTTGTCCACAAAATGAGGACAACTGAAAATATTTTATTTGTAGTTTCTCTTAATGTTTTTAATATGTTCTTCTTTACTTATTCCATATACATTTTTTATATGTACAATTTGCCCAGATATTCTTTCAACAAAATCTTGTGAATATTTATTTTGGTTAGTTAAAGCTTCTATTTTTTCAACTACAGCATTTAAATTATATATTTCATTACTAGTAATTCCAGTAATATCTCCAGCTAAAAAATAACTATCGATGTCATTTTAGGAGACGTGACATCAAACATTTTTTTTAAAGAGTTGATATGTGTCGTATTTTGTTTAATAGGATTCCTCATTGTTTTGTTTTTCAGATTTCCTTTTTTAAAACAGACCCATTCTTCATCACTTTCTTTTCCGTAAATAGTGCCAGTAATATATTTAGTTTCAATCACAAATACTCCTCCACGAGTGATAAGAACATGATCTATTTCCGTAGAATACTTTCCATTATATCTATCTTTAAATATAAATTCGTTAAATAATTGTCCATCATATTTTTTAGCAATTTCTTGTAATCTATTTGCAACAATACTCTCTCCTAATTCTCCTGCTTTTTCAATTTCTTTTTTATTAAATTTATCAAATGATATAGTTTTGAAATCACTTCTAAACACTAGGAAAATAGCAACAACAAGCGCACCAAGAATCAATATTACGAATACAATTATTAGTATAATAAGAACATCAAACATTGAAAAATCACCCTCTGCTTTAAAATTATATTAAAAAATGTTTTCAATTAGTAACATTCATATTATAACATTTATTAATAATTTGAAAAATAACGCAATTTTGTCGCATTTTGCTCGTTTTTTTGAAAACGCTTTACAACACATTATTAGTTATTTTCTTGACATTTGAACGTTGCTTCTATAAAATTTCACATATATAAAGGAAGGGTGGTTTAAATGAAATTTAAAAGAATAATTTTACCATTAGTTTTAGTATCGTTACTGGCCGCATGTTCTAATAATTCAAATAGCGAGAGCTCTAAGAACAGTACTTCTCCTGATAGTTCAAGTTCGGGACAAGATAGCGCCAGCTCACAAGGAAGTGTCTCTCCTAGCTCTAGTTCAAGCACAAGCACAAAAGACGAAGATACCTTATTAAAGGATGCTCTTGCAAAACTTAAACAAGATGTAGAGTATAACGGAACATATGAATTATCTGATTCTGTCGGAACATATGTTCACGAAGTTACAGCAGTTTTTGCAGAAACAAAATATCTATCACGTGATATTTATTATGAAGAATCACTTCCAGATTTAAAATATCAAGAAGCAAATGATATTGTAAGTTATGAAGATGGATCAGTCTATTATGTAGTTCATAATTTAGATAATACTGTTACCAAAATTGATGTTACCGAAGACTACGATTGGTCAGTATTCCAAAATCCATTCCTTGATATTGAAGAATCAGATTTTTCACTTGTATCAACTGGAAAATATAGCTTAGATACAACAAAAGGATTAGATGTTGGTATTGCTATTTCTGGATGGAATCACACTAGTTGCAAATCATTTGATATGGAAATCTCAGACAGCAGCATTAGAATGCAATTTGTCTTAGATGGTGTAGATGGTGAAGTCACATATGACTTTATTGCTTCAAAATTTGGAGTTGCAAGCGTTGACACAGAACCATTTGAACATGGAGATGAACACGACAAATTAGGTGCTGCTCTTGCTTCAATTGGTGAAAATTACACAATGCACATCCTAGATCAAGCATACAACGAATATGATGGAGATGTTTCTCAAACAATATACAAAACAGAAACTCATTACTTTGACGAATTTGAACAAATTGGTTATCGCAAAGTAGATGAAGGAATTAAATCATATACATTGACTGACGGTGTTGTAACGAAATATGAAGACGCAGATGAAAACAATCCATTTGTAGATCATCTTGAATTAGACACAATATCGCCTGAAATTTTCGAAGAAATCGAACCAAACGTATTCGTTCTTAGAGATTTGTACTTAGCCTATGATGTTGTTGCAGCATTTTCTAACAACACTGACAACAAATTACTCGGTTACTACTTTGCACTTGATGCAAAAATCACTTTAACTAATGAAGGTGAATTAGCAAAATTCGAATATAATTACGATGCCTATAGTTTTGCTTCACATCGCACAGTAACTTTTGAAGATGTAGACAATACTGTAATACCTGGATATGTACAAGATGCACTAGAAGCATATGAAGAAGAATTACAAGGGTCAACAATACCTGCAAAATACATTGGAAAATTTGAAGGCGTATTGAACTATGGAGATAAATCCGCCACACTCAATGGCTCTAATAAATTGCAAATCGAAATTACAAATAATGAAATCATCATCAATGGCTTACTCGCAGAAATCGTTGAACATGATGATTATGAAGGATTTACTCTTTTAATCGATGATATCACTTATTATTTAGGAGCTAATGATTACGACGAACCGTCTCAAGCGCTATGGTTTGCTGATGAAGATTATGAACTTTACTGTTACAACATTCCTAGAGTAGATGAATTTTCAAAAGATGAACAAGATATTGTGATACCTGCAAAATACATCGGAAATTATGAAGGAACATTAAATGGTTCTAATACTATTAATGGATCAAATACTGTGGTTATCGAAATTACAGATGATAAAATTATAATTAACGATTTAGTTGCAACCATCGATGAATACGATGATTATGAAGGTTTCACATTAGTAGTTGATGGTGTCACTTATTATTTGTACACAATGTCTTATGAAGAAGAGGAACATGTACAAACTATGAGCATCTTCTCAAGCGATTATCAAGTTTACAGTTATAATATTGAAAGAAAAAGCGAACCAGTTGAATCTATTATTCCTGCAAAATTTATTGGTAAATTTGAAAGTGTCTTAAACGATGGTGATGAAGAAGTTACATTAAATGGTTCTAATAAATTGCAAATCGAAATTACAAGTACAAAAATTATCGTCAATGGTTTGGAAGCTGAAATTGTAGATTATGACGTTGATCAAGATTTTACTCTTTCAATTGAAGGTGAAACATATTATTTAGGCGATAATGCTTATGATGGTCAAAGCTTATGGTTTGAAAGTGAAGATTTTGAAATCTATTGTAACGATGTTTCTAGAGTTGATGAATTTTCAAATGATGATCAAGGTATTATAATACCTACTAGATTTATTGGTACATTCGAAGGCGTATTAAATGAAGGCGATGAAACTATTACAATAAATGGTTCCAATACATTAACAATTGAAATTACAAATACTCAAATTATTATCAATGGTATCGCTGTTGAAATTGTCGAGTATGATCCATATGAAGATTTTACTATTTCAATTGATGGGGTAACATATTATTTAGGCGCTAATGATTATGATGACCCAACACAAGGATTATGGTTTTCTGATGAAGATTTCACAATCTATTGCTATGATATTAATAGAATTTAATTAAACTATAATTTTGCGATATAAAAAAAAACTAACACAATGATTTGTGTTAGTTTTTTTTATTACAAAATCATAAAGTTTTACCTATATTCATAATGAACTGTTGTTTCGGAAGTTAAAGCGCAATTAGATAATCCTTTTATACTTTTCCATTGTTCCTCACTACCAGTAAAATAAATATCATCTAGCATATTACAAGCAGCAAAGACGTCTTTTCCAAATTCATTTAGGCTGTCATAAATTATTAATGAAGGAAGGTTAATGCAATTATAAAATACTTCATCACATATTTTTGTAACTTTGCTAGGAATATTAACTTCCTGCAAAAGAGCACAATTTTCAAACAAGCTTGATTCTAAAACTGTTAAATCTTTTGGTAAATGTATGCTTATTAAATTTTCCATTCCCTCAAAGGCTGACTCTTCTATTGATAAAACTGTATCAGGAATATTTAATTCATAGACATTATTACAAAAATAGAAAGCATATTTTTCTATTTTCTCTAATGAATTTGGCAATGCAATTTCATCTAAATTACTGCACCAATAAAAAGCATCAGATTTTATGACTTTTGTTGACTCATGAATACTTATACTAGTCTTTTTTGGGGGAACACGATATAGTTCTTCATAATTTTTACTATACAATGCATCTTCATAAATAGTGTAAAAAGGATTGGTTGAAATTGTAAACTTTTCAAGACTATCAAGTTGTATAAAAGCCCCCTCCCCTAAAATCTTTAAAGAATTAGGAATATATATTTCTTTTAACGATGTGCAATACGCAAAAGCGAAATCTCCTAAAGTCTCTACAGTATCTGGCATTGTAATATTTTCTAAAAGTCTACAGTCATAAAATGCGCGTTCCCCAATTTCCTTTATTGAATTTGGGAGTTTAATTTCTTTTAAATTTCGACAATATTGAAATGTTCTATCAGGGATTTTATTGATATTGCCTAGAATAGTAATATTTTCTATTTTAGATTCAAAAAATACAGCCTCCTCCATCTCTACAACTGATTGAGGGATAACTATTTCTTTTGTTTTATCTAGTCTTGCAATTGCTTCAGACTTGATTTTATCTATTTTAGAGCTTATCTCGACATTATCTTTTCCTTCAGGTATTTTTACTAATATATCTTCGTTTTTTGAGTATAAACATCCATTTATTGTTTTGAATTGTTGATTGCTCTCGCTGACATTAAACTCACTTAAATTTTTGCAAAGTAAGAAATTATCTTCGCGCAAAAAATTTACGTTATTAAGAGAAATTGTTTCAAGTTTTTCACTATAGTAAAAAGCCGCTCTTTTTAATGAATAAGTAGAATCTGGAATGTTTACGTACTCAAGATTTTCGCAACTATTAAAAGCAAATTGATCAATTACTTCGATAGTGCTAGGTAAGATAATTTTTTTCATATTACATTCCATAAAACATGCTTCACCTATTCTTAAAATAGGAAGATTATTGAATGTTTGAGGAACTTCTAGTGTACCTTCAAAATCAAAATTATTGTATTTATATATCTCATATCCAATTGTTTTTATATCATTGCCATCAATCTTATACATTGGCCTATAAATATAATCATCTCGATTAATTGGATTTTTCGTTTCAATAATATGAAAAATAGGTTTTATTACTGTATCTTCTATAATATTTGTTAATGGAGAATCCCATTTATAAAAGTCATAATAATATGTTTTGTTGTTTGGTGCTTTACGTGTTGGCTCTTCTCCTTCATAAAATACACTTTGCTTATCCCAAATTTCTTTTTCAAATAATATCGATCCATCGTAATTTAAAAAACTAGCTTTATTCTTTTTAAAATCAGAAAAAGAAGCCAATTCACCTGTATTTGAATTAGCGTTACAAGAGCATAGACTTAGGATTGTCAAACATAAAATACCAATACTTTTTTTCATTAAATGCTTACCGCCTCATCTTTAAGATTAAATGGTAGTTCATTAAATTCGCTTAAAACCATTTCAATGTCGCAATCTTCACTAAAGAAATGCACATTTGAAAGTGATCCATTTGCTAAAGAAATTTCTATAGTTAAATTATTTTTATATCCAACAGCATTGTAAAACATTTTTGGCATAAATTGGCCGGCAACAATATCTGCAAATTCACTTTCAAGAGTAAACACATCTCTTACCTCATCGTATGCAAATAATGCACCTGAAATAATATCAAACTTAGGCAATGCTTCTTCATAAGAGTCATAACTATTGCCATTATCTCCCCAAGCATCTATATCCGCCATATAATATAATTCAATTAAACCATTTTCCCCAATAACAGAATTCCACCAGCTGTCTTGCCATTCATCTATTTCTGTAGCGGAATAGTCGTATTGCACAAAAATTGATTTGCCAGACATATATATTTTTTGGTGTTCATGATCATTATTATTAATAAAATCAATGACAAAAGCGTCACCAACAGAATTAAGTGCTGCTGTTAATTGCTTTTGTTCAGCACTTTCTTCTAATGGTAAAATGTGATTTAATTTTACATCATTATAATTAAAGTTTCCCTCGAGTTTAGAAACATATAAATTATTTTCAAAAGCCTCTTTTGCATTCAATTCGAGAGATATAAATCTATCATTTTCAATTGTCATAAACGCTGAAACCAACTTGTTATTCATAGAAAACACTTTATCAAACACATATGACATTTTGTGTATATCTACACTGTATTTACCATTACTTTCTAGAGCAAAATCGTCTTCATTTAGTAATGTAAACGGATTGATAAATGCACTATCATAGGTATAGTATGTATTAATATTTCTTTTAACTACATTATCTATTCCTAGTGTTTCTTGATAGATATTTCCATCTTCATCTTTAAAATATGTTTCATCGACTAAAACATCATCTGGATCATCAGGATAAACAAGAGAAATTTTTGTACCAAATCCCTCTTCTTCTCTATTTAAATAAGTATATTCAAAGGAAAAGTCTGTCTCTTCTTCTTCAAATAGTTTTCCAGATCCGCTTAATTTGTAGCCTTCCTTAATATTTTTTAAAGCTTTTGAAACTTCGGATACCTGTATGTCGTCATCTTCTTTACTAGAATTAGTGCTTGATCCATTTCCACACGAAAATAGAAAGCCACTAATTAAGCTAAATGTTACTATACTAAAAACACACTTTTTGTTCATAAATATTTCTCCTTTTAAATATAATATATAGTATATACTATATATCGTACTTTTAACAATACAATCAATATTTACTATACAATAGCAACTATACAAAGCATTTTTTATTTAATATGGACTTTAAAAGTGCCATTATATAATTCTTTTATTCATGTTTTATATTAAAGTAATCCAAAAACGTCTTCATGATATCTTGCCCGTATAGACACGTATCAATTAAATATCCTTTCTCGTTATCCCATTCTTTTAAACCACGATAATAAAATTGTTTGTATTCATCAGTGATTAATATTGGAACAATATTATGTTTCAAACACTCTTTAAGCATTATTAATCTTCCAACTCTTCCATTTCCGTCTTGAAACGGATGAATTGTTTCAAATTGCTTATGAAATTCAATTATATCAACAATAGTTATGTTGTTTTTTGAATTATACGTATTCAAAAGTCTTTTCATCTCATTTTTGACATTATTAGGAGAAGTTGTTTCACATCCTCCGACTTCATTTGGAAGCATCTTATAATCACCAACTCTAAACCACGATTTCATAGAGTCACTTGTGCCATTTTTCAAAATATAATGAAACTGCTTAATCAATGCCTCAGTTAACTTTGATTTGGCAGAATCTATAGTTAAATCAATGCATCTAAAATGATTTGCTGTTTCAATAATATCGTCAACATTTATACTTTTATTTTCGACATTAATTGTTCTAGTTTCAAATATGTAACGAGTTTGATCGTGTGTTAATTCACTTCCTTCAATATGATTAGAGTTATATGTCATTTCAATTTGAAGTTTGTGATATATGCCACCTTTAAGTTGGCTTTCTTTTTCCATTTTTAGTACTTCTAATAATGTATATTGCTTCTTTGTATGTCTAATTTGACGATTAGGTTTTATAGCATTTTCTGGAATTAACCACGTTTTTCCATCTAACAACGCTCCAGGCACTCTTCCTTTTGCACAGTAATCACGCACTGAACGCTCAGCTAATTTCCACTTCATAGAAATATCTTTACTAGTCAAATAATTCATATTTATCACCAATTATATTATAGCACGTATCGGCAATTTATAGAAACAAAACTGCGTTTTACATCCAATTATATTTTGCCGATATCGGCGTGATTTATATTTTTGAGAGTTGGTTTCGCATTGTCTATGTTCAATAAAAAATGCCTACTCTTTTACGAGTTAAGCATCTTCAAATTTTAAAATTTCTTTAGAAAACACGATTTTTTGCTGTTTTTCAACCTTTTGTCTCAAGCATTACAATTGTTTTAACATGACTCCAGTACAACATTTATCAGGTTATACCCTCAAAATTTCATGTGCAGTTAATTATATATCCGCATAATACTCTTTACTTGTAATATATTGTTATTCTACTTCTTCGTAGTAATAAGAATAATCTATACCCTTCATAAATATTTCTCTATTATTAATTTCTTTAGTTAATGCCTTACTTATAAGATTGTATATTAAAGACGGATTTAATGGACTTTTCTCCATGGCATATAGATAATCATTCTTATCGATTGAACTCCAATCAACACATTTATTTAATCTACTTTTCAACATTAAATCCAACCAGATTCTTGTTGCTCTGCCATTACCTTCCATAAAAGGATGTGCTATATTCATTTCGACATATTTGTTAACTATATCCTCTAATGTGTTTTCATCCATTTTACTAACTTGATTTAATATATCACTCAAATATAGCGCATTAGCAAACTGAAATCCACTTTTAGATATATTTTTAGTTCTTATTTGACCTGCGAAATCGTATATTCCATCAAACAAGTATTTATGTATTTGGCATAATCCATCAGCCGTTCCAACAGAAATATCGTCTAGTAACTTATTTTCAAATAATTCATAAGCTTTTTGTCGGCTTAATTCATCAAGTGGATTCGCTAGTCCTTTTATCCATTTTGAAAACGCAAGTTTATTATTACATTTAATCAGATTTAGCAATTCTAAAACCCCATTTTCATCCAAAACATCAGACAAATATTGTTTGCCATCATTTGCCGTTAATTTAAGTTGTCTACAAAACGAGGACAACTCAAGGTGCCTTGATTTAAAAGTGTTCCAGTATCTACGAGCATTATTTGTGCCAGTTAGCGAAGCAACTATATCTGTAGCAGAATACCACCATATATTTTCTTTGTCATCCCATCTAGCTCTAATTGGAATATTATTAAAAAATCGAATCGATGTTTTTGTTCTCATAAGATTTTCCTCAATTATATTATACCACAAAAACAATTCAGTTGTCCACAAAATGAGGACAACTGAAATTTCGGCTTTTTTGACTTCTTTATGTTATTTAATAACAATTCTATTAGTATGTTTTCACTAATCCTATAAATCATCGTTTTCTCGCGATGATCTTTTGGTGTGTAATAGTACGACCGACTCGACGTGGAAAGTCATTGGAAACATATCAACTGGTGTTACTGATTTTACTTCATATGCCTTATTTAAATAAGCAACATCTCTTGCGAGTGTGCTTGGATCACAAGAAATATATATTACTTTTTCTGGTTTAAGTTTTAGCAAAGAATCTAAGAACGTTTTATCAGATCCTTTTCTTGGTGGATCAATAAAGACCACATCAAGTTTTTGATGTTTTCGTTCCAAATCTAAAATGAATTTTGATGCATCTTCCGCATAATATTCAACATTAGTAATATTGTTTAATTTTGCATTATTTCTAGCATCTTTAATCGCATCCTTAATAATTTCTACACCGATCACGTGTTTAACTTTGCTTGATGCAATTAATCCAATTGTGCCTATTCCGCAATAGGCATCTAAAATAGTTTCATTTCCTTTTAACTTAGCCTTTTCAATGCCTAATTGATATAATTTTTCAGTTTGTATTGGATTAACTTGATAGAATGATTTAGAAGAAATCTGGAATTTAACCCCACATAATTCATCTAAAATATAACCTCTACCAAGCAATACATTTTCTTTTTCTCCAATTATAACATTTGTGTCTCTTTTATTGACATTTTGAACAATAGTTGTAATTTCTGGACACTCTTTATGTAAATCTTTAACAAGATTTCCTCTTCCAGGGAAAGAATCTGCATTTGTTACTAAAACAACCATAATCTGTTGATAGTACTTACTAGTTCTAATTAAACAATGTCTAATAATACCAGTTCTAGTATCTTCATCATATGGAAGAATTTTATGTTTTTTCATTAATTTTTTTAAAGTATCAATAATGTGCGCCGCTCTCTTATCTTCAATAAAGCATTCTCTAATTGGAATAATTTCATGTGAATCTGTACGATAAAAGCCAGAAATTATTTCTTTCTTTTGATTTAATCCAATTGGCATTTGAATTTTATTTCGATAGTAATAAGGATCATCCATCCCCACAGTGTCATCAACTTTAACTTTCATGTGGGCAATTTTATAAAATGCATCTTCTACTTTTTTCTTTTTGAATTTTAATTGAGCAGGATAATTCAAATTTTGAAAACAACATCCACCACACGCAGTTGAAACAGGGCAAAGTGGTTTAATTCGATCATTTGATAAATTATGAAGTTTTACTATTTTTCCAAAATACATTTCGCTTTTTTCATAATTTAACTTAATATCAGCTTTTTCACCCACGAGTAAAGCATCAACAAAAGCAGGTTTTGTTGCAGTTTTTACTATTCCTTTTCCATCATATGTGTAATCAACACATGTTCCAGTGATAGTGCCTAAATCAAAATTCTTTTTCTTTTTCATAAATTATCCTTTTAAATAAATGTCCCACTATAAAAGTGAGACACAATTTTATTTATTTTGCATTAATCCTTTAATATATTCTGTTTCTTTTGCAACATCTAAACGTGGGAATAACGGATCAATTTTATGTACTTCCACGTTTTGAAGTTTACCAAATCCATATACATTATCATATTTCTTTAATTCTTCGCTTACGCCTAAAGCATCTAAAGCCTTATCCGCAGCGTGAATTAAAACTGGTTGAAGTAAAATAGAACTAATATATAAAACATTAGCTAAGTGTGTCATAACTGATGCAAGTTCTTTAGTTTTACTTTCATCTTTAGCAAGTGCCCAAGGCATAGTTTCATCAATATATTTATTTGCTCGTGACACAAATTCCATGACAGCAATGAATGATTCAGTAATACGAAGTGATTCAAATCCTTCTTCATATTTCTTTACGGTTTCACTTGCTAACTCTATTAAGAAATGATCATATTCTGTGACATCTCCAACATAGTTAGGAATGACACCATTAAAATATTTAGAAATCATTGAAACTGTTCTACTTAATAAATTACCATAGTCGTTTGCTAGATCCATATTTAGACGCTCTGCAAATTGTTCTGGTGAGAACGTTCCATCTTGCCCAAATATTGTTTCTCTTACCAAATAATATCTAACAGCATCAACGCCATATTTTTCAATTAATGGATATGGATTAATAACATTTCCTTTCGATTTAGACATTTTACCATCTTTCATCATGAGTAATCCATGAACAAATACTTTATCAGGTAATCTTAAATCTAAAGCCATTAATAAAATTGGCCAATAAATTGTGTGGAATCTTGTAATATCATTTCCAATAATGTGAACGATTTCGGTATCTTCTCCCCAGAATTCTTTGAATTTTGAGGTATCTTCGCTTAAATATCCTAAAGCGGATATGTAATTAACTAAAGCATCAATCCAAACATAAATAACATGCTTTGGATTTTCTTTAATTGGTACCCCCCAACTAAATGAAGTACGAGAAATACAAAGGTCTTCTAATCCTGGTTTAATAAATGTATTTAACATCTCATTTTTTCTTGATTCAGGATAAATAAATTCTGGATGCTCATCATAAAACTTAACCAAACGATCTGCATATTTACTTACTTTAAAGAAATATGCTTCTTCTTCAGCTTCATGTACTTCGCGACCACAATCTGGACAAATATGATTTTCTCCAACTTGTGTATCAGTCCAGAAAGATTCGCAAGGTGTACAGTACCAGCCTTTATACTTACCAAGATAAATATCACCTTGTTCAAGTAATCTTGAGAATACTTTTTGCACAACCATCCAATGTCTTTCTTGTGTGGTACGAATAAAATCATCATTAGTAATTTCTAATGCTTTCCACAAATCTTCAATACCTTTAACAATATCATCAACAAAAGCTTGTGGAGTCATACCTTTAGCTTCAGCGTTCTTTTCAATTTTTTCACCATGTTCATCAGCACCAGTTAAAAAATATGTGTTATAGCCTCTAATACGACGATAACGCGCAATAGTGTCACAGCAGGTTGTACAATAAGCATGACCAATATGCAAATTGGCACTTGGATAATATATAGGTGTCGTAATGTAATAATTCTTTTTCATAGATGGACCTACCTTTCATAAAAAGAAAACCGTTATCGCGTTGATAACGGTTTAATACTTGATTGAAAACTATTTTTTCATTCCGTATTTCTTCATGAAACGATCAACGCGACCATCAGTTTGTGTAAAGCGTTGTTTACCAGTGTAGAATGGATGGCAGTTTGAACATGTATCAACACGAATTTCTTTTAATGTTGAACCTGTTTCAAATGTTGCTCCACATGAGACACAAGTAACAGTGCACTTGTGGTAATCTGGGTGAATATCTTTTTTCATAGTTAATATCTCCTTCCGCCTTGAACTTGTAGCCAGTTCAAAGAAAGTTGCTAAATAAATATATCATATTTTATTGATTATAATCAATAGTAATTTATAAAATAGCTTATTATTACCATTTCTCATAATTAACTTACACAATCTTTGTTTCATGCAAATCTCAAAATAGTGTCAATTTGCATATTTTTTTCTATTTTAAATATTGTCCTAACTATAAGTATAATGAAGGACCTAGATAGTTTAGGCGCGCAAAACTCCTACTTAAAGGAGATGATGTCTATGAGAAATAAAAAAACTCATCGA
>JAFLVA010000014.1 GCA_022508525.1 Erysipelotrichales bacterium
AAAGATTTTATTTAGAAAATATTTATGATAAGATTGAAAAAAAATATGGTAGCATGAAAGACTTTTTAAAAGTAAAGGTTAATGTTACCGATGAGAAACTCAAATTAATGCAGGATTTATTTTTAGAATAGAATTGGCATCTACATGGTGTCAATTCTGTTAAATAATTCTTTACATTTGTTGATAATATCGTTAAAATAATTGAGTATGGCGGTTATGGTGAAGTGGTTAACACATCTGGCTGTGAACCAGACATTCGTCAGTTCGATTCTGATTAACCGCCCCATTGTGTGAATAAAGTCCGATTTTATCGGGCTTTTTTGATTTTTGTAAGAGAAATGTAAGGGATGGTAGAACTTAATTAGATAGTGAATCAATGAAAAATGTTTTGCACATTTTATTAATTCTGAGATAGATAAAGAAAATTTTGATTAACAATCTAACTTTCAAATAACGTATGATTAAATCGCATTTTTTTAATTGTTTTATTTAAAGTTGATGTTGTTTATAATAATTTAATTTAATTTATCATTTGAAAATGTTAAAATAAATAAAAGAAATAATGTTTCTTTTAAGTCAAAAAATTTTATCTATAATTAAAGTTCAAATACTGAAGTAAGTTCATGCAGGAAGGTGAAAAAATATGAAGACAAAGAAAAGATTACTTTTTACAATATTATCAGTATTACTTTTAGGAAGTTGTTCTATTAATTTAAATTTTTCTAGTGGAAGTGTTAATAGTTCTACTAGCACTTTGCCAAGTGATAGTTCATCAAATAGCACAAATCCTACTACACCAGGAACAGGTTCTAATAGTGGTAATCAAAACAGTAATAGTAGCAGTATTGGAGATGACGACCCTCCAATGGATGATTTTCGTAAAATAAATACTCACGATGAAGATCGTGAATATGCTTGTCCAACAAGTAAAAACGAATTGACATATCATGATTTATTTGACTTACACAATAAAGTAAATATCACAATAAATGTCTCAACTGCACAATTAATGAAATTACGTCAAGATTATAAAGATGAAAGTAAATATAAATCTGACATTTATAGAATTGCTGATAGTGTAAAAGTGGAAATTATAAGTTGTAATAAATCTTATTCTTTTGAATTTGAAGAAGTAGGAATTCGCTTAAAAGGAAATACATCGCGTACTTCTCCTGTTAATAGTCAAGGCGATTTGGTAAATCCTGCACACTATAAATTATCATTCACTGAATTATTTGATGATAAATCAATCTATGGAAGTGACGCTAGAACTTATACTGACGCTGAACGCTTAGCTCGTGATGAAAGATCATTATTGGGATTAGAAAAACTAGATCTTAAATGGAATCGCTCTAATGACCGTACACACATTAAAGAAATATATTCATATGAAGTTTATCGAGCTAATGGAATTTTAACCCCATATGCATCACTTGCTAAAATAAAAATGGGCAAAGATAGTAAAACCTACGATTTAGGCGTTTATATGATGTTTGAAACAATTGATAAAAAATTTATCAAACGTCATCTTGAAGAAGAACAAGAGTATTTCAATATGCAGAATTGGAAAGCTGAAAAGAATGGCACCAATGGTGTTGCAAATTCTAAATATGGTGACTTATATAAGGCAAGTTATGGCCATGGTGAAGGAGCAGGAGTTCCAGATATGACTTATGAGTCTTTCTCAGGCAAAAGAATAGGAGAAGAATCTGATAATGGGAATTATACTCCTGTATTTGACCGCAAATCAAATAAAGGCACGGATAATAACGTGCGCTTGAGAAATACTTTAAATACTCTCAATAATGGTAATTATTCGCAAATTGAGCAAGTTGTCGACCTTGAATATTTTGCTCGATATGAAGCAATTAGTTATTTAGTGGGAGATCCAGATGATATTCGCAATAACTACAATAACTACTATGTTTATATTCGAAGAACTGATGGAAAAATGATTATTATACCTTATGATCACGATCGTGTATTTGGAATTTGCCAAGATTGGAATCCATCAGGAGATGGAATGAGAAGTGCTACAATGTATAGTGATAGAGCAATTGGTCATAATGGTGAAAAGCAACAAAATCCATTATATCTTAAAACTTTGTTAGCATCAGGAAACAATAAAGTTAAAACTGATTATAGCAATTATTGTAAGGCCTTAAAGATTTCTCGTTGGTTTACTAGTGAAAAATTTAACAAGTATTTTAACTTAGCAGCTGCAAACTATGGCAATGATTATTACACTAGTTCAAATGGTGACTTACACCAAAATCAAATTGAATTTTCTTTAGGTGGCTATGGAAATTATACATTTGAAGAATATGTCAGTGCTAAACTAAAACTTGTATCCATTGAAGATAAAAAACCAGATGAACCTGACGATGAAGACTTGGAGTTATATCTTGTTGGTACTTTCAATGGTTGGACTGCTAGTAGTGATTATCGTTTTATTAAAAAATCTAAAGGTATTTACACTCTTGAAGTAATTGCCGATAGAACATTTACTGATACGATTGAATTTAAAATTAATGATGGTAGTTGGTATGGAAAAATTGACTGGGGATTTGACGAAGATTTAAATATCGTTGATATGGGTCCTAATGGTGTAATTTCTGGAATATTATATGGATCATTAATTACTTTTGAATTAGATACAATTAATAGAAAACTATCGTATTCAATCGATGGATGGACGATAGATCAGCCAAAACCAGATTATGATTCATATGAGTATTATTTTGCTTTTGCAGAAAATGATTGGCAAAATGCTCTTAATAAGAGTGAGTATAAATTTGAAAAGAGCGGAGAACATCAATTTACATATACTTTTGTAGCAAAAGAAAATTATGAACAACTTAAGTTTAAAGTAATGTGCTCAAATGGAATTATATATGGAACAGACAATGAACAAACGTCTTTACTTGAATCAACAACTGCTCAAACATTTAAAGTCAATAATCTTATAGCAGGACAAAAAGTAGTGGTAAATGTAAATACAGCTAATTTAAGGTTGTCTTGGACTCTACAATAGATAAGTAGTTTTGCTAATTTTAAAAGTCCGATTTTTCGGACTTTTACATTTTATAATTTGTAGCACTTCTAAAAGTTATAGAACGGTCTTTGCAATTTATTGAATTTTAGGAGTATTAATAATATGTTAGATGAGAAATGTATAAATTTATTACTTAGCGATGTAGATAAAATTCATACAACTGAATTAGGCTATCAAAGAATTAGAAAAGTAATAAAACTATCCGACGCACAACTTATCAATTACATTAAAGATATTGTGAAAAATAGTGAAACAATAATCACAAAAAGAGGTAAAAATTACTATATATATTTTGAAAATATGAGAATAACTATAAATTCATATAATTATTGTGTAATAACAGCGCATAGCATTGGAACAAAATAATATTTTGCATAAATATGAATTGTGATATAATCATTTAGGCATTTGGAGGTATTATATTAAATGAACTTTATTGATATAGCCTTAACAAGCATATCGATGTCAATTGACGCAATGACTGTCAACGCATCGAATGGGATTAGAGAAAAAAACATGCTAATAAGAAAGATGATTATCATCTCTCTTGTTTTTGGTATTTTTCAATTTATAATGCCTGTTATTGGTTATCTTATAGGTTCTACTTTTAAAGATGTTATTGAAAACATTCTTCCTTGGATTGCATTTTCTCTCCTTACGATATTAAGTATTAAATCGCTTGTCGAATGGATCAAAGAAAGAAAGAAAAAAGAAGAAGTTGCTCCTAAAAAAATCTCACCTCTTGATATCTTTGTTCAAGGTATTGCAACCAGCATTGATGCATTATGTATTGGTTTTGTTTATTTATCTCTTAATATTGGTGAGGCATTTATCGTTTTTGGAATTATAGGTGTTACAACATTTATCTTGTCCTTTTTAACTGTGTTGTTTGCAAGACGATTATCAAAATATTTAGAAAACTGGGCAGGATTAATCGCTTCAATTGTTTTCCTAATTGTCGGTATTAAAATTTTACTTGAAGGAATACTTTAGTAATTTAATAGATGAAAAATATTAAAAACATGTTAAAATTATAAAAAAATAAGCGAAGTTCGATCTCGAAATCCTCCGCTATACAAATTAAAACCAAGGAGGCTTTTTTTATGCAAAACAAATTAACGCTAATACAAAAAGCAAAAAATCAATATGTCGAAACTAAAATATTAATGCGCTCAATTCCGTCTGTTGTTGTAGCGCTTTTTGTAATATCTGTAATTGCTATGAATATCTTAGCTAATAAAACTATCATTAATGAATCTTGGATTGCAATTGATGGTGGTATTTTAATTTCTTGGCTTTCTTTTTTGTCTATGGATATTGTAACAAAGCACTATGGACCTAAAGCGGCGACAAGAATGTCAATATTTGCAACGCTTGTAAATTTGCTTGTATGTTTGATATTTTTTATTGTAAGTGTAATACCAACACCTAAAGATGATTATACAAGTTTTAATTCCATAATAGGTGGAACTTGGTTTGTATTGTTAAGTAGTACAATCGCATTTTTAAGTTCTGCTGTTATTAATAATTTTCTAAATTGGTCAATAGGTAAAATATTTGTAAAAAATCCAGATGGGAAATTAGCGTATATGACAAGATCGTATGTTTCAACATTCGTTGGACAATTTTTTGATAATTTAATATTTGCAATATTTACTTTTATGATATTTGCTCCAATTTTTTGGGATGGATTTCGTTGGACTTTTATTCAATGTGTGATGTGTTCACTAACTGGAGCACTTTTAGAATTAATAATGGAAGTAATATTCTCACCATTTGGCTATAAATTGTGTAAAAAATGGAAAAAAGATAAAGTAGGAGAAGAATACTTTAATTATTTAAAAAGAATTAAATCGGAGGAAAAATAGTATGAACGTATTAATAACAGGATCAAGTAATGGAATTGGATTATGTACGGCAGAAAAGTTTTTAAAAGAAGGCTTTGAAGTTTATGGGATTGATTTAGAAGTAGGAAAAATCAATAATGAACATTATCATCACTTTATTAGTGATATTTCTCATGCAAATACGTTACCTGATTTACCAGCTATGGATATAATTATTAATAACGCGGGAAAGCAAAATTCTTCTGATGATATAACAAATAATTTAAAAGGTACAATTAATGTAACAGAAAAATATGCATTTCATCCTAATCTAAAGTCAATTCTGTTCAATGCCTCAGCTTCGGCTCACACTGGTTTTGAATTTCCAGAATATTCTGCATCAAAAGCAGGAATTATTGCATATATGAAAAATGTTGCGGTAAGAGTTAGTAAATTTGGTGCGACATGCAATTCAATTTCTTGTGGAGGAGTTATAACAAGTTTAAATAAACCAGTTATTGATGATGAAAAACTTTGGCAAGAAATTATGAACGTTACTCCACTTAAAAAGTGGGCCACACCAAGTGAAATTGCAGAATGGATCTATTTTTTAACAGTAATAAATAAATCCGCAACCGGCATAGATGTTTTAATTGATAATGGTGAAAGTAACTTAAATTGCACATTTGTTTGGCCGAATTTTAAGAAATAAATATAGCATAAAATGTTTTTAAATAAAAAACAATTGTATAATTGTTTTTGTATGCTTTTTTTGCTATCCTTTATATTAGGAGTTGATGATAATGATTAAACAATTATTTGCAAAATTTATTGAATCGTTAAAATCGATTTTGCCAATAACATTGTTAGTCATTATTTTAAATTTTACACCAATAATTAATTTGTCTAGTAAAGAAATAATAGTGTTCTTAGTATCTGCTATATTTTTAATAATCGGCATGTCACTTTTTAATATTGGCGCTGAAATTGCTATGACTCCAATGGGAGAACAAGTTGGAACTGGTTTAACAAAAACAAAAAGTTTATGGATTGTTTTACTTGTATGTTTTCTGCTTGGATTATTTATTACAATTGCAGAACCGGACTTAACTGTTTTGGCTGGTCAAGTAAAGGATGTTATAAATAGTTCATTATTAATTGCTACAGTCGGTGCAGGCGTTGGTTTGTTTCTTGTACTTGCAATTGTTCGAATTGTAGGAAGAACGCATCTTTCGATGGTATTAATGTATTCGTATTTAATTTTATTTGCCTTGGCATCTGTTGTTCTTGTAAGCGGAAATGAATCTTTAATTGCTTTATCTTTTGATTCGGGTGGTGTAACAACTGGACCAATAACAGTTCCATTTATTATGGCTCTAGGTGTTGGAATTGCATCTGTATTAGGTGGAAAAAATAGCAATGAAAATAGTTTTGGTATTGTTGCAATGTGTTCTGTAGGTTCAGTACTCGCTGTTTTGATATTAGGAATATTTATTAAGGGCGATATTAATTACACATTGCCAAGTTACACTCTTGAAGGAAATATTTTTCCATTCATATTAAATAATTTATTAACGACAATTAAAGACGTTTCTATCTCTTTAGGCTTAGTAGTGGTATTCTTCTTTATTGTTCAAAGTATATGTTTAAAACTTCCAAGAAGAAAATTACTTAGAATAGGAATTGGTATAATATATACATATTTCGGATTAATCATATTTTTAACTGCCGCAAACACAGGCTTTATTACTGTAGGATATAATTTAGGTGAACAACTAGCAAGAAGTAATAAAACTGTATTAATCATCGTAGCATTTATAATTGGTTTGTTAGTCGTCTTAGCAGAACCTGCTGTTCATGTTTTAAATTCACAAGTTGAAAATTTAACTGAAGGACAAGTGAAAAAAAGTTCTGTTTTAATTGCTTTGTCTGTTGGTGTTGGTGCATCAATCTGCCTATCAGTTGTGCGTATTATTTTTGATTTTAGTGTCTTATATTATTTGATTCCCGGTTATATTTTATCATTAGGTTTATCATTCTTTGTTCCGCGACTCTATACCGCAATTGCTTTTGACTCTGGCGGAGTTGCAAGTGGTCCAATGACTTCAACATTTATTTTGCCTTTTGCTATTGGAGCCTGTATGGTTTTACAAGGTGAAGAAAAGATTTTGCAAGATGCATTTGGAATTGTGGCAATGGTAGCGATGACGCCTTTAATTACAATTCAATTACTAGGCTTTAGAGCAACTATGGCTTCAATTGTGAAAAAGAGAATTGCAATGCGTAGAATTGTCGAAGCTGATGATGAACAAATTATTGACTTTATGTAGGAGGGAATATGAAAGCTGAAAAAAAGAAAGTTGAAAAGAAAAAATATTCTGCTCCGATAAAATTAAAACTATTAATTACAATTGTGGAGCGTAGCAAAGCAGATTACTATGTTGATTTCTTGCAAGATTTTGAAGTAAATATGCAAATGATAACTTATGGATCTGGTACTGCAAATAGTGAAATGCTTACTTATTTAGGTTTGCCTGATACGCAAAAAGCTGTTATTTTTTCAATAGTAAAAGAAGAAAAAATGTCTAAAATCAAAGAAAAATTACAAGAGAAATTTAAAAAGATTCGAAACGGAAAGGGAATTGCCTACACAATTTCATTGAGCAGTGTAATTGGCGTCGCAATTTACCAATTTATGTGTAATAACAAAATGAAAAAGGAGGAAAACTAATATGCAATATGAAGTAGTGTTCTGTATTGTAAATAATGGCTTTAGCGAAGCTGTTATGGATGCAGCAAAAAGTTATGGTGCACGTGGTGGAACAGTTTTACGTGCTCGTGGAACTGCAAGCAAAGAAGCAGAAAAAATATTTAATATTTCTATACAAGCAGAAAAAGAAATTGTTATGATTATTATTCCTTCTGAAATTAAAGAAAATATTTTACATGCACTATACAAACAAGTTGGTTTAGATACACCTGGACAAGGTATTGCGTTCTGTCTACCTGTTGATGATGTAATTGGCTTAACACCTATAAAGGAGAATAAAACAAATGGAAAAGATAATTCTTGATTGTGATCCTGGACATGATGACGCTGTTGCTATTATGTTGGCAGGGAAAAACGAATCAATTAACCTTTTAGGTATTACTGTATCTTCAGGAAATCAAAGTATTGAAAAAACTACATTAAATGCTCTAAATATATGCCAATATCTTGATATTGATGTTCCTGTGGCTAAAGGTTGTTCGCATCCAATAATTAGAGAAGTGGAAGTATGCGAAGCGATACATGGAGAATCTGGATTAGATGGCTTTGAATTTCCTTGTCTTAAAAAAGAATTAGATTCTCGCCATGCTGTTCAATTTATAATTGACACACTTTTAAACGAAAAAGACAAAGTCACAATAGTAGTAACAGGACCATTGACTAATCTAGCTATGGCCTTGCGCTTAGAACCAAAAATAATAGAAAAAATTAAACGAGTTGTTCTAATGGGTGGATCATATCAAATGGGTAACGTAACACCGGCAAGTGAATTTAATGTATTATGTGATCCTGAAGCTGCTCATATAGTTCTTAGTTCTAATCTAGCAATTTATATGATTACTTTAGATGTGACACGTAAAGTATTGTGCTACGACAAAATAGTTGAAAGAATGAAAAAAATAAATAATAAAGCTAGTGATTTGTTTGTTGCATTGATGAAAGTATTCAACGAAAATCAACATAAGGTTTTTGGATATTTAGGTGCGCCACTTCATGATCCTGTAACAATAGCATTGATAATTGATGAAAGTTTAGTGCAATTTAAGCACACTAATACAGAAATTGATTTAAGCCATGGTAGCAGTTATGGAAGAACAAATTCTGATTTATTTGATTATTTAAAAAAAGAGAAAAATAGTTATGTATCAGTAGATATAGATGTCGAAAGATTTTGGGATATAGTGGAAACTAGCCTAAAAAAATATGAGGTAAAATAGATGAAAAAAAGAATAATCGCACTATTATCATTATCAATTGTTGTGGGATTGGCCATTTTATTAGTTGGCATATTTGTCCATGCTACAGATATTGTATATGCAATTCTTATTTCTATGGGAATTATTACAATAATCACAAATATTTTAAATATCGTATCAACAAAGGGCAAAAAAACATTTGAGCTAATTAATTCATTGATTGGAATTGTCCTAGGAATTTTAATAGTGGTATTTCCATATAATTTTTTAAGTATTATCATCGCTATTTACTTTATAGTTATACCATTATTAAACATGTTTTATTTTAAAAATTTCATAACAGAACAGGATATTATTAAATTAATATTTGGAATTCTCTTTTTTGTTTTTGCTCCATTTGTATTTGGGCTTGCTAATGCGGTTGTAAAAGTATTTTTAATTATAATTGGTACTATAATAATTATTGGAGCCATAATTGGATTTATCATGCTATTTAAGTATCGTAATCTTTTTATCAAAGAAACAAAAAAGAATGAAAATGTTACGCATAAAGGAATAGATTTTGATTTTTCTGACAAAAAATAATTAGTTAGCATATTGTTCTTGAAACAATATAAAAAATGTATTACATTTTTAGGTAAATGAAAGGAGTGTTTTACTATGTTAACATTAAAAAATATTACTAAGGATTATTATCTTGGTAAGAAAAACACTAAAAATTATCAAATTGTTCATGCACTAAGAGATGTTTCAATTAATTTCAGAAAGCATGAATTGGTTTCAATTTTAGGACAATCTGGATGTGGTAAGACAACTCTATTAAATATTATTGGTGGCCTTGATCAATATACTAGTGGAGATCTATTGATTAACAATATTTCTACAAAAGAATACATGGATCGTGATTGGGATAATTATCGTAACCATTCAATTGGTTTTATTTTTCAATCATATAATTTGATTCCCCATCAAAGTGTTCTAGTTAATGTCGAGCTTGCTTTAACGCTTTCTGGTGTAAGTAGAGAAGAAAGAAAAAGACGTGCCATTGAGGCGTTAGAAAAGGTAGGACTGGGTGATAAAATTCACTCTAATCCTAATCAACTATCCGGCGGTCAAATGCAAAGAGTTGCAATTGCTCGTGCATTAGTCAATGATCCTGAAATAATTCTTGCTGATGAGCCAACAGGTGCACTTGATTCAAAGACTAGTGTACAAATTATGGACATATTAAAAGAAATTTCTAGTGAAAAATTAATCATAATGGTCACGCATAATCCTGATTTAGCTAGAGAATATTCAACACGTATTATTGAACTATTCGACGGTAAAGTAATGTCAGATTCAAGACCATATGAGCCAATTGATTGTTCGAATATTGAAAATATACTTGATCCGAATAAAAAGAACTTGCCAGATGGTAAATTAACAAATTTAATCAAACCTGATATGCTCTTAGAAGATGTTGTAGATATTTTAGGAAAACCTCAAAGAGTTGTAAAAGAAAACGATTTAGAAAAGGTTGAATTCGACTTGGCAGATGGTAAGAAATTGGTGATGTTTATAGGCAATAAAGTTAAACCAAACAAAAAAGTTGGAAAGAAGAAGACAAGAATGTCTTTCTTTACGGCGTTATCTCTTTCCATTAAAAATTTACTTACAAAAAAAGCTCGAACAGCTTTAGTCTCTTTTGCAGGATCAATTGGTATTATTGGAATTGCACTGGTCTTATCTATGTCGAGTGGTTTTCAAAATTATATTAACAAGATACAAGAAGAAACATTATCTACATATCCTATTAGCATTAATTCTCGAAATAGTGATATGTCTTCGCTATTAAATATGTTTGCAGAGCAAAGAGATTCTGATGTAAATCATGAATTTGATGCTGTATATTCTAATAACATATTCTCAAAAATAGTTCAATCAATTCAAGCATCAATCAAAAGTAACGATCTAGCTACATTTAAGAAATTTTTAGAAACAGATGAAGAGGCAAAATCAATTATTGTCGATGGTAATATTGCTTATTCATATAATGTAGATTTGCAAATATACAAAGACGAAAATTCAACTGAGAAAGTAACTAACAATATTTTTGGAATGTCTAGTGGTTCTGATTCAATGATGATGGCCAACATGGATATTTGGTCACAAATGATTGATAATCGAGATCTTATTAATCGCCAATATGATGTCTTAGCTGGAGAAATGCCAACTAGTTATGATGAAATTGTTGTTATTCTTGATGATAATAATGAAATTAATGATTTCGTTTTGTATGGATTAGGATTAATTAGTGAAGATGAATTTAATAATATTCGCGATAATCCAAATGTTAAACCAATTAAAATTAGCTACGAGACGATTTTAGAGCAAACATACATTATTTTACCAAGCGCATTCTATTATGAACTAGGGAATGATAATATTGCTCTTGATAAGAGAAGCAACGCAAACTATTTAAAAGAACAACTTTCTAGCAATAATGCTATAAAATTAAAAGTATCTGGCATTATTAAACCGAAAAGTGAAAATGTTGGTAAAGTTTTAAGTGGAGTCATTGGATATTCATCAGACTTAACACGTAATGTAATTTACAAAAATAATAATTCTCCAGTTGCAAGGTACCAAATGGAACATCCAGATATAAACGTTTTTACTGGACATAGATTTGAAGAAGATGAAACAATTTATACTCGCACAGATTTGATAAATTATTTTGCAAGTTTAATCAGTGATTCTGCAAATAATATTTTCCAAAATAATTATGATTTTGCGCAATATATATATGATGGATTATGTCGTTGGGTTTTAATCAATTTCATTGAATCAAATGAACAATTTGAACAAGCATTAATGTTATATTATATGACTTCTGATACAGGATTCTCAAGTTTTAAAGAGTTTGCAAGCTATTATAAATCTTTGCCTGTAGATTCAAGAGTCGATTTGCTTCGTGATAGTATTGATACAATACTCATAGGTTTTTATTCAAGTAATTTAGATGAAGTTAATGAACGAGCATCCTATGAAAATAATATTAATGAACTAGGAATTTGTGATGAAAATGTTCCAAGTCAAATTAATATCTATGCAACAGATTTTAAAAATAAAGAAGATATTGTTAGACTTATTGAAAAATACAATAAGCTTGCAGTTGATAATGGACACGAAGAAGAAAGTATTAGCTACACAGATTACGTTGGATTGCTTATGTCTAGTGTTTCTACAATTATTGATATCATTTCTACAGTATTAATTGTATTTGTTGGTATCTCGCTTGTTGTTTCTTCAATTATGATTGGGGTCATTACTTATATTTCTGTTCTAGAACGAATTAAAGAAATTGGTATATTAAGATCTATTGGTGCTTCTAAACAAGATATCAAGCGAGTATTTACAGCAGAAAGTGTTACAATTGGCTTCTTAGCAGGTGCGGTGGGAATATTAGTAACATCACTGATATTAATTCCAGGAAATATTATTTTAAAATATCTAACAGATATTTCTCATCTAGCTAATTTACCAATTGTTGGTGCAATAATATTAATTTTGGTTTCAATCTTCATGACATTTGTTGCAGGTTTACTTCCTGCAAACTTGGCAAGTAAGAAAGATCCAGTTGTTGCTTTGAGAACAGAATAAACTAAAAATGCATGTCATACATGCATTTTTTGTTTTAATATATTATTTTCTTTTTTAATGTTTAATAATTTCTTGCTTATCGGATGAACAAATATGAGATTATAGCATTCAAGCTCTAAATCTTTGTTTTGGTCGTTGCCATACAATGAATCGCCGACAAGAGGATGTCCAATACTAGAAAAATGTACACGTATTTGATGGGTTCTTCCGGTTAATAAGTGTGCTTTAACAAGTGTGCAATTTTTGTCATAGCCGATTATTTCGTATTCAGTGACACTTTCTTTTCCATCGCTTGATATAATTCGTTTTTTCTTATCGTTAGGATCTTTTGAAATAGAAAGCTTTATACATCCATTTTCATTTATTATTCCCCGCACTTTTGCAACATAATATTTTTCAATATTTGTTTTCATCAAAAGATTATGGATATATTGATGTTTAGCGAAAATTACTAATCCTGATGTTTCATAATCAAGACGAGTAACGCAATGTATTTTAGACAAAATCTTATTTTTTAAGTAGTAATTTGCGACATCACTAGATAAATTATCATTATAGTGATTAATAGTAGGTATCGTAGCTTGATTTTTCCTTTTGCTTACAATAAGTAAATAATCATCTTCATATACAATATTTAAAGGGGAAGAAGAACAGCCATATGATTTATTTTCTTCTACGAGGTTAATAATCAAAACATCACCAATTTTAAGGTCAGTAGATGTTAATGGTTTATTATTAACTAAAATGTTTTCTTTATGACGATATAAATAATGGCTCAAATCATAGGAAAAACCAAAATCCATTAATGATGAAATAAGATCATTATCTTTTTTTATACTGCAGACTACTTTCATTTTTTACTTGTATATGGATATTTTCTAGCATAGTCTTCTTTAGTTACTTGACGAGTTCTAGCGATTGAGAATGCTTCATCAGGAATATCTTCAGTAATAGTAGATCCAGCAGCAATAAAAGCATTGTTACCTACTTTAATTGGTGCAATAAGGTTAGTGTTACATCCAATGAAAACATTATCACCAACAGTGGTTCTATGTTTATACTTTCCATCATAATTGACAGTTACACAGCCACAACCCCAGTTAACATTTTTACCACAATCTGTATCGCCTAAGTATGTAAGATGAGAAATTTTTGTTCCCTCAGCTACGATAGAATTTTTAATTTCGACAAAGTTTCCGATACGGCAATTATTGTGAACTTCAGTGTGATTTCTTAAATGAGCGAATGGACCGACAGTTGTATTTTCTCCAACCTTTGAATCAGTTATAAGCGAATGTCTAATTTGTGCACCAGAAAAAATTTCAGAATTGTGCACTTCAGAATCAGGTCCAACAACTGCACCAGTATGAATAATAGATTTACCAGTTATAAATGTATTAGGATAAATTGTTACTCCGGATTCAATAATAACTTCAGAAGAAATAGTTACAGTTTCTGGAGAAATAATATTAACACCATTCATCAAATGCTTTCTATTTGTGAATATTTTAATTTTGCTCTCAACTTTCGAAAGTGTATAGAAGTCATTTATATCTGAATATGAATCAGAGTTGTTAGAAGTATAAGTATAAACATCTAAACCGATTTTCTTTGCTATTTCAATAATAGTATTTAAATGGCATTTTCCCTGAGACATATAATTGAAAACGTGTTTTAAAGCTGCATTTTTAACTAGATAGATTCCAGTGTTTATTTCTTTAATGCTCAGCTCCTCATCACTAGCATCAAATGCTTCTTGAATTCGGGCGATTTGTCCATCTTGACGAACAATTCTACCATAATTTGATGCATCTTCCATGAAAGTTGTAATTACGCCTAAATCAGCGTCTTTACCCATAATTATATCCATGAATGATACTAATTCATCTTTATCTAAAAGTGGTACATCACATGGCAAAATTAAAGTATAACCTTCATCATCTTTGATTTCACCAAGTGCTGATCTTACAGCATCACCGGTTCCTAAATGTTGTTCTTGAAATACATATTTGACTGAATCTCCAAAAATTGTAGAGAATGTGTCTTTGCTACTTGGATTAATGACAAGTAAGATTTCGTTTATTATTTCTTGATCAACAGCATCATATACATATTGAGCCATAGGTTTTTTCATAAGCAAATGTGCACATTTTGGTACATTTACCTTCATGCGTTTTCCTTCGCCTGCTGCAAGTAAAATAGCGTAATTTTTCATGTTATTTAACCTCCGCATCTAAATTTTGTACTAGATTTACAAAGTTATTAATTGTTGTTTCAACAAGTTCTTTTGATTTTGCACAGCAAGAAATTCTTAGTAAATTTTCTGTTCCACTTGCACGTATTACAAGTTGAATCTCATCTTTGTATTTATCTAAAATTTCTTTTACTTTATTTTGTATTCTTTCATCTTTGGCAATATTTTTATCTTTTACTTTTAAGTTCACTAATTTATCAGGCCAAATTTCTAACTCATTTGTCAACTCTTTTAATGATTTATTTGTCTCGCTCATAATATTTAATATTGCAATAGCAGATAACATTCCATCACCAGTTGATAGATGGTGCAATTGAATGATATGACCAGAATTTTCGCCACCTACAACATAGTTATTATTTTGCATTTCTAATAAAACATTACGATCTCCAACACTTGTTAAAGAGACATCAATACCATTTTTCTTTAAAGAAGAAATAATTCCTAAGTTTGACATGATAGTTAGGACAACCTTGTTATTGGTCAACAAATTATTTTCTTTTAAATGCTTTGCAATAATGAAAATTAATTCATCACCACTATGAAGATTACCATCGCTATCTACAGCAAGCATTCTATCTCCGTCTCCATCAAATGCAAATCCAATGTCAAGTTTATTATCTTTTACCATACTAGATATATTTTCAATATGAGTTGAACCAACATTAAAGTTGATATTTCGTCCATTTGGTAGATTAGCAGTAACTGTTAAGTTTTTACTAGAATGTTTGAATATTTCTTCGCCAATTAAAGAAGTGGCACCATTAGCAAGATCAAGACCTATTTTTAAATTACAAGGATTAATTTTTGAAACAAGGAAATCAATGTAATTTTTGACAAATGAAGTATCTTCAATAATTTCGCCATTATTGTTATCAATTATCGAATCGTCATGAGTATCAATATATTCTTCAATACTTAATTCATCTTCATCTTTGATTTTAACTCCATCAAAAAATATTTTAATACCGTTATCTTGATAAGGGTTATGTGAAGCAGTAATCATTACACCAATACATTTATCTAAAATCGTATTATAGCAAAGACCAGGCGTAGGTATTACGCCAATATCTATAACTTTTTTTCCAACGCTTTTTGCTCCTAAAGCAATTGCATCAGCAAGCATGTGGTTTGATTCTCTGGTATCATAGCCAATAAGAACTTTATTACAATCTAAAAGACAGAGGCTTTTACCAACTTTTTTAGCAAGAGATTCAGTTAAAGTGACATAAGCTTCGCCACGTATTCCATCAGTTCCAAAATATTTCATCATTGTATCTCCTATTCGACAGTAACAGATTTTGCAAGATTACGAGGTTTATCAATGTCATTTCCACGTAAAAGTGCAACATAATAAGATAAATATTGTGAAGTCATAACACTTCCTAAAATTGATAAATCAGGATCAAAATCATCCATTACAAATGTATCAGTGCTAATAGCGTTTTCTTTTGTAACGAAAGAATATACAATAGCCTTTCGTGCTTTAACTTCTGAGAAGTTTCCTCTTATGGCAAGAGCAATGTCTTTATTACTGATAAATCCGAATACTGGAGTATTTTCTTCGATTAACGCAATTGGACCATGTTTTAACTCTCCGCCAGGGAAGGCTTCAGAATGTATGTAACTAATTTCTTTTAATTTAAGTGAACCTTCCATCGCTACAAAATAATCAAGTCCACGACCTAAAAAGAAAGCATTATGTGCATCTTTAACTTTATTTGCTATCTCTTTGATTTCATCTTTGCGTTCGATGATGTTATTTAGCAAAATATTGTTATCTAATAACTTTTTAGATGCGTTATAATCATCAATAATTGCACTCTTTAATAGGTACAATAAAGAAACTTGTGCGTTATATGCTTTAGTAGATGCAACTGCAATTTCAACACCTGCGTATAAAAGTGCAGAATATGTTGCATCTCTTTCTAAAGTCGATCCTTTAGTGTTAGTAATTGTAATAGTAGGATGAGTTTTAAATTCATTAATTTTTTTCAAACAGGTTATCACGTCTGCAGTTTCACCAGATTGTGATACTAAAATAAATATTTCATCTTCATCAATAAATTTAGGAAAATATGCCCATTCAGAAGCAATATATACATTAGACATTTTTCCGATACTTTCCATATAATGCTTACCAATTAAAGATGCATGGTAAGAAGTACCACAAGCAATAAATGAAACACATTTAGCGGTTTTAAGTTTTTCTATCATTTCTTCATTGAAACAATATTTGCCATTAATAAAATAGTTATCTATTAAGCGAGAAATGCAACTTGGAATTTCTTCAATCTCTTTGAGCATGTAATGAGGATAACCGCCTAAATCAATGTTTAATAGTTCGGCATTTCTTGTTGTATATTTTGCTTTTTGCTTTACACCATCTTGATAAATTTTAATGTCATGTTCGCCAATAATACCATATTGGTTATCAAGTATGTCAATAAATTTTACACATGTTTTAATCATTGGTAATGCATCAGATGCTAGATAATTAGTTTTATCACCAACACCAATTAGAAGTGGTGATTTTCTTTTGGCAAAATATAAATTTTCACTATCGTTTTTAAAAATAATAGCAATTGCTAAAGATCCATGAATTATTTTAAGAGCATTATTGATTGCGTCTAGAACACTATTAGTTTTCTTATATTCGTCCTCAAGTACATTTGCTATTACTTCAGTGTCGGTGTCAGAATAAAATTCGTATCCCTTTTCTCTTAAACTATTCTTTATTTCTTGGAAGTTTTCAATTACACCATTATGTACAATAGTAAACAAGCCATCGTTACTTTTATGTGGGTGACAATTTCTTTTTGATGGAGCGCCATGTGTAGCCCATCTTGTGTGTCCAATTCCTAAACTAGTATTAATAAGCGAAGGAATTTCAGAATCTAATAAATGTACACGTCCAACAACGCGATAATTTTTAATTTCTTGATTTTCCATAATGGCAATACCCGCAGAATCATAGCCACGATATTCCAAAGATTTTAATCCATTAAGTAAATAATTTCGAGAATCATGATTCCCAACAATTCCAACAATTCCACACATTTTTTATTCCTCCTAAAAAAAGAACTCTATTTATAAATACTTTTAAATCTGTCTGGTGTGACAAAAACACAATATTTTAGCATTATAAATTAGTTCTATCAATATAAATTTTAATTATTATATAATTAATATCTTAATAAATAATAGTTTTTATTCATAAGTTTTAGATTTCTTTAGTATTTCATATGTCTCATATTCCTTTTAGCAATATTAAAAAATTATTTATTTTTTTAATCATATAAAAAAAATAACTAAAAGGCAATATAACGTAAATAATTTAAAATTATAAATAATTTTAAAAAAAATTAGACTTTTTTATTTTTTTAACTTGATATAAAAAAAAGAAAATACTATCATTATTTTGAAAGGAATGAATCATATGAAAAATAAAAAATTCTTACTTCCATTTTCTATCGTGTTTGGAATTGTATTTATAATTTTTGTTCTTGGCTTATTCTTTGATCTTCAATTTGCCAAAGCAATCTATGATAGCGAGAATATATTTGCCAAAATAATGGCGGCAATTGGTGAAACACCAGCTTATGGTGGATTAGCTTTTATAGGTGGTGGTTTGATTGCTACTAACTTAAAAAGAGAAAACAAAGCTCTTAAGATTGCTTTCTTTGGTGTTGCAGCTTTATGTATTATAGGAGGCATTGTTCTATCGACAAGAGCTATGGCCTCACACAATGCATTTAATATTGAAGATCAATGGTACTTTACTTTACCGTTTGCATTACTAATTGATGGAGCATTAGGTTATCTAGGATATCGTATATGCAAAAATTCCAAAAACAAAGATACGCTTAAAATATTATTATTTATGTTAATTGTAATTGGTAGTGTTATCCTTATTGTTACAGTTTTAAAACACTTGTGGGGACGTCCAAGATATCGTTGGCTAAATGAAAATGGTTTAGATAATTTCCGTAATTGGTGGCAAATTCACTCAGGCATTAAGGATGAGTTCCCACTTGTAGATAGTGATGAATTTAAATCTTGTCCATCTGGGCATACATCATCTGCGGCTACTGCCTTATTGTTAATGTATTTACCTCTAATTGATAAAAGGTTAAGAGGTAAAGAAACGTTGTTACTATTAATTGGTGCAGCTTGGGCAGGAGTAGTTGGATTCACACGACACATAATGGGTGCACATTTCTTAACAGACACTACATTTGGATATATGATTACTATGATTATAATTTTTGTTATGAATTTGTTGTTCAATAAATTCAAAGACAAAATAAGAATCTAATCTCGTATTTAAGATTATAAGTTAACTTAGATGTCTATCAATTAGACATCTTTTATTTTTGTAATTATGGTTTATAATTTGTTTAGAATAAGAAAGGAGTGCAAATATGACAAATATTGAATTACTTGCACCAGCAGGGAATATAGACGCTTTAAAGGCTGCGATTAATAATGGTGCAAATGCAGTATATTTAGGGCTAAATAATTTTAATGCTCGCATGAAGGCGGATAATTTCACGATTGATAATATTAGAAGTGTTGTCGAATTTGCTCACCTTTTTAATGTCAAGGTTTATTTAACAATCAATACAATTTTAAAAGATGAAGAAATCACTGATTTTTTATATATGATAGATAAATGCGTGGAAGCTAAAGTAGACGCATATATTGTGCAAGACTTTGGTGCGGCATATTTACTAAAAAATCGCTATAAAGGTATTTGTTTGCATGCATCTACTCAAATGGGAATACATAATTTATTAGGTGCAAAAGTAGCGGAAGATTTTGGATTTAAGAGAGTAATTTTATCGCGAGAAACAACTCTAAAAGATATAAAAAGCATCAAAGAAAATACAAATTTGGAGATTGAATTTTTTGTTCAAGGCGCGCTATGTGTAAGCTTTTCTGGAAATTGCTATATGTCTAGTTTCTTATCAAAAGAAAGTGGTAATAGAGGAAGATGCAAACAATATTGTAGACAAAAGTATATTGTTTCTGATGGCGAAAAAACACTTGATAAGGGATATTATTTATCAGCAAAAGATCTAAGCCTTGCTAACGAACTACGGGCCTTAGTCAATGCAGGTGTTATGTCATTTAAAATTGAAGGAAGAATGCGTCGAGAAGGCTATGTCGCATTAGCAGTAAAAACTTATCGAAAGTTAATCGATGAAAATTATAGAAGAATAAATGAAGAAGAACAAAAAGATCTTCGTGTTGCTTTTTCTCGTGGTGAATTTAATAACTATGCATATTTAAATGGTAATAATGGAAATATTATTAATGAAAAAAACCAAAATCATTTAGGCGTCAAAATAGGAAAATTACTACATATAATGCCATTTAAAAATGATTTATACGAGTTAGAAATATATTCAAGTCATGAGTTATCGAGTGGTGATGGATTGAAATTCATCGATGGAAACAAAGAAATTTCAAGTCTTGGCGTGGGAAATGTCATAAAAAAACGAAGCAATGTCTATACAATTTTTACTAAGCAGAAAATTTCAAAAATAAATCTAGATGTTTATTTAACTCTTGATAAAAAACGTGAAGATGAGTGTTTAAATTTTTCTAAAAAACTTCCAGTAGACATAAAAATAAAGGCTTTAGAAGAAGAAAAGTTACAAATGTTTTTAGAGTGCAATGGAGTTAATGTAGACTATACATCAAATTTCATTTGTAAAAAAGCCATAAATCAAGTTACCTCACAAGATGAAATTATACGACAAGTCTCAAAGTTAAACGATACGGAATTTGCACCAAATAGTTTTGAAATATCACTAGACAAAGTATTTATTCCTAAAAGCATTCTTAATGATTTAAGACGTGCAGGTTTTAAACTTTTAAAAGAATGTTTAATTAACGATTTTGAAAAAGAATATAATGTTGAAATTTTATTAGATAAGTTAGATCATAGTTATGAATTTATAAATTATGGCGATGCACTTATCATTAACGAAGAAATAGATTTAAATTTACTCGACAAGAGTTATCAAGGACTTATTATTTATGCTCCTAATAATTATTATCCGCAATTGCACAATAAAATCGAGTATTTATTAAATTATTTTACTAAAGCAAAAATTGCTCTCAATCTTCCGTTAATCGCAACTATATCAGATTTAAATATTTTAGAAACAATAATTAAAAAACTTAAGAATGTTATTTTAGTGGCTAATAATATTTATGGCCTTGCTTTTTGTAAGTGTTATGATGTAATTGCAAATTCTAGTTTAAATATTAATAACAGTTATGCCATTAAATTAATGAAAGAATTGGGCGTAAAAGCCGTTGTGTCTTCTATAGAGAGTAATAAAGAATTTCTTTTGAAGCATCCTGACTTATATTATTATTCCTTTGGGTATAATACTCTAATGAACTATGTCCATTGTCCTTTTAAAAGTGTTTACAAAAAAGAATGTAAAAATTGTGCATATCATGATTCTTTATCGTTTAAAGATGAATTCAACAATAGTACATACTCAATTAGAAGAATCAAAATTGAACGTTGTTATTTTGAGCTTTTAAACTCTAATGCCATAAATGTATATAAAAAAATCAATAATCCGGGAATTATTGATTTAAGAAATGTCAAAAAAATAACTACACTTTTAGAAATGCTGGAAAACCAAAGAAGTTGTAACGTAGAAGACAAAGAAACAACAGGTTTGTTTTTGAAATTTATAGACTAGTAGCAATGTTATCTAAAGTTTGTTTTTATCAAGTCTTCTTGATATTTTTTGCTTGCTTTAATTAAAGCGTTGTTTACTGGTTCATAATAATTTTTTACAATATGTATAGGATGATTTTCTATTTTTGATTTAATCTCTTTTTCACGTTCTTTATTTGTAATTTTTATATTATTATCATATTTTATTTTCGCGATTTTTTCAGCAATTTGCATACGTAATACAAATAATTCCATTAATTTAGAATCTATTTCATCGATTTCTTTTCTTAAAATTTTTAATTCGTTTTCCATATTTAATCACCAAATTGATTATATCATACTTCATAATTTAAGGCTAAATATAGTTGCTTGAGTTGAAGATTATAGTAGTTTATTTTATAATATTAAAATAATGAATTATTTTAAGAGTGAGGTGACTAGTATGATTATTAATTTATTTGCAGAAAACGGCAGATATCAAGCCATATTAAAAAAAGGTATTTTTAATCATCTCAATAGTTATCTTGACTTCAACAAAAAGATTCTTTTTATCATAGATGAAAATGTTAGTGAAAAATTTTATAAAAAGTTTACCAGTAATGGAATTGTATATAAATTTATAGCTTTAGAAAAAAACAAGTCAATTGAGACTGTAATGGAAATTATTGAAATATTGAACAATAATAATTTCTCTCGCGATGACTACATTGTGTCAATTGGGGGCGGAATCACTTCAGATGTTGCAGGATTTGCTTCATCAATATACAAAAGAGGTATTAAATGGATATCAATTCCGACTACAACTCTTGCAATGATTGATGCTTCAGTAGGTGGCAAAACCGGGATTAACTATCAAAACGCTAAAAATCAAATTGGTAATTTTTATTTTCCAGAGAAAGTGTTGATAGATGTTAATGTTTTAAAAACATTAGATAAAAGAAATTTTAATAATGGACTTTGCGAAGCAATAAAGATAGGAATAACGCTTGAAAAATCAATTTTAGATTTAATGATTGATCCTTATACTAATTTAATGAAGATTATTGAAAAATCTATAAAAGCTAAAAATAAAATAGTCAAACTAGATATAAGAGACTATAATGCTCGACATGTGTTAAATTTTGGTCATACAATAGGGCATGCTTTAGAAATGGTCGATAATGATTTATTGCATGGTGAAGCAATATTAATTGGAATGCACTATGTTTCTTCTTTTAAAGTGAAAAAAATTATTAGAAACTATATGGTTCAATTTGATATTTCAGATAGATTTTATGATTTTAATCAATTAATTCCTTATCTTTTGCAAGATAAAAAAATCGAAGCAAATAAATTTAAAATTGTATTAGCCAATGATATTCTTGATTATACAATTAAAGATATGGACTTAGATGAATTAAAATCAATTTATGAAAGAAGGTAAATTATGGGAAGTGTACTAGGAAAGAATATCACATTAACTATATTCGGTGAATCTCATGGAAAAGTAGTAGGAGCAACACTTGCTGGTTTGCCTTCAGGAATTAAAATTGACGAAAATTTTATTAATTCACAAATGATGAAACGTAAGGCAGTTGGTGGATTAACTACTCCACGTATTGAAGATGATAAAGTTAAATTTATAAGTGGAGTGAAAGATGGATTTTCAAACGGAAACCCATTAACAGTAATTATTGAAAATAATGATTATGATGATAGAGAATATATAAATAAAATTGCTCGACCATCTCATAGTGATTTCGTAACGTTTATGCGTCATAAAGAATACGGAGAAAGAAGAGGTGGCGGATTTTCATCTGGTCGTTTAACTGCACCAATTGTGGCATTAGGTGCAATTGTCATATCAATACTTGAAAGCAAAAATATTCATATATCTTCCTCAATTAATAAAAAAGTATTAGATAAAATAGATGAGGTTAGGAAAGATGGAAATTCAATTGGCGCTGAAGTAACAACTATTATAAGTGGAGTTGATATCGGTATTGGTGAGCCAATGTTTGATTCTATGGAAAGTGTTTTTGCTCATGCAATATTTTCTATACCTGGTGTAAAAGGTGTGTCTTTTGGACTTGGTTTTAAATATGATGAGGCATTGGGTAGTGAAGTCAATGATCAATTTATCATTAAAAATGATAAGGTTACCACCAAAACAAACAATAGCGGTGGTATAGATGGTGGCATGACAAATGGTAATGACATAGTAATTCATACTGTTTTCAAACCAACTCCATCAATTGCAATGACGCAAAATGCATTAAACTTAGAAACAATGAGAATTGAAGAATATAAAATTGAAGGACGTCACGATGCATGTATAGCACTTCGTGGTCAAGTAGTTGTGGATAGTATACTTGCAATATCGTTATTTGATATGCTTGTGGAATTTTATGGAAAAAGGTATTTTAGCAAATGAGATACGGTTTAATTGGTAATAATGTAAATAATAGTTTTTCTAAATACATTCATCATTTATTTAATAATGACGATTATTTTTTATTATCTGTTAATAAAAAGAAACTTCAAAATATTTTATTATCTAAAAAATTTCGTGGACTAAATATTACAAAACCTTACAAAAAAGAAGTAATCCAATATTTGGATAAATTAGATAATATTGCTAGTAAAACAAATTCTGTAAATACAATTATAAATAAAGATGGTTTATTAATTGGTTATAATACTGATTATGATGGTTTACGCTATTTATTTGAAAAAAATGGAATTGATATTACTGGAAAAAACATTGCTATTTTAGGAAGTGGCGGAGTAAGTTCTACAGTTGAGTGTATAGCAAAAGAATTAAATGCAAAAAACATTTATAGGATCAGTCGTAAGCCTAAACAAGATTACATAACTTATAAAGAATTAGAAGGTAAAAACGTTGAAATAATTATCAATGCTACTCCGCGCGGGATGAGTGAAAATTCATTTCGCCCGTTAGTAAATTTAAAAAGAATAATTGGTTTAGAAGCTGTTATTGATTTGATATATAATCCACTAAACACGTTTTTACTACAAGAAGCAAAAAAATTAAATGTTAAGGCCATTAACGGACTAGATATGCTAATTGAACAAGCAAGGCTAGCAGAAGAATTATTTCAAAATACCAATATCAGTAAAGATAAAAACGTAATAATTTATCAAAAGATTCTAGATAAAAACTTAAATATCGCATTTATTGGTATGCCGTATTCAGGAAAGTCCACTATTGCCTACAATTTATCACAGCTATTAAATAAAGATTTTATCGATTTGGATATGCTTATTGAGGCAAGCACTAATCTTGAAATTAAAGATTTTATAAATAGACATGGTGAAAAGGAATTTCGAAAAGAAGAGTATAAAATGCTAAAACTGCTTTCCTTTCAAAATGGTGAGATAATATCATGTGGTGGCGGTGTAGTTTTGAATAATTTAAATATGTCATTTTTGATGCAAAATTCTATTGTTGTTTATTTAAAACGCGATATTAAATTGATAGAATTTGATGATAGTAGACCACTAGCATCAAATGAAAAAAGTTATCTAGAGTTATTAAAAAAGAGAGAAAAGCTTTATGAAAAATATGCTGATATTACGGTTGAAAACAATAAAACAGTTGAAGAAGTAGTTTTAGAAATTGCGAGGAAATATTATGAAATTTTTAGTAATTAATGGTGTCAATTTAAATATGCTAGGTATTAGAGAAAAAGATGTATATGGAAATAGGTCATATGATGATTTATGTAATTATATAAAAGAAATTGCTAGCGAAGAAAAAGTCGACTTAGATATTTTCTTTTCCAATTTCGAAGGTGAAATCGTGGAAAAGATTCAAAACTCATATGCAGTGTATGATGGTATTATTATAAATCCAGGTGCATATGCACATTATTCCATTGCTATTCTTGACGCTCTTAGATCAGTTAATTTGCCTACTATTGAAGTACATCTTACTGATGTAATGAATAGGGAAAACTATCGAAGAGTTTTAATTACAAGTGAGGCTTGTTTTTTAACTATAATGGGCAAAGGTTTTGAAGGATATAAAGAAGCTATTATAAAAATGAAACAAAAGTTAGGTGAGTAAGATGAAAATTTATTTGAATAAAACTTGTGACTTAAGTGAAATAAAACATAATCTTGATGCGCATAATGTATTTTTTGATATCCACGAAATAGATGAAAAACTTGTATTATTTATTGATGATTTGGATTTTCAAAGAGTAAATAAAATAATTAATGCTGAGTTTATTGAAGATATAATGCCAATCTATGATTTAAAATTAACTTTACGATTACATCATCCTGAAGATACAATTATAAAAGTTAAAAATTGCCAAATTGGTGGAAATAAAAAAGTTGTTATTGCTGGACCATGTGCTGTAGAAGACGAAAATACTATGCGACTTATTGGACAAAAAGCAAAAAAATGTGGTGTTAATGTTTTAAGAGGTGGTGCATTTAAACCACGCACTAATCCTTATTCATTCCAAGGATTATATGAACATGGACTCAGCATTCTTAAAAATATTGGTGACGAATTTGATTTGCCTATTATATCTGAAATAACAGATATTGATTATTTGGATAAATTTATCGAATGTGTGGACATTATTCAAGTAGGAGCAAGAAATATGCAGAATTTTGCCCTTTTAGAAAAACTAGGCAAAGTCAATAAACCAATTCTTTTAAAAAGAGGATTTAACAACACCATTGAAGAATTGTTATGTTCTGCTGAATATATTATGAAAAATGGAAATGAACAAGTTATCCTTTGTGAACGAGGAATACGAACACCATTAAGTTACACGAGAAGTACACTTGATTTAAGTTCAGTCGCTATATTAAAAGAAGTAACGCACTTACCAGTTATTGTCGATCCATCACATGGAACTGGCAAAAGAAAATTAATTTTGCCGATGTCAAAAGCATCGTTTAGTGTTGGGGCAGATGGAGTCTTACTAGAAGCTCACATTTCTCCTAATAAAGCAATGTCAGATTCTGAACAAACAATTTCTTTTGAAGAAGTAGAAAAAATAATAAAGAGTATTTAATTATGAATATCAAAATTCAAAATAATGAACTTAAAGATAACAAAATAATTTCTTTACCGGGAAGTAAAAGTATTACTATCCGTGCTTTATTTTGTGCATTTTTGGCTGACTCATCATCTACAATTATTAATTCATCAATTTGCGAAGATGTTTTGGCCACGATCGATGTACTTAATAAATTAGGTGGAAGAATTACTAGAAAAGGAAATAAAATAATCGTAAATAAAAGAATCGAAATTGATAAAAATAGATTTAAAATTAATGTTAAATCCTCAGCAACTCTTTTAAGATTTATCATTCCTTTGTTTTTAGTTCTCTTTCCTAATAAAGAATTGACTATATTAATGAATCGTGATTTATATCTTAGACCACTTGATGGCTTTAATAGACTCTTTGAAGAAAATGAGATATATACGAAAAATGAAGATGGAAAACTTATCATATGTGGTGAACTTAAAAATGATGAAATAACAATTGATGGTGGTAAATCTTCACAATTTATTTCTGGAATGCTAATTGCACTTTCAAAAAGAAATGTTGATACTCATTTGAAAATTACTGATGCACATAATTCTAAAGGCTATATTGACATGACAGTTAAAGTGATGGAACAATTTAACATCAAGTGTGATTTGGATTTTATTAGAGGAAATCAAATATTTAATGGAAAAGAAGTTGTTGTAGAACCAGATTATTCTAATGCAGCTTTATTTTTTGCACTTGCATTAAAAAAAGAAAAAACTACATTTAAAAACATCAAAAATAATTCAATACAACCAGATGCAAAAATTCTTAACTTATTAAAAGATGTTGGTGCTAATATTGAAAAGCAAGATGATACTTTAATAATTTATAAATCGACTTTACAAGGATTTAATTTAGACCTTAATAATTGCATTGATCTTGCTCCAATGCTATTTGCATTATCAACACAAGCTAAGGAGAAAAGCGTTTTTAAAGGCTTGAAACGATTAGAATATAAAGAATCTAATCGCCTTTTAGAAACTATTAAAATCTTTGATATATTGAAAGTAAAGTACGATTATAGTGAAGATACATTAATTGTATTTCCTTCAAACATCGCATCAAATGATTTGATACAATGCCCAAAAGATCATCGAATGATTCATGCACTTATTTATTTAGCAAGTGTGAATGATAACGAAATTGAACTAGTAGATGTTGAGTCGTTATTTAAATCGGATTTAAATATTTTAGACAATTTAAATTCGTTAATTGATATTACATATCATAAGCCGCAAGTTTTAATATCTGTTAAATCTCTTGATGATTTGAAAATCAAAGCTGATGGATATGTTATGGGATATAATAAATTTACGCTTTTTGCTGCAAATTATTTTAGCTTTAAGGATATAAAAACCGCGGCAAAAGAAAAAAAAGTTTTTGTCTTACTTAATGCTCTCATTCATCAAAATAAATTAAATGAATTTAAAAAAGAAATTGATAAGTTATGTGAATTGAATGTTTGCTTTATTTTTCAAGATGTTGGCGCTCTTCAATATTTGAAAACAAAAATAGATTCCAGTCGCATAATTTTTAATCCATATACTCTAATTTGCCAGCAAGATGAACTGGAAGCATATCTATTAAATTCCGATGTTACATTCGGAATAAGTAATGAAATTACTTTATTTGATACTTATAAGACTTTAAGAAGCGGAAAAGGATTTTTGCTTGCATTTGGCTATGCACCAATGTATCAAAGTTATCGAAAAGTATTATCACTATATGAAAATTACATTGGACGCAATTTTAGAAGAGATGATTTACTATTGAAAGAAGATACTAGAAATGAATTTTATCATGTCACTGAAAATAAATACGGGACTGTAATTTTTAGACCATATATTATTTCATATTTAGAAAATATGTCTCACATTTTGAATGCAAAGTACTTGTTTTTAGATTCTAATTTTATTGATGGACATAAATTTAAAAAAGTAATTGCTCTACTATATAAAATACTTGATAACAAAATTGATGAGAAAAAAGTAAAAGAGTATTTGCTAAAACTAAATTTAAATATTGAAGATGGATTTAAATATCAAGATTCAATCTATAAGGAGAAGTCGCTATGAAGAAAATTGAATTATTAGCACCGGCTGGTGACTTAGATCGTCTTAAATTAGCGCTTTTATATGGTGCAGATGCTGTTTATATTGGTGGAAAAGAAATGTCGCTTCGTTCACATGCTTCAAACTTTACAATTGAAGATATTAAAGAAGGTGTAGAATTTGCGCATAATTTAAATAAAAAAGTTTATATAACTTGCAATATGGTTATGCATAATGAAGACAAAAAAAACGCATTAAATTATCTTCAGGAACTTAAAAAATGTAAAGTAGATGGTATTATTACTTCCTCACTTGATTTAATTAACCTTAACAATCAATTTGTAGGAAATGAAATGCATATTTCCACACAACTTTCGACGTTAAACACTGAAGCTATTAAATTCTATCAAAACTATAAAGTAACGAGAGTTGTTTTAGGAAGAGAATGTTCTTTAAAAGAGATTAAAGATATATGTGCAAATACACCAGTAGAGATTGAGGTATTTATTCATGGCGGTATGTGTTCATCATATTCGGGGAAATGCATGCTATCTAATGTTATGACATTAAGAGATGCTAATCGTGGAGGATGTGCTCATTCTTGTCGCTGGAAATATTACTTGTATGAATGGAAAAATAGATTAAATAAGAAAAATGAATACTTTGCTATGTCGAGCAAGGATTTATGTGCTTTAAAAGATATACCAAAGTTAATTAAAGCCGGAGTAGCCTCGCTTAAAATTGAAGGTAGAATGAAGTCATACAATTATTTATGTGCAATTATATCAGCATATCGCAAATGTATTGATGACTATTACGATAATAAAAAACTTAATTACAAATATTATTATGATTTAATGTCATATGGTGAAAATCGTGTAACTGGCCAGGGATTCCTTCATGGGGAAGTTACTATAAATGAACAGTTATTTACATTGAATGAAGAGTTCAAAAATGCTGGAGATTTTATTGGCATTGTTCGCTCCTATGATAAAGAACTAAAAATTGCAAATGTTGAAATAAAAAACAAAATTCTTAGTGACTGCGAGTATATAAAACTATCTCCTAGACATAAACCAAAAAAATTTAAAATTCAAAAGATGTATTTTGAAAATAACGAAGTTAATGTTTTTACAGTTGCAAATAAAATAGTGCAAATTAAAACAAAAGAAATGTTTAAGCCATACGATATAATTCATGCAAAGAGAGAAGAAAAACGCTAGAATATCTAGCGTTTTTGTTTTAGAATTTTTTCAATAATTTCTTTTAATTCCAATTTTAATTCTTCGATAGTGATATTTGAACTAGTTATAAAATCCATCTTATCAATGTTTTCATCAAAGCCGTTATTCTTATTTAATTCAAGATAATTTTTAATATCTTCGACATGGCGTTTTTTGAGATTTTCAATTTGTTTTTCATTGCTGATATCGATGCCAATTATATAATCGCACATGTAATCCATATGAGAAGTAAATAGTAGAGGAACTTCAATAAAAACAAATTCTGTTTTTGAAGAATTAATGAAATCTAATAATTTTGCTTCTACTAATGGATGAATCACGCTTTCTAAATAGATTTTCTTCTTTTCATCAGCAAGAATTATTTCTTTTAAAACATGCTTATCAACTACATCATCTTTTATTGCTTGAACAAAACGGCGTTTCAGTTTTTGAATAACTTCAGGTTCGGAATATAAAGAATTTACAATATCATCACTTGAAATAACATCATATCCAAGTTCTTTAAAATAATTTAAAGCGGTAGTTTTACCGGACGCAATTTTACCAACTATTCCAACTACCTTTTTGTTATAAGATGGCTTTTGGCATCTTGGGCAATAAGTAGTACCTCGCCCTCCAACAGTTATCTTTTTTAATTGGTAATTGCAGACAGGACATGTGGAGCCTTTTTTTCCGTAAACTAATAATTCATTCTGAAATTTTCCATCTACACCACGGGCGGCATGATATGATTTTACAGTTGATCCACCTAGCTTAATTGCTTTATTCAAAACAATAACTGCTTTATCAACAATACTTTGAATCTGTTTGTCGTCTAAATATTTAGATGGTGTTAAAGGATTTAACTTGCATCTAAACAAGACTTCATCAGCGTATATATTTCCAAGTCCTGAAATAATTGTCTGATCCATAATAGAGACTTTTATTGGAATATTGGTATTTAACTTTTCTTTTAGTAAACTAATATCTTTAATATCAAAAGGTTCTTGACCAAGTTTTGCAATCATCTTTTCAGATTCTAAATCTTTGGCTTTTATTAACTTCATAATACCAAAGCAACGTGTATCATCATAGGAAATACGCTTTCCGTCATTTAAGGTGAAAATCACACGTGCATGAGCGCTTTTAGATTCATTGCCATATAGTTCAATATACTTTCCTTCCATTCTCAAATGTGATATTAAAACATAATCATCGCTAAGGTAAAAAAGTAAATATTTACCCTTTCTTTTAATATCTAAAAATGTTTTATCTTTTAAAACTTTGGCGAATTCGTCTAGAGGTGACAAAATCATTTTGGGATATAAAATTTCGACATTTTTAATAGTTTTATTGACAAGAATTGGCGTTAAAATTCTTTTAACAGTTTCAACTTCTGGTAATTCTGGCATAACTTCACCTACTTTGCATCGTACCAAGTTTTGGCATAGCTTCCATCAACTTTTAGTTTAGCTGGAAGTTTTGGATATACTTGCTCCATTAAATATTTGATTTTTTCACTAACAATATCAAGTTCATCTCGAGGAACCTTAAATATCAATTCGTCGTGAATTTGTAAAACAAGCTTTGTTTTAAAGTTGTTCTCGACAAGCATTTTATCAATATTAACCATTGCCATTTTAATTAAATCTGCAGCTGTACCTTGAATTGGAGCATTAGTAGCAGCGCGTTTGGCGAATTCTCGTGTTTGATAATTTTGATCATGAATTTCTCTTAGATATCTAATTCTTCCAAATACTGTTTTGACATATCCATCTTTTTCAGCATTAGTAATAATATTAGTCATAAAGTATTTAATTTCTGGATATGACTCATAGAAACTTTTAATTATTTCTCTCGCTTCAAAAGCTGGAATATCTAATTGCTCCGATAATCCCCAATCTGAAATACCATATACAATACCAAAGTTTACAGCTTTAGCTTTTCTTCGATCGGCACTAGTAACTGATTCTTTATGGAAAACGTATTTAGCAGTGGCCTCATGGATATCTTCATCGTTGTTGAATGCATCAATTAATTTCGTACAGTTACATAGTGAGGCTAGGACACGTAATTCGACTTGTGAATAGTCGAAGGATAAAATGTAGTCGTCACTATCATAGAAGAATGCTTTACGAATTGATTTACCTTCTTCATCACGAACAGAAATGTTTTGTAAGTTTGGGTTAGAAGAAGATAATCTTCCTGTTGTCGTTTCTGCTTGATTAAATTTTGGATGAAGTTTTCCATCGCTATGAATATGCACAAGTAAACCATCAATATAGGTGGAAGTCAGTTTTGCATATTTTCGATATTCAAGAATTAGAGGTATTACAGGATGCTTATCAACAACTTTTTTTAAAACATCTATTGAAGTTGAAAATTTCTTATCGCCTTCAAATACTCCAAGTTTTACAAGTAATTCAGAAATTTGTTTTGGCGAAGCAATATTAAATCTTTCTCCAGCAATATCATAGATTCTATTTTCTAATTCGCATTGTTTATCACGGAATGTTTGACCAATTTCTTTTAATTGTTTAGCATCCAATGGGAAACCTTCTATTTCCATTTTTGCTAAAACGTTAGATAATGGTAATTCGATATTTTGGTATAAGTCAAATAAATCAAGATCTTTTATTTGTCTTTCAGCTTCATCTTTTATACGCAAAGCATTATAGGCGATTTCACATGTCCTTTTAATTGTTTTTGAATTATCACTAAAAAGACTGAGATTTTCTTCTTCAAGTCTTGTTAAAGAAATCGAGAAGAAATTAAATACGGCATCTATATTACTGTTTAGTGATGAATCAATGATATAAGAGGCAATTAAAGCATCAAAGCATCCGCCAGAAAGATTAAATCCAAATCTTGATAAGGCGACTTTGTTTGCTTTAAAATCATAACAACATTTTTTGATTTCATCGCTATTTAGCATATCTTTAAGCTTTTCATCATTTTTTGCATTTTCGCTTGAAATATAATAAATATTATTAGAAGTGGCAATAGAAATACCCTCGATATGGCTGTTGTAATAATCCGTTTCATCGTAATTAAGTGCAAGGCCAATAATTTTATCTTCAAAATGTGGAATTTGTGTCACTTCTAAGTATTTTACCTCTGTGTAGGTATTTGTTGATTTAATAAATTTTTGATTCATTTTATTCATAAGAGTTTTTAAATCATATTTTTTACAAAACTCTGAAAGTCTATTAAAATCATAGCCTTCATAAATTGTATCATCAAGACTAAAAGGTAATGTTAGATCGATTTTAATTTGTGCTAAATGTTTGCATAGTTTTCCTGATTCTTGATTCTCAATGATAGATGTATAAATTTTTCCTGGACGATTTTTTGCTTCTTCAATAATGTTTTCTAGATTGTCTAGTTCATTAAGTAATTTGACCGCAGTCTTTTGACCTATGCCAGGTATTCCTTTTAAGTTATCCGAAGAATCACCCATTAATCCTTTATAGTCAGGAATTTGTTCTGGACGGAGGCCCATTTCATTCATGAGTGTTTCTTCATCCATAACTTTTATATCACTTAATCCCTTCTTAATGAGATTTACTTTAATGTGTTTATCAATGAGTTGCAAAAAGTCTTTGTCAGAAGTATAAATTGTAACTTCATATCCTTCACTTTGAGCAAGTTTGGCAGCTGTACCAGCGATATCATCACCTTCAAAACCTTCTAGTTCATAAGTATATATTCCCAGCACTGAAAGTAATTCACGCGCAATTGGCATTTGAATGATAAGTTCTTGATCGACTGGTTTACGATTTGCTTTATATGTGTCTAGTTCTTGATGACGGAATGTTTTTTTACCAGTATCAAAAACGACAAGTAATCTTTCCTCACCTTTAAAACCATTTACAATACGAGATAGCATATTTGAAAATGCAAAAATAGCATTAGTAGGTGTGCCATCTTTAGCACGCATTAAAGGAGCGGTAGGATTAAATGTTGCAAAATATGCACGAAATAATAGGGAATTTCCATCTACAATAATTATTTTTTTCATATCTATTCCTCCAGCTTTTTGATTTCTTCAGCAATAAATGATTTATTATCTTTGTGATCAAAGTAACCTTTGATAATTAACACACTGTTTGCGGTCAATATGGACCAATATTTTTCATATTCGCGAGGGAAAACTATTACTTCAATGTCATCATTTTCATCGCTACATGATAAGTAAGCCATTTGAGTCCCTTTCTTTGTTTTTATTGTTTTTGCTTTTAAAAGTAAAACGCCAATTTTACAAGATTGATTTAATTTTTTTGCTTCATTGACTGAAATGGCATTGTTTCTCATTAACAAATCTTTTTTATAGCGAAGCGGAGAAGAAGAAATCATAATTCCAAGTGTTTCATATTCTTTATTCAAATCAAATATATGATCAGAATCTTTCTTAACTAATTCGAAATGTAAACCAAAATCACTATTAGTTAGTAAACTCACATCGAGAGTAGAGTTGAAAGACGCTTGATTTAATGCGTTATTAATTGAAGCTCGAAGCGTTGCGCGATTTGCAAATTCATCTAAAGCTCCTGCATCAATAAGATGCATAATCACTGTTTCAGTAATTCCTTGCTTGTAAAGACGTGTAACAAAATCAAAGAAATCAATAAATTGACCTCTACTTTCTCTTTCAATAATTATTGTTTCAACAATTTTAGATTGTATTCCACGAATTGCATTTAATGGGAAAAGTAACTTGTTATCTACTACTTTGAAAGAATTAGTAGATAAATTTATATTTGGAAGAAGAAGTTCAATTCCTTGTGATTTTATTTCCCGTAAATATTCATTCATCTTATCACTTGTAAATCCTGATTCGTGTTCTAAAATAATTGAATAAAATTCTAGAGGATAATGTGCTTTTAAATAAGCCATTTGTAAACATATATAGGCATAAGAAATTGAATGAGCTTTATTAAAACCATAAGATGCGAATTTAACTATAGTTTCAAAAACATCTTCAGCATCTTTTTTAGCATAGCCATTTTTTATTGATCCATTAATGAAATCATCTTTGATGGCATCCATCTTGCTTAAATCTTTTTTAGATATTGAACGTCTGAAGTTATCAGCTTCTGCCAAAGACAAACCAGCCATATCGGTTGCAATTTTAATGATTTGCTCTTGATATATAATTATTCCATAAGTGGAAGATAAAATTTCTTCTAATTTGCTATTTAAATAAGTTACTTTTTCTTTGCCTTCTTTTCTTAAAGCATATGTTGGAATATTACCAATCGGTCCTGGTCTAAATAGTGCAATTAAAGCTGCGACATCATTAAAACTTGATGGCTTTAAAATATCAATGGATTTTTTCATTCCTGATGATTCTAATTGGAAAATGCCCATTGTGTAATTATCACGGATAATATTAATTGCCTTCTCATCATCATATGGAAGAAAATAAGGATTTAAATTAACTGTTGGTTTTAAACAGATTTCTTTAATCATTGTTAAGTTTCGTAGCGCAAGTAAATCCATTTTTAAGAATCCTTGCTCTTCAAGATAAGTCATTTCATATTGGGTAATTAAATTCCCATCTATATCTTTTAAAACAGGTAAAACATTTTCTATATTATCGTTATTTAAAATGACACCAGCAGCGTGAATACTAGATTGACGAATTAACCCTTCAATTTTGCTTGCTAAGCGCACTATGTTCAAATAATGTGGCTCCTTATCCAAAAGATTTTTAAATACAGTATTAGTTTGGTAACTCTTTTTAAAAGAAGTAGTAAAAGTCCCAAGTGCTTTACTTAAATAATTGATTTCAAAGTTATCAATATTAAAAACTCTTCCAATATCGCGAAGTGCTTGCTTTGCACCAATAGTTTGGAAAGTTACAATATTTGCAACTTTTTCTTTTCCATATTTCTCTTTTAAATAATTAACAATTGATTCTCGTTTAATATCTTCAAAGTCAATATCGATATCTGGCATTGTTTTTCGGCTTGGATTCAAAAAACGTTCAAAAAACAATTCGTGTTTAATTGGATCTGGAGTTGTAATATTCAAGGCAAATGATACCAAAGAACCAGCAGCAGAACCACGTCCAGGACCAACTAAAATGTCATGTGTTTTTGCGTATTTAACATAATCTTCAACAATTAAAAAATAATTGTTGTAACCCATTTTATCAATTATATCTAGCTCATAATCTAAACGAGATAAATAAACTTCATTTTTTTCTAATTCTTTTTCTTTTAAACCTTCTAAACAGTGTAAACGTAAAAGATTTTTAGAAGAATTATCTTCAGTAAATTTTAATAAATTACCGCGAATTTTTGCAAATTCAAAAGATATTTCTTGAATTAGAATAGAAAAATCGGTAATTGGTAGATCTTTAAAGATCAACTCAATCTCTTCGTTTTTCTTTAAATACATTTCGCCATTCTTTTTTTGATAATCAAGGGTGGAGTTATTTCTTATTGCATCGACAATATCTAGTACAATCGCATCTTCGGGATTTAAATATTTAATATGTGGAAATGCAACTAATTTATAAGCACTAGATAATTCTAAAATATAAGAAAGCATCTCGTTTTTTTCTGATTCATTATAAATCTCAATACCTATATATACATTATCAAAATCTTGATTTAACCTTTTTATAGACGCTAATGAATTATTAAAATTTGATGAATTAATTGAAATAATAAATATTAATCCTTCTTGATGACTTTTCAAAAAGTCATAAGATAATTCGTTTGTTTGCAAATAATTAGATATTTTAATCAAGTTTAAATATCCGGATTCATTTTTAATATATATTGTCACATTAAAGCGACCTAAAACAATATCCATTCCAAAGAGAGGAGTTATATCATTTAACTTTGCGTAATTAGAAAAAATTGGAAAGCCAAATAAAACGTTTAAATCTGAAATGCCTAAATACTTTAATTTGTTTTTCTTAGCAAATGAAAAATACTTTTCCATAGTTAATCCGGAATTAAGGAAACTATATTCGCTATAAACATGCATCGGAACAAAGTACATTTTCATTCACCTTCATTTATTAATTTTATCTTTTTTAGACGTGTTAATCAATTAATAAATATTTTAATATTTAAATGTGTTGTAATTATGATGTAATTTTAATTATAATTACAATGAAAACAAAATTGTTTTCTGGAATATTTATATATGTTGATTATCTTCAAAAGCAAAAATGCGTATCAGCAATTTGTCAATTAAAGGATGATAAATAACATAGTGCATTATTGTAAAGTCACTCAAATAGTGCAATAATTAAACCGGAAGTTAAAAACTTCGATTTATTAATGATTGTTATAAAAGTTGTAGGATTAAATTATGAATGAATTACAAGAAAAAGAGTTAGATTTATTAAAAGAATTTGTCGAATTTTGCGAGATGCATAATCTCAAATATTTTCTTTTTGCTGGAACACTTTTAGGTGCTATTAGACATTCTGGCTTTATCCCTTGGGATGATGATGTTGATGTAGCCATGCCAAGACCTGATTACGACAAATTTTGTGAACTAGCTAGTAAGCATTTTACTGGTGATACGTTTTTTCAATCATTTAATACTGATAAACGTTATCCGTATATTTTTTCAAAGTTAAGAAACTCTAACACAACATTTGTAGAAGCGGTTTATAAACATGTACCAATGAATCATGGAGTTTATATTGATATCTTTCCTCTTGATGGAATATCAAAAAAACCAAAGCCAAAGA
>JAFLVA010000015.1 GCA_022508525.1 Erysipelotrichales bacterium
CAAAGGCTTTTACTGAAAAAGGTCTTTATATGCTTGCCACAATTCTTAAGAGTCCAATAGCGACTCAAACTACTTTGGCAATCATCGATACTTTTGCCCAGGCTAGGGAATTGCATCGGCAAGTAGCGTGGTATTATTAAAAACTTTTGAAACTGATTTTATCTGAAATATATGAAAAACTTACTTTTGCACTCACTTCTACTGATAACAGGCCTATTTGCAAAATCAGAACAGCTTGCCATAAATCTTTCCGGTAACGGATACGTCACTACCGGACAGGATGGAGCGGTAATAACTGATAATGGTCTCGAAGACTGGACAAGTCCTGAGTCAGTTATAAGTGTTTACTTTTACCTTCATGAGCCTTCAAAAGCCGAACTCTCTTTGTTAGCAAAAGGAGACTCCCAAATAATGGTAAGTTATGGCAAAAAGAGTTTTAAAGTAAATCTGCATTCAGAAGATTATATGCAAGTCCCTGTCGGAAAAATTGATATCAAAAAACCGGGATATGTTAAAGTCGATTTACAAGGAATTTCTAAGAAGGGAGCTTATTTTGGAGATGTTAAGCAGTTGTTGGTTGACAATGTGACGGGACCAAGTAACTATGTTAAGGATTTCTCAGACTATTGGGGCAGACGTGGACCATCTGTCCATCTAGCTTACACTCTACCGGAAGGAGACACTGAATGGTTTTATAACGAGGTAACAGTTCCGGAAGAAGGAGAAACAATGCATAGCTATTATATGGCAGACGGTTTCAGGGAAGGTTATTTCGGTATGCAGATTAACTCACCGGTTGAAAGACGCATCCTTTTCTCTGTCTGGAGTCCCTATGAAACAGAAGATCCCCGGGAGATACCTGACAGCCTGAAAATTAAAATGCTTCGAAGAGGAACCAATGTTCATATCGGAGAATTTGGTAATGAAGGTTCGGGAGGACAGAGTTATTTGGTTTATCCTTGGAAAGGTGGCGAAACCTATAAATTTCTCATGCAGGTAAGACCGGATGAAAACAACAATACAATTTATACAGCATATTTCTTTGCTCCGGAAGAAAACCAATGGAGATTGATAGCAAGTTTCTTACGTCCACAGACTACTACCTGGTATAAGCATCCGCATAGTTTCTTGGAAAATTTCAATCCTGATCAAGGGTATCTGTCACGTGAAGTTATGTTTGGAAACCAGTGGGCTCGAAGTAAAGAAGGAAAATGGACCAGACTTACAGATACAACCTTTACCCACGATGCCACTGCTAAAGCCGGAGTACGACTTGATTATCAGGGAGGCAATACAGACGATAACCGTTTTTATCTCAAAATGGGAGGATTCTTTGACGATTCCATTCCAATGGGTACCAAATTTTATTGTCAACCCACAGGCCAGGAACCCCAAATCGATTTTCAATCCCTGGAACTTTTGTAATATTTTTACATTCAGATATACTTCAACAATTTTAATATACTGATTAGTATATTACCCTAACCCATACCCTCTATTTTCCTAATCCAAGTTTCCTATTTGACGATCAACACCCAGTATTGACATACCTTTTCCAACTGAGCAGTAAGTATTTTATTTCTCGTTGTATTAGGCCTGCATAACCTTAAAGTGTTTCATTTTTATTTAATTGCTGGCTTTAGCTGGTTTTCCATTATGGGAAGCATCATACCGGTCAGCATTATGAAGTAAACGCCATAGATCAGATTTTTTAGTAGCAAAGAAATCTCTTATTTCCTCCTTCTTTTTCTCTCCTATTTTCCATCCTCCCATATGCCATCTGATCGCCCCTTTCTCTTCAGGAGTAAATTGAAATCCCAAATTTTCTAAAATTTTAACGGATCTTGAACCATGTCCCGGAATTTCTAATTCTTCATCTTTTCTCTCTTCCCAGCTTCCATCTTTATCTTTATATATTTTCCCAACTTTACATATGTCATGTAAAAAAGATGTTATGATCCTATTATCAGAAGGTAACGAATCTCCCGTGGTAGATAATCTATTATAAACTCCAAGACAATGTTGAGCCAGGCCCCCTTCCCAATTATGATGCCGTGATATAGAGGAAGGCATTTCAAAAAAGTTTCCGTCTTCCAGATATTTGATGACATTATCCACACCCTCCCTCTCAGTTGATTTAAGGAGGGTAATGATACGCTCTTTATTATCCTCTATTTCCTTTGAGCTCAACATTTTATTTAAAATAATTATTACAATTATACTACAAATGTCTCGCGTTGATAGTTCATTTTTCTAATTCAATCCAATGTTAACAAACAACTCTATGTATCAATACAACTTTACATTAATTTTGAAGATTAAAATAAAAAATAGAAGATGGAAGAAAACCTAACTGATCCAATATCGAAGGAACTTATAGATTCTAAATTGTCTAATTCACAAAACAAAAATTCTAATCATCAGATTTCCGATGATGAACAATTGATTTATGACTTTTTAGATAGTCTTCAGATCGAATATAAAGTTTATTTTCATTCGCCTGCTTTTTCTATGGAAGAATGTGAAAAAATACGAAGAATTATTGGAGCACCAATTTTCAAGAACTTATTTCTCACAAATAAGCAACAGACACTCTATTACTTGCTAATGATTCCGGCTGACAAACCTTTCAAGACAAAATATCTATCTTCTCAATTGGGGTGTGCAAGATTATCATTTGCCTCTGCTCAAGCCATGAAAGAACTGTTGCGCATAAAACCCGGAGCGGTATCACCTTTAGGTTTGATACACGATAAAGATAAAAAAGTACAATTAATTATAGATAATGATCTTTCTAAGGCAGAAATATATGCATGTCACCCCGGTGTCAATACTGCTTCTGTAGTTATGAGTCTTGACACTCTTCTTTCCAAAGTTATTCCAGCCACGGGACATTCATATAAATGGGTTAACCTCCCCTCGGAATAATCATATAATTTCTTACCGATATTTAATTTCAAAAATCAAATTAAAACCTAAATTATTATAATCCACACTTTATTCAACTCTTTAAATCTCCATAAATAAATTAAGAGGCCCGTATGAGCCTCTTAATTACTATAATTTATTAATCTCTATAGAATATCTTGTAATATTCTAATAAGCTTATTTTAACATGTAATGTATCCTTACTTTCACAAATCTGTTAAGCTTTGCATTTAAACCTCGAGTACTTGAATCTGTTACATTTCGAATCGGGTTTGACAAGCCCTCATTAAGCATATAAATTTGTGAAGCTGCATTACTAAGCTTTTCATTACTTTCCCTCAGCCATTCTATAACTGTTGTAGCACGATTTTGTGAAAGAGCGGTATTCCTTTCCAATGCTTTTTCAATAGTGCCGGAATTATCCTGACTTGTTGCAAAACCTTGGACCTGAACCATTGTAATAACCCCGTTATCCAAAATATTTTTCACCCGTTCAACAGTTGATGAGTCTGTATAACCGGATATAAAGCCTGTATTTTCATTCAAAGCTGCATACATATCGGCAAAACTTATCAATTGGTCGTCTGACTGAATAACCATATTTTCTTTTATCAATGGTAATCCCTTAACAGAATTAAGACCGAATGACTGGGTTTCGTTATAATTTGACTGATCAGCCAGTTGCTGTCCTAAAGCTACATTGTCCACTCGATACATCCATACATGAGATCCGTCATAGATAGGTGCATAATAGAAACCTGTTCTCTCCCGGAAATTCATCATGTCTTGCGGAAGAAGACTTAATGACATTGGAGCATCAATCTGCATTTCATATCCTCTTGGCACAAAATCAATCTTAAAGGGCTTATCAGCTGGTTCTGTAGGTAGATCTTCGATAGGTTGATTAGCTAAAGATAGACCGCTTAAAAGTCGTGAAGTGATTGTGCTAGTATTCACAAACTGATTTTGAGTGAAAATACCTCCAGCAAGGTAATCTATCGCATTTACAGGGGAATTAGGCACCTGAGGAGCGTCATTACGACCTGAATAATTGTTAGGATAGAAGACGTAGAAAGTCAACGTTCCCATCTCTATCTTTGATTGCACAGGAGTCTGTTTTTCCTCTACAATATATATTTTATCTTGTCGATAATCTCTTTGATAAAGTTTTGTGGTGCTCTGACTCCAGCCATTGTTATGTCTCTTGTCAAGGTAGAATGTGAGACCAAGATTTAAGCCGACGTTATAATCAATTTTTTGTGCCACATAATCCCCTTGTCCGTATTCTCCGTCGTGGTTTGAATGATAGAACATACCTCTCAACTTAAGGTCAAGAGAAATCATTTTACTACGGGTAAAGAAGCGGCTATATTGTAGTTCAAGGTGAGCACTGAGTTCATTATCTGAACCATAGCTGTGAGCATAACCAGTGTGATGTACAACTCCTATTCCTCCCGAAAACATGAACTGGTTCATACGTTTCTTGCTTCCGTAGCCTTCATAACCATAAATAAGCCTAGTAAGATTAAGTATAGCACTTGCACTGAAATCCCACCATCCGGTTTTCATTTTATAATACGGGAAACCGTCAGCCGTATGCATCAAGTCACCATAAGCATAATGACTATGTTCAGCGGAGGTATATCCTCGTGTTTCGGATTTAATAGCTTGAATTTTCAGCGCAACACCCGGAGTGAACCATTTTCCTACACCAATTCCATATTCAGGTGATAAAGTTCCCGAAAATTTACCCAATTTGGAAAAATCTCCCCTAAAGGTATGAACCCCTCCCTCAAGGAAGGCAAACCAGTTCTTACCAAATTTATTGGTGACAACTCTTAATGGATCATAAAGGGAATCCCTCTCTATTATTATTTCTGTAGGTGCAATGTAAGTAACTGTATCTTCGGAAATAATTTTATTGTCGTTAGAGGAGACCGTATAGGTGTTCATACTTGACTCCTGGGCATAAAGACCCGGAGCAAGTGAAATAAAAAATAATGCTAAAAGAGAAACTATGAAAAGACGAAATCGCATATAATACTTAGTTCCAAAAGCAAATTTAACGAAATATTTTATAGATATGGTATATAAAGTTCGGAAACTTCAATTCTAAGATTATTATGATCCTAATATAGTTTGTAAAATTATTTTCAAATCACCCAGGAATGTTCTTTCATCCACATATTTTCTATTAATCTTTATCTTGTCTGGCCAAATAATCTTATCGTTATATTCAACAGGGTTGGATTGTCCTGCCAGTAATTCCTCTTCATTACGATATTTAAGAGTCGCAGGTCCGGTAATTCCCGGCTTTAGTTCTAATATCTTTTGATTATCTCCTTGTAACCGATCAGCATATCCGGGAACATCAGGTCTTGGACCCACAAAACTCATATCCCCCACTAAGACATTCCATAACTCAGGAAGTTCATCCAGTTTATATTTTCTAAGGAAATGACCTAAGGAAGTGATCCTTTCATCATTCTTTACACTTACTGAATGGTTAGTATCTTCTCCTTTCATTGTCCTGAATTTAAGGATACTAAAACGCTTTCCATGTTGTCCTATTCTAATCTGACGAAAAAAAACAGGATGACCAGGAGAAGAAGCTTTTATCCCGGTAGCTATTAATGTCATTATAGGCATTAACATCACCAGACCTGAAAAGGCTACTACCCTATCGAATATCCATTTGATCATTGCACTTTCCTTTGCTTCAATTCGATCAGATAAAAATCATTAGCGAGATTTTCAGCGATTTTCACATCCGATGCCTTTCTTGCCGAGGATAAAGATGGCTGATTGAATTTTGATACTGTGGCATACATCCTCATCCCTAAAGAATCACAAATTTCGGTAGAGATACGCCACATTTCTGTACCAATACCCCGATTTTTAAAGTGTTCGTCAACTATAAGACCGTGAAAAACTTTTCCTATAAAAAAACATCTAAGGAAAAAATATCCTATGATATAATGAGGGCGACCGGTTTCAGTAACTTTCATCATCACATATGACTGATTTTGCAGCATAGTATGAAGGGTTTGGTAATCAAAGGCATGGGGGTCAAAATATGCCAGATACTCATTATTCTGTCTTGCACGGAATTCCTCGAGTGCATTTAAATCTTTCTCTTTAATCAAAGAGAAATCATAACCCGGGAAGATCACTTTGTCCAATGCTTCAGAGGCTTTATCCCTTAGCTTCGGATAACGTTTTTGAGTAAGTGGCCCATTGAATCGTTCCGCCATTCCCCAAAGAGATTTCATGTGATGCTTTATGTAAATGTATAAAGATATCATCCAATCAATCTCCTATAAAATTCCTTATGGCATCCTCTAACATAGGATTGTTCAAAATGGTCAGTAACATTTTTTCTTGCCCTTTCTCCCATTTCTTTAAATCGATTCTTTGAAGCAGCAAATTTTTTCATCTCATTATAGAGCGCATCATCATCTTTAACAGGGATAATAAATCCATTTTCACTATTGGATATAATCTCTCTCGATCCATTTACATCAGTTACAATAGACGGGAGTTCCATTGCTCCCGCTTCAAGCACAACGTTAGGGAAACCTTCTCTATAACTTGGCAAAACTAACATATCAGCCGCAGCATAATATGGCCTTACATCCTCTATCCATTCATTCTGAAAATAAATATCCGCGCTATTATGAATTTTAGATAAAGTTTCTTGCTGCAATAGATCATTTGGCTCCGTCTCACCAACTAAAAGAAGTTTTACATTATATCCCTCATCAATAAGCCTATCAAAGGCTCTGATAAGCTCATTTATACCTTTGTCTCCTACGAGTCTGCCTACAAATAAAAAAACTGTTGTTATTTCATCAGCTTTTATCCTTTTTCTTATTTCGCTAGCCTCCTGAAGTACTTTCTCTTTATTGAAAAAGTCTAGGTCAATTCCTCTCATATTCCCATGACCTAAAATCTCAATTTTCTTTCCGGTAATTCTGTTGGATGTAAGATCTTTTCTTACTCCTTTACCCTCTGCAATAATATGGGTAGCACATGCACAGGTAATCTTATCACATAAAGAAAGAATTCTTTTCTTTAACCCACTTGCAGTAGGAAATACCAATCCGGTAAAGGTATGCACTCGGTTTGAAACTCCGGTAAATTTTGAAGCCATCATGGTCAAAAGACCGGCTTTCGGCGTCATTGAGTGGACTATATCAGGTTTTTCCTTCTTGAAAACTTTAATAAGCCGAAAAAGGGATATAAGATCTTTTATAGGAGAAATTCTCCGGTTCATTGGTACAGGAATAGTTTTAACCTTACCTGATTCTCCTATTTTATCTAATTCAACTCCAGGCGATGATAAGGCTATCACCTCGTACTTTTCCGAAAGCTCCTCCATCAGTCCTTTACAAAAAAGGCATAAAGATAACGGTATCGTTGAGGTACGTATGATTTTAGTCATTTTCAAAATGTAAAGGAGAATCCTGCTCCAAAACCTCCCGGATACGCTATAGGAGTAAAAGACATGTCTATAGGATTACCTTGCGCTGGTTTGATCAGTACATGTGGAGCTCCCTTAGCAAAAGCAGCATCTAAAAGATTGTATATATAGGTGGCTCCGCCAAGAATTATTCCCACATTTCTCATAGCCCGGAACGTATTAGATTTACTTTTCCAGCTATCGAAATTCACCGGATCCTTTTTACCCTGATTAATATAATATTTTCTATAGATTTCACCGAATGTTATGGTAGCAGCAAAAGCCACTTCACCTCCCAAAATAGAATATCCTTTTGCCGATTGTCCTTTATAAATCTGTCCTAAGCCGGGTATCAAAGACATTCCGACAGGCAAGGCCCCATATTTACGCGTCACTTCAAAACAATCGAATTTCGGTGTAACATCAGGATCAGATACAGCATAAAGATTACAGATATCATAATCAAATGTTCCGTCTATATTATTCTCATATCGGTAATAGGAATCTACTTCCTGCACATAAACTGTGGTAAGAGATTCAGATGTTTGGCTTGGGAATGAAATACTATAAGTAACCAGGCCTTTTCCTGAAGGCATAATGCTGTCAATGGTTATTACATCTTGGCTGACATTAAATTCCTGAGCCATATTTTGGCGTAATAAAGCTAAAGGAGATGTAACAACAACCTTTTCATCTTCCGACTTATGAATAAAAGAAAGAAAGTGATAATCTTTACTGAAACGTTTTTCATTAAGCGACTCAACTCCCTTGTCAACCCAAAGAGGCTTAGGAGAAACCTGTGCGTAAGTTTCAGAGGAACTGAAGGCAAAAAGAACAATTAATAATATAGTCGCTGATAATAATTTCATGAACGTAATTTCAATACAAATTTAATGCAAAAACCTTTATTTACAAAGAGTATTATATAATGAAATATGAGCGTTCAAAGTTCTTTCAATGTCATATTCCCGGGCTCTTTCAATGCATCTTTTTGATACTTCAGACGCTTTTTTCCTATCTTTAATCAATTCCTTTATTGCAACAGCAAGAGCTTTGTCATTATTTTCAGGCACTAAAACTGCTGCTCCATTTGCCAACTCCCTCACCCCTGGAACATCTGTAGCAATAAAAGGTTTTCCCGAGGTCATACATTCCAATGAAGCTATAGACATCCCTTCATAATGTGTAGATAAGACCGTTACATCCGCTTGATTCATCAATTGAGGAATATCTTTTCTTTCACCTAAAAAAAAGACCTTTTTTTCAAGCCCAAGTTCTCTTGTCAGATATTCCGATTTCATTCTTAACTTCCATCCTCCGGCAAGCCATAAATTATAATTTTCAGGAAGATGTTTCATTGCCTTAATAAGTGTGGGTTGATCTTTCTGCTTCCTGAATGCACCGACCATAAGAATTATCTTGGTATCCTTGTCTTTTGGAGGTAAAGATTTGGGTGCTATGTTAGCTTCATGCTTCCTAAATTTTGAAAGGTCAATGCCATTCAGGATAACTAATACTTTTTGAGGGTCAATTTTTATAGAATTCAACAAATTTTCCCGGGTTTTTGGACTTACACAGACCACTAAATCATAGGCTGAATAGATTTTGTTATCCAGCCTTCGGAACCATTTCAGATTTCTCCTTTTATTTGTGGTATTATGTTCCGTAGTAACGAGTTTGCTGAGATGTTTTACTCCTGCCCAAACGGTTAATATTTGAGCCGGCGAATTATGGGTATGTATTATATCATACTTCCCTTCTTTAACTGTCTTCCTGATCAGGAATATATTAAGAGGGTTCCACATGTTTATAGCACCTTTTCTTCCCTTTATAACCTTAATCCCCAAATCTTCAATTTGTTTAAGCCATCCGGTTTCCGTTCCATCTAACACAAGTAATTCAACGGAATTGCCTCTATCCCTTAATCGAGGTAAAAGATCAGATACCAGTTTCTCAGCTCCCCCCGTTCTTAACGATGTTATGATATGAAGAATTTTCAATGTCTTTTATCTTTAAGAGGACGATAAGCTTTATTCTTCAACAAGATATAAAAATAAAGCAACAGGCCGGCCGGAGAAGTGAGCAATGTGAGAAATTTCTTAGGAGATTTTTTAAGCCAATCTCTATCATGGGCAATTATACAACTGGATGTGTAATGTATGGCCAATCTAATGTTATTTAAAAAGTTTGACCTCTTGAGCCTCATCTCCATAATTCTCTGTTTGACAAAACTATTGGGGCTATCAAGATATTGTCTCCAAATTGATTTTGACATACTGTCAGAATCCTGATAATCCACATAACAGAGATTTTTATTCAGCAGGATTACAGGAAGTTCATCACAGGCCTGAAGAATCAAATAAATAGGATTGAAATTCTTTTCGTCAGGGAAACCAACCATAGGAGGGATTTTTTTCATTAGATCAGTACGCATCACTTGTTTACTGTCTCCCCGATGTATTCCCTTAATATAAAGGTCAAGAAGATAGCCCTCCTTTAGATTGTCAGGGAAAAAACCTCCAATCGGTTTAGAGGTCCCGGCATAGAAATCAAGACCGGTAAGACCAGCGTAGTTACTTGAGCCATATTTGCTCCAGGATTCTTTTATAATTGCAATAGCATCTTCAGGCATATAATCGTCGCTATCTATGCATACGTTTAGTTCAGTTGAAATGTTTGCATAGGCAGTGTTATAGCCTGTGTAAAGTCCCCCATTCTCTTTGTAAATATAACGTATAGGTATTTTCCCTTCTTCTATACACCCTTCTATTAAATTAGCAGTGTCATCCATAGAACCGTCATCTATAACCAGCCATTCAAAATCCTTACATGTCTGGTCACAGAGACTCTTGTATAATCGTGTCAAGGTATGAGCGCGATTATAAGTTGGAGTGAATACTGTCAGTAACCTATCTGATGACATAAGGAGGAAGATTCTTAAACATTTCGGAATGAACAAATTTCCACCCTTCTTTCAATCCCTTTATATAGTTCCCTATATAAGAGAAATTGAATTTTATAAGAGATAACAATAGGAATAATTTAAATTGCCAAAGCTTCTTCAGGATAAAACAAAATTGAGCTAAAGATTTTTTTTTGAAATTTGATTTTTCAGGTTGGTAACATGTTCTACACCAGACAGCAATCTGAGCCAGAGTACGTTTTTTTATGAAATCCGGACTCTTTCTAAAAGAATCACTTGCCGAACGGTAATCAAGGTGTTTAATGCCTGAATTGAAAACTACACCGAGTTTTCTTCCGTTTTTGTAAACTTTATAACTTTCAAGCATATCGTCCCCATATGCGAAAGGTAGATTATCTATCCATAGCTCGTCTTCCATTTTCAGTGAATTGTATGATTCTGTTTTCCATAACATAACATTTCCGGCACAGCTCTGGGATGGATAATAATTCTTTCGAGGATTATTCAGATATGAAAAAGAAGCGTTTGGCAAAATTTTGAAAGCCCATTTCTGTGAAAAATGTGGCAATACCAGATTAGTAATAGCAGCATATAACTTTTTTGAAAAAGGAAGTTTGTAATTGCAGAATGTATCTGCTCCAATAATATCAGTTTTATTTTTTTTTGCCTCTTCAAGAAGTTTCTCCACACTTTCAGGCTGTAGAGAAACATCATCATCCAGCATCAGGATATAATCAGTTTTCACGTCATCATAAGAGCGAAGACGTTGGGAAGCCATTCCTTTTTTTACTTGGATATATTGTTCATCTGCAATCTGAAACTCAGGTCTTTTGTAACCTTCCGGAATAAAAATCAAGACCTCTTTTGGCTGAACTGTCTGAGCATAAATTTGGCGTAACTCATTTTCCAAATAAGGGCTACTTCCCAGGGAACGTATGGCTATGATATAATCCGGCATCGGGGGGATTGAAGGATGAAGGGGAAAAAGTATTAAGTATGAAGGAGGAAGTATTAAGTATTAAGTATAGAGTATAGAGTATAGGTTAGGATTGACGGTAAATGGGGTCGTAAAAATGTACTATCTTTTTTCTCAAGAAATGGTAGTTAAAGCCATATATACAATTAAATAATTTAGAAGGTAAATAGCCTTTAATTCTTTTATTATTACATGAATCTGACCAAGAATTGGCAAACAAATGACTGGTATAACTAACCGGGAATCTTTTAGGCATTACATTATCTCTTCCATTAAAGAATTTATATGGAAATAAATTGAAAATAGTTGAATTAAAATCAAATTCAGATTCTGATGATATTTTTTTAAAGCTATATAGCGGAAAGAGCCGTTCAAAGAAAACGACAGGTAAGTTTTTAATATTTAGTGTTCCATCTGGATTAATAAAATCTCTATCGGTATAAAAATCTATTACTTTTTTTATCCATGATAATCCAGGTTGAGCGCCAATTATGGCAGGTTCAAATGCCCCTATAAAATCCTGACCAATGAAATATGGAAGTTGTAATAAATCATTAAAGGATTTATAAACCAAAACATCGGTGTCTAAATAGATACCTCCATCCGTATATAGAGCATATAACCTAATATAATCTGCCGCAAAAGCATATTTCTTAGCTTCATAAGCTTCTTTTACCCATTTTACTGAATCAATATCAAAATTTTCCTTGTTCCAAAGTTTAAATTCATAATCCCCTAAATATTTGTACCACGATTGAATACATTCCTGAATATTGGGAGGATAGGGATCGTTTGAAAGCCAACAATAATGGATTATTTTAGGCACCATGTTTTAAATAGGATTTATAGAAGAGGAATTTTATTCATTTGCCATCTTATATTTTATCAAATTAAATTTCCTGACAGATAAACTAAACCTTTCTTTTCAGATTTTGTACTTTAAAAGATTTCAAGCATATAATCTTTTATCTTATTATATGATAATGTAAAACCAAAACTAATACGGAAACTAAAAATAAAAAGTGAATATTTCTAAATTAAATATTTGATTTTTGGTTAATTAATTTGAATTTCATGTAAATTTTTAATTATCCCTATGCAACAATCCGTCTTCATACATTCCGATCATTTTAAGGGTTCTTCTAATTAATCCTTCACTTTTATTTCTTAACCAAGTTAATAATTTAAATTTATACTCACCTCTCAATCCTATCCTTATAGTTGATTTCCTGCCAACATCAGGTTCTGGGTCTATAAGATGTGGAGTGAGACCATAAATTTCAATTCCCAAAGATCCTATTCGTCTCCAATCATCTGCTAAATAAAAGGGGGTTTCTTTTAGAATTATTGATGCTGCCTCACGATTAATTAAATACGAATGAGCTATTCTTGCATCAAAAACTTTACATAATCTATAATTTGCATTTATTTTTTTTGTTTTATAATACCAAAACCAACCGGATAATAAAAGAATTCTTGGTTTATTACTATGCATCAAAGAATTAATATAACTAATAATTTTTTCATAGTTTATTTTAGATTTTATATCGTCTTCTAGTACTAGACAATAGACATCATTAGTCTCAATTAATTTTTTATAGCATTCCCTATGACTCAAGCAACATCCAATTTCCTGATTTTTAATATTCCATAAATGATTTTTATAATATTTTTCCCCATTAAATAAATAATTAATTTCATTTTTACTAAGTAAATTTCCGTCAATTCCTTTAACAATTTCAACATTAAATAATTTAAGATTAGGTACGAGATTATTAATAACATGTTTTTTTCTTAAAAAATTTGTTTCTAAATTGATAATATAACACCTTATTTTCTCCATATATGTTTATATTGTATTGAGACAGTAAAATTTAATATTTTGAATAAATGTAAAATTTATTTTTATCATTTTGGCTATTTTATACTTTAGAATGAGTGTAAAACATATGGTTTCATTGAAATTAAGGAAGCCAATTCTGGAAATCCCGATTGGTACATCTCCTGGCTCTTTACCTGATATACCTTTTCTGCATTCATTATCAAATAGAAATCTAAAAAAGATTTTGTCCAAATTTCGGTATTAATTTCTTCATTCTTATTATATTCAGGATGCTTAATTTCTTTATCCACAAAATAAATTCTACTGTCTAAATTTTCTATTTTTTTTAAAAAAAAATAAGAATCGCTTGTCACAACGGCTTTAAAATTTTTGGGTAATTTTTTAAGGAGGGATTTTAACTCATTAATATTTTTTTCAAGTAATAGCATCTTTTCTCTTTCTTCTAAAGGTTTCCCAACAATATCCTTAAAATCATTGAATAAATTGCCAAATCTAAAAGTATAAGAACAGTATTGACTACCAATTTTTTTTATATGAAAATTTAATTCCGATTTTAAATCATCGGAGCATTGAAATAGTTCATTAAATAAGGTTTTAAAAGGGATTTTCTTATTCACTAGATTGGAATATACTAAAAGATTTTTGTTAGTTTTCATTGCCCGCAGTAAGAAACTCTTCTTTATTAAATTTTTCCAACCTTCAATATTAGAGTCTATAATAACAGGAAAACTTATATTATGATTTTTATAATCCTTAATTCTATTAATTCTCCAGTCAAAAGTATTAGGCCATATAAAGCTTTCTAGTTTAAAGGGTGAATCCCAGTAAATAAAAAAGGGTATTACATTTTTTTTTGAATAAAAATATATCGTCAACAAACCTCTCAGCCTATCTGCAAGGCCACCATGATTTTTAGATCCGTCACAAACAAAAATAATTTTTCTATCTTTTATAATACCTCTTTTTAAAAAAAAATTAAATTTTTTATCAGATGGTGTCCAATCTTTTAATTTTATTTTAAATAGAAAAAAATAAATAAATAATTTATAATAATGAGATACCCAAAAAATTAAAACCTTAAACATTATATTTGATTTTATAAAACTCTTCATATAAGAGCTTCATATTAATTAATAAAAATTCGCTGAGAAAATATAAAAAGAAAAATTGTTGGTAAAGTAAAATATCTTATTACAACTAGAAATTCCTCATTAATTGAAATTTTTAGTAAAGTTTGATTTTTAATTAAATTTAAAGTTTAAAGTACTCAAAGTAAGTTGTAAAAAAGATCTAACCATTGTTTAATTATATTATCAATTCTATAATCTTCTGATTTTAATTTTGCATTTAAACCCATTATCTTTCTTAAATCATTATTTCCCATTAATTGTATTATTTTTTTTGCCATAAGTAATTCATTGTTTACCGGAACCAGGTAACCATTGAAGCCATCAACAATTATATCTTTAGGACCGCAAGGACATTCATATGCAATGACAGGAAGCCCATAGGCCATTGCTTCTAAAAGAACTAAAGGAAACCCTTCATAGATGGAAGTCATTACAAAAGCTGAGGCATTTCCATAAATTGCATTATGATCAAGCGAATTCCCTCTAATAAAAATATTTTTTGAAAGCTTATTGGTAATAATTTGTTTTTGAAGTTCATCTTTCAGTATTCCTTCCCCATAAATTTCTAATATCCAATTCGGATATGATTTTAATGCTATTCTGAATGCTTCAATTAAAGACTTAAAGTTCTTTTGGTCCACTAATCTCCCTACAGCCACGAATTTTCCACTGGATAATGTTGATAAATTAGAGGACAATACGGTAATAGGATTGGGAATATTTATAACATTTTTATTTTTTCCCCAATTAGTGTATTTATCTTCTTTTGTAAGAACTATAACTTTATCATATTTTTTTATTTTTAAATTGAAATCATAGATATTTATTAAATGAGCTCCAATCTTTTGCAAAACATTATTAGCAGCTCTCAATCGATAAAATTTGTCATAGTGAAATTCTCTAATTTTTTTCCAGTTACCTTTTATTTCCGGTAATAAATATTTTTCTGACTGTCCAACTGAAATAACAATATCCGGACTTATTTCTTTAAGAATTTTAGATAGTTTTATCTTATGAATTCTTCTTTTAATAATAATCCCTTTTATAACATGAAATTTTGATTTCCAATCATCTTTATAATATTTAATTTCCAAATCAATTAGATGAACTTTTTTTAAAAGTTTATCTCCTTTCTCCCCTTCGTGATCTGTTACTATTACAAATACTTCATGTCCCTTTAAAGCTAAGGCATTAGCTTTGTTAACTGTTACTGAAGAAATACCTCCAATTTCTTGTATGCTATTAAGGCAATATGCTATTTTCATCTAAAATAGAGCTATGTTCATTTCTTTAAAAGAGGAATAATCTTTCTGAAAATTTTATATAAATATGGTTGATAATAAAATAATAATAGAAAAAATTTAAATTGAAAGGGGATACTCTTATTAATAACAAACTCTTTTTGAGTTTCTTTAACTATTTTACGATTATTATAATTTATATCTTTAAAAATCTGTTTATAATTTTCTGCATTATAACTCATACTTAAGATCGTTTTATATAAACGTATAAGACAATTGCCTCTGGTTGTAATTTCATTTTTAGGTATTTCCTGTAGTATTTGATAATAACATTTTACAGCAGAAAAAAACCTCTCAGGTTTAACGTTTCGGAATTGTGAAGAGTTATGTTGGTACCAAAAATACATATATTTTTGAACAATAATTGCCTTCTTTATTTTATAGCTTACTTGGAAGCTGAATTCAATATCTTCTCCTATAGTATTTTTAAATTTAAGATCTTGTAATATTTCTCTTTTGTATAATTTTGCCCAAATAAAACCGTAAGGCTCATCATAATTTTCAATCTCGAAAAGTTTTTGTCTTATTTCTAAACCGGAAATTTCCTTAATGAAATATTCTTTTAATAAAGGGGACAGATAATAATGTTCAGTTTTTTTATATAAAACCATTGAAAGGGAATAATCTCCTCGATTAATGGACTCATAAAGGGATTGAAGGTAATCAGGAGAAATCCAATCATCATTGTCAATAAAAGAAATATATTCCCCTTGGGAGAGTTTCAAACCGAGGTTCCGAGCTTCAGAAACACCTTTATTGTTTTGATGGATTACTTTTATTCTACTATCTTTAGCTGCATATTTATCACAGATTAAACTTGTGCCATCAGAACTTCCATCATCAATAATAATTAACTCAATATCAGTATAGGTTTGCGATAGGACACTTTCTAAGCATCGCTCGATATATTTAATGCTATTAAAGACCGGAAGTATTACGCTAATCATTTTTTATAATAACTTCTATATTTCATTATATTTAAAAAAAAGAAATATAAAGAGGGGAATAAGAGAAATATTTTAATGGCACATTTAAATCCCCAATTTATCGATTTGTTCTTTTTAAATTCATTCCAACCGTAACTTGAAATCTCATTAATTCTTTTTTTTATAACTTTTGCTTCTTTTTGATATCTATAATTTCTATTTATTACGTTAAGATAAAATCGTTTTAGTGCAAACCCTCTTATTTCATAATCATTATATTGGAAATTATTTAGGCAATACAGCCATACATTAAGCTCCTCAACGTCTCTTGTTATGGAAGCTTTGCATGAAATTGAGTCAGGCCTCCTTACCCAAATATAAAGTTTTAAATCTATATAAACTGCTATGTTTATTCTTTGAAGTAGACGACTATTGAATTCTATATCTTCACCTATAATATTTTTAAATAATAAACCCTCCAATAATGATCTTCTATAAATTTTACCCCATACCATTAAATCAGTATAACATTTGGAATCTACACTAAACAGCCTTTTTATCATTTGTTGTTTGTTTAAATATTCAATTTTAAATTTTGATGGTAAAATATTAGTATAATTTGATGGGATTCCTCGTTCGGTGTCAACAAATACAATATCTATATCTTTTTTCAGAAAATAATTCATTATAATTTCACAAAATTGAGGATGAATATAATCATCTCCATCAACGAACAAAATGAAATCTCCTATAGCTTTTCTGAGACCTAAATTTCTTGAAGATGAAACACCTCCATTATTTTTATGAAATACTTTAATTCGATTGTCTATTTTTGCAAATTTTTCACAAATCTCTCCAGATCCATCTTTACTACCATCGTCAATCAATAAAATTTCTATATCTTGATAGGTTTGGTGTATAATGCTCTCAATACACATTGGTAAATAGTCCTTTTCATTATATATAGCCACAATTATACTTATCATGAAAAGAAATTTATTATTTAACCATGATTTTATTATAGACTCGGTATAAAAAAGGAATATTGTAAAATAAAATAATACCTATTTTAATCTTTATTAAGATATAATTATTAGATAATAATTCAAATTTATATTTAGCGATTTGGGATTTATAATGTGAGTTAATATTTATTTTCTTCTTTCTTATATACAAAAATTTCTTATATAATTGTTCTAAACAAATACCTCTATAATTTTTTAGTTTTAGTATGTCAGGAAAATTAGAAAGAATATGGAGCCACAAATCTAACTCACTTTCTAATTTTTTTGTTGAGTTATCATCTTTATGAGATAAAGAATTTTTATGAATCTTCCAATAATACATCTTTTCAGGTATTAATATTGAATCTCCCATTTTCCAACAAATACGTGAACTAAATTCGATATCAGAGGAAATATACAAATTTTTAAAGAATAAATTTTCTAAAAATTTTTTTCGATATAATTTTCCCCAAACAACACCTAAAGGTAGAGAATCAATTTCTCCAACTTTCATACTTAAAAATAGTTTATTTATGAAATCATTCTGGGAGATCAATTTGACATTATATTTAATTTTATAAAATAACTTTTTATTAGAAGATTGGATAATGTCATTTTCATATAGTGTCAATGCAATATTAAAAGGACCTTCATTAATGGCTTTATGTAGATATTCAAAATATTTAGGATGTATTGTATCATCACTATCTATAAATGCGATATAATTACCTGATGCCATTTTTAAACCTAGGTTCCTGGCAGTTGCCACTCCGAGATTTTCCTGATTATAAATTTTTATTCTTTTATCTTTTTTTCTATATCTATTACATATTTCTAATGATTCGTCGGTACTTCCATCGTTTATGAGCAAAATTTCCAAGTTTAAATAAGTTTGTTTTAAAATACCATCTATTGTATTAGCCAAATAATCAGACGAGTTATAGAAAGGGATAATAACACTAATCATAAAAATTTTTGTGTTTTCAAATATTCTCTAATTGCGGAATTCATTCTTTGGTATTTTCTATAAACCAATCCCGGAAAACTATTTCTTATTTTGTAATAGAATAATCTTTCATTATATATTACATTATACATCCCTGAATCGTAAATTTGTTTTCCATGTTGAATTGCATTGACTAAAAAATCAAACAATTTTTCACACCATTGGTCATAGGTAAAAATTGGTTGTGCCCCTCTCTTTAAAATTTTTAAATATAATTCATCATCATTATCTACTTCTTTTATAAATTGAATGGCTTTCTCAATACTTTCAAAATCCGAAATATTTATATATCCTCCTTCTCCAAATTCTTTTTTTACAGTATCGCTCCCCCAATAAACTGGCAAGGTTTGAGCTACAAAAGCTTCTGGTATTTTTTCTGTAATATAACCATTAACATTAAGATTTTCAATTGCAAGATTAAATTTATAATTCTGTATGAAAGATATCTTGTCGGAAACAGATCCTCCAATATTATTAAAGCGTTTCCCTCCGGAATCTACTCTTTTATAATTGTTTAGTTGGTTAACGATTTCAAAATAAATTGGATGTCTCATGGGACCCGAAATGACTGTACTACAGAACTTACGATTTAAAAATTGTTGGTCATAACTTTGAAAACTTTTATTTTCTAATTTTCTAATAAGGTCATTATAAAATACATAAAAGGGGAAATGTAAGAAACGACTCGGCATACCGACATAAGAAAGACCTATAGCATAATCACATAAATTAAAGTCCGGGATATCTTGTTCAGCCGTAAAATAAATCCTTATTGAGTTTCTCCACCTTAAATTATTCATGCCCCAACACGAATACAATAACACATCCGGCTCTTCATCAGGGTTCAAATCATTAAGTAGTAAAACCTTATATCTATGACGGAGTAACTCAATTATTGATAGAGCATAATTATAAAGATAAATTAAATTCCCTGTATCTTCAATTCTGATTGTGAGATTCAACATTACGTATTGATTTAATTCATCTTAAGATTCCACATTTTCCCTAAGGCTAAGTTAATATCTTCTGGGATAAATTTCCTAAAACCACTTTCATTGGTAAATGACATTTCTCCAAAATAAATTTTTCCATTTAAATTAAATAAATCTACACGAACATGGGAAAATGATTTTGATAGAATATTAACAATTTCAATCATTTTTTCAAAATTCTTTGGTCTATTCATTACATTAAGAGAAGATAAATAACCTTGTTGATTCCATGGAAGTTTATTCCAATTCATATCATAAACATCAACCTTTCGATCTCCAAATCTATCCGTTTCTACCTGACAAAAATATGGTTTCCCATCAAAACAAAAGAACTTATAATCAGTTAGACCTTTTTCTCCTCCATCTATATACTTAGATATAACAATTTTTTTGGGGTTAATTTGACTATAATGCCACTCTAACAATAATTTCCCATAATCAGTTTTTAATGAGTATTTAATTCTTTGTTTAATTATTAATCTTTTAAAAAAAGATAATTTTGATTTGGACTGGACAACTATGGTGTCACCACTTGCACAATTAGTTTTTATTACAAAATTTTCCGGTAATTTTTCCCAATTAATCTCCGAAAATTTGTTATGATAAGAAATTATTGGAATTAAATATTCGTTCCCAAGTTTTTCTCTTACCCAATTATGTACTTTAATTTTATCTGCTAAATCAACTTTTCGCTTATCTCTATCAAAAATTTTTGCATATTGCATTTTTTCTGAATATGAAATCAAATTATTCCAGTCAAGACTATCCCCTGTGAATCTTTTATATAATATAGAATTTCCTCTTTTAATTTTTTCAATCGAACTAAAATCTATATCTTTCTCAGACTTTATTAATGATTTATATTTAAAATAATTATTTATCAAAAATAATATATTATTTAAAATTGAGGTCTTATGACATCTTACTTTTAAACTATAAATTAATTTTTTTAATACTTTACCCATTCTTCCTCTTTTTTTTCAGATTTTCTCCATGGAAATGAATTACCTCGTAACTCACAATAATAACAAAAGGGTTTACTTCGTGCTCTTAACCATCTTAGTTGAAATGCTGTTTTCATCTTATCAATCCTCACATAATCTCTTCTTTTTTGTTTAAAATCATAGCCAAAAGCACTATTTAGGTGTTTTATATCCGCACTAATAGGACAAGCAAAAATTTTATTTTCTACAATTTGCATACAACCTGAACTTTGACATTTAATAAATTTCATAAATACTTTTTGACCTCCATTGGGATTAACTTTATATGCATAAAAAGCTTTCTCCCCAGTCCTGATAGCGAATATTTCAAATCTTACCTTGTTATTATCGCAAATTTTTTCAATCTCCATAACATTAATATTTATAGGGTATATTGTTACACTAATATTAATATCATATTCTCTACATGCTCTCCAGAAATCATCTTTCATAGATTTAAGAAGAATTCCATTTGTTAAAATCTTAATACTTGTTTTACTAAAGTATTTTCTACTTATTTTAATTATATCAATTATATTTGGATTTAATAATGGTTCGCCTCCCATCAATTGGAGAACTCCAAATGATTTTTGGAATTTAGATAAATATTTTAAATTATTATCTAACTCTTTTAGATCAGCAAATTTTGGATGAGCTAATGGTGAGAAGTTTGTACAACTAATACAATTAAGATTACAATGTTCAGATATATGAATATCTAATTGTAACGGTCTAATCCAATATAAGAAATATTCCTTTATTGTCCAAATTAATTCAAAAAACTTGTTAATTATAGTTTTACTCATACTTAAGAATTCTGGACCCACTCTTCAATTTTCTTTGTTGATTGTTCCCATTTTATTTTATTATTCGGGACATTACAATAACGGCAAAAAGGTTTAGATTTAAGTCTAAATATCAAATAAGTTATAAAATTTAATTGAGCAATTTCTATAAAATCTCCTTTTTCATTATTTAAATTCAGTCCAAACCTATTATTTAAATGTTGAATATATGCACTCTGGGGACATGTGAAAATTTTATTATCTTTTAATTGTAAACAATTACAATAAAAACATTTGAAATAATTCTTTTTTAATTTATAATTATTTTTATTCTGCATTTTAAGTCTGGTTTGTTCCCAGGATCCATTAGTTCTTCTATCACCAAAAAATTCAAAACTAACTTTTTTTGAAACACATAACTGTTTAAGTCCTTGATAATTTAAAGCTATAGGATATACTGTAATAGAAATCGTTATACCTTCATTTTTGCAAATTTCCCAAAATTCTTCATTCATAGCATGGAGTAAGATACCATTTGTAACTAATTTGATAGTAAAATAATTATTAGGAAAATATTTTTTTGTTATTTTAATTAATTCGCATATATCCGGATGTAAAAGGGGTTCACCACCTAATAATTGAATAACTTTAAATCTTTTGTATATTTTTTTTCTATATAACGATTTTAAGGAAGATTCCAGATTTCGCGAATCTAAAAAACTTTTTTTTGCTATTGGAGAATAATGCAAACATCCAATACAATTCAGATTACAGTGTTCTACCAAATGAATATCTAAAGTAACAGTATCTATTAGAAGATGATAGATACGCCATAATCTAAATATTAGAGTCTTAAAAATATCGTTAAATATCATAAATCCACATTTATTAGTAATCAATTTTTATAATTAAATAATACTTGTAGTTAATTTTATTTTTAACTTTAAATAAAAAAATTACCAATATAAGGTCCACATAAACAGATTAAAACTTGAGTAAACTAATAAGATTATTCCTGTTTTCTTATCTTGATCTTTCCATATGGGAAGATTTATTAATGGATATGCTATAATTATGGGATACATAAACCATGAAAGATAAGCAAACCTATTACTGAAAGCAGCTCTGATTACCATTACCCAAAAAGCATTGCATAGAGTGTATGTAATACAAAGCGCCTTATACCAGTCGTCTCGTATTTGTTTTTTTATACAAACATACCATCCCATTATGATTGGCATAGCACTATAAAGCAGGAAGTCCCAACGAAAGCCTGTGTGAGAAAATTGATCAGCATATTCCAAAGTATTATATGAGGCCATTCTATCGTCAAAACCTAATGAAGCAAAGAAATTTATTATAGAACCTCCCATTGCAAGAGATAATAAGATAGAAAAAAACCAGAAATAAATAGCCCATTTTAAATTAGTCAATAAAAAAAAGCCGCCAAACATCCCCACAATTGGAAGCATTGTACTTCTATGAATTCCGAAGGCTATTAGACAAAGTAAGGCTCCGACAATATATTTGTCGTCAAAAAAGAAACTCATTGCGAGAAGGATTATATTGCATGCCAACCCGTTTCGAAGTCCATTTGTCCCAAATGTAAAAAACATTAAAGAGGTAAAGACAAACAACATACCAAGCATTGGATTAGTTGGCATGAATCTTTTTACTGCCCATAACACAGAAAGTATGTAACCCGCTTCAATAATTGTAAAAAAAGCATGGATATCTAAGCCCAATTTTTTAGAAGTCAACATAAGGTAAAACCATGTCCATTCAGAATTTAAATCAAAATGGAAAGCTCTTTCCCTTCCCATTAATGCATAAGAGGCTGCATAATTGGCTGTGTCCCCGAAATACGCACCACTAATCGGCCTATTCCCAAGCCAGAAGACAAAAATCAAAGAAATTATTAAAGGAGATATGAAATTATTTTTTTCAATTTGTAGTGTATAACCCTTACTGCCCAGATAGATAAAACCCGAGGAAAAAGCCATAATTGTAGTTATTAATAGAAATAATGGTGCGTAAAGGGAAGCTGGCATTTAAGTTATTAGACTTTTAATATAATGGTTCTTATGACATAGATAATTCCTTAAGGGCCAATAATTTTTAATCCAACTTTTTGCATAATAGTGAATTGAATGAGTAAATCGTGTTATTGTTATTTGCCCGGTATAATCGTCTAATGGATTAAAATAGTCATTGGGATAAATGGTAATCCCCACGAGAGTCATTTATTAGTAAATCTACATTAAATTCTCACGAATTGAAGGAATGTAGAAGTCCGATAAGAGAAGTTTCGGCACCCCCGATTTCAAGGTAATAGATATTAATCAATAATCTTTTCTTCCTCATGGCTTTTTAGAATTCTAAAAGCTTATAAAATTTATCCAGTTCTTCTATATTACCTTTTTTTGAGTTGCATATGAATTCATTAATGTAGGAACGCAATGTTTTGTCATTGATTAAAAGTTCAATAGCTTTGGCAATGTCTTCCGGGTTAAAAGAAGTTATCAGGCCATTTTTTTTATGGATCATTTGCATTGTGCATCCCTCGAAATTAGTGCATATAACCGGCTTATTCAAAATAAGAGCTTCGGCTATTGTTAAACCAAAACCTTCATGCCTTGATGGTTGAACATAAAGGTCACATTGACCCATGTAAGCATACGGATTAGAAGTAGCGCCAAGTAATATAAAATTTTCCTCCAATCCGTATTCCCTAATTAAATTTTCCATTTCAAAACGGAAAGGGCCTTCCCCAACTACATACCATCTAAATTTCATACCTCTATCATATAAAATTTTAGCTGCTTCAATTGCCAAATCATACCCTTTCTGTGGTTTATTAAGCCTGCCTGCGGTCATAATGACAATCTTATCTTTTTTAAGACAGGTGTCACTTGGAAGTGAAGCCATCTTTTCAATATTTTCAGGGATTATTAAATCTCGTATCACTTTCATTTTTCCATATAGATCTGGGAAAATAGTTAGGGAAAAGAAATTTTTTACAAAAGGAGATACCGTAACAATTCCCGTTGCCTTTTTATAATATTTAGATTGATATATTTTTGTAATCCCGGAAATTTTATAATCTACATTGACCCAAACAAATTTTTTAGTTGCTCTAATTTTATCAATCACATAAAAAGTTGGAATTCCTTGAGAATATCCTATTGCAATATCGTAAAATTGGGTGTTTTTTTTTAAAGCACTTTCAAATAAAGACCAATATAATACCGCTTTCCCAGCATGCGAAATCCTAAAAAATCGGACTAATAATGAATATACGAATTTTTTTAATAATATAAGAGGATGGTTAACAATTCTTTTGGGGTTTTTATTTAAAAGATTAATTATATCTGGAAGAGGAAGAATTACAACTTGGGTAGGTATCTGTGAAACCAAAATACCATTCAAATTAAATAATTGAAGGCTCACTTCAAATTTTGAATAATCCAAGGATTGCAAAAGATTCAACAAACTTCTTTCAGCGCCGCCAACACCTAAGGTTTCAATAACAAAAAAAATTTTCTTCTTTACTCCCATTAAAATTTAATTATCCGGATTATTGTGCTTGAGATATCTCTCCCGAATTTTAGATGAAGAGACAGAAGGTGTGTATGGGAAATAAACAATTTTCACATTTTCTTTGGAAAATTGTTCTTCAAGACTGTTAAAAAAAGTAGAGTCCTTCCAATCATCTCCTACAAATAATAGATCAAACTTTAATTTTTTCCAAGCGTCGTATTTGTCTCTGTCATATTGAGCCACAACCTTATCGACATACTTTATTGCTTCTAATATGGACTTGCGTTCTTCAAAAGGTATCACGGGAGCCTTGCCTTTATAACTTATACAAAGTTCATCCGTACTAACCCCTACAATCAGATAATCACATTGTTCTTTGGCTCTTTTAATTATATTCAAATGGCCCACATGAAACATATCAAACACACCGGTGGTATAGCCAATCATTCTTTTTTTTTCACCCATTCTTCCAATTTCTTAGTAACCTTTTCACATGCGACGCCTTTTTCGAATGAACCCACACTTTCCAAAAACTTCTTTATTTCCCAACTGTATTTTTCACGATTTATATTTATTATTTGGTCTACCAGTTCAGTGTAAGTGGATGATACCGGAAAAGGAAGAGTGTTTATATCGAAATATAATTCTCTTTCTTTAGCAATATATTGTACAAGATCAGGAACAAAGAGAAAACAAGGTTTTGAAGTATATGCGAAATCAAACATAACACCGGAATAATCCGTAACCAATATATCGGCAATTGAAATAAGATCCTGGACGTCAGAATAAGGTGTGACATCTTTAATCTTTGTTGTTTCTCTTACAAAATGATTCCCCATACTTTCATGAGGATGGTATCTTATCAACACCTTCCAATTAATATTCGGAGAAGACTCGTGTAACATATTATAAAACAAGAAGGGATCAAGATAATATTTTTTATCTTCTTCATGATGGCGAAAAGTTGGACAATAAAGTATTACTCTTTCATTTTCCTTAATATCCATTAAGTTTTTCAAATCATTTAATCTATTTGGAGATATATTAATTAATTTATCAATGCGCGGAGTGCCACATTCAAGAACTTCTCCTTTATACCAGAAAGAATTTTTAAAAGTAGCACTACTCATTTGAGATCCACTTATAATTAAATCTATATTTTTTGAGTCAAGCTGTGCCATTTTTATATAATGAGGAGGTAAATTGTCCTGAGCATCTTTCTCAATTTTCTTCAATCTTAAACTGCTATGCCAGGTCTGAAGATATTTTTGCCCTTTTCTTTTTCTGAAGAATTCAGGCATGCGATAGTTGGTGATAATAATTCCAGAGGTGTTTAATTCCCAAAAGAAATTAACTGACATATATCTGATTTTTATAACATCAGATATTTCAAATGGACCTGGATTGTTAAAGGCCCAAACAATTTTCCATTCAGGATGGGTTTCAACGATATGTTCACTTAACACCGCGGGAGAATCTCCATACTTTGCTCCATAATAATCTATGAAAAGCAATTGGTTTCTTTTAATAGGGAATAAAGAAAAAAAGAGATTTAAAATATTTAATAGATGATTCTTCATTAGAGCAGGGTAGGAAAACAATGTGCTTTAATTGCTAAAAATTTATGCCCGAGTGTTGCTTGTGAAGATAAACTTTTCAATAAATTAGGTTTATTTTTCAAAATTTCCTTCCATAAAACCTTTTCTCCCAATTTACTACAATGAACAATTTCCGCATAGATTGACAATATGAGATCATATAAGGAATCATACTTCTTAAGAGTATTAATTATAGAGAGATAAGAAGTAATTTCTGAAAATAGATATTCAGGTGTTCGGAAAGAAGCTGTAGTTTGTCCCGGTCTAATTCTATAATAATATAAACCGTTAGAGGAAAATTTGATTTTTGAAGAATTTTCAATTAGTGAGGGTAAAATTTCTCTGTCCTCAAAAAAAATAGATTCATTAAATCTTATTTTTTCAAAAACTTTTCTTCTAAAAATTTTATTCGGCATATAAGATTTTAAAATATTATTTTCATATGCTTCTCTGTATATGCTAATCTTATTAGACAAGACCTTTTCAACCTTCAATAGACTTTCATGTGAGATGCCATCTTTATATCTGCAATAAGGAAATTGAAGAATGTCTATCTCTGGATCGATTATAAAATAAGAAATATTTGAAGAATAAGAATCTGTACTTATAAAATCATCAGCGTCTACGAAAGTTATATAATCTCCAGTGCAATTTTCAAGTCCGATATTACGAGCTCTTCCTGCTCCTCCATTTTTGACGTTAATAACCTTAATCCTATTATCTCTCTCTCTGTAATTAATACAAATCTCGTCAGAATTATCAGTAGAGCCGTCATTAACAATAATTACTTCAATATGCTCATAATATTGAGCCAATACACTTTCGAGACATTGATGTAGGTATTCGGCTACATTATATACAGGTATTATAACAGATAAAAGACTCTTCATTTTATATAAGTTAGTTATAATACGAGAGTTCAATCCCATAATCTCGTTTCAAAGACTTAGGAGTTAAACTTTTAAGAAGTTCATACTCATGAACACGATTTTGCCAATAAGGATTTTGAAGGCATAAATTATCTGAATAAATCGCGGGATGAAAATGGATTTCTGTAACGCCTTCCCTTAAATTTACAAAGAAATTATGTAAAAGATTTTGTTTCTGTTTTAAAGTGGGATGATTAGGGGCACAATAAGGGAATGCAAAAGAAAAATCAACTCCAGTCAAATTTAAAAAAAATAATTTCCATCTTAACCAAAAATTTAATTTACGACCTGTCCAAACATAATTAATATCTGGAAAGAAATAATAATTTTTTGCAAACCTGATGCCTGTAATTAATTTAAAATTAAAATTTTTATAAACATTAAATAAAAGTTTTAAACCTCTTTTACCAAGATAAGGAAAAAGAGAATACATATGACAGTCGATATGAGAGATGCTTATACCGTCAAGTTGGAACTTATAAAATTGTGCCATTAATTCATTTGTAATATCAGCATCCAATGCTTTTTTTAGAAATAATTCTCTCCCAGGAAGAAGATAACCTTCATAATCGGTAATTGAGCTTATGCCTGTGAGACTTTTATAAGTTAATTGGGTCTTAATCCCAAAGTTTTCCCTAGTCAAGGTGAGATGTATTCCTATATTTTTTAGATTTCGTTGTTTAACAAGTTTAACCGCATCCTCATATGCCGGTGCAACAGGCATCAAAGATGCCGAAGAGATGTGTCTATTTTCAAGAAGATCTACGATAGCAGCATTAAATTCGGGAGACATTCCGAAATCATCAGCATTAATTATAAGACGTTTCATATATTTTCCTTTTATACTTACCAAAATGTAAAAGTCTATTATAAATTTTCTTTGGTAGGATTAAAAGAGATGAAAAAAAATTGTCATTAGTATTTTGGGTAATATTCTTTTTTAACTCCTTATACTTTTTTTCCATGAGCAATGAATATTCAGGATAATTTTTTAATACAAACTCAAGCCTTTTATTATAACCTTCCAACAGGTCATAAATTTTTGGTGATGATTGTCCGGAAATACTATCTTTTCTTTGACGATAAAAATAATATGGAGTATCAATAATTCCTATTTTTGAAGCTCTGTGAAATACAAGTTGTTGCCAAAAACTATCTTCAAAAAATTTTCCTTCAGGAAATTTTATATCACGAATTAGATCTGTTTTATAAAGTTTTCCCCATGCAAAATTTTTAATTCTGTCATTTATTATAAGTTGATGCATGGCCTCTTTGCGATCTAAAATATTAAATTTTTTTTCTTTTTTATTTGCAAGTCTATATAAATGGTAGGTATCATAGGCATAATAATGATTACATTGGACTATATCACATTGATTACGTATAGCAAATTCATATAGGTTACTTAAGGTATTTGTATCAAACCAGTCATCGGAGTCAATAAAAAAAATCCATTCCCCTTTTGCATGTTCTAATCCAACATTCCTAGCGGAACTTAGACCGGCGTTTTTTTTATGAATGACTTTAATACAGGAATCTATTTTAGCATAATCCTCACAAATGCTTCCACTTTCATCAGTGGAACCATCGTCAACAATTATAATTTCTAAATTCTTATAAGTTTGGTTTATAACGGAATCAAGGCATGTATTAAGATATGGTGCCACATTATAAACAGGAATTATTACTGAAATCATAATTGGTTTTATACTTATAAATTCTTCCAGATCTTAAAGGAGCATTTCTTGTCATTCAATTTTCAACATTTGAAGGTGGAATGCTGGTTTATATAATCAGGGATTTTAAAATTTTATTTTTTGAATATTTTAAAATTCTCCATACTAAAATTTTGAATAAAAGTATTCCTTTCGCTTGAAAATGTGGCTTAACTGGATTAGGAAGCATTCTATTATATTTTTTCCATTCGTTGTGAAAAACATGTTTTTTATATTCCTTATACCATGGAGGGCGTCCATTGTAATGGACAATTATAGGATTTTCTCTACAATCTTGAATTTCTTTAGAATAACCTGCTTCCTCAAAAATTGGATTAGTAAGGAAGCAATCCATCACTCCATATTTCATAGGAAGGATTATTTTAGAATCTTTACATATGAAATTTATTGAATCTTGATCGGGACACTTTATTTTTCCCTCATTTTGTTTTGCCCATTTGATGATTTTATCGGTCAAATTGTTTTTTCTCCAATAATCAAGGTTTATTAACATTACTCCACTACAAATGTATTGTTTATTTTTTTCATAGCCACATCTTTCAAAGGCGTAATCAAAAAGATTTTGATAATCAATTGAAGCAGCTATAGATTGACCTGAAATATCTCTGGTAAATAACTCGTCTAAATTTTGAAGAATTAATGTGTCGGCATCAAGATATAAAACTCTTTCTATAGTTTCCTCAAGAATTTCCGGTAATAAAATTCTATACCAAATATGAATTGTCCAGTTTCCGGTTTTCAGTCCTTTGAGTCTGGAGTCATCGACAATGTGAATAATTAGTTTAATATTATTTATATTTTTTACCAGTTCTTTTAGTTGATTAAGATATTTTGTTGATAAAGAATCAGAAAGAACATTAATCGTATAAACCTCCGTATAATTCTTATGAAGTTCTATTATAGATTTTATTACAGGGCGAATATAATTAGCATACTCATTATTTACACAAAATGCAATATGCTTTTCCATAATTATTAATTTAGTATGAAAGTTTAAGTTTATCCAAAATAGAGTCTTTAGAAATACATGGTTTATTTTCAGGATGAATAAAATTCCATACCATCAATTTCAGTTTTAAAAAACCTTTGGACCTATATTTTACTCTTGCCGGTTTTTTTAATTTATTATTATAAGAAATCCATAGATCGTGGAAAATATGTTTTTGACAATCCTTATACCATGGTGGTGTAAAAGCATAGTGAATAATTAGCGGTGAATTTACACTTTCTATTAATTGGTCATGGAATGAATCTTTGTAAAATTCCTCTATGACATAGTACCATTGCACCACACCATATTTAAGTGGTAAAATAATTTTTGAATCCTGGCAAATATAATTTATTGCATCTTGGTCAAGAAGTTTTAACTGATTCTTATTAATTTTTGCCCATTTTATAGCTTTTTCAGCAAGATTATGATCACGCCAATAATCAAGATTCATCAACATTACCCCTGCACAAATATAACCTTTATGCTTATCATAACCTAATCTCTGATAAAATTCAGAATTAAAAAAATTTGCTTCTGGAGTAGCGGCTATACTCTTATTGTCAAGATTTATATTAAATAGATCCTTTAATGATCCGCCAACTAAGGTATCGGCATCTAAATATAAAATTTTAGATATACTTTTATCTATGTATTGTGGAATTAAAAGCCGATACCAAGTGTGAAGTGTCCAATTTTTAGTAGTGGGAAGATTTTTTAAGGCAGTGTCATCAACTTTTATTATAAAAAGATTTAATTGTGGGTTTAGAGATGACAGTGCTTGTAAATTCTTAATGTTCCTTTTTGATAAGTAATCGGTTAAAACATAAATATTAATATATTTATTAGGATTATTTTCCAATATACTAAGGATCGTTACTCTTACATATTGAGTGTAATTGTCATCGCAGCAGAAAGCTACATAATATGGCTCATCAATTGAATTCACCTTTGTGGAAATTATAAAGTTTTCTAATTGGAATATAAAATAACCCAATAATATAATTTTTTATAAAATTATACAAATCATCTTTCTTTTTTTAGAAAGTAAATAGAGGATTATAATGATTAAGATACATTTGAGGTAATGAATAATTAGGACATAGAGCCACATTATACACAGGAATTATTACAGAACTCATAATTTCTATATAACCTTAATTATTCCATGAGCTAATTCTTGAGGTGAAGGAGCTGTTATAGAAAAATTAACTGTTTCTTTTAACTGTTCATAAGATCCAGAAAAATCAGTAGAAACAATAGGTTTATTAAAGCATTTAGCTTCGGCAACTGACAGGCAGAATCCTTCATGTCTTGAGGGTTGAACATAAACAGAGCAATCTTTCATAAAAGGATATGGATTTTCTTTCTTTCCCAAGAAGATTGCATAATTATCTAATCCAAAAGCTTTTGCTTTGTCTTTACATTCATCCAAGAAAGGACCATCTCCAATAAAATACCATCTTATATTATATCCTTTTTCTATCAATATTTTCAAAGTTTCAATAGCCAAATCTTGCCCTTTTTCTTTTGAAATTCTACCTACTGTAAGAATCCTGTTACCTTCAAATTTATCAGAATAACTTTCTCCTTTTTCACTTTGTTTTTTTATTTCATTAATGTCAATTGGATTTATCCTTAATTCTGTTTTGTCCTTAAACTCTGGAAATTTTTTGTCAAAAACATTTTTTGCTTCTTTAGAAACAATAAAAATCTTATTATAATGTTTATATAATTTTTTAATCGTTTCAGGTTCTATAAAAAATTTAGACACATCAAAATGTATATATCCGAATTTCTGACGTGATTTTATTTTATAGATTATATAATAATCAATTACAGTTGCTGGACCGGCATAAGCATAGGCTTCATCAAACTCAATTTCTATTTCCGGCTTTTCCCCAAGAAGATCTTTATAAAAAACTGTTCTGTTTTTTGTAATTTTATATTTTATAAAGCCAAATGAGTGTTTCAAAAAATTGATAGGTTTCTTATCCAAAATACTTTTTTTAATAATAGCGAAATACGACATATTAATTTCTTTCCATAACCCCTTGCAACATTCATGAATAATCACATTGGATGGTAACCTTCTTAAGAATTCACCTGATTTACGAAATAAGCCTAAATGAATCTCTGCATTATTAAATAAAGGACTCGCAATAAAATTAAGAAAAGATTTCTCGACCCCTCCCATATTCATGGAAAAAAGTAAGAAAAAAATTTTCCTCCTACCTTCTGACATAATTTAATGATGGTATAAATTTTTTTAAAAGATTAAACAAGTTGTAATTTTTCATGGAAATCCATAAGATAGCCCGGTTTTTAAAAGTTTCTTCATCAAAACTTAAAATATTTTTATGACACTCTTTATGCCAGTTAAACCAATCTTTTTCATTGTTGAAAATCTCAGGGAAACTAAATTTTATTTTATAAATCAAATAGTCTTCTAATTTCCTATATTCCCCTTTTCCTTGTTTGCGAAGAAATGAAAGATTAGCCTCCAAAGATTTTAATCTAACTGAATCAAATTTTTTAAATAACGAGGTTGAAAGAGAGTTCTCTCTTAAACAATAATGATAAAGAGGTTCATTCACTATAGCGATTTTTTTTGCATAATGAAAAAATTGGATTATTAAATTTAAATCTTCTTCAAAATCAATATTTTGGAAAGGTGAAATATTATATTTATCGATTAGGTCTGCTTTAATTAATTTGGTTACTAAATGTACATAATGAGAATTCTTTTTATAAAGGTTTTTCAAACACTCTTGAGGCGTTTTATAATAATTATATTTCACAGGTTTATCATTTAGAAAATGATTACAAGTAATAATATCTGCATTATTAGTCTTAGCACATTTATAGAGTTTTTCATACATATTATACTCTATATAATCATCGGGATCACAATGAATTATGTATTCACCTGTTGCAGCTTCAATACCCGATGTTCGAGCAACAGCTACTCCTCTATTTTTTTGATGTCTGATAATTTTTGTTTGTTTTTTTCTATGAGGATATTGTTCTAATATTTCTTCTAAAATTCTAATAGAATTATCTAGAGTGTAATCATCTATAAATATAAATTCTATATTTTGCAATGTCTGATTGAATAAAGTATGTAGACACCTTTCAATATAATTTCCCACATTAAAAATTGGGATTATAACTGAAACGCTCGGCATTTAAAGAAATTTTTTCGATAGAAGTAATAATAAATTCGAAATAAAAAAAATATAATTCTATATTTTTTTAAAGCTTTTACTATATCAAAATTTTGATAATAAAATGTTATTGCATTATTGATATTAGGAATTTCTTTAAAAAATTTGTTTCTTTCAATAACATTTTGAGATTGTTGAGACTTACCATTCATGTCGAAAACGGCTACCAGAATATTTAAATTTTCTAATGTTGCCTTTCCCATTATAATGGAAGTATAATATAAGATCCAATCAGATACTATTGAATAGTCTTCTCTATAATATCCATATTTTTTAAAGATATTTTTTTTAATAAATGTACTTTGGTGACATAAAGACGATTCACTCAAAATAAAAAAAATATTTCCTAAGGATAAATTATTATATTTAATTATGTTGTTACCACATTGTTCATTCCCAAAATAAAAATCCTTGTCTTTTAAGAACGGAATTACATTGATTAAAACTTCACTATTATATAAATAGTCTCCGGAATTTAGGAATAATAAATATTCACCATGAGATTTCCTAACACCTTTATTCATGGCATTATAGATTCCTTTATCCGGTTCACTAACCCAATAATTTATATGATTGGAGTATTTTTCTATAAGTTCTTTACTACCGTCTGTTGAACCTCCATCAATCACAATCCATTCAAAATCTTTACAAGTCTGACTTATAACGCTATCTATTGTCTTCTGTAATCCTTCTTTATTATTAAGATTTATTGTGATAATAGAAAGTTTATAAGGATTTTCCATAACGGTACAATAATTCACAATTAGCAAAGATAATCAAAAGGAGTAAATATTTGATTATAGATTAATTATACTGAGAGATGGTTTGCAGTTGAAATAATCCTTGTTCGTACAATGTTCCGGCACGACCTCCTGATTCAAAATATCCTTGACTCTTTAAAGTTGATGCCTCTGAAATACGAAGCTGGTATTCTACCATTGGATGATGAAGAAAAATGTCAGCTATTAATTCGCCTTGACTAATAAATTTTGGCAACTTAATAATTCTTTCAATTTTGAAAGGCCCTTTAGGAATATTTACAATTTTTCCTTTGGTATGACCTTCCGCCAATGATGCTAAAGGAATACCATCACGGTTCTTAATGATGAGCATTGGATCCGTCTTGAAATCATCATGAGCAAATCCCTCTATAATTAAAGTCAAGGATTCTTGACCTGACTTTATAGTTGAACGATTATATTCTGTGCCGTTAAATTCGATTCTATGAATATCGAGCCAATCTTTTTTATATGTTATCCTCTCTATAATTTTTCTTTCACTTTCAATTTCTGAAATTATAAGATATTTGTTAATTGTTTCTTCAGTTGAACTGGTAAATGTAAGTTTACCTTTATCTAATAATATTCCTTTACTACATAAGGATCTTACTGAGGCCATGTTATGGCTGACAAATAGAACCGTTCTTCCGTCTCCGGATGAGATGTCTTGCATCTTCCCAATTGCCTTTCTCTGGAATTCTGCATCTCCAACCGCAAGGACTTCATCAACGACCAGGATTTCCGGTTCGAGGAAGGCTGCTACAGCAAATCCAAGCCTCACCATCATACCGCTTGAATATCTTTTTACAGGAGTGTCAAGGTATCGTTCCACACCTGCAAAATCTACTATTTCATCCAGTTTACGATCTATCTCCGGTCTGGTCATTCCCATCACTGTACCGTTCATGTAAATATTTTCACGGCCGGTTAATTCTGTGTGAAAACCGGTACCGACTTCTAGCAATGATGCAACTCTTCCTTTTGCCTTGATTATACCTGTAGAGGGAGTAGTGATTCGTGACAAAAGTTTTAAAAGTGTGGACTTACCAGCGCCGTTTTTGCCAATGATACCTATAACATCACCTTGATTCACATCAAATGTGATATTTTTTAAAGCCCATACAACATCAGAATTCCCTTTTTTACTCCGATTGTTGCTTTCTCCTATTCGTATATATGGATCAGGTTCTTTTTTAATATTTATTTTCCACCAGCGATTGAGGTCACGTGTTAAAGACCCAGTACCAAATGTGCCTAGATGATAAAGTTTACCTACATTTTCAAATTTCAAAATTGGCTCGCTCATACTGTATCCATGAAGTTGCGTTCAACACGATTAAAGAGGAGAACGGAACAAATGGTAATAACAATAAGGAAAACAAAGCTATAGAGTAGTCCCCACCAGTCGATCGAGCCGCATCCCATGGCTCCATATTTAAATGCCTGAAAAATAGAGGAAAGGGGATTAAGCTCTATCCATCTGGCATATTTCTCGGGTATTCCATCAAGCGGATATACAACCGGTGTGGTATACATGAAGAGTCCGATTATGAATCCAATTACAACATTAAGGTCATGATATTTATATGTGACCGACGATATCACGAGGCCCCAGGTCATTCCGTGAAGTCCAATCATTAGAATTAAAACCGGGAAAAGCAATAGGGTAAGATTAACTGACAGATGGGCACCATGCCCCCAGAACCAAAAATATAATACGATGAAGAGCAGTAATTGGATGCCAAACTTGAATAGATTGAATATTACTTTCGAAAAGGGAACTATGAGCCGAGGAAAATAGACTTTGCCAAAAATGCCAGCGTTTGATGTGAAGATATTAGAACATCCGTTGAAAGTATCCGCAAAATAATTCCACAACATTATGCCCGACATGTAAAAGAGAGGACCGGGCACTTGATCTGTGGAGAGGCCGGCAAGGTTTTCAAACACGAATACAAACATTATAATCGTGAAAATGGGAGATATGAAAAACCATAACGGGCCAAGAATAGTCTGTTTATATTGCACTACAAAATCGCGCTTCACATACATGTAAAGTAGGTCACGATATCTCCACAGCTCTTTTAGGTCTATATCAAGCCATTTGCGTTTCGGCGTGATTATATAGGTCCAGTTCTCTT
>JAFLVA010000016.1 GCA_022508525.1 Erysipelotrichales bacterium
ATGAACCAGTTCCCCCTGTTATTAACAAGGTCTTTCCTTCAAATATACTCATTTATTTACTCTCCTTATTAACTTTTTTTCTCAAGAAAACTTTAAAAACTTTTTCTTTCAATTTTACTGGTAAATGGCACAATATTGTTCCTTCTGTTGTATATACACAATACTGGAGCCAATTTATATATTTTGTTTTTAACATATATTTTCTTAATTGCCTTAGTGAATGGTTAAATATTTTTCCAGCACGACGCTTTCTCATATCAATGCCCGATCTCATATAAACCAAACATTCATCTATATTTTTGCATCTAGCACCTGATTGAATCATTCTAATCCAAAGATAGTAATCTTCTACATATAACATATCTAAATAGCCACCACAGTTTTGAACAGCACTTTTTCTAAAAGCTACTGATGGATGACTAAATGGCGATCTTTTCTTTGAAAACTTTACAATATCTTTTTGTTCAGTCGGAACTACACGCATACCGATTGTATTGTCTAGTTCATCTACGAATTCAATGATGTTGCCTCCTACGATGTCGCAATTTTCTAATTCAACAAGTTGTCTTTCTGCACGCGTTGGAATAGAATAGTCATCACTATCCATTCTAAGCACAAACTCATTTGAACAAGCATCTAAACCTATTCTGAGTGCATTACCTAAACCACCATTTTCAGGTAGACGTATTAAGTGGATGCAGGAATTTTCTTTAGATAAAGTTTCTAAAGTATCATCCAATTCTTTTGTTAGAGGTCCATCACAAACTATGATAATCTCATTAGGTTTAATTGTTTGATTAAGCATACTTTGGACACTCATTTTTAGATGTTCTGGCTTTTCTTTAAAATATACAGACATTAAAACTGAATAATTTTGTTTATTTGTCAATGTCATGCACCCCCTATAATTCAATCCTAATAGCATGCCCTGGTTTTTGTTGTTCTATTGGAGGAAGTTTTTTCCAATCTCCATAGCGCATATTTAACCAAGTTTCATAATCTTTTGGTACAAAAAATTTTTCACCCTCAAAGGTATGTTCTATAATGTTGGTATAAAACTGTCTAGAATGAGGCTTTTTTCCTTTTCCGTAATGACATAATTTGCATACATTTTTTGTAGGAAAAATATTACAAAACCTTAAAGCAAATTCTGCATTGAAATTTACTAATTTTAAAGGCAAAATCTTTCCAAAGAAACTATTGATTTTTTTATGGCTTGTTGAAAACTCTCTTCCTATTTTATTCCAACGAATTGTTTGCCAAAAGTATGCTAATTTATACTGAATTTTATAAGTAATTTTACTAGTGTTATCTAGTGGAAAAATGTCCAAAAACAATCCTTTATGTTCTTTTACTTTTGAACTACCTTTTTCTTCATAAATTGTATTATTCATTTTCAATTTGCCAAAATTGTAAGAATAATATTTAGAAGTTTTTGTTGTTTCCAATGTGAACAAATCATGATTTAGATCTTTTTTACAAGCACGTATAAATTTTTTGTAATCTTTTCGTAGCATAACGACATCTACATCATCATCCCAAGGAATGAAACCGTTATGACGTATTGCTCCTAAAAGAGTACCACTATCTAATGAGTACTTGAGATTATTCTTTTTACAAATACGATCAAATTCCAACAGAATTACAAGTAGCTTTTCTTGGATTTGTTTTAAAGAATATTTTTCATTAGCCATTAAATTGGAATTCATAAACAACCTTCTTTCATCTTTTGTGTAATTTTTTAATAATGCAATAATCGTAGTTGAAGACATTTTTTGTATTTTCAACTTTTTAGCCGTTCGCTTTATTCTACACTTTTTATTCTTTCATTCAATTCACTTTTTCTTAATATTTTTTCTATTTTACTTAACGTTGAAGTAATAATTAATTTTTCTTCTGTTTTCATAGTAAATTTCCAAAGCAAAATACTATATATGATTACGATTAATATGACTTTTAAACCGAAATATGTCAATCCATTATTCGGAATTAAATAATCAATTGCTATTCCACAAAGTAACGTAATGAGTAGGAAAGGCATAATTTTTAAGTGACAAGATATAAAGAATTTTTTCAAATCCATTCTAAGTGCTTTCTTATAGAAGACATTAAGAATAATTGCCATTCCAACAAATTTTCCTATACACACTGCTAGTGCTGCTCCTATTGCTTCATAATCTTTAAACAAATAACTAAATAAGAATGAAAGCGAAATAGTTATTAATGCTGTGATAACAATAGCAATGCCACGATATTTTATTTTGTTTTTTACAATCAAAGTCGAATTACCAATTTGCTGCGTAAATGTTACAAAGCAAGGAAGTAATAATAATACTGCAACAAAATAGGAATGGTCATAAGAGACACCATCTTCATTTAATTTCCAAATATCATTAATAAATCCGCGACCAACGGCAATAAATCCAATAATAATTAAGCCCATAAACATTAATTGTAGTCTACCAACTTTAATCATTAATTGAGTGTATTCTTCAGGAGAGGCATTTTTATTATTCATTTTTGAAAGACGAGGGATAAACATTCCATCTAACCCTTGAGAGAATTGCCAAGCATAACCTTCTATTGTGGATCCTACGGTAAAGATAGCAATTTGTGCAGATCCCGCAAAAATTCCTAAAATTGTTGGATTTATAGAAATTATATATCGAGAAGCAAATGAAGCAATGGCAGCCCAGAAAGAGAATTTAGCAAGACTTTGGAACATATCTTTGCTTTTATACGTCAAATCCGGTTTATTACCATATGCACATCGTTTCCTTATGTAAATCCACTTTATAACTATTTCTAGTAATCCAACGAAAACAATAATTATAACAAAAAGATATAAATTGCTATAAAGTAATAATGCTGCGACGACAAGAACAATATTTACAACTCTGCTTATGAGAGTAATTAGTTTATATTGTGGAAATTTGTCATTACCCATTAAGATACCATTTAAAGGAGTAAATACGAAATTAACTGTACAATATAGAGCTACAATAATAAAGACGATACGTAATGATGAAATTTCTTCTGGGGTTAGTTTCACATAAATTTGTGGTAGGAAGAAATAAACACCTAATAGAACAGCAAATATAACAGAATCAATTATTATGAAACATTTAAAAATAAGACCAAGCATTTTATTTGCACTGCCAGGATCTTTTTCTGCACGATATTTTGCAATGAATCGTGAAACTGCAGTACCAAGTCCTAAATCAATTGCAACTAAAGATGTTATTGATGCGGCTAATGAATAAATTGCATAATTTGATTGTCCCAATTCTTTTACTAGCCATGGAGTATAAAATAAACCTGCAACAATATTTAAAAATATCGCTAAATACGAAGTAATTGCACCTGTTTTAAGACTGCTATTTTTATCTTTTATTGTTACATTCTTTTCTTGTGTTTTTGATTCATGGACATTGTTACGGCAAATTTGCGCTGAACCATATTGGCCATGTACTTGATCCTTATAGTAATCAACATCATGTTCTTCTGCGACACTTAGTGCACCTTTTTCTTGAACAATAACATGTCCATCTATCAAACTCTTAATGAATACATCTAATTTTTGTACAAGGTTATCGGTGTTATAATCTTCTTTAATAGTTTTAAAAGCAGCTTCTCCTAACGATCTTCTTAAATTATCATTTTGGCAAAGGAAGAATACTTTTTCAAATAAATCCTGATCATCATCGTAATCGTAAATAAAGCCGTTATGTCCATTTTCTATTAAAACTGGAGCAGCACCTGTTGTATGGCTTGCTACAACAGCGCACCCACTTATCATACCTTCATTTACGCAAGATCCCCATCCCTCATTTTGATCTGAGGTGCTAATTAGAATATGTGATTTTTCAATATGTTCACGTACTTTATCATTAGACATTGAACCTAGTAAAGTTATGGAGTCATTTAAATTGGCGTTGGAAATCATTTCTTTAATTTGTGGTTCCATATCTCCGACACCAATCATATTTATGTGAAAATTAACATTCTTTTTCTTTAAATATGATCCCAAACGAACTATTTTTTCTGGATGTTTCCAATCAATAAATCTATTTACATAAATTATTTGTATTGTTGAATCAGAGTTGTTAGCATTTTTCTTTTCTTCTAAAGAATCGAAAGTTTCGTAGGTGTTATCTTGAATCCAGTAGCCCCACTTTAGACATTTACCAACTGCGTGATTAATTTGTTCATAATCAAAAGCGGTATAAGCAGAATATGTTAAACAGAAAGTTTGATATCTAGATTCATATGGCACTACATGTTTCAATTGACTTAAAATAGATCGAATTGACCATCGTTGATATTTTGATTTTTTATAAAGTCTTTCAGAACATTGGATTAAAATTTTGTTTTTCTGCCTTGCTAGTTTTAAAATACTATTAGGAACATTGCCGTATAAAATCACATCTGCATTTTTTATTAGTTCATCAGCCATCATTTGCTCTTCATTAGATGCAAAACGTCTTACTTCGTTATTTAATGGTTTATCAAATTCTGGATTATAAGTTTGATGTTCGTTCATAGTCTGTTCTAAAGATATAAAATGATAACGATCACCATATTGCTTAACTAATGAATTATGAGTTGCTACTTGATGAATTGATAAAAAATTTGAAATCATAACGATTTGGAAATTTTCTGGATCAATATTTTTATATCCGGCATATTTTATTCTTCTCAAAGTAAAGTTTTTGCAACTTCTTTCAATAATACCATAGGATAAGAAAATAAGTGAAAAGAAATAAATATTTGCTTGAATAATAGGTTCAAAGAAACAAAGACCTAAACAACCAATAACAAAATAAGTTATGTATGCTTTGAAGAATGAATCTTTAGAGTAAATTATATTATCCAACACCTTTTTAATGAGATGTAATGTTATAGCAATAAAGAATATAGCCGGAATCATTCCTCCGATTTTATAAATATCTAACCAAGTATTGTGGAAATAATTAGAAATAGGATTTCCGTTAGCATCCAAAATAGGATGCTTTGCAGTCATTCCACCAAACGGATATTGCAAATAGTATTTAAAGAATAAATTATATAATTCAGCACGATCGGAATAAGATTCATCGTTAGGGTCAAGAAGTCTACTAACAAATGGAATAGAATTCACTTTTGCTCTAATTTGAGGAACAAAACTGTATGCCGCAAAAAAGAGTAAGAACATGCCGATTACAGATCCTAAAATAATAAACGAAATTTTCTTATATTTTTTAAAATCTATCATAAGCAACAATATAGGAATAATCGCAACACATATACCTATTAGTACTATGAAAATACGATTTTGTAGAATCAATGATAAATAAGTTGAGAATAATAGCCCTAAAACTGCGACAACGATATGGTACCATTTCTTATAATTGCTTTTGATTAATATGATTGGGAACGATGTTGTGCTTATCAAAATGACAAATTCATTTACCCCGGTTGCGGCAGTATATGATTTTCCAAAATTCCAAATATCTAAAAAGTATCTTCCTGTTTGAAAGAATCCGTGTTCTGTTACAGTTAGACACAAACCTAAAAAAGCTCTAACAATAAATCCAAGAGTAATTGCAAATAAGAAATTAAAAATATATTTTTGGTAATTTATATTTTCTTTTTGAGTTGCTAACGATGATCCAACTAAATAACAACCTATAGGAAAAAAAACAAAGTAAAATATATTTGTAATTGAAAAGCCATAATTAAGTGTATTAAACAAGAAGAATGTAATAGCAAAGCCGGTTACAAGAATCAATCCTTTATGCAACCTAATACGATTACAAAAGAATTGGCGAATTAGAACTAGTAAAATAAGGAAGATTAATAATACATTGCTTAATCCTAAAAAATCTAATCCAAATAAAAATGCTGGTAGATAAAAAACAGTTATAACTATATTTCTTATTGTGAGGAAATTTTTAAATTTCTTTTTTAATGTTGCTGCCATGTTATTCACCACCATTATTATCTTGTAAACTCACGGTAAACTTGAAATTCTTTGTTAAAATGATAGTCAATTAAAACATCGTCAACCAAGTAAAATTGGATTACTCGCTTAATATCATTTTCGTAGTATGTTAAGTTCACAGCCTCTTTACGAATTAAATTATCCGTTTCATCAACTATATGACTTCCATTTTCATCTTTTTGTCTTTGAGAAGTATGTTGCCAATTTGTATTTAATGTTGTAATGGAGGATACTTTTCCATTTTCGTAATAATAAGTTGTAAGAGTAGCTCTATTAAAAACATTAAAATGTATTTTTTGTTGAACTACGCCATCAATTTTAAAGTAATAATCACCAAGCATTCCTACGGAACATGATGAAAGTGTAGTACATGAAAACAACAAATAAACAAATATGAGTGCTTTTTTTATATTCTTTTTCATACTTTACCTCCTAGTCACTATAAAATGTATAGCCTTTCTTTTTCATATGATTTTTTAGTTTGCGAACTAATTTCTTAGGGAGTAATTTTTTTAGATACTCTCTAAACATTAGTTTTGTAGTAGTAACCCATTTAATTCTCTTTCGGCTTCCGAAATACATATGATGTTTTTTTAGATAAGAATTTGATTTTATTAACAATTGCCCTTTTCTAATGCCGTCTAAAATAGGGAATACTTTTTCTTTGGTCATAACACATGTGTAATTTGTATTAGCAATTTTCTTTGATAGAGAAACTTCAAATTGCCATGCATTTTGTTGCTCGGTAATCATTTCTCTTAGAACGCTTGTTTTCCAAATACCAGGATATAAATTGATATCGTATTGCTCAATTGGATCTAAAAAGTACATTTTAGGATATTTTGTTTTCTTTTTGCCTCGCGTACCAGGATTATGGAAGAAACGCACGTATGCATAGTTCTCTTTTTTCATGATATCGAGTATTTCATAAAGTCTTTGGGTTTTTATTTTTTTTGTTAGAAGATAATCATCTAATGTTAATAATACATATTCAGTATCTATACGATCTAAAGCATATGAAAGTCGTTCACTATATTCTTTGCCTTCACCTGCAAATAAAACATGGACATGTTCAAAAGACATGTCATTTTTACGATCGCTAACTAAATAAGTTTCCATATTACGATCTTTAAAATTCTTTTCCATTAATGTAACATGTGCATCCCATATATCTGAGAAAGCATTGCATGATTGAATTAATAGAGAAATTTCAGAAGATTTATTGACTTCGTTAAATTCTTTATATGCATCACAAACAATTCTTTCAAACTGAGCGTTGCTATTAGATAATGTATGATTTTGTTTTGTTATAATTTTAGCATTCTCAAGACATTCTTTTTGTAATTCCTCATTTTCAATAAATTCTTTGATTTTTGGAAATAAGTCTTCTTTTTTTGTGATTGTACATACAGCATTTGTTGATTCTAAATAAGAAATCAAACCACATTCTATTGACCCGTATGCTATTGTAGGGATTCCAGAAGCTAGGCAATCTGCCGCTTTGGTTGATAAAGAATATTTTGTGGTTAAAATATCTTTCTTCTTCATTCCCTCAACTACAATTAAATAATTGCTATTTGCAGTTTCTACTGCGACTTGTGAATAAGGAATATTACCTTTAAGATTAATTCCTGGATGATTCTTTAATATTTTTAAAAATTTATTGTCTCTTTCAGAGGTATAGATATTGATTTTGTAATCACCATTTATCTTTTGAAGTGTATCAGCAATAACTTTTAATGATTCGTTTCTACCATTTCGTATGTTTCCAAAATAAGAAAATACAGGTGGATTATTACTTGCTGGTTGATCTATAAGTTTCAATTCAGATGAAAGATATATTGTTTCACCATGACGGTGGTAATAGTCATTGTACTTATCTCTAATTTTGTCACCGATATATATAATATTTCCAGGATGTGCCATTACCTTAGAAATTAGTTTTTTATATTTTCTTCGATAAATGTAATAGAAAGGAGATAAACTAAAATGATTGTTGAAAATATAGTCATCACCAGTTGAGGAAACAATTGGGATGTTAAATTTTTTGGCCATGAACATCGCTATTTCTGGAATGAAGAAGTCATCAGAAAAACTTAGGAAAATCACCTGAGGATTGAATTTTGTCACCCAGTCATGTAATTCTTTTGTATACCAATATTTTTCATTCCATAGCCATTTACGCATCAAGAAAATAAAAGGTGTTTTCTTACTACCCCTTTTATATAGTCGGCTATAAAATGAACTTTTCGTTTCTAATAAATTATCTTTCCATTCTGTTTCCAATTCTTCATCTAAATAAACTTTTCCAGTTTTGACTTTTTTTGAAAAATGTCTTTTCAACATTCTTTGATCAGTAATTTGGAAAAAATATTTACAATGACCTTTAGTAGGAGCTTTATTTATAGAAAAGATTTGTGCAAGCTTTTCTTTTGGCCAGTTATGAAAATAAGCATCAAACGCTCTTGAAGTAGAATTTTTATTATAAGGTACAGTTCCGATGATCAATACACGAGGTAAATTTTGAGAATCCATAATCGAACTACCACCTTTCTTTTTGTTACAAAATCACTAAACTAATATAAAATATTAGTTATGCGAATTATATTATATATTTTTTGCGACTTTCATTCAAGCGAAAGAAAGTTATTATATGATGTTTTATAGTTAAGACCTTTTGCTTTATAAAACAAAAAAATAATAATGCTTCTTTAAATAAATATTTTTAATTTCATTTTCTTGTTGATTCTTTATGTGCATACTGTTTATTTTTGCTTTGTTTTGCCTTTGACCTGTAAATTTAAAAATAAGATTTTTTTTGAAATGATAAACATGAAATGGGAGTAATATTTATGAATTAACCATACGTTCGCATTATTGCAAGCTTATGCAAAGTGGAAAATAATAGAATTCTAATATTTTTATGGTAAATGCAAATTATGTTATTGAATTTAAAACGACACATTCTATATAATTAGTGCATATTAGACAAAGTTGAAATTAAGATAAACATCGATTAATAATTTTATAAAAAATTTAAAAGTAAATTAAAATTAGAAAGGGTATAGATAAATGGCAAAGAAAATTAGTGTAATTGTACCTGTATGGAATGTAGAACAATTTGTAGACAAATGTATTGAGTCAATCTTGTCACAAAGTTTTAACAATTTCGAAATAATTTTGATAAATGATGGTTCAACAGATAATAGTGTGAAAATTTGTGAGGAATACGCAAAAAAAGATGACAGAATTCGTTTAGTTCATAAAAAACATGGTGGCGTTTCTTCGGCGAGAAATTTAGGATTAGATAATGCCGATGGAGATTATTGCTTATTTGTCGATAGCGATGATAAATTATTACCAAATGCCATTGAATTATTAGTTAAATTAATGGAAAAAAACGAGTGTCAATTTGTTAGTAGCGTAGAAAGAAAATTTTATAATGGAAAAAAATTAATAGACATCTATAACGACAAAGAAAGTTTTTTAAGGCTTATAAGTTGTTCTTTATATGGCGTTTATAAGTCATTATATAATTTAAAAATAATTCAAGAAAATAAAATTAGATTTGACGAAGAACTAAAATGCTCGGAAGATGTATTATTTAATAGAGTTTATTTGCAATTTGTAAAAAGAATGTACATAACTAATCAAATTGTTTATTTATATAATATTCATAATCAAAACAGTCTATCTAAAAGATATTATGTCGATTTTGCAGATTATTTTGTAAAAAAATTAAATGCTTTGGAAGCTTTGTCCAAGACTATAAGTTTAAACGAACAAAGAAAAAATAATTTTATAACGGAACGAGCCGTACACGGATTTAAAATTTCTGTTGAGCATTATTTTTTAAAATTTGTATCCATGAATCAAACTACGGACATTCAACATCAAGATTTTTTAAAACAAAAAATAGATCATTGCTATGAAATTTTTATGCCTTTTATTACTGATAGTAGGCATTTACCAAAAAAGTATAAAAGATGGTATAACCGATATATTAAAAAATTTAATGTCGATTCCTTTTACAACAGATTTAAAATAGAGATGAAAGTATATAAATTTAAATTGGTAATCCGTCAATGCATTAAAAAAATAATTAAAAGATAGGAAATGCTGCAAGGCAATATTGATTTTTATTAAGGAAGAATACACTTCTTCTTTTTTTAGTATATGTTTCTTATGATTTCTTGTATTTTTCACTTCTTTTTGCTTTAATATTAAAGAAGTTGGTGAGCGATATGTTAAAAAGATTTGTGCATTATTATAAAGATCATAAACTTATGTTTGCATTAGATATGATTGCTTCTTTTTTTATTGCTCTTATTGGTCTAGGCTATCCCATTTTAACAAGAAAATTACTCAATGATTTTAAATCAGAAGAGGACATAAAATCTATTTTATTAGTGGGTTTGGCATTGCTTCTTATATATGCTATAAGAATGTTACTTCGTTACTTCGTGCAATACTATGGACATGTCATCGGAGTTAATATGCAAGCTAAAATGAGAAGCGATTTGTTTAATAAATTACAAAAACTTCCATATTCTTTCTATGATGAAAATGAGTCGGGAAAGATTATGTCAAGAATAACTGTTGATTTGATGGATGTTTCTGAGTTGGCACACCATGGTCCTGAAAACTTTTTTATTTGTGGTGTATCTATTATAGGGTCTTTTATATATCTAGCTGTTTTTGTGAACTGGATGTTGACTCTAATAATTTTCATTTGTGTTCCGATTTTAATTTTGATTTCAGCTGTTTTAAGAAAAAGAATGCTAAATGCTTTTAAAGAATCTCGCGAAGGTATAGCAAAAATAAATGCGACAATTGAAAGTAGCATTACTGGTATTCGCGTTACTAAAGCCTTTAATAATTCGGAAAAAGAATTAGAGAAATTTGAAACGAGTAATAACGAATTTAAAAAAGCACGTTCTCACGTCTTCAAATATATGGGACAATTTATGTCTACTACAGAATTTGTGACAGATGTATTCAATGTTATTGTAATTGTTGCCGGCGGATTATTTATGATTTATGGCAAGATTGACTCAGTAGATTTTACGACATTTGTCGTTTCTTTATCTTTATTCCTTAATCCTGTTAATACACTTATTAGATTTATTGAACAACTACAAGATGGCGTTACTGGATTCCAAAGATTCCTTGAAATTATGGATAAGGATGAAGAAGATTTAAATTTAGATGGTCTCGTTTTGAATGATGTTCAAGGAAATGTAATACTAAAAAATGTTTCATTTAATTATGAAACTTCTGAAGAAATACTTCATGATGTTAATTTGAATATTAAAGCTGGTACTACGCTTGCTTTGGTTGGCCCATCTGGCGGAGGAAAAACCACGATTTGTCATATTATTCCTGCGTTTTATCGAATTAGCGAAGGTGATATCTACATAGATAATCACAATTTAAAAGACATCAATTTATTATCATTACGCGAGAATATTGGTATTGTGCAACAAGACGTATTTCTTTTTAATGGAACGATCAGAGATAATATTTTGTATGGTAAGTTAAACGCTACTGAAGAGGAACTTATTGAAGCTAGTAAAAATGCTGATATTTATGATTATGTAATGTCTCTACCTAATAAATTTGACACGATTGTTGGTGAAAGAGGAATAAAGTTATCCGGTGGACAAAAACAAAGAATATCCATCGCAAGAGTATTTTTGAAAAATCCGGCATTATTAATTTTAGATGAAGCCACATCTGCTCTTGATAATGCAACAGAAATGGCTATTCAAAAATCACTAGATTGTTTAGCTAAAGGGCGCACTACTATTGTTGTAGCCCATCGTCTTTCTACGATTAAAAATGCTAATGAAATAGCGTATGTGGAAGATGGAGAAGTTAAAGAAGTTGGAACGCACGAAGAATTATTAGAAAAAAAGAATAGATACTTTGCGTTGTATCAAGCACAGTTTAAGGGAAATGATCACTATGAAATTTAAAGAAGTATTAAGATTTATAAAATTTACACTATTTTCTATTTCAGCAGGAATTGTTCAAATTGTTTCTTTTGAATTATTAGGAATAGCTTTTTCGGATGATTCGGAGTATGGAATAGCCTATATTATAGCTACAGCATTATCGGTATTATGGAATTTTACATTTAATTTCAAATTCACTTTTAAAGCCGCTGTAAATATTCCAAAATCAATGGCGTTAGCATTTCTATTTTATGTGTTTTTTATCCCTCCAACAGCAATAGGAGGAAACTATTTAGTTGCTAATTGTGGATGGAATAAGACTGTGGTGTTATTAATTACTATGGTTTTAAATTTTGTTTTAGAATTTTTATGGAATCGCTTTGTTATCTATGGTAAAAAAGTTGATACACAAAAAAAGAAATCAAAAAATGAAGTAAATTAATACAATATTATTATATTAATGTTATAATATCTATTGGTAATAAAGGAGAAATTATATTATGTATACAATTATTGATCGTAGAATTATTTTATTTGGTACTTTTGAACTAAGCGAAAGCATTGTAAATAAAGTAGCAGAAAATTTTAAAGATGCTAAAGTTGCAATGGGAAAAGACCAAGAGGGAAACATTGCTGCTCGTTTGCAAGGTGCAAACTTTATGATTGAAATGACTAGAGGCAGAGTTCTTTATGTGGCAGGTGTTAAAGATAATGCACAAGCTAAAGAAGTTATATTTAAGATGGTTGATGATTTATCATTGGTAGTTGATGCAATTAAAGATTATGGTATTAATCGTTTGGCATTTAATTCTCAAGCATTTTTGAAAGATTTAGATGGTGCAAAACGTGTTTTATTAGGAAGCAGAGTGCAATTATTGAAAACAGATTCTCCAATGATTGAAACATCTGTACGTCTAAATTATAGAGAAAACATCATGGGTGAAGAAATTAATAATGTTATCTCTATTCAAGATGGCACAGTCAGATCTAAGGATAATGAAAACGAACCAATGAGAGCATTAATTATGTTATCAGATATCAATACATTAGCTAATAACACTCAAGTAAGATTTGATAAAAATCATTTCGAGACAATGTTTGGTCAAATGCAAGTATTAGCAGATAAATCATTTGAAGATTTAGACGAAGAATTGATGTAATTAAAATGGCACTTAACAAGTGCCATTTTTAAATATATTGAAACTCTTAATTTTATTGGTGGTGTTGATTAAAACCACCCCAACAGAATTAAGAGCTCCGATAATTGCAATTTTGCGACCATTTGAAGTGGTCGCTTTTTCTTTAGCAAAAAAATGGAATTTTACTTAAAAAACGTAATTTTAGTGTTTTAATACATTATCGAGACAAATCAATAATATGGTGTAAGCAGTTTCATAAACCTTATCCAATTATGTAAAGTTGTCAAAAAACATATATTGATATAAAATTAACCTAACTTACAAGTATGATGATAATATTTTAAAGCAATATGTTTTATTTATTATCCAAAATGGAGGGGAAATTTATGAAAAAAAAGAATAGTATTTTTGTATTAATGATTGGTATGGTACTTGCTATATGTGGCTCTTGCGCTAATAAAACTTCAGATAATAAATCAGTAAGTACAAGTACATCCATTTCAGAACCAACAAGTACTCCTACACCATCAACTGGAGAAACAAGTAAATCTACATCGACTGATGTAAGTACAAGTACATCAGCATCTACTAGTGGATCTACAAGTAGTAGTGGAACATCTAACAATGTAGACACTACAAAATATTTTGATGTTATTGTCAATAATGGCACAGGAAGTCAAACTCATGTTGCAGAAGGCACATTTGTTACAGTGGTTGCTAATGAACCTGCTACTGGTAAGACCTTTAGTGGTTGGAGAGATGTGGAAGAAGATAGAATCGTTTCTAATTCATCCACTTATACATTTGAGGTTGTTAAGGATATTGAATTAACAGCAGAATATACTGATTTAGTTTTACATATTATTGTGCATAATGGTACCGGTACTGGAGACTATTTATATGGTACAGTAATTACAATCACTGCTAATGAGCCTGAAAAAGGTAAATCGTTTAAATTATTTATGGATGAACACGGTAATGTTTTATCACGTAACCAAGAATTTGAACTTACAGTTACAGAAGATATGGTAATAACAGCGACATACGAAACTATTAATTATACTGTTATAGTAATTGGTGGAACTGGTGGAAAAGATTATTTCTTATATGGTGAAGAATGTACTGTCACTGCAAATAATATTCCAGGCAAAATATTTGTTGGTTGGGAGAATGAACAAGGTACAATTGTTAGTAAAAATAATCCATACACATTCAATGTTACAAGTGATATTACTTTAACGGCTAAATTTGAAGATGCTATAGTAACAGAAAAACCAGAAACTTATGCTGATGTAGTTAGTGTAATATCTCAAGCTGCATTAGTAGAAAACAATTTAGAGTCATTAAGTTTTAAAGAACAACTTGTTGACCAAGTGTTAGATGAAGCTAAAGCAAAAAATATTAATATGGTTTTTTATAAAGATGGTGTTGTAGCCGAAGGTACTGGACCAACATATTTAGGCCAATATGCATCGGCTTATCCTTTAGTACATGCTTATCAAATTAAAAATGGTAGATTGTATGAAACACTTGATTTTGATTATGCTTATGCTAGTAGTTATGAAATTGCTACTGCAAAAACTATGGTCGACAATGTAACTAATAGTGATTTAGAAGTGTTAAGTAGTGATGCTACTCAAATTATTGAGAATTATGGAATTATAAATAAACTTGCAAAACTATTAGCAGATTTTGATGAAGATTCAACTTTAAATGTTGAAGATATGGATGGTAGTAACTATAAGATTATACTTTCAAAAGTTTTAACAAAGGAAACTTCGGCATTATATGGAACATTTGATTTAGAAATTGTTGTAAGATCTAGTGATAACTTTATTACTTCATATAACTATTCTCATAAAAGATATGTTCGTTCAAGCCAAGTAGAAGATTCTACTGATGTTAATTCACCGTTAAAACCAAATGCAACTCCACGCGATAATATCTATACTATTGTTGAAGCTAGCAAATCTCCAACAGAATTAGAAAATATGCCTAGCGATGTAGTAAATGAAAAGATTGATAGTTACTTTATCTCTGATTTTACATTTACAGGAAGCTATTATCAAAATAATACAAGTCGTTCATTTACATCTGAAAATCCATTAGTAGCTGCTGGTTTTAGCATTACAAGTTGGACAATGACAAATGTAACACCAAGCACTGCAATTGAAAGTAAAACTTTATATTTCTTATCAAGTAGCAATGAAGATGTAATTACTATTAATTCGAATGGTAAAGGAATTACTACAATTCAAGAAGGAACCTCGGATATTGTTGTTGCAACTTCAACTGGTGTTAGTAAAACAGTTACATTTACAGTTGGACAATTACCACCTACTTCAATTACAATTAATACTACATCTGATAAAATTGGAATAGATGAAAGTGTAGAATTAACAGCAACAGTTAACCCAAGTGGTTCAATTGAAACAGTTACTTGGTCAGTAAATGACTCAGAATTAGCTGAAATAATCACAGAAAATGGTAAAACTATGTTAAGAGGAAAATCCAGCGGATTTGTGACAGTTACAGCTACATCAACTGCTAATGTAAACGTTATGGCTTCAAAGACAATCTTTGTTTCGGCAGGTGATTTATCAACTGATGAACTTAAAGAAACGATTGTAGGCACCTGGCAATATATTTTCTATTCAAATCAAGGATTCACTTTCACATTTAATGATAATGGAACTGTAACTATTGTCGATACTTATCGTGGGGCATCTGCAAAAATCAGTTGTAATGCTACATGGGAATTAACAACTAAAACTGATGACGAAATGCTACATAATGGTAGTGTTACTGCTATGAATGATGAATATTATGTCATTGAAATCACCAACATTGAATTGACAGATTCACCAGCCTACTATATACATGATTTCCATTTAGTAATTGCTAAAGATGGTTCAAGTTTAACATATCACTTTATACCTGGATCAGATGCAGCTAGCACTCAATCTGGCAATTTGACAAAAATTAATTAAATTAATATATCAATGCGAATTTGCTTATAGCGATTCGCATTGAATCCATTTTAGGAGATAAATTTTATGAAAAAAATAATAATACTAATGATGCTTGCAACTGTTCTTGTATCATGTGGACAAATAAGTAATGATAGTGGAAGTTTAGATGATTTACTATCGGCATCAACAAGCAATGAACTAGATTCTTCTTTAAAAGATAGTGCATCTACCTTGCCATCAACATCAGCAAGTAATACACCGAATTATCCTAATGTTATTGATTCCGAATTACTTTTAAGATTGATTTATAATGCACCTTTTGCTGACTTAAATATTGTAAAATCTAGTGAAACAAATTTTGATATTTATGGTTATGAAAATGGTATTCGATATCATCAAACACAAACAATTATTGAAAACACATATTCAAATGATATAACCATTGGTAGTGGAACTGTAAATCATTATTACATTAATGATACTTATGTTTACGAATCAGATTTTACAACTTTAAGAATGCTTCAAAATGATATTTATTATGATATTACAATCTATGATAGTGAAGTTTTTACTAGCACTACAGATGCCATGAATTTAAATTGGTATGGCGATGATTTAGAAAGTTTGAGAGAAGAAGCAAGAATTTATGTATCAAGTGGTGTTGGCTATGAAGCATACACTGATTTTGTACAAGGCTATAATTTGGGATCTACAATTGCATATACATCTGAATATGTAAATAATGACTTATCAGTAACTATATATATGGAATATGAGAGTGGCAACACTAATCAATACTATATTGCAACTTTCTCATATTTATTTGATGTAAATGATTTGCATATTAAGAGTTATGTTGCGGAACAATCTTATTATAGTTATTTGGCATATCAATCAAACAATAATTCTATAGAAGGTCTAACCCCAATTGATTATGTACTTCAAGAAACTACAGTAAACACTGGTAAATTAAGTGAATTTACTGGTGAATTACCTTTTGATATTGATTCACTATTTGTCCAAGAAATTAATTTATCTGCAGCTGTAACTCAAATTAAAGTTGGAGAAACAGTTGCACTTAAGGCGGAAGTATTACCAAAAACTGCTATTGATCGAAGTTTAAAGTATTCTAGTAGCAACGAGGCTGTTGCTGTTGTTGATTATAGTGGAAGAGTAAGAGGATTAACTCCAGGAACTTGTACTATTATTGCTGAAAACATTTATAGTGGTGTAACAGGAAAAATAGATATTACTGTTCTTCCTGAAGATAAACCTGATGTCGGTGATGATAGTGAAAAAAGAGATTTAAAAGAAGCACTTTCTGTTGTATCTAAACAAGTATTCTCCACTCCAACTAATTTAATAGATGATGGTGAGATGAAGTGGTCATCAGTTGGCATGATTATTGATAACGAACAATCAATTGACTCAGAGGCTCTTGCAATGTTGACTGTCTCTGACTTTGCATATAATGCTGTTTTAAGGAAAGCAACATATGTTGGTGATATGGAAAAATTAGAGTCAATTATTCCATTTTTAGATAATGGTATTGAAAATTTGTCTAATCGTTATTTAATAAAAACTTATATAATTTATCGCGAAGTGATTGTAAGCTTTGAATTAGTGCTTAGTGCAACTAATACAATTGATTATGTAAAGCTTACTACAAGAACTGATTATATTGAATCTGAAACAAAGATTGATACTACAAATCTGAATAATGATAATGTTGAATCTGTCGGAACACTTCATATCAATTCATATGGAACAAGAAATGTCTTTTATGAATCAAGGGGATTTGTTTATGAAGAAGAATAAAAAAAATGTATTCGCATTACTTCTAGCATTATCATTACTTGCTGGTTGTGCAACAAATACAACTCCAAGTAATAGCCCAGATATATCTACACCATCTGTCAATGCTTCAAATAATCTTCCATCTTCAGATTCATCAGACACTTCAAAGTCTTCTACAGACGTGGAATCCACTACATTTACGCTTGAAGAAGCAAATGAGGCTTTGTTTAACGCGGTATTCGTCGATGAAGATTTTACGGAAGTAAGAGTCTCACAATATAATAACTATAATACTTATCGTCAACAACGCTCAACAAAAATATCTAGTTATTTAGATGTAACCTTATATGTAGGTACAACTGTTAATCGCGATTCTAATAGTATTATAACTGCGACTTCAAATTTTCGTGAAGAAAGAACTTATAATGATGGTATCTATACACAAATTAAAAAATTTGATACAACATTTGCTGCAACAGCTTATCGATATGAAACAGATGAATTGGAAGCATTAATTAATTTAAATGCTGGTCAAGGTTATAATGCTTGGTTGATTTTAAATACCTTTACAAGTAACTATGATGGTAGATATTTTGGAGAAATACTAAGTGATGGCAGCCGACATGCAACTTTTATTTATACTGGAGAAATTGATGACGATTTATATCAATATATAGCAGGATTTGAATTTACAATTGATGCTCAATATCATGTCACAGATTTCTGGTACACTGAAGGATATTATGATACATTTTATGATAATTATGATACCCCTACTTCGATGCGAAAACATGGTGTGTATGGGGTCGGTTATTCTTATTTTATGGAGTCATATAAACTAGGTGAATTGACTAGTTATCCGTTTGCACTTCAATATAGCATAGAAGATAATTTCATCACTGAAGCTAGCTTTTCTAAAGAATCATTAACATATTCAATTTCCGAAACACCAGAAGATGAGTATGGATATAAGTCTGTTAATTTACTAGAATTATTAATTACGAATCCGCAAATTGGTGATTTAGTTAGAGGATGCCCAATTAATAATTTATCCTTTAGTTCATCTAATTCTGATGTCATTGTTATTAATGATGGATGGTATGCAGACTTTATAGGAGAAGGAGAAGCTACTATTACAGTTTATGATAAAGCATATGGTGTAACTGGTAGTAACACATTAACAATAACTTTATTACCATAATACAATTAAAAATGTTAATATGATTGGAACTCTTAATTTTATTGAGGTTGAAAAATTAGACGTACATAACATAATAAGATTTGTGCGTCTTTTTGATAGATAATTTTTTGTGTCTTAAAATTAACAAAGCACGTTTTCTAAATCTTTCAAAATTCTGATAACCATAATTTAAGAATAGTGGCGAACTGATTATTCATAGATTCCGCGATTGTGTTCGTGTAATAAGTATTGTGTTTTGACAATTGCAGTTCTTTCTTGTAATTCATAAATAAAACCATCGTTAGTTTTAATAGGATCAACGATGGTATTAGCTCAGATATATTTTATTAACTCTAATGGTTCATCAATAATAATTGATGCGCCATTTTTTATAAGAAATTCTACGTTTTTAAAGCCCCATGATACAGAAATGCAATTGATTGAAGCATTTTTTGCTGTTTCAATATCTACTTCAGAATCACCCACGAAAACACAATCTGATTTTTGAACATTTAAATATTTAATAACTTCAAGAGTTGTTTCGGGATTTGGTTTTGTTTTAGAAAAATCCTTTGTTCCAACAGCAACATCAATTAAACCTGGGAAAAACTTTTGTTGCATTGCTTTAGTAGCATCGTTATTTTTATTAGACACAATAGCGGTTTTATACCCGCATCTTTTCAATTGTTCCAACAAATTAATAACATTTTGGTATGGATGAGTGTGATCAAGATTATGCTCTTTGTAATAGTTTATAAAGTCTTGATACACTATTTCGTAAGTTTTTAAATCTACACCACTAGGTAAAGATTTTTTTATGAGACATTTAGTTCCGTTCCCTATAAAGTTTCTTATCTCTTCAATAGTCCTTTTTGGGAAATTGTTTAAAATTAAAGCGTGATTTACAGCATTTTTTAAATCTTCTAATGTGTCTAATAGAGTACCATCTAAATCAAATATAATAACTTTGTATTTCATATTATTTTTTTATTAATACATCATATACAGCATTTTTACTAACTTTAAAATGTTCAGCCGTCAATTTCGCTGCAGTTTTTGTATTAATTCCGTTAGAAATTAGATTTTTAGCATACGATAATACTTCTGTTTCAGACACTTTTTCATTATTTTTATTACCCTCAATAACTAAAACCATTTCGCCTTTTAGGGTAGAGACATCTATTTCACATAAGGTATTTAAATCTTCACGGATAAACTCTTCAAATCTTTTGGTTAATTCTCGTGCAATTACTGCTTTTCTATTACCTAGTATGGTTTTTAAGTCTATTAAAGTATCCTCAATACGATGAGGTGATTCATAAAATATTAACGTTTCTTTTTTGTTTTTTAGTTCTTCTAATTCGTGGATACGCGTTGAATGTTTGCTTGCTAAAAAACCATGAAAGTAAAAATGAGTTGTATCCAGTCCTGAACCAATCAAAGCATTAATCATTGCATTGGCACCAGAAACGACGCTTACTTTATAGCCATTATCAAGTACTTTTAAAAGCAAACGATGTCCAGGATCAGATATTCCTGGATATCCAGCATCTGAAATGTATGCAACATTTCCATCTTCAAGATATTTTAATAATTCGATACTTGCTTGTTCTTCATTATGCTCATGACAGGATATTAATTTTTTTGAGATATTAAAATTATTTAATAATTGTTTACTAACACGTGTATCTTCACAACCGATTGCAACGACAGAATTAAGTACTTCTATTGCGCGGGGTGTCATTTCTGATAAATTTCCTATTGGCGTTGCAACTAAATATAATATGTGTTTATCTTCATCAAAGTTTTTAATTCTCATTATGATTATTTTCCTTTAAACATTTCATAACTGTATCCAAATCAACAAATACAACATTTTCTGAATTTTCTAATTTTATTTGGCGAGTTAAAACATTCATTGATGTAATTTTAAATTGTTCGCCATTCATTTGAACTCTTGTTCCAATTTTAGGGTAATGTTCTTTTAATTCTGTATATGCATCATCTTCATATTTTAAACAACAAATTAACTTACCACAGTGACCTGATAATTTTGGAATATTTAAGGAAAGCATCTGATTTTTGGCGCGATTTATAGAAATACCGTCAAATTCATTTAAAAATGTTGAGCAGCAAAGTGGCAATCCGCATATTCCTATACCACCTACTACTTTGGCCTTGTCCCTCGTTCCGATTTGTCTTAACTCAATACGACAATGTAAACGATTAGCGAGTACTTTTAATAGTTCGCGAAAATCCACACGATCATCAGCAAGATATGAAAAAAGGATTTTGCTACGATCAAGTGTATATTCAGCAGTTATAAGACGCATATCAAGATTTAGATTTTTAATTTCTTGACCACATATATCAAAAGCATCTTTAGAAAGCAAAATATTTTCTTGGTGCATTGCAATATCATTTTCTGTAGCAATTCTTAAAATTGGTTTTAATTCCAATTCTGATTTGTATTTATCGATTGGTTGTAATTGAGTTTCTACTTTTCCTAGTTCTAATCCGCGGATTGTTTCAACTACAACAAAATCGCCTTCTTTTAAAGTTTCTATATTTGTGGAAAAATAATATGCCTTAGCAGATTCATTCATACGTAAAGCGACAAAGAATTTATATTCAACTTGTTCAGTGTTAACAACTGTTTCTTCATTTTCCATTTTTTTCATCTCCTTCAACAATGAAATTAATCACATGGTCTAATAAAAGACCTAGATTTACATTCATGTCTATTTGACCTCTAGAGGTCATAATAGTTAATAAACTTTCTTGTATATGAGGAAGCTTGTTTTTTAAAACAATTAAGTTATCCTCATATGTTTTTAAAATTATATCATTTTCGATAGATAAATTTAATAAGTCTTGAAACACTATTGTTAGCATATCAATAAAATATCTCATCGATTCTTTTGATTTCAATTTTGGAAGTACCTCTTGATGTATATCTACCAGAGCTAAATTTGATGATTTCGTTAAAGCGTTAATTGTTTTTAACAAACAATCTTTGGCGTTTTTATAATCAGAATCATCTATTTTGAGTTTTATAAGGTCGGCATTATTGTAAAAATTACACAATAATTCTGCATCACTTTCTTCAACATTTAAAGATAAAGCAGCATTTTTTATCTCTTTTTTATCAATAGATTTAAAATGTAATGTCTGACTTCTAGAAATAATCGTTGGCAAAACGCGTGATTCATTTTCACAAGTTAAAAATGCATATATATTTTCACTTGGCTCTTCTAAAAATTTCAAAAGAGAGTTTATTGCCTCGTTAGTCATATTTTCAACGTGATTTATGATATAAATCATTTTGCCTTTATTTTCTACAGCGCTTGTTTCAAATCTTTCTTCGATGGTGTGAATATCATCTTTTTTTATGGATTTAAGTGCCCCATCAACAATTATTAAATCAGCATAATTGCCTTCATCAATTCTTAGGCATGTTAGACATTCTTCACAAGCAAGTGGATTTGGCTCATCACACACCAAAGATTTTGCAAGAAAAATCGCTGATTCTAAAAGAGGAGTTCCCTGCTCTCCGACAAGTAAATAAGCATGAGAAAGGTGCGATGTATTAATAGCGTTAAAAAACGTTTTGTACACCGTTATTTGTCTTTCTTTTAAATACTTGCCGATTTTCATTTCTTATATTCCTAATTTCTTTTTAATTATTAACCATGTATTTTCAACAACATCTTCAAGAGGTCTGTTAGCATCAACAATAACAAATCTCTCATTGTATTTTTCTGCTAATTCTAGAAATGTTTCACGTACTTTTTTGTGAAAATCTATTTTTTCTAAATCTAAACGATTTACTTCGCGGTTAGCATTTGCCGCGATTCTTTTAAGTCCGTCTTCTGGCGCAATGTCAAATAATAGAGTTAAATCAGGGAATGTTCCTTCCGTTGCAAACATATTGACCGATAAAATATTATCTACACCTAAATTACGCGCTCCTCCTTGATAAGCAAGTGAGGAATCTAAAAAGCGATCACAAATAACTATTTTTCCTTCTGATACTGCAGGCCACACTTTTTCTACTAAGTGTTGTCTACGACTAGCAGCATAAAGCAATGCTTCAGCACGAGGATCTAAATTTGTGTTTTTAGGATCTAAAATTACATTTCTTATTGCTTCTGCAATAGGAGTGCCACCTGGTTCACGAGTTTTTATAACTTTATAACCAAGCTTTTCTAATCTATTTACAATGATATTTGAAACAGTTGTTTTTCCACTACCTTCTGGACCTTCAAATGTAATAAACATAGTTAAACCTCCTTATTTGAGTTTTGTGCGTCCTTCTAAAGATTTAGAAAGAGTCAACGCATCAGCGTAGTCTAAGTGACCACCCATTGGAAGACCATATCCTAATCTTGAGATGGAGACATTATATTTTTCTAATAATTTCGCAATAAATTGTGCGGTGGTTTCTCCATCAATTGTTGGCTCAGTGGCGAGAATAATTTCTTTTATATTATCATTTTGTACGCGTTCTAATAGACTGTCGATTGCTAAGTCTTCATAAGAAACGCCATTTTGAATTGATAATACCCCACCTAAAACATGGTAAAGTCCATCAAAAGCTTCGGCGTTTTCAAAAGCTAAAGCGTCTTTTTGATTACATACGACCATGAGTTTTGTTGTATCACGACTAGATGAAGAACATACTTCACATTTTTCGTGCTCAGTAAAAATACCACAAACTGGACATTTGTGAATTTTGTTTTTTACATCTTGTAGAGCATTTGCGAATTCTTTAATATCTTCTTCATTCCAATTGAGGATAGAATAAGCCATTCTTTCAGCTGATTTTGTTCCAACACTTGGGAGTTTCTTGAATTGCTCAACTAATTTATCAAACGACTTGAGCTTTTCCATAATTAAAATCCTGGCATTTTGTTTGCGATTCTGGCTTGAATTGCTTCGTTTGCTTCTTCAATTTGTGAGATGCCTTCATTAACTGCATCTTTAATAGCAATTTCTAAAAATTCCTTATCATCAACATCTAAAGCTGCATCAGCAATTTCGATAGAAATAATTTCTTTGCTACCCATCATTGTCACAGTGACAATACCATTTTTAGAAATTTTAAATTCTTTTTTTGCAAGTTCATCTTGAGCCTTTTGCATTTCTCTTTGCATTTTTTGAGCTTGCATTAACATTTGTTGCATATTCATATTTTTATTCTCCTTTGATATCTATTTCAATGTCATCTAAAGTGACACGAGGTAATTTTGATAATTGGCGAAGTTCCATAAACTTTCTGGAAGCTTCATAAGATTCGTTTCGGCAAATTGCGTATACCTTGATTTCAATTCCCGAAATCATCTTTATCATGCTAGTTAAAGATTTTTGATTGGCGATAAAGTTAACTTTTTCTGCATCATGGGCAAATTGGTATTCAAGAATCAACAAAGTTGAATTCATAATATATGGACGTCCACTTGCTAGCAATGTAGCATGTTTTCCTATAGAAGGATGCATTTTATATGATTCTAGATTTTTCCATTTTTCCACCATTGCTAGTTTCATTTCTTTATCTCCGATAACCATAAGTTTGATTATAGTTTCTTCAGATAAACGATTTTTTTCTCCGCTATTTACTAATTCATTTAGAAGAGGAACTGTTTCGGTTTCAGAAACATTTTTGATTTCTGGTTCTTCCTGTTTTGTTACATTTTGAGGAATAGGTTCTTCATTAATTGTTGGTTGAACAATTTTTGGCTCAACCAATTTGATTGGTTCCTCTTTGACTTCGGCCTTTTGTGGAATTGGTTGTTGTTTCTTTTTGGTACTTAACATTTTGAGCAAGGTGACTTGGAATAATGAACTAATATTATTTACATATCTATATTCGCTTTGTGCTTCAAGTAAAATATTAATCATTTCTAAAGCAACGCTAGTATCAATTTCATCAACAAGATTTAAAACTTGTTCTTTTCGTAATTTTATTAGGAGTTTTTCATCTCCGGTATCGCTCATAATAATAATATCTTTTAAGATATCAAGCATATCGTTAGTGAGCCTTTTAATATCAACACCAGATTCAATAAATTGATTCATTTTTTCTAACACATCTTTTGTGTTGCCTCTATTAATTTGCAAGATGAAATTTGTTTTTTCTTCGATGCTTGCTAATCCGAATAAATCTTCAACATCTTTTTCACTAATAGAATTACCACTATAAGCTATTACTTGATCGGCGATAGATAAGGCATCTCTTACTCCACCATCAGCTAGACTTACAATGCTTTTTAAGGCAGTATCATCATAAACAATACCTTCTTTTGCAAAAATTGTTTTTAGACGATTGATAATATCTATATCATCAACTTTAGAAAAATCATATCTTTGGCAACGAGAGACAATTGTTGGAATTACCTTGTGTGCATCTGTTGTAGCTAAAATAAATATGACATGGGCAGGAGGTTCTTCCAAAGTTTTAAGTAAGGCATTAAATGCTCCTGAAGTCATCATATGAACTTCGTCAATAATATAAACTTTGTAGCGACCTTTAATTGGCGAGTATTTGACTTTTTCAATTAAATCACGTACTTCATCAACGCCATTATTACTTGCTGCGTCAATTTCAATAACATCAGGATGACTACCATCAGTGACAGAAAGACAATTTGAACAATGGTTACATTGATGTCCAATTCCTTCTTCACAATTCAAAGCCTTAGCGACAAGTTTTGCCATACTTGTTTTTCCGGTTCCTCTTGGACCACAGAAAAGATAGGCATGAGCAATTTTGTTTGTACTAAATGCATTTTGTAATGTTTTAACTATATGTTTTTGTCCTGCTACTTCTTCAAAAGTGGATGGACGATATGTTCGATATAGTGCTTTATAAGCCATAATTAATCACCAAAAGTATTATATCACTTTTGTCCGTTCTATTTAAGCATTAAATAGAAATAGTGAAAAAATATTTGTGGTTGTGAAAAATAAAATATATATGTATTTATAAGCTTTCAAAATAACAAAAACATATACTTAAATTATTGTATAGTACAAAACATATTATATTAGTGCATTTATTTGTAAAAAATGTTAAAATAATTCGGCCGAAAGTAGGGATACTATGGAAGAAAAGTTACAAGAACGATTAGAAGCAACAATTGTTCGTTTAGAAGAGGTGGATCGTTTATTAATGGATGAATCCACTATGAAAGATATGAAAAAATTCCGCGATTTGTCTAAAGAAAGAGCAAATATCGGACCGGTTGTAGAAAAATATCTGGAATATAAAAAAGTAATTGCCGATAGAGAAGAAGCAATGATGATGGCAAATGATTCAGATGAAGAATTATCTGCTCTCGGAAAAGAAGAATTAAAAAGATTATCAGAACTTGAACCAAAAATTACTGATGAAATAAGAATTATGCTTCTTCCTAAAGACCCTAATGATGATAAAAATATTATCGTTGAAATTCGTGGTGCTGTAGGTGGCGATGAAGCAAATATCTTTGCTGGTGATTTATTTAGAATGTATACTCGATATGCAGAAAAGCAAGGATGGAAAATTCAAATGGTAGATGAAGCACCATCAGAAATGGGTGGATTCGCTATGGTTTCTTTCATGGTGAAAGGAACAGGTGTCTATTCTAAATTAAAGTTTGAATCTGGTGCACACCGTGTACAACGTGTTCCTAAAACTGAAGCACAAGGAAGAATTCATACTTCAGTTGCAACAGTATTAGTAATGCCAGAAGCCGAAGAAGTTGAAATTGAAATTCGAAACGAAGATTTACAAGTTGATACATATAGATCACAAGGTGCAGGTGGACAAAATGTTAATAAAACAGAATCTGCTGTACGTATTACACACGTTCCAACTGGTATCGTTGTATCTTGTCAAGTAGAAAAATCACAAATTCAAAACCGTGAAATTGCGATGAATATGTTAAGAGCAAAACTTTTTGCCGCTAAACAAGCTGAGCAAGATGAAAAAATTTCTTCTGAACGTCGTCTAAAAATTGGAACAGGTGAGCGTTCTGAAAAGATTAGAACATACAACTATCCGCAAAATCGTGTAACTGATCATAGAATTAGCTTTACTATTCAAAAATTAGATCGTGTTATGGAAGGCGATATTGAAGAAATCTTAAATGCCTTAAATGATGCAGATCAACAAGATAAATTAGCAGGAGAACAATAAAAATGCTTTATCGTAAGTTTTACGAGCAAGCATATCATAAATATTTAAACGAGGAGAATATAAATGACTATATTCTCCGTGTTTTAATTATGGCTGTTCAAAAAATGGATGGCAACATGTCAGAATTTTTTATTAAAGATGAAGAACTAAAAGATGAAGAGTTATTAAAAAGTTATATTGAAAGAGTTATTAAAGGTGAACCATATCAATATGTAATTAATAAGGCTAGATTTTTAGATTATACATTTTATGTGGATTCAAGAGTTTTAATTCCACGACTTGAAACTGAAGAGTTGGTAATAACGCTCATTAAAGAGATCAAAAGCAAGTTCAATGAGAAAAAAATTAACATTTTAGATATCGGAACTGGTTCTGGTTGTATAGCAATAACATTGAAAAAACACTTTGAAAACACCTGTGTTTTTGCCTCGGATATTTCTTTAGACGCACTTGATGTTGCAAAATATAATGCTGATAAATTAGAAACAAAAATAGAGTTTTTAAGTGGCGATATGTTAGAGCCAATAATTGAAAGAAATATAAAATTAGATGTATTAGTTTCTAATCCTCCTTATATCCAAAATAAAAGCGAAGTAGATAAAGGGGTCTTAGATTATGAGCCACATTTAGCGCTTTTCGCTGAGCATGGTATAGATTATTACGAAGTAATTTTAAAGAACGCTAATAAGGTTATGAATAATAATGGCATAATTGCGTTTGAATTTAATTATGATCAAAAGAATCAAATTGAAATTTTAATACAAAAATATATCGAAAATGCTGAATATTTATTCTATCAGGATTTTAATAATAAATGGAGATATGTGATTATTACGTATAAAATAGATTAAGTTGCCTAAAGTTATTATGGGTGATATATATGAAATATTTTTCTATAAGTCTTGGTATACTTGCAGTATCAATAAGTGTTTTTGCATCGCTTTCTAGCGAACCATTTAAATACAAATATGAAATTACTGCAAACTCAAATCACGCAGAAGATCTTTATAAATTATATGATTATAAAGAAAAATTAATAGATATCTATGATGAACAATTTTTACTTTTAAATGAAAAAGAGAGAGAAAAAAAATTAGTATCGGATATAGAATTATTTAATATTGACGATACTTGTCGAAGCTATTATGCATCAGGTACAATTGTTATTCTCGTTGGTGATGCGAGTGGAATGACAATTAGTGGAGATTTGAGAAAAGATAGTTGCGACGAAACCGTTATAAGAACAAAAATAATCTTATTTGATATTTTTAGATAGAAACGTGATAAAATAGTACTTGTGGTGAGGAATTTGGAAACGAAATTATTGAAAGAAGATCAAATTGCTGAAGCAAGTGAAATTTTACTTAATGGTGAAGTTTTAGCATTCCCTACTGAAACTGTTTTTGGGCTCGGTGTAATTTATGATAGTTTTGAGGCTTTTAATAAGTTAGTCGAAGCAAAAAAAAGACCGGCGGATAAGCCATTCACTTTAATGTGTAGCGATGTTTCACAAATAGAAAAAGTGGCAATTCTTGATGAAAAAGCGAAAAAAATAATTAATAAGCTAATGCCTGGTGAATTAACTATGCTTTTAAAACCTAAAGATGATATATATCCTTGGGTAAATCTTAATACTAGTAAAATTGGTGTTAGAATTCCTAATCATTCTTATGCATTAAGTTTAATTAAACAAGTTGGTAAACCTTTGCTTGTTCCAAGCGCAAACCCAAGTAATGAATCACCTGCTCTAGACTATCTTGATGCTTTAAATTATTTTGACGGAAAAATAAGTGGGATAGTCAAAAGTGAATCTAAAAAGCAAAAGCCTTCAACAATTATTGACCTAACAGGTATAGATATTAAATTAATTAGAGAAGGAAATATTACTTTAAATGATATTTTAAAAGTATTGGAGGATTAGTTTATGAAATTTTCAATTGGATGCGACCACGGCGGATTTGAATATAAAATGGAAATTATAAAATATTTGGAATCTATTGGACATCAAGTAATAGATTGTGGGACCTTTTCTACAGACTCGTGCCATTATCCTCTTTATGCAATAAAAGCTGCGGAATTGGTAAAAGATGGAAAAGTTGACCGTGGAATAGTTGTTTGTAGGTCGGGTGAGGGAGTTTCAATTGCAGCAAATAAAGTTAAAGGCGTGAGATGTGCTCTTGCATATAACGAAACAGTGGCAAGATTATGTCGAGAACATAACGATGCTAATATGATTGCTTTTGGAGCAGATTACTTTTCAATTGAGGAAGTGTTAAAGATGCTAGATCAATTTATAAATGCAGAATTTGCCAAAGGGAATCACGAAATAAGAGTTAATATAATAAAAGATTATGAAAATAAATAGTGAGCAATCACTATTTTTTATTTTTTTTGTATAAGTTGCCTTAATTTGGACAAAATGAAATTGAGGTGATTAATATGCCAGAAAATTCACAAAAGGATGTTACAACAAAAAATAACAAAAAGAAAATAAGAGATGAGGCAAAAATTGGTATAGCTATTGCAGCATCTGCTGCATTATTCTTCGGATGTATCTTTGCTATTGGAAAAGGAATGGAAGATGAACCTGTTGGAGGATTAGTTTCTAATCAAACTTCAACTAGTACATCTAATAGTACAAGTAAACCTTCAACTAGCGAATCAAATAGCACAGTTGCAGATACTTTTGATCCATTAAAGGAAACTGTTAATAAGCCATATGTGGTAAATTTAACTTTGAGTCGTCCATTCTATGATTCAACATTATCCGCCGAAGAAAGAGAAAATGCCGTTGTAAATTTACCTGGAGAAGAAAAATATTTTAAGAGTCAAGGAGAGGATTATTCTTCTAATAATACTTTTGATGTCTATGCTTCTTTCTCAGGAAAAGTTATTAAAACTGAAAATGATTCAATTTATGGTAATGTCATTTGGATTCAACATGAATCTGGAATAGTGGCCATATATGCATCGTTGGGTGAGATAAAAGTTAATAATAATCAAGAAGTTAAGCAAAATGATGTAATCGGAAAATCTGGAACATCAACATATACTCAAGAGATTGGTAAAGAAACTTTGCACTTTGAATTATCAAAAGATGAACATCCAATCAATCCTAAAACATCCTACGGGCAATTAGTCAAAGATTTATAATTTTCAAAAAAGTTCGGGAAAACTGAACTTTTTTTGTTTTTGCATGACTATAAGTATTATATGGAGGAAAAAATTGTATGTCCCAAATGCGGGAATAAAAATCCAAAATATTTTGGTTACTTGAATGGCAAAGCATATTGCCGAAGATGTATCACATTTAAAGGAGATGATATAGAGTACAAAGCTAAAAGAAAAGAAAAAATAACATATAAGTTAAAATTCGAATTAAGTGATAGGCAAAAAGAAATATCTAAAGATACACTGGCTAATTATAAAAATGGTGTTAATACCTTAATATACGCAGTAACTGGTGCTGGGAAAACAGAAATGATTTACGAAACAATTGCTTATGTATTAAGTAATGGTAAAACTGTTGGTTTTGCGATTCCGCGAAAAGATGTGGTTATAGAATTGTTACCCAGATTTAAAGATGCTTTTCCAAATAGAAAAGTGATAGCGATTTTTGGTGGACATCACCAAGAATTAGAAGGAGATATAATTTTACTTACTACCCATCAATTGTATCGCTATAAAAATTATTTTGATTTATTAATTGTCGACGAAATTGATGCATTTCCATATCAAAATAACGAATTATTAGAATCATTTTTTTGTAAATCTCTTCGTACAAATTATATTTATATGAGTGCAACACCAAGTGAAAAGATAAAAAAATTATTTACGAGTAAAGGATATTCAATTCTTACTTTATTTTCTAGATTTCATAATAATCAGTTACCAGTTCCTAAAGTAAAAAAATTCCCAGACACGTTGCAATATTTTTTAGTAATTAAATTTCTAAAATATTATGAAAAACATAAAAAAAGAGTTTTGATATTTGTTCCGACTATTAATTTAAGCAAACAGGTTTTCAATTATCTCAAATTATTTATAAAGAAATTGGATTATGTTAATTCAAAACGGATGAGTAAAAATATAATTTTAGACAATTTTCGCAATAAAAAATTGATGTTTCTTGTTACGACTTCAATTCTAGAACGTGGAATAACTATTGATGATTTACAAGTTATAGTATTGTTTGCAAATCATGTAGTATATTCAAGTCAAACGCTTATTCAAATTGCTGGACGTGTGGGCAGAAATATAAACCATCCAATGGGAGATGTGTACTTTTTAACAAATGAGATTACGGATGATATTAAATATGCAGTTAAAGAAATTGTTTTCTGTAACGAACATATGTAAAATTTGTTTTCGAAATATTGATTTTGGTTTAGATGATTGCATTTGTGATAAATGTTTTAATGAGTTAGATTGCATATATGAAAAATCAAAAATAAAAAACGTCCAAGTAACTTGCGTTTATAATTACGATGATGTTTTTATGAAATTGCTTTATCGCTTTAAAGGATGCTTTGACTATGAATTAAAAGATGTATTTTTAAGTAGACAAAGATTTTTTTTAAAACTTAAATTTTTTGATTACACTATAGTTCCTATTCCTTCTTGGAAAGAAGATGATGAAATTAGAGGGTTTAATCACGTAGTAGAAATATATAAGTCATTAAATCTTCCAATTGTCAATTGTCTAAAGAAAAAAGAAAAGTTTAAACAAAGTAGCTTGAATAAAAGAGAAAGAAAAAACGTAAAAGACAAATTGGAAATAGTTAATGGTAGTTTATTAAGAGATAAAGAAATTCTTATTGTTGATGATGTAATGACGACAGGATCTACTGTGAAAGCGGCGATAGATTTAATATTGGAATACCAGCCAAAAAAAATCCAAGTGTTAATTTTAGCCCGTAAATGTCGAAAAAATAAAAAATAAGTCGAGTGATATTTCTATAAAATAAAGTAACAAAAATTATAATTAACGTATAAGCAGGAAAGGTGGTATAAAGCATGATTGGAAAAGTTAAATGGTTTAATGCTGAAAAGGGCTTTGGCTTTATTAATCGCGGTGAAGGTCCAGATATCTTTGTTCATTATTCACAAATTATGGAAGATGGATATCGCACTCTTGATGAAGGTCAAGAAGTCGAGTTTGAGTTGTTAGAAACTAATCGCGGATTGCAAGCCAAAAATGTTGTAAAAATTATTTAATTAAAACTAAATACAGGAACTCGTTTGTATCCTGTATTTTTTCTTGTACATAAATTTAAATTACTTTTTTCTCAAAATAATCTCAAAGTTATCACAACTTGTAGATTTTTTTCTATTTTAAATATTGCTTTGCCTATAAGTATAATGAA
>JAFLVA010000017.1 GCA_022508525.1 Erysipelotrichales bacterium
CTAGGTCCTTCATTATACTTATAGGCAAAGCAATATTTAAAATAGAAAAAAATCTCCAAAGTATGATAACTTTGAGATTGTTTTAAAAATATTATGAGATTATAGCGAAATTAAAACTTTTTAAGATAAAAACCATAGAAAAATAGTAGAATTTGTTAACATTTAATTATGATGGTATATTTCTTTTTAATTCACGTACATATAAATTATACCATAAAAAATTATTAATTAAATACTATATTTTATCTAGATAAAATGTGAAAATAATAGTGTGGATATTGTAAACAATATTTGGAAAGGAGATAAGATTATGAAATACCAAATTATTGGAAAAAACATTGAAGTCACAGAAGGAATTAAAGAAGCATTATTAAGCAAACTTAGCAGAATGGACAAATACTTTGTCATTACTGACGATGTAGAATGTCGCGCTGTTGTAAGGACTTATAAAAATGGACAAAAAGTTGAAATTACAATTTTTACAAAAATGATGAATTTCCGTGCTGAAGTTACAGATGCTGATTTATATGCTGCATTTGATTTAGCAGTTGATAGACTAGAAGGACAAATGCGCAAATTAAAAACTCGTTTAGATCGTCGTAATAGAGATGGCCTTGGTAAATCAATTGCATTTGAAAATTTTGAAGCAGAAGTTGAACAAGATAAACAAGATGAAATTATTAGAACAAAATCATATCTTTTAAAACCGATGTCAGTAGAAGAAGCTATTACAAGAATGGAAGCTTTAGGACACGATTTCTTTATGTATTTAGATGATGAAGATGAAATGGTTTCTGTCTTATATCGAAGAGATGATGGAGGACTTGGAATAATCCAAGCGGAAAATAAACTTAAATAAATTTAAAAGAGACTTCGGTCTCTTTTTTTTGTTATTTTTTTAAACTTACTTTCGTTTAATTATATTAGGTGAGAAAATGAATGTAAGTGTTATGAAGTTTGGCGGAATTGCAGTAAGTACAAGAAAAAATCGTGATTATATTGTAAATATAGTTAAAACAAATCAAGATAAAATTTTAATTGTAGCAAGTGCAATGGGAAGAATTGGTTTTCCTTATGCCACAGATACTTTATTAGAATTAATAGATGAAAATTATGTTGATGATAAAGAAAAAAGTCGCCTATTAGCAACAGGAGAAATTATTTCAACTATTGTTTTATCTAATCAATTAAAACAAAATGGAATTAATTCATATGCTTTATCTTTAAAAGAATTAGGAATTTATAAAAGTCATCTAGATGTAAAACAAATTCTACATTTGTTTGAAAAATACGATGTATTAGTGGCTCCAGGATTTTTACTTCTTAATGAACAAGGTGAAGTAGAGACATTGGCTCGAGGTGGTGGCGACTATTCAGCGGTATTGCTTGCCAATGCTTTAAATATTAAGAAAGTTTTACTATATAAAGACGTGTCAGGCATTATGCCATTTGTGTTTCCAGGCTATAAAAATATTAAATGTTACGATAAATTAGATTACTTAGAGGCTTTATCACTATCTGATATAGGCTACAATATTATCCAAAAAGACGCTCTATATTTTGCAAAAGAACATAATATTTCATTGATTGTGAAAAGTTTTGTCCATGATAATGACGGAACAGTTATTTCAAATTTTAACATTTCTAACAAATATATTGGTATGTCATTTACTAAAGACGCAATTTTAATTGCTACAAAAAATACTGAATTACTAAAAGAAGAACTAGAAAATTTTTTCCTAGAAAATAGACTTTATTTTAAAGATGTGTTAACTAACGAAAACTATTTAGAATTTAAGTTTGGAGTAAATCAATTGCAATTAGCGAAAAAAAGAATAGTTGATCAATATTTTGGAAAATTTTTATAAAAATTTTTTCTATTAAATGTGTCACATCTTGTGTATAATGTCTTTGGTGATTTAAATGCCGAAAGTACTAGCGCTAGACCTTGATGGAACACTTTTTTATCCTAAAAAAAGAATAAGAATGATTCCTAAGAAAAACATTAACTTTATTCGCCGCTTTATTGATGAAGGGAATAAAGTTGTTTTGTGTTCTGGTCGTAATTTGCCTTATGCTTTGAAAGTACAAGAAAAACTACAGCGTAACATTGATGTCATAGGATGTAATTCATCTTTTATTTATAGTAATGGTGAAATAATTAAATCATCTGCTATAAATGGAGCAAAGATTGAATTTATTGTTAAAGAATTCATTGAAAAGTATGGAATTAAAGTGTGGCTTTTAATGTCAAAAGATCAAAGCCTAGTAATTGCTGGCGATATGAATACACTTACAAGATGGTTATATACAATAATTTATTTCAGCCAAGGTATATATGCTGAAAAGTATATAATATCAAATGATGCATTTGATGAAGAATTAAAAAAAGGTGAAATCTATAAATTAATGATATTCTTTGGTTTAGGAAAAAAAGCCAAAGATAAAGCATGCGAGGCAAATAAATATATTAGAGAAAATTATAAAGATATTTTAGAAGCTTCTTGGACAGATAATTTCATTGAATTAACTGCAGCAAATGTATCTAAATCAAATGGCTTAAAAGATTATTGTGAAATAAATAACATTGATCCTAAAGATGTTTATGTCGCAGGAGATTCGGGAAATGATATTTCAATGTTTAACACTTTTTATGAACATAGTTTCTGTATGAAACATAGTCCAGCAAAAGTTAAGAAATTTGCTAAATATCAAATTAGAAGAGTCGCAGATATTGAAAAGTTAATAAAGGAGATAGAATAATGGATAATTTTAAACATACCCAAATGGCAACATATTTATACTTAAAGAATATTAGAGAGATGCTCGAATATTCTACAAATGGAAGAAACAAAACTAAAGAAGATTATGACACTAAGAAAAAAATCTTTGAACAAGCAATTACTGAAAAAGGATTGCTCACAGAAATTGTCATAAAAAACAATCCAGATCAAGCAGAAAAAATTAAAGAAACTTATGAAGATTTTATGTTTGATGTGTTCAATGATCGCGTTATCACTTTTGAAGATGGCAAAATGATTTTTGATGTAGCGATGAAAATGAACTACTTTAAATCGTTATTTCAAGTTCGCGAACTTTTCAATTCGATTTCATGGTCACAAATTCAATTTGCTAAAAACAATCGTAAAGACAATTATGATAGTTCAGTAGAAGAACTCTTAATTAAAGAAGATGTTTTATATCGTAGTGTTTTTATGTTAGTGCTTCATACTGCTATTAGAGATTCTTTTATGGAATTTGTTACTGAGATGAATGCTTCAAAAGGTAATGCTAATCCACAAACAAACTTTATTACAAATATTTTATCGCAATACATGCAAATGCTTGCTGGTATCATGGATAATAATAAGAGTATTACAGATCCAGATTTCAATGAAGCAAAGCATCGCATGAAAACAACAATTGATGCCATTACAGGAAAACTCGGCAAAAAGAATTTGCAAGATCAAGAAAATTACTTTGTGGCAGCACGTGAAGCAATTGATAAAGCCTTAGTTAAATTAGAGAGAGTATGGCATGAGGCCTACACTCCATTAATTAAAGAAACAATAGAATTTGAAAAGTCTTTACGTCAAAATTAATTCTAATTCGACAAATTAAGCGTTAATACATGGCATAATTTGTCGATTTTTTATTTTTTTTCAAATTGTTTAAACTTTTGTTTCGCTTTTTGTGAAAAATCATATATTCTTTTGTTAAAGGGGTATGAAAAATATGAAAAAGGCAAAATTAGCAAAATTTAGAGAATTAAGAAAAAAGAAAGGCGTTAATTTAGATGCAGTAGCAAAGGAACTAAACGTTTCTAAAGCATATGTATCAATGGTCGAAACCGGTAAAAGAAGTTTGGACTATCAAATGGCTATAAATATGGCTAAAATTTTTGATTCAACGCCGGATGAATTATTTTTAGACGACATGAATAAGTAATCAATAATTTAAATTATTGAAACACTAGTGTAATCGTGCTAAAATGATTAAGACTCAAAGGAGAGCATGATTATGGAAAAGAAAAAAATTAGTACCAAAGAATTAGTAGGATATATTATTGCTGGCCTCATTGCATTGTTTGGATTATCTTTAATGATAACTCATACAGTTGGTGTATATTTGCCAGGAAGAAATAGCGCAAATGCAGTTATTATTGCAGAAAATAAATTAATGAATTCATTAAAAATTGGCATAGATTTCTTAGGATGGGGAACTATCTTCCTTGCTATTGGAGTTGTTGTAGCATTAATTATTCTATTAACAGTGGCGAAAAAAGTTGATCTTGATTACGAAAAGAAACAACGTCGCGCACAAAGACTTGGTAAAACAAGAGAGAACTAAATTCTCTCTTTTTTTCTTAAGAGGAATACAAATATGAAAAAAATCACAAAAAGAATTCTTGGTGGATTAGGAATTACACTTGGATCGGTCGTGGCAATAATTGTAGGATATGTAGGCTATGTCTTAATTCAATATAATCGCATTGAGGATAATTTAATATTAGATGTACATAAAAATAGTAATTTAGATTTAGACGCTAATAAAGTATTTACTATAAGCACTTATAATATTGGCTTTGGAGCATATCGCCCAAATTATTCTTTCTTTATGGATGAGGGATATATGGCAGATGGCACTAAAGTTGTAGGAAAATCTGGTAAAGCCGAATTAAAAGAATCAGTCATTGAAGCAACTGAGGGAGTAATAAAGGAAATCCAAGAACTAGATGTTGATTTTGCTTTTTATCAAGAAGTCGACACTAATAGTACTCGTTCCCATCATGTTAATCAAAATGAAATGATATGTGATGCATTTTCACATTATGATAATGTACATGCAATTAATTACCATTCTGCATATTTGCTCTATCCTTTCTCTGATCCAATCGGAAAAAGTAATTCTGGTTTAACAACATTAAGCAAATATAAGATTAAAGAGGCAATAAGAAAATCATATCCAATCTCCAGTGGATTTGATAAATTTTTTGATTTGGATCGTTGCTTTTCCGTATCTCGTATTTCGGTGAACAATAATCAAGATTTGGTATTAGTAAATTCTCATATGTCTGCATATGACGAAGGTGGAAAAATAAGAGCAAAGCAAATAGAAGTGATGAAATCGTTTTTTGATGAAGAAGTTAATAAGGGAAATTATGTTATATTTGGTGGCGATTTTAATCATGATTTACTAAAAGATAACCCTAAATTTCAATATGAAGAAGGTAAAGAACCTGAATGGATGCACTTTACACAATTAAAACCAGATTGGCTAGCGTCTATTGATTATGAAAAAGACTTAACAGAGAATATGCAAGTTGCAGTGAGTGATAACGCTCCAACATGTCGTGATGCTGATTTACCACTTATCGGCTACGAAAATGATTTATATAAAAGTGTTATAGATGGATTTATTGTATCTAATAATATTGAAGTAGTTGATGTAATAAATATTGATAATGGTTTTGAATATAGTGATCATCAACCAGTAATTTTAAGATTTAGTTTAGGAGAAGGAAATTAACAAAGGGCAGAATGCATTGCTTTGATATATTCCTTAAGTCGAAAATAATTAAAAATGTAACTTTATATGGAACTTAAAAAATATCTCGAGTATTAGTTTTTGCGTTTTATTGCATATAAAGTTATAAAAAAATATGCATTAAATGATTTGATTGTGTTGATTTAATGCATATAAGTGCATATAATAATATGCAGAAAGGTGATTTTTATGAGAAAATTCGACTATTCATTTTTAAGTAATGGATACTTGCCGGCGAAACTAGTTAATTTAACAAATAATATTGTTTCCCTAAAAATGATGGCGGGTATGCGTAAAAAAGAGTATACACAAATTTTTACTGAGCTTGAATCAATTGCGAAAATTCAATCTGTAAAAAGTTCCAATGCAATTGAAGGTATCGTTACTAGTGATGAACGTATCGTTGCGATTATAAACCAAAATAGTGCTCCGTTAAATCACAATGAAGCTGAAATAATAGGATATAGAGATGCTCTTAATGAGATACATCTTAATCACAATTACATAGACTTTAAAGAAAAGGATATTCTACATCTTCATGAAATAATATTATCAGTGGCAGGATATAATTTTGGTGGTAAATATAAACCGGATGACAATGTAATTTTGGAAGTTGATAATGATGGGAACAGACGAATCAGATTTCGTCCAACACCTGCAAGCGACACTCCAAAAGCGATGGAACAACTAGAATTAGCGTATTTTGAAGCTCGTAATGATTCTAATATCAATCAACTTCTGTTAATTCCATGTGTGATACTAGATTTTCTTTGTATTCATCCTTTTAGAGATGGTAATGGAAGAATGTCAAGACTCCTTTCGTTATTGCTTCTTTATAAAAATGGATATGATGCAGGTAAATACGTTTCTTTTGAAGAGCAAATCAATAATTACAAATCTTCTTATTATGAATCTTTGAGATTATCCTCCGTTGGATGGGAAACAGGAGAAAATAATTACTTCCCATTTGTAGAAAATTTCATTACCATGCTTTACTTGTGTTATCAAGAACTTGATAAACGTTTTGCAGTGGTCAACGGAAAAAAAGTAACAAAAACGGCTAGAATAGAAGCAACGATTTTAAATAGTTTAACGCCACTTTCTAAGTCGGATATTTGTAAAATTCATCCAGACATTAGTCCAACCACTATTGAAGCAGTTTTAGGTTCAATGGTGAAAAATGGTGTCATTAAAAAATTAGGATCATCAAGAGCGTCTCGCTATATAAAAAAATAATTATTAAGAATAAATTTTTCATTTAAAAAGCAGCTCTGTTTTAAAAAATATTCTTGTTTTAAATAAAAATTTTTAAATTGTTGATTATTATAAATAATCAATTAATTTTTAGATAAAAAAATTTTAAAAAAGTGTTGATAAAATCACATCATTTTGTTAATATTATCGTTGCGAAAAGATTGGAGGGAACCTATATGAATAAACTTTTGAAGCTAAATTTGAATTTGTACATACAGGCGATAGATACCTCTTATCTTGGCTTGTTGCTTTTGCGCGACTAAGTTCAAATAAAACCTATAGTTGATTTCAAGGGGTATCACGCATGTCAAAATTGTGTGGTACCCTTTTTTGTGCCTTATAATGCACTTTTGCGACCATGGGTTAATTAGGTGTGTACATTTTCGAGTGTAAATAATTAAACGCATAGTTTACAAGTTAAACGCATATACTTTTAAAGTGGAGTTTTCAAAAAGTTAAAACTTCATAGAACTATTTTAAACTGTTTATCGTCGAGAAGGACAAAAATAGGTGACGATAATCTTAAAGGAGGGTTGATAAAATGGATGTCCTTTCAAATCAAAATTATGAAATTACTGAATCAGTTAATGTCAAGGAGGAAAATAGTATGGTTTTAATGACTATTACAAACACAAAAATTCGATATATCAAAGAAGGGAGGATATCATATAGAAAAAATATATGATAAAAAACAACATGAATAAAGATGAAAGATTTTCAATTGATTATTCATTAAAAAGAAACACAATAAATATTTTTGGAGTAATTGATACTAATATGGCAGAACATGTCATTAATCAATTACAATATTTGGATTATAAATTTAAAGAAGATGATGTTCCTGAAGAGGATCGCATCATAACTATACAAATTAACAGTATGGGTGGAAGCGTATCAGATGGCTTTGCCATATACGATACTATGACATATATCGATGCCAAGATCAGAACAGTTGGACTTGGCATGGTCGCAAGTATGGCAGCATTCTTATTGTCATCAGGTACAAAAGGATTAAGATACGCTACCGAAAACTGTGAAATACTTATTCATCAGCCTTTGGGAGGTGCAAGCGGACAGGCTAGTGATATCATAATTGCGGCAAATCATATCGCACAATTACGAACACGCATTAATAAAATACTTGCTCTTAATACTAACCAATCTCTCAAAACAATTATTAAAGATACAGAAAGAGATACTATTTTAATTGCTAATGATGCAAAAAAATATGGCTTAATTGATGAAGTTATTACAAACAAAATAGTAAAGGGGGAATAATTTATGAATGAAATGTTGAAAGATAATTTTTTAAATGAATATTTCCTATGTGAACATATCTTAAGACCAATCGTAATTAATAAGATTGTCTTATTCAATAAATTAGCGACAATATTCTTGATTCCCCAAGATGTAGCAGAAGAACTACAAGATGTATGTTTTAATTCTGCTGTACAAGATATTCATAGTAATGATGAATATATGCAATACTGCAGAACTCAAAATTACTTTGAAAATTCTAATTATTCTAACAATTTATCTGAGCAAGTAAAAAGAACAATTCAGATAAAGGGAAATGCTATTAAGCATGTACCATTTGACACTGAAAAAGCGACAAGGACCGCTATTGTAAACCGATTATATGAATCAGCTAGTAGCGGATCAATCACATCTATGAGAATTTTGGGTTTTATGGAATGTGAAGGAATATATTTAACAAAAAATCCTGAACGTGGATATAAAAATATTGAAAAAGCGGCTAAATGGAACAATATTGAAAGTATACTTATGGCGCTTTATTATAACAAAAATGAACGAGAATTAAACTTGCAACGTTTATTCTCTATAACAAATAAAACAATTTATGAAGATATCGTAAATGATGCAGAAGAGGTTTATAATCTCAAGGCAAAAAGAGTTGTTTTACCTGAATGTAAGTTGTTAAAGAAAACATTTGAGCAAAACTCATCTGTAAAAGCTGAAGTATATAATCCGCAATATGCAAGACTAATATTTAGCAATGTAATTAATGAGACGAAGAAGAATCGAGTAATATCATTCTCTAAAAATCAAAATATTGCGGAAGTGTTAGATTTACCATTGAATTTGTCATTTACACCATCATGTGTAAATTTAAATACAAATTCATTTTGCTTAGAAAATAGAGAAGAACATAAAGAAGTTTTGTCTTACTTAGATCTTATTCGTTTGGGTAGTCACCGTGGTTTAAAACCACTTTGTATAACCTCAAATTCTAAATATGTATTAAAACTATATAAAAAGTTCTTATCTAGATGTTTCTTAAATTCCAATATCGAAGATATTGATGTTCAAGATTTAAGTCGTTACGATATTGAACCAACCAAAGAAAACATTTTCCTACGAAGATGTAATGAAGATAAAAATAACATATATTTTCTTACTTTTAATGGCGAAATTGAGCACGAATTAATGGAAAGAGTTTTACCTTTTGTACAAAATGATAAAAGAAGTAAATTCTTAATTGTTAATTTAAGTGTAGAAGCTAATTTAGACGCCATAATCCCAATTTGTTTTTGTGACAAAGCGAATGCACAAAACTTGAAGAAACATTGCGATATTGTAGAATTTTCTTCTTTTAACATGTTAGAAAAATCATTATTACTTGACGAGATGATTAATATGCAAAAAGAAAACTTAAAAATTCAAAATATTGAAATTGAAGATGAAGTAAAGAATTCTCTTTTAAAACGATCAATTGATGATATGGATAAGATTATTGAGAAATCTTTATTATTTGCTCAAAAGAATAATGGATGTATCAATATTAGCTTAAACATTTATAAATCAATAATTTCTAAAGAAAATAAACATTCAAAAAGCTACGGATTTGAGGTGAAGAAAAATGAAGCTTAATGATAATTTATTACAAGACTATGAAAACACTAAAATAATTAAATATGATGATCCTAATCATCGACTTAAAAATACAGTAAAGTTTGAAGATTTGCCATTTAATCCAGTTACAGGGGTCTTAAAGGTCAATCGTATTATTGATGGTAAATTATATCAAACCTATAGCACAAACGATAACCATGTCGCGGTCATTGCCGCGACTAGGTTAGGTAAAACGACATCTTATGTTATTCCAACTATTTTGTCTTTTGCAATGCAAGAGGTAAAAAAGAGTATGATTATTTCTGATCCTAAAGCAAAATTATATCGTCAAACATCAGAAAGTTTAAGAAATCTTGGTTACGATGTTAAGTTACTTAATTTTCGTGATTATAAACATAGTGAATGTTGGAATATTTTGACTCCAATATATCGAAAATATCGTGAGGCAATGAAAATTGCAAACGAAATAAACAATTATACAAAATCCAATTTTCCTCTTGTTTATCAAGGGAAAACATATAAAACTAAGAAGGAACTTAGAGAATTTTTAGAGAGAAATTCAAGATTGTTATTAGATGAAGTAGGTAATGATATCGATAATGTTGTGGCGATGTTTGTGACAAAAAGATTCAGTACTGATCCTTATTGGGAAGATTCTGCTCAAGAAGTTTTTAAAGGCTTTTTATGGGCAATGTTAGAAGATTCTAATAAAGAAACAAATCCAATAACTGAGGATACTTTTTCTTTCAATACAATTCTTAACATACTATCTACATTTACAAGTGATGAAAATTTCGATCGTGGATATTTCACATCAAGAACAGATTCACGTGCTTTAGATATCGTAAATCCAGTTATTGTTAATAACGCTAAAAATACACGTAGTTGTATTATGTCTACTTTTAATTCTAAGATTGCTTTATTCCGTGATGTATCGATAAGAAATATTACAAATTGCAACTCTTTTGAAATGGGAGATATCATAAAAAAACCTACTGTAATATTTATTAATTATCGTGATGAACTAAAAGTTCATTATCAAATTATTAGTTTATTTGTGCAAAATGCTTATTGTGAATTAATTAATTGCGCGAATGAAAACATGAATGGCAAACTTGATGTTCCATTTTATTTTATCTTAGATGAATTTGGCAATTTTCCAGCTCTACGCGACTTTGACACAACAATCTCTGCATGTGCTGGAAGAAATATATTCTTCATTTTAATCATTCAATCATATGCTCAATTGAATAATGTGTATGGAAAAGAAGTAGCTGAAATAATTCGTGACAATCTAAATATGCATGTTTTCTTTGGGTCTAATAATCCTGAAACTTTAAAGATGTTTTCGGAAGAATGTGGATTACGAACAAGAATTTCTCCAATCAGTGCCTTAAATGGTAGTAGTGAAAATATTCAAAATTACCAAATTGAAACAATACCTGCAGTTACAAAAAGCACATTATCACACTTTGAACCTGGTGAATGTATTATTACTGAAGCCAATTGTGGTTATGTGTTATTCTCAAGATTAGAAAGATATTATCTTTGTGATGAATTTAAAAATCTTCCATTAACAAGAGAGACAGATTATAAATGTAATATTGATAATAGTGACAAAAGGTTTGACTATAAACTAGATATACCACCTAGAAGCAAGTATAGCTTTGATGAATTATGGTAGTATAAAGTATAAAAAATGTTTTATTTTTTGTGTAGTAAATATCTTAAATGTTCGTGTTGACATTGCGTTATAATTCAAATTATATTTAATTATATATGGGTTACAATTAGTGATATATATTTTGAAACAATATTAGTCATTGTTTGGTGTAACTTAGTAAAGAATTGAAGGACAAAAACATGGATGATATAAATAGGCTTAAAAACAAAATACCTATAGTAATAGGTGTAACTGGTCATAGAAATATTGCTAAAGACGATTTTAAAGATATTAAGGAAGTAGTGGAAAAAGGTCTTTCAGAGATTGTAGATTTGTGTAAAAAATCAAAAAAAGACAAGGATAAAGAGACTCCGGTAATTCTACTTACAGGATTAGCAGAAGGTGCAGATATGTTGGTAACTGATGTCGCTATTGATTTAGAGATCCCTTATATTGCTGTTCTTCCTTGTAAACTAGAAGAATATAAAAAAAGTTTTAGTGATAAAGAAGTGCTTGACAAATTAGATGAATATATAAAAAAAGCTTTAGACACTATTATTGTTGATGATATAGAGAACGATTTTGATAATCAACCTGGTCAAACAATGGAAAATTATCGATATAGACAAGTTGGAATTTATATCGTACAACATTCTTCTTTGCTTCTAGCATTATGGGATGGAGAAAAATATAAGGAAAAATATGGCTGTGGAACTGCAGATATAGTTGATATAGCACTTAATCATACATTTGTAAAAAAAGAAATAGGTCCGTATTTTGGCATGGTTGGCAACTGCTCCGTTATGTGGATAAAATGTCGTCGTGAAGGGGATGACAAAGAAAATGATATAGTACGCAAATACTTACTACCATCTATTTATAATCCTGCTGCTGAGGATAAATATCATGAAGTACCAATCCTACCAGAAATTACTAAAAGCATTATTAAGAAAACAATAGAATACAACAGTACTGTTACTAATTTAGACAAAATCAATAAAGATCGTTGGCTTTTGGAAGAAAATGAATATACAAAGACAAGTGATTATCAAAAAAGTTTACATAGTCATTATTTGAAATCAGATAATCTTTCTGGAAAACAAAAAACAAAATTTACAATGGCTGTATGGTTCTTTGCGATATTAGGTATGGCTGTAGCGTTATTATTTACGTTTTATGATGAAGGAATTTGGATGTTTTGCTCTTTGCTTTGTGGTTTATTTGTTGTGGTGCTAATAATATATTATTTTTATGCAAATAGTTATAGGCGCCAATATCATCGTAAATATTTGGAATGGCGTGCTTTAGCAGAAACACTTAGAACACAATTTTATGTATCAGTATGTGGACTAGATTATAATATTTGTGATAGTTTTACTTGGATGCAAAAAAATGATATGGTGTGGATTGATCGCGCTATTGCTGCATTATCCGTTGGAAATATTGAAAATAGGGTAAATGATTTATCTAAAATTAGAAGTAAATGGATTGGTGACAAAACAAAAAGTGAGGGGCAATATGGATATCATGCTAGAAAAAAATTACGAAATGGCAAGATAGCGAAAAAACATCGTAGATGGTCAAATGGACTTCTTATATCCACGCTAATATTATATGCAATTATTTTTATAGCGGAAATTTTGGGACTACTAGGTATAATAGATTGTTTTGATGCTGTTATTATTAATAATTATAAATTGACGATTACGACACGACAATTATTCCAAATGACTTGTTGGGTTTTAGCATCTGTGTCACTATTATTGACAGCATCTTTAGGAAAATTATCATATAGTAGACATCAACGTGATAACGAACGTATGGAGTGTTTATATTTTACTTCACTTAATAAATGGGATACTACCAGTGTACATTTCAAGCAATTGGTGATAACTCTTGCACGAGAAGAGATTGTTGAAAACGGCATATGGTTATCTTATATGGCTGATAATGATTTAGAAATAACACTTTAATTATTTGAAAAAATAATTTATATAGAAATGGAAAGCTTTGCTTTAACACAATGTGTAAAGTATATGCTTTCTTTTTTTTTTGCTAAATATTGATTTTTAGCATATGACTTTGGTGATACTTTGATAATGATTATAATTAATAAGATGAATATTTTAAGTCGTTGATATTAGATACATAAATGATATAAAATATATATGATTTAGGGAGAAAAATTATGGATTCTTTAGTAAATTTAAGTGATAAGTTTTTTGATAATTTAATAATGAAAGTCAAAAAAAGTGTAGAAGAAACTGAAAGCGACAAATTATGTTTACAAAGATCGCTTCAAAATTTTCTTAAAAGTGGCCGAAAAGAAGATGCATTTTCAGTTTATTTTTGTTTTAGTGAAATATTTAATTTATTTGGTAACGGATATGAAAACACTAAACGATTATTAGAGTTACTCTCAGATCATGAATATCATTCTGGGGAATTATTATCAAAACATCGTGATCATTATTCTCATTCAGTGTATGTCTTTACTTTGGGATTGGCAATATATTCAAATGATTCTAAATATCGAAAAGAATTTAATAAATTCTATAATTTAAAAAATAGCGAATATGATTTTTATGAATTTTTAAAACTTTGGGGATTGGTAGCGTTATTTCATGATATAGGTTATCCTTTTCAACTAGCACATGAGCAAATAAAAACATATTCAGAGGAACTTTTGGGAAAAGATAATCCGAACAATCCATATGTAACCTATAATAATTTAGATGCATTTTTAACAATAAAAGATGAAACTAAAAAGAAGATTTCAAAATCATTATTAATCGAAAAAGAATTTTCAGATCTTAATGAATTATTGGCGTATGGACTCAAGATTCGTGAAGGATATGATGCGAATTGTATATGTGAAAAACTTAAATCAAGAATTTTAAATGCATCTAAATTTATGGATCATGGCTATTTTAGTGCGATTATTCTTGCTCAACAGTTATTTGCGGTCAATAATTTCGAATTTGATATGACCAAATTAGATGTTTTAACTGCAATTTTATTGCACAATAGTCTGAATAGATACGACATTTCAAATGCTCATCCAATCGCAGTTAATGAGCACCCATTATCTTATCTTTTAATATTGTGTGATGAACTACAAGTGTGGGATAGATTGGCTTATGGAAAAGTTAGTAAACGTGACCCAATTGCATGGGATATCAATCTTGAAGTTGATAATAAATTGATTAGAGCAAAATATTTCTTTGAATCGTTTAAAATTAAATATTATGATGGCGAAGAAGAAAAAGAAAGACCTAATAAAAGTTATGATGAGATGAAAAAAGGTGTTTTTGTTGGCAATATTAATAAATTCATTCAACCATTTCATACATTAGAAGTTTATTGTGAACAACTAGAAAAGAACAAAAAAGCATTTTTATATGCCTCTGATGACAATTTTATAAATTTATGTGATTTAGCAAAGGCAATACATGCTAGCTATAATGATCATTGCAAGGAATTAACTAGTTCAATGATTGAAGAAGATTTTGGCAAATTACCTTTAGAATTTAAAATGTCAAATATCGAACAAGCAAAATCATATCCTCAAAAATTAGAATTGATTAATTGTTTTTATAGCAGCAAAGAACTAGATTATCATGTTGTTACAGATTTCAAAGATATAGAAGCTGGTGATGTTTCAGATACTCTTGGATTTTTATGTAGAGAAGAACATGTTCGTTGGGTAAGAGAAAAACTAAGTCTTGGATGGAAGTATGGAACTGATTACAAAGATTCTAAAGAAAGAAACCAAAAGAAGATCCATAAAGATATAGTACCTTATGAAGTATTACTACCTGAAGAGCGATCAAAAGATGAGGTTATGATTAATAATATCTTTAAACTATTAAAGAAATTTGATAGTAATATTAAAATCTATAATTATCGTTTAGGAAGAAAACCGACACTTAATATTGCTGGAGTAGGACATAGATTTTATAACGATGATGAAGGAGAATTAAAAGAGCAAGTAAAAGAAATTTTGATAAAATATAATAAAAATAATCGTGTTGTTGTAATGACAAGTTTTGCATATGGAACAGATCAATTAATAGCAGAATGTGCGAATGAGCTAGGAATTGCTACCAAAGCAATATTGCCATTAGAATATGAAGATTATATTCAAGATGTCAAAAAAGATGTTGAAGCACATGGAATACCTTTTACAGAAGATGATGAACTAAAAATGCGTCATTTGTTAGCTCAAACAGTTGTTTGTAAATCTATAATAGATCCAATTAACAAATATGAAGCAGCAAGTCAATATCTTATAGATAATTGTGATGTATTAATTGCAATTTGGGATGGAAAAGAAGCTCCGTTACTTGAAAATGGGAATCCAATTAATATAGGTAGTACTTATGATTCTATAATAAAAGCAAGAACAAAAGACTTGATAGAAAAAGGAAATATTCATATTATTAGGTGCTGTAGAGATTAAAGGGATGTGCAGTTAAAACAATAGCATTCAAAGAATAAATATAAAGGTTTGAGGTCGTGAATTATGACAAATATTGTAGATAAAAAATTTGATATTTTTATTGCCTATCATGGAAATGAAGAAAAAGGATCGTTGAAATTCGCAAAAAAATATATAATTTTTTAAAATCTAAGGAATTTAATTGAAAAAAATTAGAAGTGTTTTTACAGCCTGAAACAAATTTCAATGGGGAATTTGCTTCTACATCACGCATTGTTCAAAATTGTAAGCTGTTTTATTAGTTGTAACGAAAGATGTTCCAGTAAATGAAAATGGCTTTTTGCTAACAAAAGATGAAAATAATAAGCAAAAAAAATAATTATGTTCGATATAAAAACGAAAAAAGCGAGCATAATTTATTTGCTAATAACAAGTTTGCAATTTTTATAGGTATCTTTATACTTGTGTTATTTGCATTTTTATTGGTGAGCAATGTTGTAGATGACAGTAATATTAGTTTGGTAAAAATAATTCCTACAACAATATTCGTTGTGCTCGGATTTATAAGTCTATTCATTAAATATAAACAGAATTATTTTAATATTATATTAATATTTATTACATTTATTATGGTAATATCGCAATTCTATGTTGGAGAAGATTTTTTAGTTGTTGGATCATTTATTATGTCTATTATACCTTATTTGTTTTACTTTCTTAATTTTAGTCTACATCAAGATTGTTTTTTTTGTCGATTACTTGTCAATGATAATTGGCCAAGTAATTATTTGGATTTTGCTTTTGGCATCGATATGTATTTTTTCAACTGAATTAATTGATATTGCGAAATTTATTGTGAATCTTGAATGCTTTGTGACTGCTATATCAATTGTCGCTAGTTTTTTATGGTATCGTTTATTAAAGAAAAAAGCACATAATTTACATATTGTTATTTTTTTGGGGGTTATATTTTTGCCATTGGCATGGCTTACTAGTTCTGGCGCGGTTTGGTACTCATCTATTCTCATCGGTTTTATTATTACCATGCTTTATTATACCTTGGCTGGATAAACTAAAAGTGCGATGGATTTATAATTATTGCGTTAAATAATTTAACATTAGGGTTGATAATTAATTATTAAGAATTGAATGGTAATTTAAAATAAGATGATTTAACATCTTAATATCTATTTGAAAATATTATCCTTTTATTTTATTGCCTTTTTTGTTCCATTTACTCAGGGATTTTCTAGAGTGTTCTTGAAGAGCAATTGCTCCAAAACTTATTGATATGGTTGAGTTGTAAATGGCGTGTGCTTGTGATAATATTATATAATGTATAAAAAGGAGAGTTATTATGGGAAATAGAATAGATAGAAATGAATTAATAAATTTAATAAAAAATGCGAAAAAATGTGTTAGAGTTCTTGGAGCCGTAGCATTTGATTTGCCTTATAATGAATTAAAAGATAGCTTTTTTGAAAAAATAAATGGCGATAATGATTTTGAATTGGAAATCATTTGTGAATCCGATTCTGCATTAAGTTATGATTCACTTATTTCTTCTGATAGAAAAGTAAGTGGAGAAGATGCACGCTATGAATATGGAGTATTAAAATCTATTGTTGATGAACCATTACGTAATCTTAAGGATTATTTGAAAAAAAGAGGATGTAAACATTTAGAACCAGCAAAAGATATCAAAGATACTTCTTTGACAGAAACAGAAAAAAAACAAAAGTTTTTTATTAAAACTTATTATCTTTCCGCTAAAATACCTGTGATTAAAATAGACGATGATTATTATATTTCCTATGCACTTACGAAATTCAACAGATTGGAATATTTTGAGAAGATAACTCAAGATCACCCTTGGTACGAAGAATTTAAAAAGTATTTTTATGCGTTTTTAGAATGCGAAAACGGTGCTCAAAAATATGCAACTGAATATACAGACAAAGAAAACAAACTCGAAGTTATAGAAATGTATAATGAAAAAAGAATTCCTTTAGGACAATTACCTAGAGATTCTTTTATGGATACAACCCGTGTGAAAGTTGTAGTTTGGGGCTTAATATTTACTAGAGATGGTAAATTGCTTATCCATAAGCGCGCAGAAAATGCAAAAGATAATCGAGATATGTGGGATAAATCTGTTGGTGGACATGTAGATATTGAAAAAGATATTGATACAGTTAAGGCTGCTGCTAGAGAAATGATTGAAGAATTGTATTCACATGAAGAAGAGGGTCAAGGTGGGCACAATAGAACAAGCATGTTTAAAGTGGATTCATCATATTTAATCTTTTTAGGAGAATGGAGACCTGAATTTAGATATGATAAATTGTATGAAGAAATAGATTTTAATAAAAATCAAAATTATTATTTTAGAATGAGTTATGATTATAGTAGTATTGTTAGAGAATCCCCTAGATATTTACCAAATGGAAAAGTTAGGCGTGTTAGAGTATTCGCGGATTTGTATGTATGTGTGACAGACGACAAATTTGAAGAACGTGTAAATAGTGAAAAACTAAGTAATTCTGAATATTTATTATTGTATCCAGATCAAATAAAAGATTTATATTTTGACAAAGAATGTCGCTTAACAGATAGAGAAGTTGAAATTTACAATAAGAAGATTGAAAATCATAAAAAAATGAAGCAAAAGAATCTTCCTTATCATTTGGAAAATAATATTTTGGTTTATGATGGAGAGTTTAAGATTTCTCCAGATATGCAAAATATTATCAATTCTGAGCTATGGGAAAATGAAGTCAGTGCATTTTCGAGTGAATTGAAGAAAAGAAATAAATAAAAATTTATTTTGAGGATTGATTAATGAAGTATATTATTGCATTAATGGGCCCATCACAAAGCGGTAAATCATTTGTAATTAAAAAAATCATTTCAAATAAGTGTAATGGTTTTAATCCAAAACTTGTAGCCAAGCAGGCTACGAGAAATTTGCGAACTGAAGAAAAAGCTGCTCTAGCACGTGGAGAAGACATTGATGTAGAGCATGTAAATACAATAACAGCTGACTTAGTTTATCAGACTTATGGTCAAAGAACAGGCATTGAAATTTCAAAACTTATTGCTATTGCAAATGATAATAAAGTTCCAGTAGTAGTTGTGAATGATATTATGGCTATGGCTAAACTAAAGAAAGAGTGCAAAAAGAGGGATAACGATATATGCGTTATTTCTATATTTTTGTTTAGAAAAATTCCTGTTAAAGAAGAATATTTTGCAGAGTCTAGAAAGCGTGGTAATGTAGATGATAAAGAGACAGAACAGCGCTTTGATAAGGCTAAAACAGTTTATCGAATTTATATTGAAAATATGCATATGTTTGACTTTGTTATGCTAAATACAATTAATTATGATGAAAATGATCGTAACAATGGAAATACAATAGTGGATTATCAAATTCGTGCAATTAGAGATAATATTATATTAAAAGGTGTATGTCCAAGAGAGAGGTGTGATAAAGATAAACCAGTATTATATATTATTTCCGGCAATGGGGCATCAGGAAAAGATGAATTGATTGAAGCAACCTATGCTATGGGAAAATTGTATGCTGATGTCTTACCAAAATACACATCGCGAAATCAAAAGGCTGATGATGGTCCGGAGCTTATTTGCAAAATGAATATTTCAGAACATGGTTTGATTGAGAATCCTACATACAACGAATATATTTTGCTACGTAAAAAATATCCGAATAGATTTTTAACTTATATTGCAAACAAAAAATATGAATATTCTATAGATATGCAAAATTTACGCCAATACTTGAAATTAGGAAAATCGTTAGTTGTTGCTGTAAGTGATATTCCAACTATTAAAAAGTTAATTGAAGAATTTAAGAATCAGGCTGTTACTATTTATTGCAATTCTCAAATAAGCCAAGAAGAATTTATGCAAAAATCCTCTGGTGACGATGTTGATTTGGCAAAAGTATCAGAAATGAATAATAAAATTTACGAATTTATTGATAATTATATGATGTTTAGACATGTTGTTATATATGCTGAAAATGAACTTGGACACGCAAGTGATTCAAGGCAGGAAGAATTAATTGACCAATTATTCCGTTTGTTTAGAGCTTACGAGGAAAAATGGATTTAAATGGTAGGGGAGTGTAGTAAAATGTTGTATATACTTTTTGGTAAAGATAAGATTGGAAAAAAGACAGTTCGTGATAGACTTGCTCAGCGCTTTGGAATTACAATAATACCTAAATTTACTTGTGATATTACTAATTCGTGGAGATTACATTATCAAAAATCTTCTTATTTATGGGAAGATAGCCCAGTAGAGATTAAATTTGATTCTGATGATAGTAATCATATAGCAAACAAAATTAAGGATCATTGTAACATGTTTGCAATAAGCCCGTATTCCAAATATTATTTGCGCCGTTGTGATGATCCGTTTTTGAAATTTCTTCTAAGTGTTCCTAATGAAAAAGATTTTCTTTATGACATTAAAAAAAATATTGGTGGAGAAGAGAAAAGAATTCAGTATCTAATAAAAAGGGAACATATTAGACGTGCTTTGTTAACTACTAATCAAAATTTTATATTGGTGTGTGCATCAGGAGATGTTATTGATAAAATTTTTTCTTTGCAAAAAGAATTAAAAGATAAAATTGGCAATAATGCTGTGGCAGAAATACGACAAGTTTTTGTTGATGGATCTCCTAGAGAGACAAAACAAAATCATAGCACCTGGAATTCTAATCCTGCTGATTATTTTCTTAAAAATTCTTATAAATTTATAAAGATAACTAATCGCACTTGTCTTAAAGATGGTTCTGATGATTTTGATGAATTAAAGTTTAATGAAATGTTAGACAAGCAGTGGATAAATAAAACACGTATGCTTCCTATAAAAATTTCCTGCTTTGTGGTTAGACCATTTTCAGATGTTGAACACAAAGGATATTTCAATGAAAATGATTTATGTTACAATTCGTTAATAACATATATAAATAATGTAAAGGAAAACATTAGTGGAAAGACAAGAGAAATAATTTTTGAAAGATTGGATGACAATGGGAGCAATATTTTTTCTCAAATTTCCACAGTAATTAATAAAAGCCAACTAGTTATTGTTGATTTGCGTGGTCATAGACCAAACTGCTACTATGAATATGGATATGCACAGGCACTGGCTGATATGCTAAATTTTAATTATGGTAACGAAAATGGAAAAATTGTTATAGGAATACTAGGTACAATAGTTGATGAACGCTCAACAACAAAATATGATGAAGAAATCAATTCAAGTAGCATTATAAAGAATATGGATTTGCAATTGAAAAACATATGGACAAATATTCGTTCTGAAGAAAATAAAAAGGCGTTTGACACAACTCAGTTTGCACATTATAAGTATGTTTGTAAAATAGTTTATGATTATGATAGGGTTGGAGCAGAGTTTATTCCTTTTAATCCTGATGGAAATGAACCTACTTTTGATGACAAACTAATTAATCTATTAAAACTTGATTTTGAGGGAATTAATGCTTTAGTAGAAGAATGATTAATTTATTATATTCGAATTGTTAATGAATTAAAAAAAATCTCTATTGTTCATCAAGGACTAATAGGGATTTTTTGTATTTGTCGCTGATTCGGCATAATAAGATATATGTTGTGATTATTGTTTATAATGACCAAACTTATATTTGAAACTATATGTTTTAGTAGCAACATTTATAAATGTTGATTTTATAAAAATAATAATTTTTTTTCGAGTAAAAGCATATAGAAAATCATTTAATCCAAGTTTTCATATTTAGATTTAGATATGTCTTTTTCTCTATATTTATTATCGCAAGGACTATACCAGTATAGGAAAGGCCATAATCACCAGGCACTAATTCGAAAATTGATGGACAAATTGTTTCAATATCTTCTTTATTGATATTGTATATCTTAGATAATGAGTCCGAAGCTTTCCCCAATTTTATTACCAAACAATTAAAGTTTTGTATAGACCCAAATGCATCAATTGTTGCTTTTGAAAAAGTATTAGCAAAAAAATTTAAATAAGTTTTAAGATCTTCAAGTCTTTCAGCAGCAGTACTCTTCATAGAAATAATAGGTAATGAAATGTGTTTGGCTATAAATATTAAACTAAGTAAATCCATATGATTTTCATTCAAATATTTAGCTGTGTTAATTGCATCGTTAATTACAGATTTTAAAATGTCATCATCATTTGATATAATACGTTTGCAAATTAGAGAAGTTAATGCATTCAGTAAATCCTGGGTTCCAAATCTTGCATAATCTCGCTGGGCATTAATTAATATATATTGGACATCAGGATCAGTAAAACTGGATAAGTTTTCTTGATTATAGGCAGTTAGTTTTTCCATTGTTACTTGACAAAATTCTTTTACACGTTGCTTTGCTGTTTCCATAGCCTGTTCTTGCAATTTGGGAAAGTTTTCCATAAATAAATCTATGGCAAGTTTGCTTGCCTCTAATGGTGTAAGTCCGTAATTGTTTTGTTGTCCAATTACAGTATTGTCATGTGCCGCGTGTCCTATTTTTTGTTTGATTTCATCACTCATTTTTTTATTTCCTCCGATTGGGTGTTGTTTATTATTCCAGTCACAACATTATTATTTCCAGATGTTTTTTGCTTTATTTTTGTGTTATTACATGCATTATTTTTTTTCTTTTTAACTTGAGAGAATATTGCAGTTATTAAAGCTGCCAAGATTGCACCACAAGTTGTAACGATAGCTGCTATAATTGATGAATCCATGAACTATTCCTTTCTGCTATTAATATTTATAAATTTTGCTTTATTTTTATTGTATAAAATGATTATAGGCAATTGATTTATTCGATGATTGTGTTTTAAATAAGTTGCGTATCATTTTATAGTAAGAATTACATTGTATAATTTTAAATCTTTAAAGTTTGAATTGTAGTAAAATAAACTATGCGTAGATAAATCAACATTTTTAGTGTCGATTTAAATCTTTTAATGTTTCTAATATTAATGATATGAATTTACCAAATTCAACTTCTGCAAGGCGAGCTACTTCTTGTGCGAATTTTGACATTCTGTTTCGACTATTTGAAAAATCATTGTAATATGGCACGAATTTGTTATATTGATTGCAAATATTCAAAGCAATTTGGGAAAATTGTTGCTCGGTATAACTTGTTTTTTCATAATAATTATAAAGGATTTGCATATGAGAGGTAATGTCAGCAAGCGCTGTGTTAAATTTGGATTGATTACCATTGCGTAAAGAATCTCTAAAATCAATAGTAATAGTATGCAAATTATTTAATATATCAATTAACTCTCTTTTCGTGTTTTTCTTTTCAGTCTCATCATTGGTACTATTAATGAGTTGAAGCATTTTTTCCATAATCAAATCAAACAACACTGCGCTATATTCTATTCCATGGAAAAATTTGATTCTTTCTAAACCGACAGGTAGATTATTTGGAAATTTGAATTCAGGAAGAAATAAAGGAATAATTGTAATATTATTATTTAAAGCACATTCTATCTCTTTCCTTACCCAGTCATTCTCATTGCAACATCTATCTAGAGCATTCTTAGAAAGAATTAAAATAAAATACTGACTTGCATTTATATGTTGAACAATTTGCTTATCAAATTCTCCTAATTGCATTGAATTTATATCATAAAAAACATTAAATCCTTTTGACAAAAAGAAATTATTCACCCTTGCCGCAATATCAACGCCTGTTTCTCTACGATAACTAATAAAAATATTGACCATATTTTTTGCCCCCAATAATTTATGTTTTTATTATAATTCAATTTAGCAGATTGTAAAATAGTAAAAGAGACGAAATTTAATTGCTTTTTATCTAGAGTTATTTTCGTAATAAAAGCTCCCTTCTTATTGTACCAATTTTTTGGTTCAAATTAAGGGAGCATTTTCATCCCTAATGGCGGAGAAAGAGGGATTCGAACCCTCGCACCCTGTTACAAGTCTACTAGCTTTCCAAGCCAGCCCCTTCAGCCACTTGGGTATTTCTCCAACGCAAGTAATTATAACAAATATATCCATTAAAGTCATCATTTTTTTATTAATAGTGTTTTCTTTGTGAGTTGTCAAAGTCAAAGTATATCGTAATTGAAGTGGAGCATAAGATGTATGTTATGTGTTCGTCTGCATTAATATTTTGTAGGTTAAGGAAAACCAAATAAGCGATTAAAGAAATAATAGACTAAAAAGAAATAAAAGTGAATAAAAAGCAATAAACAAATGGGATGTGAAGGGGGAATGTGTTCCCCTTCTATTTCTTTTTCTAGGAAATTTTAATATTTATAAACCAGAAATTCCTCGTAAAACATTTCTAAGAATATAACTATAATCTTCAAAGTCAATATAACGACGATTTTCTTTGAATGACCAATCAGGAGATAAAGTAATAGATGGTTGATCATAATATTTCTCATTTAAATTGATTTCCAAAGAAAGATTATTATGTTTAGTATTGATAATGATAGAAAGCTTATTAATGGTCTTTGTAGTAAATGTATTAGGTTTTTTATCTAATCTAGAAGCAAAGTAATGAGAATTCATACATTCTTGAGAACAACCAAGATAATCATAGTAATACCAATTTTTAAGAGAATCAGGATTATGTTTAAGTAAATGTTTCAGTTTAATAGCATCAGGATCTTTTTGATTGATATTAGAGTTATTAAGATAGTCTAGATAATCAGAAGAAAGACATCAGTTTTAGATAAACAAATGCCAAATAGGGATTTAAAAGATCTTTTAACATGGGACTTATCAGGAACATATGTGGTATTACAACAAGTAATACGTTCATGAGCATTTTGAATATAAGTGGCTAAATCACCAGATAAGTAGATATTAGTATCAAGATTAACAGAATAAGATTGTTTTAAGCAGTTATTAATTTGAGAGAATAAATCATCAAGATAAAGAGAAGATAGAATCATACGATTAGACAATATGTTTCTGTTTTTAATCCTTTTGATATCATCAAATATAGTCACAGTATATAATCTTTTATTCTCTGAATTTTTTTTTGTTTCTTATATGAAGATACTTTTCATCTATTTGAAGATGAATTGTATTATGAGAAGAGACATTGAGTTTAGGATTAACAAATGAGAAATCTGTGTTTCTAAGAATATTAAATACAGTTACAGAAGAGACAGAATAGCCGTTAGGGAGATTATCTATACCTGCTTGTTCAAAAGATAGATGGTCAAGAGATAATAATATTTTCTTTTTTAATTCTGAAGATAATCTAGAATACTTTGGTATTTTAAGTTTATAATCCAAAAGATATAAGTGTTTATTAGACTTTACATCGAGATAATATCTACGTTTAAATGTTATTTTACCGATGGATGTAAGAATAGTTCTTGGTACTTTTTTGATAATAATTAAATCATCTGTATTTCTAGTTGCTGCAAGGTTATCATCAATCTTCTCTAAGATATATGAGATATATTCTAGATTAGATTCTCTTGTTAAGTTTATTAAATTTTGTAAAAGTTCTTCAAAGTTATGACCGTTTAATGTTATATTATTCATGGAAAGCTTCTCCTTTGGTTTGGTCGCTTAAAGTATAAGCTTTCCTTTTTTATTTTGTTACCTACAAATTCTTAATGCGATCTATGTGTTCAGTTAATGTTGACAAAAAAAGTTCGACATGCTAACTTTATAATATGAATAGACAGGGTATGATTTATTTTATATTAAAATTTTTTGTTCCAGCATTGTTTGGTGTTGCTTTTTGTTTTGCTGTTTCTTTTTCTATAATAACAGAAACTTATGTGGAAACAATAAAAAGCCTTTATTATGGCATTCTTCCTATTATTATGACACTAATTATAGATAAATTTATTGCTTTTGAATTCAAAGACATGCGTTTTAAAATTCATCTTTTGATTTCCAAAATGAGCAAAAGTGAAATGATTTTATCTTATAAAAGTGATATTAATATGAAAGAAGTCTATGTACAGTATGAAAAAAAAGAATTTTTAGAGGCGATAAATATTGGATATGTTTTAGCTTTTGCGGGTATGATTTTAACGCTTTTTTTGGAATTTAGACAACAAATTGACGTTATAGAAGATGCCACAACTTATATTTATGAGCAATTAACTTCCAATGTATTTATAGTGGCTTATATATTCCTTTTTTATCTTATAGTTTTTTGCATTTTTTCGTACAAGTATCAAAAAACATATTATAATAAATTAATAAATATTTTAGAAAACCGAATTGAGACATTAGATTTGGATATTTAATAGTGCAATTAATATTTATGCTATGTAATTAAAGGTCTTCTACATCAATTTTTTGTTTGATTCTAAAATTGCAATTATGACTTATTTAAGTCATAATATTAATGCAAAAGGTGATGTAGATGAAAGAAATCATTATAACGAAAGAAAATGAAGGCCAACGTGCGGATAAATTTATCCGTAAGTTTTTAAATGACGCTCCACTATCTTTTATCTACAAAGTGTTTCGTAAAAAAGATGTTAAAGTAAATGGACATTGGATTAAAATAGATTATATTTTAAAAAGTAATGATGTTTTAAGAATATATGTTACAGATGAACAGTTAAATGAGTTTAATAATCCTAAACCAATTGAAAAGGTTAAATTTAATCATGAAATAATCTATGAAGATGAAAATATTTTAATCGTTAATAAACCTAGAGGTTTACTTGTGCATGGTGATTCAGAAGAAAAAAGGATTACACTTGCAAACCAAGTTTTAAATTATTTATATTCGAAAGGAGAGTATGATCCTAAAAATAGTTTAGGATTTACACCTGCTCCTGCACATCGCATTGATCGTAACACTTCAGGATTAGTGGTATTTGGTAAAACTATAAAAGCATTACAAATACTATTAGATATGTTTAAAGATAAGGAAAGCTTAGAAAAAACTTATCTTGCTTTAGTAGTGGGAAAACTCGATAAAAGTGGCATAATAAATGCGCCACTGATTAAAGATTCAAAATCTGGTCTGGTTCATGTTGATTTTCAAAATAAATTTGCAAAGACTGCAATTAGTGAATATGAAGTAGAACAATACTTTAAAGATTATACTTTAGTAAATATAAAGATCTTAACTGGACGTACCCATCAAATAAGAGCCCATATGAAATATATTAATCATCCAGTTGTGGGTGATGGAAAATATGGTGACTTTGCGGTTAACAAAATATTTAAAAATGATTTCAATTTTGAAAATCAATTTTTACATGCGCGACAAATTAAATTTATTAATGCAAAAGAAGAATTAAGTTATTTAAATGGTAAAACATTTGTTGCTAAATTAAATGATGACGAAGCAAGAATTATTAAATTATTAAAATAAGAGGCATTATGGTATCATTATCGCTTGTATTTATTTTTCTTGATATCTTACTACTTGTTGGCGTTATCTTTTTAAACGTTCCTAAAGCACGTATTATTGCTACGTCTTTAGGTATTGTTGATATAGTTTTAGTGTTCTTAAAATTGTTTGACGCCTATGTTTTAAATAATCAAATGGAAGATTTCATTATAAATGCGGTAGCGTCTCTTAATTTAACAACTAGTACAAACCAATATGTTACGTTCTTTGCAGGACTAATTGTCCTATTGCAATGGTTAGTTTTGTGGATTACTGTCTACGCACTTTTAAGACGCTTTATTCCATATAAACCACCAATATTGCTTACTAAATACGAAGAAAAGGTGCTTGTTAACGAATCAATATTATGGAAGTCGCTTTTATTTGTAGTTGCGAATGTAATGTTAATATATACAGTGAGAATAGTTAATTATGCAGCAAATCTTGATTTGGGATTTTTGTCTTTTTTATTCTCTTTTGGATTCGGGGTGAGATAAAATGAACGCCCACGAAAAAGTTTTTCTTTTAGCAGAAATATTTGGCGTTGATGTGACAAGACACATCAATACAGTTTTAAAAGAAATTGAAGATACGGAACACTATAAACAATTAGTGATTAATGTTGAAATGGCTAATAAATATCAAGTCCCATATACACAACAGTTTTTAAAAGAATATGAAGATTTAAAAATAAATACGATTACATCAATTAAAGATGCTTTAGTAGCAAGAGCAAAAGTAGATTATTTATATCAAATTTCTCAACCTAAATATTATATTAATCCGATAATGTTTAATCCTTTAGAAATGTCCACTGATATTACCACAATTGGCGAATTACCATGTTTTTATCAAAATAAAGAAATAACAATTAACGATTTAATTCTTCTTGATACAGTTATGCCAAAAGAAAAAATAAAGATATTAAATAAGGTAGTAAACAAGTGGCATCTTGATGCCAAAGAAACTGTGTTAGATGAAATAAACATAAAAATATCTAAAAGAAATCCAATAAACTTTGAAGAATTAGTCTGGTATTTTGAAAGAGGCCTTGTCTATCCTGTTTTAGCAATTCTTGGCTTGCTTGTTTTTGGTATTACAATATTTTCATCTTCAGAATTCTTTAAAGAAATTGTACACGGAAATAAAATGACAAGTTATGCATTTTTGATTTATGCTATATTCCTTTTTGTTTATTTGATAGTGGATTTAATTGACTTTAACATTAATAAAAAATATCTAAGCGAAAAAGATTATTGCTTATATTATTTAAAAAGTCATGCTTACTTAGCATTAAAAGGCTTAGATGATTCAACATTTCAGATTAAATCTGCTTTACTTGATGCTTTAAAAGAAAAGAAAAAGGTTAATACTAACATCACTCGTGTTAACTCACTTTCAAATTTTAGAAGAATGATATTGTTTCTTAATATGAAAGACAGTGGCAAAAAACAATATAGTGAGACATTATTGAATAATATGAATATAATCAAAATAGTTGCGATTGTATTATTGCTATTGTCATTCTTTGTTTATGCAGCATTTATTGCGTTCTCTTTATTACAAGGAGGTGCAGTAGTATGATGCTTGATATTTATTTTGAAAATCTTCATATCACAAATCTCGTTGAATTGGGTCAAAACATGTATTTATATCCTGATTTAGCATATAGTCTTCTTATAAACAATGACTTTATTGAAAGATTAAAAGATGAAGAGCCACAAATTTACAAAAAGTTTTGTGAACTTCAAGAAATTGAAGACGATGATGAATTTGTTTTTAAAGCCAGTTATTTATTTTGTCCATATATGAGTCTTCGTTATCGTGGCTATTGTTTTGATAGCTTATCGCTTCTTGGTGAAAAGATGATTCATTTTGGACCAAATATAGATGTTTATCTTATGGATTTATTAGAAAAACATTTGATTTCTTATGTTGCAGAACTTCAAGGACTTAATACAGTTAGTAAGGAAGATTATGTTGCAATAAAAAAAGCAGAGAGAACGTTTATTAAAAATCCGAAAAAAGCGTACTTTACTTTAGCGTTTGAACTTTCTAAATCGACAGTTTTAGTGTATTATGATAGAGCGTATATTAATCCTAAAACCTTTTTAGAAATTATGACGTGTGATGCAAATATTACTAAATTTGCTATTGAGTTATCTGAGAATGAATATTTCTTTGCTTGGTTAGAGTATTTAAAATACGAAAATCATTTAAAAAGATATAAAAATCTAGTACAATTTATTGAAGAAAGGGAGAATAAGTAGATGGATAAGATTGAATCAAATTATCAAAGATGGTTAAATTCTCCAGTTGTTGATGATAAGACTAAAGACGAAATTAAAAAAATGAATAAAGAAGAAAAGGCCGATGCCTTTTTTAAAGATGCTGAATTTGGTACTGCAGGGATGCGTGAAGTTTTAGGTCCTGGCACCAATAGATTAAATATTTTTACTGTTAGAAAATCTACCATTGCATATGGTAAATATTTATTAGAAAAATTTAAAACTGAGGCAAACAAAAGAGGAGTTGTCATTTCTCATGACAATCGATTTATGTCTCGCGAATTTACTATAGATACTGCAAATACTTTAAATGAAATGGGTATTAATACTTTTATTTTTGATAGTTTAAGACCAACACCAGAATTATCATTTGCAATACGTGAACTTGGTGCTATTGGTGGGGTTATGATTACCGCATCTCACAATCCAAAAGAATATAATGGCTATAAAGTTTATGATGAAAATGGTTGCCAATTAGTCCCTGAACGCATCGAAAGACTTTTAGAAATTTTAGCCACTCTACCTGATGAATTATCATGTGTCGTAGAAAAAGCAGAAGTAAAAGGAACAAATGTTTTTCTTGATAGTGACGTTGATAATAAATATGTTGATGCAGTCTTAAGTATTAGATTAAATCCAAATTTAGATAAAAGTGATTTTAAGGTTGTCTATTCTCCACAACATGGAACAAGTTTTATTCCCGCTATGAAAATATTTGAAAAAGCAGGATACAAAAATAATATTTTCCCTGTAGAAAAGCAATGCATTCCTGATCCGAACTTTTCCTATACTTTATCTCCAAATCCAGAAGAAAAAGATGCATATATTGAATCAATTAAGTTAGCTAAAGAAATTGATGCTGATTTAATAGTAATGACTGATCCTGATGCAGATCGCGTGGGATTGGCGTTTAAAAATAAAAATAAAGAATATGAATTATTAACTGGTAATCAATCTGGTGCATTATTAATTGACTATATTTTAGGTCAAAGAAAAGAAAAAGGATTATTATCAAATAACGGTGTAATGTATAACACAATTGTCACATCTACATTTGGAACTAAAATTGCTAAAAGCTATGGAGTTAAAACTATTTCACTTTTGACAGGATTTAAGTTCATTGGTGATGCAGTTGAAAAGGCTTTGAAGAATAATGGACCACATTATGAATTCGGCTATGAAGAATCATACGGCTATCTTATTTCTCCGTTTGCTCGTGATAAAGATGCACAACAAGCTTTACTTATGATTGTAGAAATGGTGCTTTTCCATAAAAACAATGGAAAGACTCTTGATATTGTAATGGATGAATTGCAACAAAAATATAATTACTACAATGACACCCAATTCTCAATTTTCTTTAAAGGTTCAGAAGGACCAAACAAGATGACTAAATTGATGAATGATTTGCGTGGAAATATAAAAGAAATTGCAGGATTTAAGGTTACAAGAGTTGAAGACTATGAAAATAGTGTAGCAAAGAATTTTGATGGTACAGAAGAAGAAATTACTCTTCCTAAATCAAATGTCTTAAAGTTTTTCTTGGGAGATGATATGACAATTTCTATTCGACCAAGTGGTACTGAACCAAAATGTAAATTCTATTATGGCGTTAATGCTAAGAGTAAAGAAGAAGTAAAATCTTTACCTAAGAAATTACATGATTCATTGCTTGAAAAAGTAGGATTATAATAACGAAAGTCGCAAAATGGCGACTTTTTATTTTTTTCATAATATTCTTAAATTAATGTCAAAATTGTTTCAAATTTTAGATATTTTACTTTTTTTAATAATGTCTCACCTATAAGTAATATGAAGGACCTAGATAGTCTAGGCGTGCAAAACTCCTACTTAAAGGAGATGATGT
>JAFLVA010000018.1 GCA_022508525.1 Erysipelotrichales bacterium
TTCTTAGTAGTACTAGCAATTATATCTCTTGTAATATATTCACTTGCATCATGCGGAACATTATTCTATTTCTATAAAACTACTTATAAAGTTGTGTTTAATAAGAATGCAAAAGTTGTTGAAGAAGTTAATGAAAAAGCTACTGAAGCACAAGAAGAAGTTATTTATGAAAAGGGTGAACCAATTTATAATAGAGACTTTGTAAAAGTAATTTTAGAAAGAATGGAAAAAGCTGGAGAAAAACTTCAAGAAACAGAAGTTGATGAAGCATTAGAAAAAGTAAGAGAAGAAAAACAATTTAACAGAATTGTTAAAATCGCAGTAAGACCAGAAGCATTTGAAGTTGATAAAAGTGGTTTCGTTTCTGTTGATGTTTCAAATATTGAACATATCGGACGTGACGTATCAGTTGTAGGTCATGTTTCCAAACAAAATAACAAGGTAAGAATTTTGATTCCTTCTGAACTAAGCAATCAATTAACTTCTAATCAATTACATTTTTCTCCAAAGAAATATTATGTGTTTGAAACTTCAGGTAAGAGGTTAAAATAATGGATGATACAAAGAGAGATGGATGGAAAGCGCTGATAGCGCTAGCACCAGCGGCCATCATGCTTATTATCTTTACGTTCTTCCCAATTGTTAATACATTCACCATGTCCCTTATGGATGGATTTGCTCCTAAAGATGGAGCTGGTATCTTCGCAATAAACAACTATGGTGTATTTGGGTTTGGTGCTTTCAAAACTGTTCTTACTGATCCAGTTTTTATTGACGCATTACTAAACACACTTATCTTAGTTGTTGTGTCTGTACCACTAACTATTACAATTGCTTTATTAATGGCGGTTGGTTTGAATAGTATTAAAAAACTTCAAGGTCTTTATCAAACAATCTTCTTTCTTCCATATGTTACTAACACAATTGCGTTAGGTATGGTATTCGGCGCAATGTTTGGTTCTGAAAAGACTGGTTTGATTAATGAGGTTTTAAAAATATTCGGTGCCACACCGAAAAACTGGACAACGCAAAGCGCATTAAAATGGGATTCGTTCTGGGTAATTATGATTTATACAGTTTGGAATGGATTAGCATTTAAGATTTTGGTCTTTATGTCTGGTTTACAAAGTATTGATAAACAATATTATGATGCTGCTAAAATTGATGGAACATCTAAAGCGAGAATATTATGGAAAATTACAATTCCGTTATTGTCGCCACAAATACTCTATATTTCTATTACATCGTTCATAGGAGCGTTTAAAGCATACACGGGTGTTATCTCAGTATTTGGCCGAGGTGCTTATGACTTCGGTGGTGCTGGTGATGACTGGATTACAGTCGTTGGTTATATTTATAAGAGTATGCAAAATGTTGCTATGGAAGGCGCAATGTCTAAAGCAGCAGCAGGAGCCGTTGTTTTGTTGGTCATAATTTTGATTTTTACAGGAATTCAAAATATGGTCGCGAAAAAACGTGTTCACTATTAAGGAGGTGTAATTATGGCATCAGATGCAACTTATTTTCTTGATGAAAAGAGTAAAAAACGCTATCAACGTCAAAGAATTGCATTTAATATTCTTACTTACACATTCTTAACATTATGTGCTTTATTCATGTTGATTCCGTTTTATTACATGATTGTAACATCCTTAAAAGATGTAGAAACAATAAATACTGAACTTTCAACACACACAATTAAACTCTTTCCAAGTTTTAAAAATTTAACTTTGCAAAACTATCGTATTGCAATATATGGTCAAGAAGCTACACCAAAAACATTTGCAGAAGGTAACTTCTTAAGATATTTCGCTAATACAATATTTGTTGCAATATGTTCAACAGCAATTACTGTTGTAACATCGGTATTATCAGCATTCGCATTTGCTCGTTTGAACTTTAAAGGTAAAAATTTATTATTTACTTTATTGCTTTCTACAATGATGATTCCAGGCGAAATGATGATTATTACAAACTTCAATACCATAAAGAGTATTAACTGGGATAATAGTTATCAAGCGTTAATTATTACGCATGCGGTATCTGTATTCTATATTTATTATTTAAGACAAACATTCCAACAAATCCCTAATGAGTTATTCTTAGCGGCTAAAGTTGATGGATATGGGGTATTTAAATATTTATGGAAAGTTATGATACCAATTGCAATGCCAACAATTGTTACGATTATTATTCTTTGCGTCATGGGATCTTGGAATGCATATATGTGGCCAACAATGATTTTAAGTAGTAACAGTCCTTTGAAACTTGTAGCTAATGGTTTGATGGATAGCTTTACTGCTTTAAATGGTACAAGTACAAGTGATTATTTACGCGAATTAGGATACAGTATTCCTGATGGATTAAACGCTATTAAATTAGCAGGTTCGTTTATGGTTACCTTACCACTATTTATTTTCTTCTTAATCTTTAGAAAATATATTATGCGTGGCGTTTCACGTAGTGGTATTAAAGGATAAATTATTTGTATAATAAGTGAAAGGAGAAATACAAATATGAAAAAACATTTTATTTTAATGGGCGCAGCTACAGCAATGCTTGCTACTGCATTAACAAGTTGTGGTGGTGGAGTACGTGAAATTATTCCTCAAATGCCAGAATTAACCACAATTGAAGCATTAGAAGCAAAGTATAGCGCTACAAACAGACTAAAAATTGATTTATGGACTGGTTTTGGTCAAGCAATGTCTTCAGCACTTGAAGGTGTTCTTGAAGATTTTGAAAGAGAATATCCATACATTGAAGTAAATCATGAACAAAAGAGTGGATATGATAACTTACACTCAGGTATTATGAACTCAATTTATACAAGTTCTTATCCTAATGTTGCAGTTGGTTATCCAGATCACTTTGCAGACTACATTTCAAGTAACATTCAATATACTTTAGATGATTTTGTAAATTCTGAAGAATATGGTATTGATTTGAGTGACTACTACGATCAATATATGACAGAAAATAAAACATTATTGTATAAAGATGATGCAAAAAAAGATCCATATATTATGGGTATTCCATTCAATAAATCAACTGAAGTTATGGTTTATAATAAAACTTTCTTTGATGCATTTAATTTAACACCACCAGAAACATGGGATGAAGCAGTTACATTAGGTAAAGAAATTATCTCTATTGTTAAAGGTACATCAGCTAAATTAACAAAAGAAGAAGACAAAGTTAACCACTTTGGTACAAACTGGGAATACACATATAATGCTAATGGAGAAAGCAAAACAGTAGTATTTGACTTCAATTCAGTAGAAGAATCAGATTTCTATCCATTATCATATGATTCACAAGCAAACTTCTTTATTACAATCGTCAAACAATTTGGTGGTAAATACACTGAAATGGGTGAAAATATTAAAAAAGGATACATGGTATTCAAGAATGACGCAAAAGTTATTGAAGCATTAAACTATGTTAAATCAATGAATACTGAACACGTATTAGGTATTCCATCAACTTGGGATGAAACATCATACTGTTCAAACCCATTCAAAATGATTAAATCAGTTATGACAATTTCATCATCAGCTGGTGTTGCAAATAACATTCCATCAGGTAATAAATTTGAAGTCGGTATTGCACCTATTCCATATAAGACAGCAGATAAGAAGTTCGTTATTTCACAAGGTACTAACTTAGCTATATTCAAGAGTGATGCAGACCACGCATTAGGATCATGGTTATTAATTAGATTCATGACAGGTGGCGTAGAATATGCTTATAAAGAACTCAACGAAGAAACAGGCGAATATGAACCAGTGATGGATTCATTAGGTAATGTAATTATGGATAACGCAAACGTTAACTTCGCTATTGATTCTGGTTACTTACCAGTAACAAAGAAAGGTGAACAATCAGATCGTTACCAAACATACATTGCAAGCGAAGAATTAGGTAGTGCATCAGATAAAGCAAAAATTGCTGTTCAAAAGATTGCAAGTAACGTTTATGTCAATAATGAAAATCCATCAGAGACATGGGATAAATTCGTTGATGCAGCATTTATCGGATCAAGCTCAATTCGTTCAGAAGTAGAAAAAATCATTCCATTTATGATTACAGGTGCATCTGGTAAGATTTATTCAGCAGAAGATGCAATTAACTTCGTTTATTCAAGATTACCTGCTTACGTTAAAAAATAAGGAGATATAAAACATGAAATCTACGAAAAAGATATTTGTGTTCTTTGCCTCAGCATTATTACTATTAACAGGATGTGGCGGTGGTAGTAGTTCAAACTCTACTCCAGTAGATTCAACTCCTAATAGTACTTTAGGTCCTGAAGATCTTAATACTGAGCAAACAGATAAATTAAAATTACAAAGAAGTTACGAAAATAAAAACTTTATCGAGGATGGAATCGGTGTTGCGACTTTCCGTTCTCACACTGATGGTGACACCACAAACTGGTGGATTGGAACCGAAAAAATTAAAATGCGTTATTTAGGAGTTAATACTCCTGAATCAACTGCAAAAATAGAACCTTGGGGATTGGCGGCATCTGACTATACTAATAGTAAAACATCTAAAGCAAAACTGATTGTTTTAGAAAATGATGTTGAAGCATTCGGACAAAAAGATAATAACGGCACACGTTATCTCGGATTTGTTTGGTATTCTATGAGTGGAGACCCAGCAGATTTAAGGTTATTAAATCTTGAATTAGTTGAACTTGGTTATTCATTAAATCAACTTCAAATTAGATCAGAGTTATGCCCTTATTATGAATACTTTGTTGCAGCAGAAAATCATGCAAGAGCATGTCATGCAAAAATCCATGGTGAATTAGATATATCATTTGACTATACTAAGAGTGTTTATAACATTACAATCTATGAATTAAGAAAGAATTACTATTCATATGGTAAGGTTGAAGCTAACAATGATGAGGGTTTGCCTGCATCATCTGGTAAACAATTACGTATTAAGGCTTTAGTTGTTGGTATGATTGGCGACAATATGGTTTTAAGAGACTTAGTATTAGATGCTAATGATCAAGATGAGGGAGATATGCTAGCAAGTATTTATGCTTATGCTGGTTATAATACTTCACTTGCCGGTTCTGTAAAAGTTGGAGATGTTGTCCAATTCTATTGCCGTGCTACTAAGTTTAATGGCACAATGCAATTATCAGACCTTCAAACAAGCTTTATTGATCGTTCAAAACCATTTAAAGTTCTTACACATTTAGATGGACCAACAGAAGAATATCCTCAAGCAGATTTACAACCATATGAAATGGATACTTCAAAATTCAATACAGCATTCAAAAATGATACACGCTATGGCGATTTTGAAAAGTATGCATACGAATTCGTCAAAACAAGAGTCACAATTAGAACTATTGAGAGTGGCGATTATGATGAAGATGGAAATCTTATCGAAGGTACTGAATTTACAGGTTACTATAAACAAGATGATAACCGTAACTATACCTGCTATGGAAATTCACAAGCATACTATCACAGTAATACATATGGTGATCAATGGTTAACATTAAACTTACGTGTTGATGGATCAGCATACCCACGTATTGAGCCAGAATTCTTCCAAGTTGGACATACATATGAATGTTATGGTTATTTAGCTCCATACTTTGATAAATATCAATTAATGTTGTTCAACAATACTAATGCAAGTTATGTTGTTGATGTAACAGATCAATTATAAGAAAGGGATAAAAAAATGAAAAAATTAAAAATATTTGGATTAGCTGCTTTAATGGCAATTAGCCTTACATCATGTGGAAGTGGTGGCAATGGCGGTAATGAAGATGAAAAAATTGCAAAAGAAGCTATTAATGTAATTAGTGTTCAAAATCAAATCAGCAGTTATGAAATTCAATTACCTGCATTAATTCAAGTTAATAAAGGCAGTGAAAAAGTTAGTGTTAATGTTACATGGGAAGGAACTCCTGCTGCTAGATGGAATTTCAGATACGAAACAACAACATGTTTTGCAGAGATTACTCTTCCTGATGCAAACAAAGATGAAGCAGCAGTAGAATTTACTCTAAAAGCTACTGGTACATATAACGGTGCTACTGCTACAAGAGAATTCTCTGGATATTTAATGCCAACAGCAGTAACTCCTCCAACTGAAGATTCAATTATGACAGTTGCAGAAGCAATCGAAGCAGAAGATGGTGATATTGTAACAATTAGAGGTATTACTGCAAGTGCAAGAAATGGCGAAAAAGGATTCTTTGTTGTTGATGAAACAGGCGCTATTTATGTCTATGACCAAAAAGCACAAGCAATAAATAGTTTCAAATACGGAAATGAAGTACAAATTACTGCTACAAGAGGTGCTAATAATGGTACTTACAGTAAGAGTTCTGTACAATTAGTTTATGATGCTGATTCTTCAATTAGCTTAAAATCTTCAGAAGTTAAAGCTATTCCAACTGCTGGTGCAAAAGCATTAACTTGCCCAGAATTTGCAAGCTGGAAAAAAGATGGATCAGAAGATTACTCAGGTGGTTTCTATAAAGTAACTGCTAAATTAGCTAAGTATAGTCCAGGTAGTTATACAACCTATGAAGTAATGGATGATAATGGCAAATACATTCAATTATATGCATCAGATGGCTCTGTATACGATACAGAATTTGCTGAATATTTCGTAGAAGACAATATTGTTGTAGATGGTACAACTACAAAAACAAAAGCAAACTACAATATTTATTTAGCTGTATATGATGCAAAAATTGATAACGGTGCAATTAAGAGCTGGAGAGTTGCTCCATTATTAGTTGAAGCTGCAGCATAATTTAAAAATTGCTATCAAAAGAGTCATATTTGATATGGCTCTTTTTTTATTTGTTGAAACTTCATATATTATTTGACTCATTTGTTTAATTGTTTGATTTATGTTAATATATTTAAATGGTGGGAGAGAATATGAAAAAACTTAAATTGATAGTTTCAATATTATTGGTAACGCTCCTTTCTTCTTGTAACTCTGGTAGCAGTTATGAGGTGATTTTGCCGTCTTTTGAAACTAAAGACTCTATTAGCAATAGCGTTAGTGCAAAACCATCAACCAGCACAGCATGTTCATCAGCTTACCATTATGGCGATAAAGCCACACGTCCAACTATAGAAGAAAATGCATATTATACATATTTAGATGATGTAGCGCTATATATAGATATTTATCAAAAATTGCCAACAAATTTTATTACAAAAGCAACTTATGAGGCTGAAGGTAAAATTTATGGCTCATCGACACGAATTGGTGGAGACTATTTCTCTAATAAATATGGTAATAACCAATACATAATTGGAAGATTCTCATATATGACAGAATGTGATATTAGTAGTAGCGTTTCCAATCGTGGTGCAAAACGTCTTTTGATAAATTCAAATTGGACAAGAATTTTCTATACAAGTGATCATTATGAAACTTTTCAAGAATATCTGGGTTATAAAAATTGGGGACCAACATTCTCTAAAGGAAATTTAATCGAAATTTGTAAGTAGTTATTGTAGGTGTATTATGATAAGAGATGTTCATAAAATATTGAATACTATTTTAATTTCCACTGCAGCAATTGGAACTTCTTTTTGTCTGTATGGTTGTAATGAAAATAAAACTAATGTACTTGATTTAGCATTTCAAAATTTAAAACTCGAACTAAAAGATTTAAATAAACCATTATATTTAGCAAAACAAGTTTTCTTCAATTATAATGATGTGGAATACTCGTTTGATGTTGATTGGTCATATACTAATCAAGATCATTGGAAAGAATTAACTGATTATGATAATAATTCATATATACTTGAAGTAAAAGAGTATTATGATGAATTTGATTTTGATATTACTGCAACAATTAAGCATGAAAGAAATTTAAAATCCAAGACTTTTCATGGTAATTATGTAAATACATTTAACTCTTCTAATGGAATAGAAGCACTAGCTTCATTAGAAGAAGATCAAGAAATAATCATAGATGGAATGGCAATAAATATATACGAACACAATCATTTTGTTTTTAATGACGGGAAGAAAAGTGTGTTAGTTGAAATAGACAATAGTGATATTATTACTTATAACATTAAAATATCTTTAGTGTTAAAAGCCAAGAGAAGTGTTGTTAAAATTAATGGTGAGAACGTTGAAAGAATTACGGCAAAATATGTCAATCATAGAAATATCACTAGTGCATATGGCGAGATACTAGATTATGCAAAAGTCCCTTATAGTTTAGAGGAATTATATGATTACACTAGAATAATCAATATTGATAACTATAATAAATTAGATCAAAACATTGTTCAAACTGAGGGCATAATTACTTCACAAAACGAGAGATATTATATATGTAAAGATGATATCGCTTTAGAAATTTCTAGCAAAGATAGTAAATTTTTCGAGATGTTAATTAAAGATTTTATTGGTGCTACTTGTACAATTGATTTATTTGTAGATGCTGTAGCAGAAGATGACATTATAATTGATTATAACTTTTCGCTGATAAATATTTTTATAAATAATTAGATAATGCTTGAATATCTATCTAAAATATTGTAAGATATTTAAAGCAAAATGGACCGTTAGCTCAGCTGGTAGAGCAACTGACTCTTAATCAGTGGGTCACAGGTTCGAATCCTGTACGGTTCACCATTTGTATTAAAAAACGAAAGTCATAAATGGCCTTCGTTTTTTTGTTTTGCTTTAGTCATTTAACCAAAAATATTGATTAAAACTAATTTTATAATTACAATTAAATTGTAAAAACACATTTCTCTAAATAAAAAAAACATTTTCTAAAACGAGGTAAAATTATGGATATTTTTCTTTTAATATCAAGTATTGTATTAGTTTTGTTATATACACTTATAATTATTGCTAAACATAAAAAACCAAATAAACATTTTTATGAAATTTCCACAAAACCATCTATATTATATAATATTTTACTAAATTTTTTATATGGCTGTAACATGCTTTTGTTAATAATTTTTGTAATTGCTTCTTTTTCCAAGGTAATGCCTACTGAGGAATTTTCTTTTACAATTGGTTTTGTTGTTTCTTGCGTAATTATTTTAGTATTACTATGTTGCAATTATTTTGTTTATGCAGGCATTAAAGAAAATAAAGTATATGTTCATACAGTTTTTAAAACCAAAATTATTCCAATTGGTGATATAAAACATATTAAAGAAGTATTGCATTTTAGTATCAAATTCTACGATATTAATCATAAAACATTGTTTGTCCTAGGTTCTGATTTTTTTAAAAGTGGTGATGTGGTTTTATTCATAAAAAACAAAAAACAAGAAGAAACGGACTACGTATGTAATATCATAGAAAACAAAGTATATAGTGAATATAATTTTTTAGATTCAAATGATGAAAAAAGATTAATATCTTTAGGACAGGAATACCGAAATAATTTCGAAAAATTTAGAAAGCAATATATTATTATAAATTTAATTGTGGCGTTACTTGTTGTTTTAATATTTTGTGGTCTAAGTATAGTTGCAAAATCTGTTGTATACGGTTTATGCTTTGCTTTACCATTTATAATCATTGATTTTATACTAGTGCGAAGAAAACTTAAACAAATGGCTGCTGAGTTAAATAAAGATGATAAGTTTTTAGGGCTAAAATATAGATTCAGATTTAAAAATATAAAAGGAGAACACAAAAATATAATTCATAAAATTACAAATTATTGTGTGTTAGGAATTATAGTTACTGGTGTTTTTGCTTCATTTACTGCTATGTTTCGTAATACCCCATACGATTATGAAGATTTGACCACAATCACTTACGAAATGAAATCTTTCGAAAAAAAAGAAAATAGAAATAGGTTTAGTATAACATTCAATAATAATATAGAATATGATTTGCCTGCCTTTAATGTGAAAAATTTCGATTATAGTTTTATCGACGAAGTGGAAGAGGGAGATCTAGTAACTTTACTTATTAAAGAATCAAATTATAAAGTTCATATTGGCAAAGATGATATCTACACATATACGTATTTTTATGGCGTGAATGCAAATGGAAAAGATTATTTTACCTATGATGATTATATAAAAGGTTTTAATGACTTTTATGTCGGAGATGATATGTTATACTATGAACTAGGTGTATCCATCGCATTAGGATTGATAATTCTTGTTTCTTATATTGTTTTTAAGTCAAAAGAAAAAAACGAAACTGTGGGAATTTAAAGTAAAAAGGTTTATTAATTAAAAACGAATTATAATTAGGTTAAGATTGGTATGAAAAAAATTATAGATAAAAAAGAGATATTAGAGTTACTTAACAAAAAATACATATTAGCAGCAGTAGCAATCTCTAATATGAAAGGATATTATGTCACACTTATTAAAGGAAAATATGTTTTTAATAGTGCGCAAGTCACTTTTAAATTTAATAAAGAAAATTTTATTGCTACGCTTGATGAATATAATTTTTATTTAATAGATAGCAAGGAAGAAGCCACTATTAATCAAGAGTTTGACATTACGACGTTAAAGCAATAATTACTTTAATAGTCTTTTTAACCGTGAAGATAGTTTTGCTACAATTTCGTAGGGGATTGTGGCATTTTTATTTGCCAAATCTATGATACTTATATGTTCTCCAATTATTTCAAAACAGGTTTGTTTCGGTAATTCATCATCAGAAAAAATCATTAAATGATCCATACACATCACACCAATTTGGTCGTAGTATTTATCGTTTGCAAACACGGATAATTTGATATTCCGATTTAGTCCATCAGCGTAACCTATTGGAAGAGTGTATATGTATCCTTCTTTTTCAACAGGTTCTGAATTGTATGATATTTTTTCATGTCCATTAACTTTTCTTTCTACTATTGGATATGCTTTTAAAGTCAAAACTGGTTTTAAATCTAAATCATTATTTAAGCCATAAAGTGCTAAACCTACACGTATAGCCGTAGAAGAATTATTATTTTTTAACATTGTTGAAGTTGCTTGACTATGAATTAATAGTTTCTCATGAGGTATATTGTTTAGAATTTGTTCGAAAAGCTCATTTTGCAATTCATAAGTGTCATTAGAGGCAAAATGAGTGAATATACCACGTAACAATAGTTTTGAATTTTTAATTAATTCTAATGCCTCTTTTATTTCATTTTCATCTAGACCATCTCTATTCATGCCCGTATTAACTAAAAGATGAACAAAAATTGGAAGATTTGCAGAAATTAATGTTTTTAAATAATCTATGCTTACAATAGTTAATGTGATGCGATAATTAGAAGCAAAAGATAAATTATCACATGTACCTAATAGCAAAATAGGTGTAAAGATTAAATTTTTTCTAATTAACGCTGCTTCTTCAATCGTTGAAACTGCAAACATTTTAGGATTTAGAGGTACTAATGTTTTAGCGACTTCAATCAATCCATGACCATAAGCATTGGATTTAATGACGCAAATTATATCTTTGTTTGTCCTTTCTTTAATGGTTTTATAATTATAAACAAGGTTTTCTTTTGAGATTTCAAGGAATGCTCTCATAAAATATCACCACTAAAATATATGAATTTAGGCACAAAATTGTAATGAAAAATAAAAATGTAATAACTTTCATTTTTTTGTTATTTTTTTTTATGAATAAGTATTGTATACTTATTATGGTTTTTTATGGAGGTCTATTATGGAAATTAAAAAAACTTTCTTATCTGTAGATGGTAATACAGCGGCCGGACTTGCTTCATATGGTTTTACTGAAGTAGCAGGTATTTACCCTATTACACCATCTTCACCAATGGCAGAACTTGTTGATGTTTATGCATCTCAAGGTAAGCTCAATTTCTTTGGAAACACTGTAAAAGTTGTTGAAATGCAATCAGAAGCTGGTGCATCAGGTACAGTACATGGTTCTTTACAAGCTGGTGCTTTATCCACAACATATACAGCATCCCAAGGATTATTATTAATGATTCCAAATATTTATAAATGGGTTGGTGAATTATTACCAGCAGTATTACATGTATCTGCTCGTTCACTTGCAACTCGTGCATTATCAATTTTTGGTGATCATCAAGATGTCTATGCAGTTAGACAAACAGGCATTACAATGTTATGCTCACACTCTGTCCAAGAAATCGCAGACTTGGCTCCACTTGCTCACTTAATCGCAATTAAGTCAGAAGCACCAGTTTTACATTTCTTTGATGGATTTAGAACTTCACACGAAATTCAAAATGTTGAATTCGTCGATGAAGAAGAATGGAAAAAACTTATTGATGTTGAAGCTTTAGAAAGATTCCGTGCTAGAGCTTTAAACCCACATACACATCCAGTAACTCGTGGTGGTGCAGAAAACGATGATATCTATTTCCAAGGAAGAGAAGCACAAAACGCTCACTTTGATAAGATTGTAGATATCGCTGCAGACTACATGAAGAAAGCAAGCGAAATGACAGGTCGTAACTATGCTCCATTTACATACTATGGTGCAAAAGATGCAACTAAAGTAATTATCGCTATGGGTTCAGTTACTGAAACTGCAACTGAAGTTATCGATGAATTAGTAAATGAAGGAGAAAAAGTTGGTTTAATTAAAGTCCACTTATATCGTCCTTTCTCAGCTAAATACTTAGTAGCGGTTTTACCTGAAACAGTCAAAAAGATTGCTGTCTTAGATAGAACAAAAGAATATGGTGCATCTGGTGAACCATTATACTTAGATGTCGTTGCTGCATTAGAACAAGTAGGACGTAAAGTTGATGTTCTTGTTGGTGGACGTTATGGTCTTTCTTCAAAAGATACACAACCAAAACACGTCAAAGCAGTTTATGACTTCTTAGATTCAGAAAAACCATGGACAAATTTCACAGTTGGTATTAATGATGATGTAACACATCTATCAATACCTGTTGATGAAGATTTCCATGTTAAAGCAAATTACACATCATGTCTTTTCTACGGCTTAGGCTCAGATGGTACAGTTTCTGCTAATAAATCATCAATTAAGATTATTGGTGATGCAACTCATCAATATGCTCAAGCATATTTTGCTTATGACTCAAGAAAAGCAGGTGGCGTAACTCGTTCACACTTACGTTTTGGAAAAACTCCAATTCACTCAACATATTATGTACAAAACGCTGATTTCATTTCTTGTTCATTAGATACTTATATGTATAAGTTTGATATGCTCAAGAACTTAAAGAAAGGTGGAACATTCCTCCTTAATACAGATTTAAGCGATGAAGAATTAATCAAATCAATGCCAAATCGTATGAAACATCAATTAGCAGAAAAGAATGCAAAATTCTATGTAATTGATGCTAATAAGATTGCAAAAGAAATTGGTATGGGACGTCATACTAATACAACTCTTCAAGCTTCATTCTTCTATCTCAATCAAAACATTATGCCTTATGCAGAAGCACAAGATTGGATGAAGAAATTTGCATATAAGAGCTATGCTAAAAAAGGTGACGAAGTCGTTCAAATGAACTACAAAGCAATTGATGCTGGTGCAGAAGGACTTCGTGAAGTTAAAGTAGATCCAGAATGGATTAATTTAAGTACAGTCCATGTAATGGCAAAAACTGGTGATGATTACTTCGATAGCTATGTCAATGTCATCGGTTCATTAAATGGTGATGATTTACCAGTTTCTAAATTCACTGAATTTGAATTATTAGATGGTACAATGAAAAACGATATTACATATCGTGAACAACGCTCAATTGCAGATAGAGTACCACTTTGGATTAAAGATAACTGTATTCAATGTAACCAATGTGCATTCGTCTGTCCTCACGCAACAATTAGACCATTCTTATTAAATGAAGAAGAAGTCGCAAATCTTCCTGCAATTGCAAAAGATGATTTAATGGATGCAATGGGTGGACCAAATGTTAAAGGATTAAAATTCAGAATTCAAGTTTCTGCTAAAAACTGTGTCGGATGTGGATTATGTGTCACTCAATGTCCAGGTAAGATGGGTAAGAAAGCTCTTGAAATGGTTGAAGCAAAATCACAATTCCCACAAGAAGAAGCTGCTGAATACTTATATAAACACGTCGAATACAAGACAGATAAATTCCCAATTACTACAGTTAAAGGTGCTGGATTCTTAATGCCATACACTGAAGTATCAGGTGCTTGTGCAGGATGTGGAGAAACTCCATATTATCGTTTAGTATCACAATTATTTGGTAAAGATATGTTAGTTGCTAACGCAACTGGATGTTCTTCAATTTACAGTGGTTCTACACCATTAACTCCATTCTGTACAGATAAGAACGGAGAAGGTGTTGCATGGGCTAACTCATTATTCGAAGACAATGCTGAATTCGGATATGGTATGCGTATTGCTACTAACTACAAATTAGGACAAATTATTAGAATCTTTAATGAAAACAAAGACGCTGTTGAGCCAGAATTAAAAGAATTAATTGAAAAATGGTTAGAAAACTTCAAAAACCGCGATATGGTTCGTACATTCGTTAAAGATTTAGTCAAACTTGTTAAAGCAAGTAAGAACGAAGGTATTAAAGAAGTTCTTGAATATGAACGTGACTTAATTGACAAGTCAGTATGGATTGTCGGTGGTGACGGATGGTCATACGATATCGGTTATGGCGGTGTTGATCACGTTATGGCAAATGATGATGATGTCAATATCTTAGTATTAGATACTGAAGTTTACTCCAATACTGGTGGACAATCATCTAAATCATCTCAAGCTGGCTCAATTGCTAAATTTACTGCATCCGGTAAGAAAACCGCTAAGAAGTCTCTTGCTATGATGGCTATGGCATATGGAACAGTATATGTTGCACAAATTTCTTTAGGTGCAAATCCAATGCAAGCAATTAAGGCTATCAAAGAAGCTGAAAGTTATGATGGACCATCATTAATTATTGCTTACTCTCCATGTGCTAACCATGGTATTAAGGGTGGATTAAGCAACGCAACCCGTGTTGAAAAAGCAGCTGTTGAATGTGGCTACTTCCCAATCTTTAGATATGACCCACGTCTTGAAAAAGAAGGAAAGAACCCAATGCAACTCGATTGTGGAGAACCTAAATTTGAATTATTCCGTGACTTCGTCATGGGAGAAACAAGATTCTCACAACTTCCTAAAGTTAATCCAGAACATGCTGAAGAATTACTCACTAAATCATGTGAAGATGCTAAAGCAAGATGGAAACGCTTGAAGAGATTAGCTGCGGCTATTGAAGAATAGGAAATAGACTAATAGACCACAATTATATTGTGGTCTATTTTTATTTTTATGTTACAATAATGTAGGTGATCAAATATGAAAAATTTAAAGTATGTTGAAAAGAAATTATTTGGCAGTGAACAAATTATATGTTCAGCAAAGCAGTTTCCAAGAATAGTGTTTTGGTTGATTAAACATTTAATTATTTATTTTGTTGTAATAGGATTGCCTTTTGGAACATTTATGATTATTTCAGCTTTAATTCCAACATTACAAGAATTTTTAATGAAAAATGCTTATATTTATTTTATATATGCGGGAATTGCAGGCATTTGGTGGTTTATTTTATTAATTAGATTTTTAATAAAACTCATAAAATTAGCACCATATCAAGTGTTTTTAACAACTAAACGTGTGATAATTTTACATAGAGGAAATCTCACGACAGTTTTGTTTGATTCTATTACTGGTGTAACGATGAATACCAAAGTAGATGTAGAAAGTGAAAAGGCTGTGTATATTGAAATTAAAACTGCATCTGAAACCTATTCATTAAGAGGAATGAAAAATGGTAATAAATTAATGTCAATGCTTTCAAATATTTTACTTGGTGGCACTATTAAAATTACTCAACTAGAAGAAAATGGCGCAACTAATAACAAAGCAAAAGATAATATGGAGAGCGGAGAACAAACTAAAGAAGCTGAAACAATAAAAATAAAACCAGATGTTAAGGTTGATAAAATTCCGAAAACCCAAATAAGTGCTACAGACATTTTGTTGCAAAAAACTAATTCAATGATTGGTACAGATACTCAAGCAGATTCAAAACAAGACAAAAAAGGCGACTGACAAAGTCGTTTTTTATTAAATTTCAAAATATGTAAAAAATATAATTAATATATATTTTTTATTGTAAATTTATTGTAAAATTATTAATTGAGGTGAGACCTATGAAAAATAATAATATAGTTGTAAAAGGTGCTAGAGAAAATAACTTAAAAGATATCACAGTGTCAATCCCTAAAGATTCTTTAGTTGTTTTCACAGGACTATCAGGATCTGGTAAATCCACTTTAGCATTTGACACTATTTTTAATGAAGGTCAACGTAGATATATAGAATCTTTAAGTAGTTATGCAAGACAATTTTTGGGTAGTTTTGAAAAACCTGATGTTGATTCAATTGAAGGATTATCACCTGCTATATCTATCGATCAAAAAACCACATCACATAATCCTCGCTCTACAGTTGGTACTGTAACTGAAATATATGATTATTTACGTCTTTTATTTGCACGAATTGGGGTGCCATATTGTCCCCACCATCATGAACCAATTGTGGCATTTACACCAAAAGAGATGATGGATGTTATATATAATTATCCACTTGGTACTAGAGTTCAAGTATTGTCACCGATCGTTCGAAATGAAAAAGGCACACATAAAGATACTTTAGGCAAAGTAAAAGCTCAAGGGTTTGAAAGATTAAGAGTTGATAAAGAAATTGTGCGTATTGATGAAGTGAAAGATTTGGATAAAAATAAACGTCACGACATTGATATAATAATTGATCGTATTGTTCTTAAAGAAGAATCACGAAGTAGAATTTATGAGGCACTAGATTTGGCTCTTGATTGGTCACATGGTTATGTAACCTTACTTTTAGATGGCGAAGAAAAATTATTGTCAGAACATCATACATGTAAATATTGCGGATTTTCTGTTCCAAAATTAGAACCAAGACTATTTTCATTTAACTCTCCAATAGGTTGTTGTCCTGATTGTCATGGCTTAGGTATAAAAAGACAAGCGGCAGAAGATTTGCTTGTTCCTAATCAAAATTTATCTATTAATGAAGGTGCAATAGTATTTTATAAAAATATTGTTGGTACAAAGAATCTTGATTGGCAAGATTTCGCTATGCTTTGCAAACTATATAAAATACCACTTGATATTCCTTTTAAGGACTTAACAGAGGAACAAAAGAAAATAGTATTTGTTGGCTCACCAGTTGTTCATCAATATACTTTGGTTTCTTCATCAGGAAATGTTACACATCGCAATAATTATATTGAAGGTGTTGCAAAAAAAATTGAAAGATTATATCAAGAAACAAATTCTGAAATGACTAGAGAATGGTATGCAAGATTTTTACGTGATTATGAATGTATGACATGCCACGGAGCAAGACTTAGTGATGAAGTACTAGCCGTTCGTATAAATGGTTTGAATATATATGAAGTCACTTTGTTATCGGTTGCAGAACTTTTAGACTACATAAATGATACTGAGACAAAATTAAATGCACGTGATAAAGAAATAGCAAGAATGATTTTGAAAGAAATTAAAAACAGGGCAGAATTTTTAGTTTCAGTTGGACTAGATTATTTAACCTTAGCCCGTATGTCTATGACTTTATCGGGTGGAGAGTCTCAACGTATTAGACTTGCTACACAAATCGGTTCTAAATTATCTGGGGTTTTATATGTTTTAGATGAGCCAAGCATTGGCCTACATCAAAGAGATAATGATCGATTAATTTCTGCTTTAAAAGAAATGGTTGACTTAGGTAATACGTTAATTGTTGTTGAGCACGATGAAGAAACTATGCGTGCAGCAGATTTTCTTGTAGATATTGGACCTGGAGCAGGTATTCATGGAGGAGAAGTTGTTGCTTCTGGAACACTTCAAGATGTTATTAATTCACCAGATTCTATTACTGGTAAATATTTAAGTGGCGAGATGTTTATTCCTATTCCTCCGGCAAGACTTAAAGGAAATGGAAAATTTATAACAATTAAAGGTGCAAAAGAAAACAATTTAAAAAATTTAAATGTCAAAATTCCATTAGGATGTATGGTTTTAGTTACTGGTGTTTCAGGATCTGGAAAGTCATCACTTGTAAATGAAGTTTTATGGAAGGCTGCTTATAAAAATTTAAATAAAGACTCAATGTTAATGCCAGGAAAACATGACTATATTGAAGGTTTAGAAAATATTGATAAAGTTATTAATGTTTCGCAAGAACCGATTGGTAAAACACCAAGAAGTAACCCGGCAACATATACAAAAGTTTTTGATGATATCCGCGAATTATTTGCAGAAAGTGTCGAAGCTAAAGCACGTGGTTTTGATAAGGGAAGATTCTCCTTTAATGTTGTTGGCGGAAGATGCGAAAATTGTGAGGGTGCGGGTGTTACACGTATCAATATGAATTTCTTACCAGATGTTTATGTGAAATGTGAACATTGTGGTGGTTTAAGATATAACGAAGAAACTTTACTTTGTACTTACAAAGGTAAAAATATTGCGGAAGTCTTAGATATGACTATTGAAGATGCTCTTAAGTTTTTTGAAAATAGACCAAATATTAAAAGAAGATTGCAAACTTTATATGATGTTGGTCTAGGTTATGTAAAATTAGGACAACCGGCAACAACTCTTTCAGGAGGAGAAGCGCAACGCGTTAAACTCGCTTTTGAACTTCAACGTCGTCCGACTGGAAAAACTTTATATATTTTAGATGAACCAACTACGGGATTACATACTGATGATGTATCAAGATTAATTAAAGTTTTGCAATCTATTGTAAATAATGGAGATTCGGTCGTTATCATCGAACACAATTTAGATGTTATTAAAATAGCAGACTATATCATTGATTTAGGACCGGAAGGCGGTAATCGTGGTGGCACTATTGTTGCTAAAGGAACACCAGAACAAATTTCTGAAAATCCTAATTCGTATACTGGTCAATATTTAAAGCCAGTTTTGCAAAAAGAAAAAGATCGCCTTAATAAATTAAAACGATAGTTTGTAATTATATTTAATTAGTGCTAGTCTATAAGATAATGGAGGAGTATTTATGAAATTAGCAGGAATTATATTGCTTTTAGTTTCAGTTGTGGGTTTCTTTTTTCTCTTAAATTATAAAAGGAAAGGAAAACTCGAACAACTTACAAACAAACACATTCTTATTATTGCTGGAGTATCCGCAGCAGTTTCATTTGTTTCTTTAATGCTTGCTGCATTTGGAATTAGAAACGAAAGTGGGATATCATTGAGTGCAGGAAGAGCAGTGTTTATAGTTAGTATGTCGTTGCTATTAACTTTAGATTTGTATTATTTTGTTATGGCAATTTGGCATAGAAAATATGTACTTGATGAAGAAAATTTCAAAAAATTAAGAAAGATTTTATATATTACAAGTATCATAAGTGGAGTAATGTTAATTGCTTTTGTGACATTATATCTAGAAAGTATTGCACCGTTCTTATCTTATCCATTCAATAAACTTATTATTGATTTTGGAAAAGAAAAAGGCGTAACTTATTATGCTGTATTTATTATAATTGGTGCTTTAACAACATATTTTATCTCTGATTATTTTGTTGCTAAAGCCGGCTATGGACATGGTAAATTAGAGAACTGTTTATATTTAGCATTCCCAGCTGGTATTGTTGGTGGACGTATTTGGTACGTAATTGCTGAATGGGAAAAAGAATTTGCTGGTTATGAATTCTCTAAAGTTTTCAGAATATGGGAAGGTGGCCTTGCTATTCAAGGTGGAGTCATACTTGGTGCAGCAGTTGGTATTGCATATATGATGTGGAAACATAAAGATATTCCAATTATGTTTTTAATTGATACAATTGTACCTGGAATTTTACTTGCTCAAGCTATTGGCCGTTGGGGTAATTTTATGAACGTTGAAGTATATGGTGCACCAGTATCAGTGAATAGTTTCCCATGGTTAATGTTACCAACGTGGGTTAAAAATCAAATGTTATTAGATAATGACCCAACAAAAATGTATATGCCATTATTCTTAATTGAAGGTATTTTTAATGTCGCAGGATATTTCTTAATTGCGTATGGTGTTGGTAGAGGATTAAAGAAATATTTAGTGCCAGGCGATCAAGGATTATTATATTTAGTAGTTTATGGCTTCATAAGATTTTTCTTGGAACCATTAAGAGATCCTAAGTTTATTATGGGATCTGATAGCGTAATGAAATCAAAGATTATGGCCGTCGTCTTTATCGTTGCGGGCATCCTAGGTATTGTTGCATTACATGTTATAGATTATCTCAAAAAGAAAAAGAAAAACGAACAAGCAGCTGCCTAGTCTATAAAATATGATTCCTGCGTAATAATTATTAAAGGCAGGGAAATATATGATTTTTGACATTCATACTGATGTTTTGTTTGATATCATTAACAACAACCATACATTAGACTATCATTTAAGTGAAATGTCTAATTATAAAGGTGCAGTTTTAAATTATTATTTTAAAGGGAATGAATCATATGATTCGTTCCTTTTTGTATTAAAAAAGATAAAACAGTTCTATAAAGATAATTTTATGATATTGAAAGAACGTAATTTTATTTTAGGAATTGAAGGATTAGGACCATTAAGAAAGCTAAGTGATTTATGTTTGTTAGAGGAGGCTGGAATAAGAATAATTACTTTAACTTGGAATGATGAAAATTTACTTGCGACAGGTACGTATACAAACAAAAAAAGAGGCTTAACACAGTTTGGTAAGGACTTTTTAGATAGACTTAGTTCATCGAAAATAGTATTAGATTTATCACATTTAAATAACAAGTCATTTAAGGATGTTTTAAAATATTACAAAGGTCATATTATTGTGTCTCACTCTAATGTTAAAACACTATGTAAAAATGAAAGAAATTTGACTGATTATCAGTTGTCTTTAATAAAATCTAAAAAGATATTAGTGGGTGTTAATTCTTATAAAAAATTTGTTGGTAATAATAATGATTTAGATAGCTTTATAGATATTATTGATTATCTTTATAAAACGATAGGAATTGATCAAATAGGATTGGGTTTAGATTTTGATTATTATTTAAAATCTACAACTAAAACTGATGCAGTAAATGGATTACAACAACCAGCAGATTTAGTAAATTTAAAAAGAAAATTAATTGAAAGAGGATACTCAAAAGATGATATAGAGAAAGTGTTTTATAAGAATATTATTTTATACTTTAAAAGTACACTCATTTTGTGATACACTACTTCAAAAGGAGGCAAAAGAATGAACGAACAACCATCATTTACATCTAGAGTTAAAGAAGAGATTGCCTTCCAACAATTTGAAGGTACTAAACTAAGAGCATTATTATCTTCTTTTAGTAAGATAAATGGAAAATTATTAATTGAAAATGGCGAAACAAAAATAGTGTTACAGACTGAAAATGCTAAAATTGCCAAATTCATATTTTTAGCTTTCCAAATCCGTTACTCTATCTCTCCAAGATTTGCTTATCGTCGTAGTATGCATTTTAATAAAAAAATAGTGTATCACATCGTTATAGAAAACAAAGTTGAAGACATTTTAGAAGACTTAGAAATGCTTAATTATGAAGGGAATACAAAATCCTTTGTAAGAAGTGATGAAAGTTTAGCCGGATTTGTGACAGGAGCGTTTTTAGCTTCTGGTTCGGTCAATAATCCAGAAAGTTCAAATTATCATTTGGAAATTTCTACCGCAGATAAGGAATTGACTTTATATATTATGAATGTCTTAAAAAGAGTAAGATTAGTAGAATTTACTCCAAAGATGATTAAAAGAAGAAGTCAGTATGTAATGTATTTAAAAAAAGGTGAACAAATCGCCAATTTGTTAGTATTGGTTTCTGCTTCGGAATCGTGCTTAGAATTTGAAAATATTCGCGTAAATCGAGATTTTTACAATAACGATAACAGATTACAAATTTGTGCTGATGCGAATATGGCAAGAACTGCTGATGCAAGTAAAAAACAAATTGAAGATATTAAATTGATAGATGAAAAAGTAGGTATAAAAAATATATCTAATATAAAAATGAAAGAACTAATGAATTTGCGCTTAGAATATGATGGAGCGTCAATGTTAGAACTTTCAGAATTACTATCAGAAAAATTAGAAATGAACATCTCAAAATCTGCTATTAATCATCTGTTTAGAGCAATTAAAGATTTGGCGGATCGTTTAAGACATGGAGGAAAAAATGAATAGATTAACAACATATTCACAACTTGGTAAAAGAATAGAATATTTACGTAAACAAAAAGGTTGGTCTCAAGAAGACTTATCTTTGGAAAGTAATGTGAATAAAAATTATATCTGTGATTTAGAAAACGGAAGAAGAAATCCTAGCTTAATGATTTTAGTACGCATTTCACGTGCTTTAAAAATTTCTTTACAAACTTTATTTCAAGGCATTGAGTAATAAAACTTCATCAATCAAGCCATATTCTTTGGCTTCAAAACTAGACATAAAATAATCGCGATCGGTATCTTTTGCGATTTTTTTTACGTCTTGATTTGTGTGCTTTGCTAATAAATTGTTTAATTTATCTTTAAGATATAAGTAGCGTTTAGTCATGATTTCAATATCACTGACTTGTCCTTGTGACCCACCAAGTGGTTGATGGATCATTATTTCGGCATTTTCTAGTGCATAGCGTTTCCCTTTATCACCGGCTGAAAGAAGAAATGCTCCCATTGAAGCACATAGTCCAATACCGATTGTGATTATTGGTGCTTCGACTTTTTTCATTATATCGTAAATGGCTAAACCGGCATAAATAGAGCCGCCGGGAGAATTAATATAGATTGTTATTGGTTCTGTTTGACTTGTTGCATTTAGATAAATTATTTCTGATACAATGAGTGATGAAAGAGTGTCTGTTATTTCATCGTTAAGTAAAATAATTCTTTTTTCTAGAAGCAAAGAAAAAATGTCTTTGCTTTCTTTTCCGTTATAGTTTGTAGTAGTAATAGTTGGGACAATTGGCATATTTTTAACCTCATTAAAATGATAGACAAAAAATAATTATTTATTCATAAATAATGTGGTTTCAAACGCTTTCATATGAATAATAATCTTAATTGTTTCTTTTTTCGTTAAATTTGTATTATAATATTTACGCATTAGTGCAAAGCACTATTAGATAAAAGGAGATAAAATTATGAAGACAGTAAAAGAATTACAAGTTGCTGGTAAACGCGTTTTAGTACGTTGCGATTTTAATGTCCCTTTGAAAGACGGAGCAATTCGCGATGATAACAGAATAGTTCAAGCTTTACCAACAATTAAAGAATTAATTTCTAAAGGCGCAAAAGTCATTTTGATGAGCCATTTAGGAAAAGTTGATCACAAAGATCCAGTTAAATTAGCAGAAGGATTAAAGAAAAATACTTTAGCACCTGTTGCTACTCGTTTAAGTGAATTATTAGAAAAGAATGTTGTTTTCTCTGATGAAACAAGAGGAGAAAAATTAACTGCATTAGTTAACAATATGAAAGATGGAGATGTTTTACTTGTTCAAAATACTCGTTTTGAAAAAGGTGAAACGAAAAACGATCCAGAATTATCACGTGCTTGGGCTGATTTAGCAGACGCATTTGTTATGGATGCTTTCGGTTCTGCACATAGAGCACATGCATCAACATATGGTGTTCCTGAACTTTTAAAAGCAGAAGGAAAAGAAGTTGCTGTCGGTTATTTAGTTGAAAAAGAAGTTGTCAACTTATCAAAAGTTGTCGATTGTGAAGAAAGACCATATTTAGCTATTTTAGGCGGCTTCAAAGTATCAGATAAAATCAAAGTTATTAACTCTCTTTTAAAGAAATGTGACAAGATTATTATTGGTGGCGCTATGGCATATACTTTCATTAAAGCACTTGGTGGAAATGTTGGTACATCACCAGTTGAAATGGATCAATTAGACTATGCTCGTGAAATGTATGCGTCTGGCAAAATTTTACTTCCAGTAGATTCTGTTTGTGCAAATGATTTTGATAATCCAACAGAAGTCAAAGTTGTCGAAACAAAGAATATTCCTGAAGGATTTGAAGGATTAGATATTGGACCAAAAACTATTGAATTATATATGGCTGAAATTGCAAAAGCGAAGACAATTTTCTGGAACGGACCAATGGGGGTTTTTGAAAAAGACGCATATCAAGCTGGCACAATTGCTGTATGTAAAGCATGTGCTGAATTAAAAGGCAAAGCATTTACTGTTATTGGTGGTGGGGACTCTGCTGCAGCATGTAAACAATTTGGTTATAATGGCGAGTTCTCTCATGTTTCAACAGGTGGCGGAGCTTCTCTTGAGATGATTGAAAACGACGGCCACTTACCTGGCATCGATGTAATTGGATAGTAATTATGAAAGCAAGAACAAAGTTATTACTCGGTAACTGGAAGATGAATAAAACGCTTAAGGAAGCAAGAGCTTTTGCTAAAGATAGCGTTGAATTATCTTCGTTAGCTATTGCAAACAATATTGAATTAGGTGTTGCACCAACATTTCTTTGCTTAGAAACTGTAAAAAAAGCAAATCCTGATATGATTGTGGCAGCACAAAATCTCCATTATGAGCCAAAAGGTGCCTATACTGGAGAAATATCAATTCCTATGCTTAAAGAACTTGGTATCTCATGGTCAATTATTGGTCATTCAGAAAGAAGACAATATAATGGTGAATCATCATTATCTTGCAATCGTAAAGTTTTAGCAATGATTGAAAATGATATGATTCCTGTCTATTGCTGTGGTGAAACTTTAGAAGAATATGAATCAGGTATTACAAAAGCAATTGTCCGTAATCAAATAAGAACAGGATTAGCAGGTGTTCCTAAAGACAAAGCAAGCAAAATTGTTGTTGCATATGAACCAATTTGGTCAATTGGAACTGGAGTTAATGCTTCGAAAGAAATAGCAGAAGAAGTATGTGCATTCATTCGTGAAATTTTAGGCGAAATGTTTGGTGCAGCTATTGCTAATGAAATAAGAATTCTTTACGGTGGTTCAGTTAAACCAGATAATATTAAATCATACTTAAGCGCCAAGGATATTGACGGAGCATTAGTTGGTGGTGCATCACTAGATATACAATCATTTAAAGCTCTGCTTACAAACATTATTTAAAACAGTAAAATTAAGATTAATCGAACCGATTAATCTTTTTTTGTAAATGTGACATAATATTATTATAAAAGGAGGGATGTTTATGTATTATGATGCTACTCTTGAGAGAAGTACATCTTTTTCAATTTACAAAGTTTTTGGGTGGCTTTTCATGGCAATGGGAATTACTGCGGTAACAGCGTGTGGATTTGCACTTTTATTAATGTCAGGATTTATTAGTGGTGAGGCATATGCAGTAATTATGATAGCCTCTGTATTATTAATGTTTGTTGAAACATTTGTAATGCAATATCGTGTAATAAGAAATAACAAAAGTTTGATTTTTCCTTTTATCGTTTATTCGATAACAATGGGGGTCATGCTTTCGACATTTGTAATTTTAGTAAACCCATTATTTATTGCTCTTGCGTTTGGAATCACTGCAACATTGTTTGGTGTTATGGCTCTATATGGGTATCTTGTTAAAAGGGACCTAAACATAATGGGTTCGCTTGCATTCTCCTTGATTATAGGGGCGTTTATTATTTCTATGGTTAATATTTTTATAGCAAGTGACACTATTGATTGGATTGTATCATTTGTAAGCTTTGGAGCAATAATGCTCTTTGTTAGTGTTGACATGTGGAGAATTAAAAAAATAGCAGAATCCGGAATTGGAACAAGTAATTTGTGCTTGTATTGTGCGTTCCAGTTATACATAGATTTTATTTATATTTTCATGAGAGTCATAAGCTTTTTTTCAAGAGTAAGTAACAATAAATAGAATTAATTAAATTAGAAGAATAAGAGGTACACAACAAGAAGTGTACTTTTTCCTTTATATATATAATATAAACAGCATGTCTAAAATGACAGTTTTTGGTACTTTATAAAAAAATAAAAAAAAGTTAAAAAAAGACTTGCAATAGGTTTTGCATTGTGGTTAAATATTAAAAGTTGAGCGCCACAAAGCTTAACGAAAATAGTTCTATTAAAGGTCGAATAAAAAGTTTAAAAAATTTTTAAAAAAAATGTTGACTTGATATATAGCCGGTGATAGAATGAGAAAGCTAAGGTTTTGAGGCCTTGGTAAAAAAAACTGATCTTTGAAAACTAAACAGAATAAAACAACAAACAACGTCAATTTTGTATAATACAAACCAGAAAATAATAATGAACTAGGAAATATAAACTATGAGAGTTTGATCCTGGCTCAGGATGAACGCTGGCGGTATGCCTAATACATGCAAGTCGAGCGAGGGGTCCTCGGATCCCTAGCGGCGAACGGGTGAGTAACACGTAGGTAACCTACCTTTAAGCCTGGAATACCCGAGAGAAATCTCGGCTAATGCCGGATACGTGGTTGGGAGGCATCTCCCTTCCATAAAAGGGGCAATTGCTCCACTTTTAGATGGACCTGCGGCGCATTAGCTAGTTGGTGAGATAATAGCCCACCAAGGCGAGGATGCGTAGCCGACCTGAGAGGGTGATCGGCCACAATGGAACTGAGACACGGTCCATACTCCTACGGGAGGCAGCAGTAGGGA
>JAFLVA010000019.1 GCA_022508525.1 Erysipelotrichales bacterium
AAGATGGTCTTCTTTAATACGAGGACTTATCTCGCTTTTTGAAGGAAATTATAAAAAATCAATGCCGTACTTTTCACAAATATTTTGTTATCAAATTGAAAGAGGAGTCAAGTTATGCGTGTTATACAAATAAATTTAGCATATAAATCAGGAAGCACTGGCAAAATTGTATATGAAATAAAAAAGAGATTAGATAAAGAAAACATTGAAAACTATGTCATCTATGGCAGAGGTAAACGACTAAAAGAAAAAAATGTATTTAAAATTGGAATAAACTTTTTTGCTAAAGTGAATAAATTATTTTGCCTTTTGTTTGGCAATCCTTATGGTTTCGCTATTTTTAATACATTTCTTATAAAAAGAAAAATAAAAAAAATAAATCCAAATATCGTTCATATTCATTGTATAAACGGAAATTTTGTAAATAGCTATACATTATTAAAATTTTTATCCAAACATAAAATTAAAGTTGTATATACTCAACATGCTGAATTTCTGTTTACAGGTGGATGTCCTCATTCGCACAATTGTAACAACTGGAAAAATGGGTGCGGTAATTGCAGAAATAAGAGAAGTATGGAATCGTTGTTTTTTGACACCTCTAATAATAACTGTAAAAGAATGCATAAAGCACTAAAGAAATTTGAAAAAGATTCGTTGGCAATTGTTTCTGTTTCTCCTTGGTTATTAGAGCGCTCAAAGCAATCTTATGTTTTAAAAGATTTAAACCACTATGTTATAAAAAATGGAATAGATACAAATATTTTCAAAAAAATTAGTGATGACGAAATCAACCCTCAAAAAGAAAATCTTAATTTGAATAAAAATACAAAAACAATTTTATATATTACCCCTAACTACATGGATCCTAACAAAGGTGGAATATATTTCGATTCTATTGTTAAAGACTTTCAAGCATATAACTTTATAGCTGTTGGTAGTTTTCCAAGTAACCATTATTTCCCAGATAATGTTACATATTTGGGTAGCATAAGCGATAATTCTTTGATGGCCAAATTATACAATATAGCTGATACCACACTTTTGACTAGCGAAAGAGAAACATTCAGTATGGTAGTTATAGAAAGTTTGTGCTGTGGTACTCCAGTTGTCGGGTTTAAAGCTGGAGGTCCAGAATCTATAGCATTGCTAAATTACGCTTCATTTGTTGAATATGGAAATCTTGATTCAGTAAAAAAATCTTTAGTACATACATTGAATACAGCAATTAATAAAAATGTAATTTCTGATGAGTCTTGCAAACTATATTCAAGTGATATTATGACAACAAATTATTTAGAACTATATAAAAAACTATTATAATTTTATCTTTTAAAATAAAAATATTTTATTATTTCTTTAATTATGTGACTTATCAACCACTTTACCCATATTCCAGATAATTCACTTTGAGATTAGAATAACTTAGGCCACTTGAAAAGCATAAGTAAAAACTATATAATTTTTATGCTAATATAATCTAATTATATTAAATAGTTAGATTATTTGTAGAAACTTATTCATATCAAATATAAATATAAATGAAAAAGGTGATAAAATGAAAATTTTAATTACTGGTGCTAACGGATTTATCGGAAGAAATCTTAAGGCCGAACTATTCAACAATAAATATAAAGATTTAGAACCACTATATTTTGATCGAGACACAGATCCAAATTTGCTTGAAACCTATTGCAGTGAGTGCGATTTCGTAGTACATCTTGCAGGAATTAATCGTCCTCAAAATGAAGAAGAATTCATGGAAGGTAATTTCGGTTTTACTTCTACTCTTCTTAACACATTAAAAAAGTATAAAAATCGTTGCCCAATTCTAGTTACATCATCAATTCAGGCCGTATTAGATAACCCATATGGAAAATCTAAAAAGGCTGGAGAAGATTTAATTTTCGAATATGGAAAAGAGGAAAATGTAAAAGTTGATGTATATCGTTTGCCTAACGTTTTCGGTAAATGGGGAAGACCAAATTACAATTCCGCAATATGCACTTTTGCTCATAACATCGCTAATGATTTACCAATTCAAGTAAACGATCGAAATCATTCTATGACTATCGTTTATATAGACGATGTAGTTAAAGAAATTATGCGTGCAATTTATGGAAAAGAAAATCGTAAAGATGATCAATACTGTTATGTTGAGCCTGTTATTAAAACTACTCTTGGAGAAATTGCAGATATTCTATATTCATTTAAAAATTATCGTGATGGATTAAAAGTGCCTAATAACAATTCGCTTTTAGAAAGAGATTTATATGCGACATACTTATCTTACATACCTGCAACAAAAATGTCGTATCCACTAAATAAACACGAAGATGCTCGTGGGTCATTTACAGAAATTATTAGAACTGTCGGTCAAGGTCAATTCTCAGTAAATATCACACATCCTGGTATTACAAAAGGAAATCATTTTCATCACACAAAACATGAAAAATATCTTGTAGTTGCTGGAAAAGCTTCAATCCAATTAAGGAAAGTAGCCACAGACGAAATAATTGAATATATAGTTTCAGGAGACAATTTAGAAGTCGTAGATATTCCTGTCGGTTATACTCATAGTATTAAAAACATTGGTACTGATGAGCTTATAACATTCATGTGGGCAAACGAACCATTTGATCCTGAAAATCCTGATACAATCGCAATGGAGGTAAATAAAAATGAGTAAATTAAAAGTCATGACAATTCTTGGAACACGTCCAGAAATCATCCGCTTAAGCGCAGTTATAAAAGCTTGTGATAAATATTTTGATCATATTCTTGTTCACACAGGACAAAATTATAATTATGAGTTAAATGATATTTTCTTTGAAGAATTAGGACTTAAAAAACCAGATTACTATTTAGATGCAGTCGGTAAAGATCTTGGTGAAACAATGGGTCAAATCATTGCTAAATCATATGAGGTGATTCAAAAAGAAAATCCAGACGCAATATTGATTTTAGGTGATACTAATTCTGCCTTATCAGCAATTGCTGCCAAACGATTAAAATGTCCAATTTTCCATATGGAAGCAGGTAATCGTTGCTGGGACTGGAATGTTTCTGAAATGGTCAATAGAACTATTGTCGACCATATATCGGATATTAATTTACCTTATACTGAACATTCACGTCGTTACCTCCTTTCTGAGGGTATTGATGGAAAAACAATATTTGTTACAGGATCTCCAATGCCAGAAGTTTTATTAGCGCAAAAGGAAATGATTGAAAAATCCAAAGTTCTAGAAACATTAGGACTTGAAAAGGGAAAATACTTAATTGTTTCTGCTCACCGTGAAGAAAATATTGATATTGAAGAAAACTTTATGGAATTAATGAATTCTATTAATGTAATCGCCGAAAAATATCAAGTACCTGTTATTTATTCTACTCACCCTCGTTCAAAGAAATGGATTGAAAAAAGAAACTTTGTTTTCCATCCATTAGTAAAGAATCTTAAACCATTTGGTATTAACGATTATTGCAAATTACAAGAAAATGCTTTATGTGTATTATCTGATTCTGGAACATTGTCTGAAGAGTCTTCAATTCTTAATTTCCCAGCTGTTTTAATCCGTACTTCTACTGAACGTCCTGAAGTATTGGATAAAGGAAGTATTATCGTTGGTGGTATTAAAGAAAAAGACGTTGTTTCAGCAACAGAAATGGCAATTTCGATGTTTGAAAACAAAGAACCTTATGTTGTAGCGGAAGACTACGCAGACTACAACGTGTCATTAAAAGTTGTAAAAATCATTCAAAGCTACGCCAAAATTGTTAATATTACAACTTGGTTAAAAAGATAATATTCAAATCAACAGAAAATTTTCATAATAAAACTACTCTTTCAAAGAGTAGTTTTTTGTTTTATTAAATTAATATTTTAAACTATTCGGGTAATTCTTTTTAATATACTTAAAAGTTGCTTTTTCTCCCTCGTTTTTGATTTTTAAAAGCCATTCATTCATAATTTTAACGCTTTCAGGATGCATACGCTTTATTGCTGCGTGCGTTATAAAATATTCATATGGACTAGCATCAGTGTAGGCTTTACCTTTATAAATACGTGAGGCCGCAATTCTATCTGCAAGCATTTCTTTTAAATATTTGATAGGCATTTTGACTGCTTCATATTCATTAGTGTTTAAATTAACATCAACCCAATATTCATAATGATGCTTATTTCTTCCTTTATGATGCATCCAAGCTTCTGAATATCCTTTAACTTCTCTTTCTTGATCATTTGGACTTCTAGTACCTTGATAAAATTTAGCACCATTATAGAATTCAATGTAAGAATATTTAGATAAATCATGTATTAATCCTTGCCATGGGATTCTCAATTTAAAACAATATTTCATAACTAAATGGCGATGTTTAGTAATCGTTACAAAATGCTTCCAAACATGCATAATAATCACCTAAAATTACTATAGCAAATTTAACCAATATTATTAATATATTTTTCGTTAAAACTATTATTGGTGATAATTATGAGAAAGAAAAAGAATAAACAAAGCTTAAAACATTATGCAAATATAAGTTTTTTAAGCGAAAGAAAAAGAATGCTTAATGAACTTTCTGATGATGTTATATATGAAGAATCGCAAACTGGACCTCAAGAAGAACCAACTTTAAAAGAGATTCATTTAAATATTGCAAATATTGAGAATGCGAAAAAAAAGAGTAAATAATTTTACTCTTTACTTTAGTAGTACTGCTCCTGCAAATGGTATTTGATGTTTTTTAATAAACTCTACAGAACTACGCACATTTTTCATTAAAGTATCGTCTTTCTTAGTAATTAATATCGATGTTTCAATAATATCTTTAAATACTAAGATTTCTTTATTTGTCACTACTGGCGAGACCAAGATTAAGATTCGGTCATAACTATTTTTAGCATTATCAATTAATCCCACAAATTCATCAGACATTAATTTCTTCGCACTATAGATTTCTTTTGTAGCAGGCATTACATCCAAATAATCATTGATTTTTAAAATCTTATCATTAGATTCTATAATTTCTGTTTCGTATAATTCTTGCAAAAGTGGAGTATTTAAATTTGCATCTATAACTAAAGTTTTTTGATTGTTTTCTGCATATTTTTTTGCTAAATGCTTAATACAAACACCACTTAAAAAATTGTTATCAACAGATGTTACTGCAATTACTTTTTTAACACCAGCAAATATATCTATGTCGTTTTGTAATTTAATAATATTTTCATTAAAAATATCGCTTTTTTCAAGTTGCTCTAAAAATTTTATTTCATTCTTATCCATGTTTTTTACCTCCGCGATATTTTAATTCAAAAACATTTATATCTAATTGTTCTAGTTCTTCTTTTCTTGTGATTGTGTAGTTTCTCCACTCTTTAAGGGTGGCTACGCCAAGACCAATTACTATTCCACCTGCGGCGAAAGCTGCGATTTTAACAAATGTACTTGATGATGCTTTAGCATCAGTCGCAAACTGATTAATTGTAAATTGGTGAGTGTCCATAATAGTTTTAAACTCTTCAATACTAGTATTTAAAACCTTTTCCATAACATCTTTTACAATCTTTTTATCCTTGCTTGAAAAGGAAAATTCAAATATTGCGCTAGATGAAGTTGGTATTTCAGGTAAAGTAAGCCCTGCCTTAAATTCATCAATTGAAATAACTTTCGTATCACCAGTATTTTCGGTCATATAAATTTTTTCGTATAAATTTTCATTTAAATGAACCACTAACGTTTGATAGTTTTCTTTTGTAAGTTCTTTATTTGCTCTTATTGATCCGCTAGATTTATATGTTGTCGGATTGATTAAAAATGCATATGCAACACCAATCAAAATAAAGCTAATAAGAAAATACACTAATGTAATCATCTGCTTTCTAGCAGCCTTTAACACTACCATTAAAGAGAAATCATTTTCATATTTTTCATCCATTAAAATCCACTCCTTGAATATTATTATTTTATCATAATTCTTTTATGATTTTAAACTACGTTTAACAATTGGATATGACACTAATAAATATAAAAGTGCCCCGCCTATTACTTCTATAGCAATTTTTGCATAGATATTAATATCTACATAGCTAGCAAACAGCAAAATAAGAACTAACATTATTGCACCAGGAATAAAGTAATATAATGATTTAAGCAAGTACTTTCCAACTGGAATTTCTTTTCTTACCGCAATTATTTGATAAACCATAACAAATAACTCTGCAGCTATAGTTCCTATACAAGCTCCAACAGCTCCATATAAACTAATAAAAATTAAATTAAATATCACATTAATAACTGCACCAATTAAAACAGAAAGTGTAAATATTTTATCTTTCTTTTTTGGTATTAAATACTGAGTTCTTATAATATTAGCAAAAGCAATAAAATATACTGTCGGAGATAACCACATAATTAATGGAATTGTTCCATTAAATTTTTCTCCAAAAAACAAAGGACAAAAATCTTTTGCAATACCAATTAAACCAAATAACATACCAATTGCTAAAAATGATACTAAGACAATTGATTTACTCATGTATCCATCACCACTTGAAGGCTTATCTTTATAAACGCCTACCATTCTTGGCATCATAACTGCTCCAATAGCAGTAATAATACTTACGGGGATATTAATGAGTTTTTCAGCGTTCTCATAAATTCCAACTTCATCAATATCTGCTAGTGTTTCAAGCATTATTTTATCCATTTTTTTATAAATCGTAACTGCAATAATTGGAATAAACAAAATTAATATTGGCTTAATATGTTTTATTAAATTGTGTGAATCAATTTTAGTTTTAATAACAAATTTCTTTATATATGGCAACATCACAACACTACTTAATAATGTGCTTAAAGACATAATCAAGCAATATGTATAAATGTCATCATACGTTTTAACCAAAACAACAATTAATACAATACTTATAATTTTTATTATTATATTTTTTATGGCTGGTGATTTAAATTCTTCCATACCAAAGAAGAGCCAGTTAATATCAAATAAAGAATTAATAACTAAACAAGATACAATTAACGTCATCGTCACATATTGTTCTTTACAAATAAAGAAATAGTAAATAAAATACGCTAGCAAACTCAACATTGCAAAAGCAAGTTGCACTATCCAAATTTCAAAAAATGCCTTACTTCTTTTTTCAATATCATCTTTGAAAGACGCAACTGTTCTACTTCCGTAATTATTGATACCGAGCATACCAAAAGAAGCAAATACACTAGCAATCGCTGTAACATATGCATATTCACCTATTCCGTTTGTACCTAATCCTCTTGATACAATAGGTATCGTTATAAGTGGCATTATTATAAGCAAAAGTTGATATATGCTATTGTAGAAAATATTTGTAAAAAGTGACTTTCGTTCTTTATTCATATTTATTTTCCTTCATAGTACGATTTATTTGCCATTCGTCGCCTAAAATATAATCATATTTATCAGGTATTATTTTTTCAAAACCACTTCCATTTGTAAAAGTCATTTCTCCAAAATAAATTTTTCCATTTATATTGTATAAATCAACTCGCACATGATCAAATCCAGATGCTAATGTATTAGCAATTTCAATCATTTTATCAAGATTCTTCGGAGGCAAAATCTTTTCTCCTTCGCTTTTGTCTAATAAATATCTTTGTGACCATTCTTGAAATTTCCAATTAGTGTCAAACATCGCTCTTTTATGATTTCCATATCGGTCTTTATCAACCCAAATATATTTTACCCGTCCGTTAAAACACAAAAATTTATAATCATCTAATGTATGATTATCTTGTTGAATAAATTGTTCGGCAATTATTAATGGTTTTATTTGAGTATATTGCATTTCATATCCGGCAAAAGTGGAAAAATCCATCTTCAACCAGAAATTGAATTTTCTTTTTAACAACTTTGTATTGATTTTATTTTTTTCTAATACAATATAGTTTGTCTGTGAGGCATTATTTGTTTTTAAAACAAATTGATTTGGTAATTGAGAAAAATCAATTTCATTAAATGATTCCCAGTGTCCGTATAATGGAATTAAATATTCTTCTCCTATTTTATCTTTTACCCAGTCACGGACTAAATATTTATCACTTAACATGCTATATAACTCATTATGATCGTATAGTTTACGCCACTGAATCTTTTCTGTATAGCGACCGCAATCATTTAAATCCATATGATTGCCAGTCCAAGAATAGTACATTTTATCTAGTTTGTGTATTTTTTCTTTTTCATTTTTAAACTTGTTTTTGCGTATTTTAGCTTTGATAATAGCTTCATAATAGATCTGGTATAAATAAGGGAATTTAGTTTTTATCAATTGCTTTATTTTCATTTTTAAATCCCCCTTTTAAAAAGTCTCTTAACGCATGGGCAAAATACAATATAAACGGCATAAAGAAAACAATTGACATTGTATTTTCAACAAAACCCATTATCAAAATAACAGCGAATAGTAAAATCGCATATTTATCATTTCTTTTTCTTAAATACCAAAATGTAATAAATGATAAAAATGACCAAATTAACCACGCAACAATACCAATATTAAATATTTGATAATAATATAAATTATCACATATGATGATTTGAGCATTTGGTCCACTGACACTTGAATAGGCAATATTATTGCCAAACAATTTTAGTGAATAATTGTCTGACACTCTATTCAAAAAGTCAATTCTATTTGTAATTAAATCATTAACTAAAGTAGCAAAACTATTTTGCGATTTATACAAATAACACAATAAAAATGTAATTAAAGTAAAAACCGGAAACAGAAAATAATAAGGCTTAATGCGATTAGATTTTATGTTTTTCATTCTACGCGGCATTATTACTATTAATAATTCTATAAGCAGAATAATATAAGCCGTCTTAGTGCCGCTAAAAATGTAAATAAATAATAACGCAAGCAATATAATTGCAATCATTTCTATTGTCTTTTTCTTTCTGGCATGACGCATTAACAAAATTGCTTCAATACTTATTAACACTAAAGAAAAGCCAAATGTATTAGGGTTTTTAAATCCACATCCATATCGATATGACGAATTTTGGAACATCGATTGATTGGTAATGTAAATATCTCTTATGAGTCCAGTTTTTGCCAATATAAATAAAGCCAAAACTATAAATATTCTATTTCGCAAACTTACTTTTAAAAACGACTTTTCATCGACAAAGCTCAAAAAGAAGAGCATAAAGGAAATATAAAATAGATCCATTTTTTTAGTAAAATAATACGTTATAGCACCAATCAAAACAAATATGGCTGTCTGTACAATTGTTTTAAAACTCAGTTTTTGCTTAGCAATAAATAAAAGAAATGCTCCGAATGCTATTAAAAGCATTGCTAACTGCACAATTGTAGGCATTGGAACAGTACTAAATGACACTAAAATGTTATGAAAAAACAACATGCTAAATGCAACATCAAATAGCATGAATTGAAGTCTATTCAGTTTTAATTCGTTTTTAGTGTTTTTCATACCTCTTACTCAATCTTTTTGTATTTAATTTATAAATTAAATTTTGTAATCCCATAAAACACATAACTTCTAATATTAGCGTTTTAACTGAGAATACAAATTTGTTAGAGAGTTTAAACCATTTATAAGCTTTTTTAGATTTGCTCATAATATAAGCAACGCCCATCTGTTTATAAAAACTTGCACATGCTTCTTTAGAATTAGTGAATTCATCTTTATGTTTTTCAAATATTATTTCAAGCGCTATTTTTAGCTTTTCATGATTTGTAGTAATGCTATCAGTTTGAACATAATAATATGCCAAAGGAATGTGTTGGTGCATCACTTTATATTTTTTCGAGATTCTGAGCATTATATCCCAATCTTGTAATCTTGGTAATGTTTCATCAAATTTCTCTTGAAAACATTCTCTTTTGCCTAATAAAACACCATTTGATAAAAAGTTCTTAACTAATAATTGGTTATATATATCACCAGTTTTTTCATCACTAGGATATAGAATTTTTTTATCTTGCTCTATTCTTAAGACAGAACAAAAGACAACATCAGCATTATTTTGCAATAAAAAATCCACTTGTTTTTCAATTTTATCTTCAAACCATGCATCATCACTATCTAAAAAGGCTACAAAATCCCCTTGTGAGTTTTCAAGTCCAACATTTCTAGCGTGGCAAGCACCTTGATTCTTTTCATAACGAATATAATTTACTTTGCCTTTATATTTAGTCATAAGATTTGGTGTTTCATCTGTTGATCCATCATCCACAACTATTACATTAATTTTTTTGTACGATTGATTTAAAGCAGAATCAATTGCTCGTCCAAGTGTTTTAGCACGATTATATGTCGGTATAATAACATCTACAATACATTCGCCCATTTTAATCACCTTTTGTCTGTTTTTCTAAATTTTCTTTTACAAAATCTTCTCCAGACATTTCTTTTAATAAATCATTGCTTGCTTGACTTAAACCATTATCGCTAATACAAGAATAATCACAGGTTGACAATTTATCTAAATCATCTTTAGCAATTTTTCCATCTCGATAGTCTCTTACAACTTTATTTTCATACATTGAATATTTTTTCTTTTTAAAGAATCTTAAAAATTTATGTTTAATAACCCAAAAAGCTGGTATCCAAATATACTTTTTCATTGCTGGAGAAACAGAACCAATCATCCAACAATTTCTATCACAATTACGAACCTTGTTTCTAACTTCATCTGCTTGTTTAGAATTCCAAACTTCTTCCCATGTAGAATTATTCAAATTACCCATGACCTCTTTATTTTTTGTTCCATTACATGGCATTACATCGCCATATGGATCAATAAAGAAAGTATCAAAGGACATATCGCATCTTAATAATCTTTTTTGGCCAAATATATAATTTATTAGTCCATGATTAAAATAGGCTCTAAACCATTTTTTTGGTGAATTTGATTTTAATAATTCATTTATTAAATCTTCAAAGTTTTGTGCGACCATTAAACGATCATGAATAATATTTTTTGATTCGACAAAATAGAATGAATTATGAAGAGATGCTGTTGCAAACTCCATTCTCATTTGTTCAGAAATTTTATAAAGTGGAACTAAATCCTTTGCATTTGAATCTTGAACAGTCATACCAAATCCTATGTCTGGATGTTTCATTTCTGCTAAAACTTTTAAGGTTTCATAACCTCTTTTAAATCCATCAGGAAGTCCACGTATAGTATTGTTAGTTTCTTCTAAACCTTCAATTGAAATACGAATTCCTAAATTAGGGAATTCTTTACAAGCGTCAATGATTCGATCTTTAAAAAAACCATTTGTTGAAATGACAATTCGATCAGACTTTTTATAAAGTTCTCTAATTATTTCTTTTAAATCTTGGCGTATAAAAGGTTCTCCACCTGTAATATTTGTATAATACATTTTAGGTAGCTTTTTTATAGTTTCAATAGTTAATTCTTCTTCAGGAAGAGATGGAGCCTTATAGCGATTGCACATAGTGCATCTAGCGTTGCAACGATATGTAACAATAACTGTTCCATTTAATTTTTTTGCCATAAGAATTACCTCATATATACTTCAAGTGTTTTTGTTGTTATATCATCCCACGGAATAAACGTTGTTGTTTCTTTGAATTCTCTAGGATTATTTAAAAAGTCTTCTAATTTTTGTTTCAATGATTCAACGTTTTTATTTTCAAAATAAATACAATTCATATCATCTAAGTGGTTTTCCGGAATATCAGAAACCAAACAAAAGCAAGAGTGCCCAAAGGCTTCTAATAGTGTCATTGCCATACCTTCAATTTCTGATGGCAATACATATAGCAAAGTATTGCTATATAATTCTTCTAGCATTTGTCCTTGAACAAATCCAACAAAAATTATATTTTTATTTCCATCTGCCAATTTAACCATCTCATCATAATACGCTCTTGCGTGATTAGGATTTCCTGCAATTACTAATTTGCAATCAGTATTAATTTTTTTATATGCTTCAATTAAATAATGCAAACCTTTCTCAGAAACAATTCTCGCTAAATACAATATGTATTTATTTTTCTCTAAATTAAACTTTTCTTTGATTAAATTTGGTTCACTAACTTCATATTTTTCAAATCCATTAGGTATTAAAATTGTCTTTCTATTATAAGTTTTCAAAAAGTAGTCTTGATCATTTTTAGATAGCACTATTATTTCATCTGCGTATTTTGCAATTCGTCTTTCGCTTTTCTTTAGTATTTTGGAACCAATTCCATTAAATCTAGATCTCTTCCAATCTAAACCATGAACAGTAACGACAATTTTTTTCTTTGAAAACTTTGTCATCCAAAGAAAAAGACAATTTCCTTCTGCATGAAAATGTATAACATCATTTTTGCTAAATAGTCCTTTAATGGTAGCAAAAAATGAATATAAAATTGCAGCAAGCGATTGCCTATTTATAGTGAATATTTTTTTTATTTTGCATGATTTATAGATTTTGTTTGGTTTGTACCCTTTTTTTCTGCGTACGTAAAGAGTAATGTCGTGTCCTAAATCAGCCATTCTTGTAGCAAGTTTTTCAACAACAACATCCACACCACCTTCTCTTGAAGGTATTTGCTTTTGACCAATCATTAAAATTCTCATGATTTAATTTCCTCTTTTTCTAATGTTGGTTCAATAGCTTCTTGTGTTCCCTTTCTTTCTTTGCTCTTATTCTTATTTCTCTTAAATAAGCCACCCACCAATGCAAATATTGTTTTAAAAAATATCTTAATATCAATCCATAATCCAACATGTTGCAAGTAGTATAAATCCATTTTCACTTTTTCTTCTGCTGATTTTGTCTCTCTATCACTTACTTGTGCCCATCCAGACATACCAGGTCTAATTTGATAAATGCCATAACTAGCTCTTAAAATATCCTCATCGATTTCTTGAGAAATAAGTGGGCGATATCCAATTATGCTCATATCACCTTTTAAAATATTAAATAATTGGGCAAGTTCATCAATAGATGTTTTACGAATAAAGGCACCTACCTTAGTCTCATAATTATTAATATTGTCAAAATCTTTGTGCGCCATATATTTTGGTGCATCTGCACGTAGACTTCTCCATTTGTAGCAATCAAATTGCTTACGATTTCTTCCCACTCTCTTTTGTTTAAAAATGGCAGAACCTTTTGAAGAATAACGAATAGTTAATGCCAAAATTAGCCAAAGCGGTAAAAGTAAAAGTATTACCAAAAATGCTATGATGCGATCACAGATGTTTCTTAAAAATAAGTAAATTTTTTGTGATTTTTTTAATTTAACATATTGATTAGTCTGAGAATTAACCTCGACTGTATCTAATTTTTTTTCAATTTTTGTAGACATTTTCTTCACTCACAATACAAATCTGATAACGTTATACGTTATCGCTATAATATATTAACATATATTCGATATTTTGTAAATTGACTATACTTCTTTTGGATAAGGAACATTTTAATGGCACTTGTCCTTTTTTTTCATAAAATAGACTGGTGATATTTATTAAGTGGTTTATAGAATTAAGTCCTGTGCTTCAAGGGCTTATAGCAACATTATTCACATATGGGATTACCGCTTTAGGTGCAGCATTTGTATTCGTTTTCAAAAATTATAATCAAAAAATTTTAGATGTAATGATGGGAATGGCTGCAGGCATTATGATTGCAGCATCGTTTTGGTCTCTTTTATCTCCGGCAATTTCCCTTTGTGAATCATTAAATCGTCCTGCATATTTTGAAACGTCACTAGGATTTATTCTTGGTGGGGTGTTTATAATTTTATCCGATATCATCCTTAGCAAAAAAAACAAAGTAAAAGAAAAGAACAAAAGGACCCTACTTATAACAAGCGCGGTTACTTTACATAATATTCCAGAAGGCATGGCAATTGGTGTTGCCTTTGGAAGTCTTGCACTCAATGTACCAGAAGCTTCAATAATTAGCGCTATTTTATTAGCAGTGGGAATCGGCATTCAAAATTTCCCTGAAGGATTATGCGTTGCTTTGCCTCTAAGAAAAAATGGATTTTCCAAGCAAAAATCGTTTTTAATCGGTCAAGCATCTGGAATTGTTGAGCCAATAAGTGGTGTTATAGGTGCAATTTTTGCCTTAAAAGTACAAAATATTTTGCCATTTTTGCTTTCATTTTCTGCTGGAGCAATGATCTCGGTTGTTGCAAGTGAACTTATTCCCGATTCTTTTAGGGATAATAAAAACCTAGCATCAATTGGATTGTTACTAGGTTTTGCAATAATGATGATATTAGATATTTCATTTTAAAAGAGTAGCGATTCGCTACTCTTTTTGCATGTAATTTTTAATTGCTTGAAAGGATTCTTCGCTTAAATCATGCTCGATCTTGCATGCATCAGCTTTTGCGTTTTCTTCCGATACGCCCAATTTCATTAAGGCAGTAGTTAATACAATATGTCTTTCATATGTTTTACTAGCAACGTCTTTACCAAGTTCGGTTAATGTAATAAAACCATTATCATCAACAAGAATATAGCCATTTTCTCTCAATTTTTTCATAGCCACGCTAACACTAGGTTTTGAAAAATTCATATCATAAGCGATATCAATTGAGCGAACATGACCTTTTTCCTTCTGAATTATTAAAATTCTTTCTAGATAGTCTTCTGCAGATTCATACAATTTCATAATTATCCCACCTAAGATTATAAAAAGTTTATCACACTGACCAAATTATATCAACTTTCGCACTACATTGCCTTATAACCGGCTTCATCTATTGCTTTAATTAATTCTTGTTTATCTACTTCTTTAACTAATTCAACAACCACATTTTCTTTTTCTAATGAGGCAACAGCAGATTTTACTCCATCAACTTTAAGCAAAGCATTTTCGACGTGTGCCTTACAATGTCCACACATCATACCTTCTACTTTTAAAGTAATTTCCATATTTTCATCCTCCTTTTCTTTTTTATTTTGTTTTGTTTTAAATAAATTTATTGTCAGAGCATTTGTAACTACAAACACGCTTGATAAACTCATTGCAAGAGATCCAATCATCGGGGTTAGTTTTATGTGATGAGAAATAGGATACAAAAGTCCTGACGCAATAATAATACCAACACAGTTATAGAAATAAGCCCAGAACAGATTACCTTTTATTGTCCTAAGTGTTCTTCTACTTAATTTAATAACATTTACCACATCTAGTAAATCATCTTTAAGTAAAACTATATCACTTGTTTCTTTAGCTATATCACTACCGCCTTTAAGTGATATGCCTAAATCTGCATATGTTAGTGCAAGTGCATCATTAACGCCGTCTCCTACCATCGCAACAAGATGCTTTCTATCTTTCTTTAGACTATCAACAACATCTTTTTTGTCGATTGGTAAAACACCTGCAATTACTTCATCTATTCCCACTTCATTAGCGATTTGTCTAGCAGTCTTTTCATTATCTCCTGTAAGCATAACTACTTTTATACCCATCTTTTTTAGTTCTTGAATAGCAACCTTTGAATTCGGTTTAATTTCATCTTTTAAAGTAATTATACTTTGTAACTTATCATTTTTAGTAGCAAACAAAACTGTTTTTCCTTCACTTGCGTATTTATTTAATTGATTTTGTAAATCAGCATCAATATTAGCAAGCATTTTTTCATTACCAATTCGATAAGTATTACCAAGATACACTCCTTTAATACCTTCTCCATCAATCGCTTCAAAATCACTAATATCCAATAATTTAGCATCTTTTTCAACACTAAAATCTAATATAGCTTGTGCGAGCGGGTGTTCAGACTTATTTTCTAATGAATATACAACGGAAATTAGATCACCATCTTCGGAGTAATTTATAAAATCAACAACTTTTGGTTTTCCATATGTAATTGTGCCAGTTTTGTCTAATACAACAGTTTTAATTAAATGCGTTCTTTCTAATATTTCTGCATTTTTTATTAATAAACCATTTTTTGCTCCTACTCCTGTTCCAACCATAATTGCGACTGGAGTAGCTAGTCCAAGTGCACAAGGACAAGCAATAACAAGAACAGATACCATAAAATTAAAGGCTAATTCAATAGTCGCACCGCATATTAACGAAATAATTAAACTCAACAAAGAAATACTCATAACAACAGGTACAAATATTCTTGAAATCTTATCAACTAATTTTGAAATAGGGGCCTTTGAATTACTTGCCTCTTCGACCATTTTAATAATTGTGGCAATTGATGTATCTTCACCAACTTTTTGAGCTTGAATCTTAGCATAACCATTAATACTTATTGTTGAAGAATATACTTTGTCACCATTAGATTTTAGAACTGGCATACTCTCTCCAGTAACATTTGCTTCATCAATTGAGCAAGCGCCATCAACTATTATTCCATCGACAGGAACCATCGCACCTTTTTTTACAATGACAACGTCTCCAACTTTTACTTCTTCAATTGCAACTTCAATTTCATTATTATCTCTTAATATAACAGCCTTCTTAGGCGCTAAATCCATCAAGTTTTGTAATGCATTTTTTGTTCTGTTTTTCGATGCATTTTCCAAATATTTACCTAAACTTACAAATGTTAAAATCATACCAGCGGATTCAAAATAGAGATTCATATGATAGTTTTTAACCAAATCATCATTACCAGTTTTTAATCCATAGATAATTAATGCAATAGCAACAATGCCGTAAATCAGAGAAACTGTTGCACTTAATGCAATAAGCGAATCCATATTTGGAGAAAGCTTAAATAATTTCTTAAAGCCAGAAACGAAGAAGTGTCTATACATTATTATAATTGGTAACACTAACACTAATTGAGCAAGTGCAAAGTAAGCGGCATTATGATGACCATCTAAAAATGGTGGTAGTGGTAAACCGACCATATGTCCCATAGAGACATACATAACTAAAATAAGCAAAACAAATGCCACAATAAGTTTTATAAGTACGACATTTGTCTTTTTCTTTTCTTTTGTCTCTTTTTTAAATTCAGAAGCGCCATATCCCGCATTTTTTACTGCATCAAATATAATTTGATCATTTACGAGCGATTCATCAAATTCCACGATCATAGAATTTGAAAGCAAATTGACATTGACATTTTTCACTCCATTTATTTTTTCTACAGCCTTTTGTACGTGTGCTTGACAAGCTGCACAAGTCATACCAGTTACACTATACTTTTTATTCATTATTGGAACCTCTTAAAAAGATCAACAATCTCATCTATCACTTCGTAGTTATCTTCTTTTATATTATCAATTAAACATGTATGCATATGATTGTCTAAAATTAAATTTGCTAAACTTTTAATTGATTTATCAATTGCCGACAACTGAATCAATATATCATCGCAGTATCGATCATCTTCCACCATATTTTTAATACCATTCATTTGTCCGATCAACTTATTTAAACGAGTCGTTATAACTTTCTTTTCTTCAGTTGTGCGTTTTTTGGTTTTTGCTTCACAGCAATTGTTTGACATAATAATCACCTCATATATAGTATACCCCCTATAGGTATATTTGTATACAAAAAAATAAAACTGCTGATAAGATAAACTATACCTTACCAACAGTATTAGATTAAATCTTTCTAAATATACGATATTTATGAAGTTAATATTATTCTACTCTTTAACTGCAACGTAATGAGTAACGCCCAAAATAGTTTCACCATCAATTTGTAAAGCCGTCGGACGATCAAATGTGACTTCAATTCTATGTGCTTTAACAATGTCTACCATTTTCTTATGCTTAACGTGTTCACCTTTAAATGCACTGACAAATACCATTAAGCCATGAACACGGGTACTACCATGAACACACGTCATCGTAAGTGTGTTTTCTTTACGATTTTGTTCTGGAGCAATCATTAAGCCTCCACCATAAAATCTACCATTCATAGAGGATGCAAGCCAGATTTTATTACGAGGCATTTCCACGCCATCAACTATCACTTTGCCATTAGGAAACTTATATTTAAAAAGTGCTAAACTTATGCAGATTCCCGAGTATGATATTTTCTTCGCGCCTTTTCTTTTTTTCTCATCTGCCACTTCACATACTTGTCCATCTATACCAAATCCAACTCCGTTAATGAAATAGTATTTCTTTTCATTGACAATGACGTATGGAAGGTGTTTAACATAATCATTAATTAAGGCTAATCCGTCAGAATCAACCTCGCTTTCAATATCTCTTAAAAAATCATTTCCAGTACCGGCGCTATACATATATAAGTTGCAAGGAATATTAACATCTTGAATTTTATTAGCAAAATTGTTTAATGTTCCATCTCCGCCAATCAAAACAAGATTGTCATCTTTTTGTACATTTTTAAGAAACTTCTCCACATCTAAATCAATTAAACTTACAAGTTCCATTTCTCCAAATCTTGCTTTTAATTTTTCTTTTGCAGCTTCCGCACTAATCTCACCACTATTATTATTTGCTTTAGGGTTAAATAAAATATAATTCATTACTTTTGTTCTCCTTTTCTTATATTTATTTGTAATTGAATTTTTTCTTTGGTAATTGCTGCTATTTCAGCAGTAGTCATGTTTTTATAATCCTCATAATATAGACAATCGACGATATCAAAATAAACATGCGTTCTTCTTAAAAAGAAGTTCTTGTGAATCACATTACAATTTACTAAAGATAACACCACAATTGGCGCCTTTGCTTTTGTTGCAACTTTGTATGATCCGGCCTTAAACTCAAGTAGTGTTCCATTTTTACTTCTTGTTCCTTCAGGGCAAATGGATACATGTGCCAAATCTTTCTCAAGATAATCTATTCCTTTTAGAATCGATTTGATTGCATTAAAGTCATTGTCTCTATCAATTGTAATAAATCCAGCCTTATGTATAAATGCACCAGCAATTGGTATTTTTTCATTTTGAGGTTTGGTTATAAACATTATAGGGGACGGCTTTAATACTTTCATCATAACTATTTGATCAAAATTCGATGTGTGGTTGTTAATTATCACGAATCGACCGTTTTTTGGAAGTTTATCTAGGCCTGTTACATGGACTTTAACTCTAGAAATAGAAATAATCAAATAGGAAGTTTGTCTAATCATCCAATAATAAAATTTATTGGGCTTAGTAACTTCTTTCTTTTTATTTATTAAAAGCGACCAAATAAACACAAATATTAAATAAATGATAAACCATACAGCATAAAATAATGGCAAAACCAATATGGCAATTGGAATTGTCCAAATTTCAGTATATAGTTTTGTAGCAATTTCAATAATAGTGACTGAGCCAATACTCAATATCCATAAAATAATACTTATTACCATAATACACCTATTGATGCAATTATATAATTGCATAATTACTATAAATTAATATCTACTTTTTGTAAATGTTTTTAAATTGAGTAAATAAAAAAATATCCCGCCAAATCGAAAACAATTTGAAAGGATATAAAAGTTCGTTATTTAATCTTTTACCGCAACATAATGAGTTACATCTAAAATTGTTTCTCCATCAATTTGTAGTGCAACTGGTCGATCGAACGTTACTTCTATTCGATGTGCCTTAATCAAATCAACATACTTTTTATATTTGACATGTTTGCCTTTACGAACACTAGAAAGAATTAGTAAAAGGAAAATTCTAGATGCATTATGAATTAACGCCAAGGTCATCTCATTTGACTTACGATCTTGCCCAGGAGTAATCATTAAGCCGCCACCAAAGTATTCCCCGTTCATAGCAGAAGCAATCCAAACTTTATCTTGCGATATTTCAACACCATCAACTACTACAGTAGCATTTGGTAATTTATATTTAAATAATGCCAAATTTGCCGCAATTCCGGCATAAGAAATCTTTTTGCCTTCTTTTTTCTTTTTTTCAACTTCTACACAAACTTCTCCATCAATACCAAGTCCAACACCATTAACGAAATAATATTTTTTTTCGTTAACAATAACATATGGAAGTTGTTTTATATAATTATTTATTAAAGCCAAACCATCAGAATCTATATCTTTTTCAATATCTTTCAAAAAGTCATTGCCTGTTCCAGCTTTATAAAAATACAAATTACATTTGAAATCTCTATTTTTCAGTCCATTTACAAAGTGATTTAGCGTTCCATCTCCACCAATTAAAACGATATTGTCTTGATCTGTTTTATTTCTAACAAATTCATCTTTATCTATATCAATAAGACTAACTGCCTCAATTTCTCCAAATCTTGCTTTTAATTTTTCTTTAGCTAATTCCACACTTTTTTCGCCAGTATTAGTATTAGCCCTTGGGTTAAATAAAATATAATTCATTGTACTGCTCTCCCTTAAAACTACCATCAAATAATTAATGACTACTAATTTTCGCCTTGTATAGATAGAAGTAAATTTTCTTTATCATGCATACCATATAAACTTTCAATTACTAATAATGCAAATTCAATTGAATAATACATGGATTTTCCTGTAATAAAGTTTCCATCTTTAACTGCACCTTTATCACGCAAATACTTTCCACCGATAACCTGCTTATCAAATCCAGGATATACAGTGTAATTTTTATCTTTTAATAGACCTAGTCTTCCAATTAACATTGGAGCCGCACAAATTGCACATACTAGTTTGTTTTTACTTGCAAAGAATTCAATTACATCACTGACTTCTTTTAAATTTACGAGTATCTTAGAAACACCTGGTCCACCTGGTATAAACAAAAAATCATATTCTTCTAGATTGGCGTTTTCTAATAATATGTTACATTCCATTTTAATACCACGTGCAGATATTACTTCTTTACGATGCATAAGACTTGCAATTGTTATTTCGTCATTATGTCTTCTCCATACATCAACGGGTGCAATCATTTCAACATCTTCAAAATAATCGCCAATAATTACTAAACCTTTCATAGAATCACCAAAACAATTATATAGTAATTTTGATTATTAGGAAACACAAAGATGCCTATAACGATTATTGTAATTAACGCTCATTCAATATAATTTATTATATTAAGTCCAAAAACTGGCAATTAAATGCACCATTTTTTACTATTCTTATTCCTAGTAAATTGTTTGTTTTTCGAAGCACTTGCAGTATAATATAAACGTATTATAAAAAGTGAGGTAGTATTCAATGAAAACTGTTTATATTGCAATGAGTGCTGATGTCATCCATCAAGGACATATAAATATAATTAACGAAGGAAGAAAGTACGGAAAAGTTATTATCGGGCTTTTAACTGACGAAGCAATTGCCACTTATAAAAGATTGCCAATTCTTTCATATGAAGAAAGAAAAACAATTTTCGAAAATATCAAAGGTGTAGATGAAGTTGTCCAACAAAAGACATTAGATTATTCGGAAAATCTTGAAAAATTTAAACCAGATTATGTTGTACATGGTGATGATTGGAGATTTGGCGTTCAAAAAATAATTCGCGAAAAAGTCATTGAAACTCTATCAAAGTGGAACGGACAATTAATTGAAGTTCCATATACCAAAGATATTAGTTGCACAGAAATGGAAAAGAAAGTCAGAGAATTTGAAAACACTCCTGACAATAGACGTGCCAAACTTAGAAAAATGTTAACTCTTAAACCATATGTAAATGTAATGGAAGCTTCAAATGGCCTAACTGGACTTATTTGTGAAAATTCCAAATATGTAGATGAAGAAAAAGGAGTTTCACGAGAATTTGATGCTATGTGGGTGTCTTCTCTTTGCGATTCATCGTTTAAAGGAAAACCGGATATTGAACTTGTTGATTTAACATCTAGACTTAGAACTATCGAAGAAATTATGGAAGTAACTACAAAACCAATAATTCTTGATGGCGATACAGGTGGAAAAACCGAGCATTTTACTTACAATGTGAAAACTCTTGAAAGATTAGGAGTTTCTGCAATTATCATTGAAGACAAAACTGGATTAAAACAAAACTCTTTATTCGGAACCGAGGCTAAACAAGTTCTTGATGATCCTCATAAATTTGCTGAAAAAATTAAAGCTGGAAAAACCGCTCAAGTAACTAAAGATTTCTTAATTTTTGCTAGAATTGAAGCATTAATCGCTGGATATGGTATTGATGAAGCCATAGCTAGAGCAAAAATTTATATTGAAGAAGGCGGCGCTGATGGAATTATGATCCATTCTAAAGAAAAAGATGGATTAGAAATAAAAGAATTTTTAAGAAGGTTCAGAGAGTATTCTAAAGATATTCCTGTAATTCTTGTTCCAACTTCCTATAATCAATTCACTGAAGAAGAATTAAATGAATGGGGTGCAAATATTATTATTCATGCAAACCATATGCTTAGAAGTGCCTATCCTGCTATGAAAAAATGTGCAGAATCTGTTCTTGAACATCATAGATCTTTAGAGGCTTCTAAAGACTATTGTATTGGAATTAAAGAGGTTTTATCATTAATTCCTGGAACAAAGCAATAAGGAGTAATAATATGATTGATACTTTAGAATTTTATAATTATTTATTAGAGAACTCTATCGACTTTTTTGCTGGAGTGCCAGATTCACTTTTAGCAAATCTTTGTGCATGCATAAAAATGAATTCTCCAGTTGAAAAAAACATTATTACCGCAAATGAAGGAAATGCTGTTGGTATGGCTGCAGGATATCATCTATCAACTGGAAAAATAGGCTGTGTTTATATGCAAAATTCTGGAGAGGGCAATATTGTTAATCCTCTTCTCTCTTTGGTAGATGAGGATGTATATTCTATTCCTATGCTTCTTATTATAGGCTGGAGAGGCGAGCCAGGAAAACACGACGAGCCTCAACACGTAAAACAAGGAAAAGTAACTTTGCAATTGCTTGAAGCAATGGGTACAAAATATGTTGTTCTTACTGATAATTACAAAGAAGAATTGCAAATTGCTATTGAATACATGAAAAGTGAAAACAAACCATATGCTTTAATAATACAAAAAGGGTTGTTTAGTTCATACAAAATTGAAGCTGAAGTATCAAATTACAAATTAACCCGTGAAGATGCTTTAAAAGAAATTATTTTTAATTTGAATGATGACGATATCATTGTGTCCACTACTGGTAAAACTTCTCGTGAAATATTTGAAATAAGAGAAGCAAATAATCATGGTCATTCAAATGACTTTTTGACAGTAGGTTCAATGGGACACACTTCTTCTATTGCCTATGGTGTCGCAATCGGAACAGAAAAGAATGTTTGGTGTATTGACGGAGATGGATCTTTTATAATGCATATGGGAGGATTAGGTGTAATTGGCGCAAATATTCCTTCAAACTTTAAATACATTTTAAATGATAATAATGCTCATGAATCCGTGGGAGGACAACCAACTTGTTCTAAAACTCTAGATATTCCTGAAATCATTAAAGCATGTGGCTTTAAAGATGTTATTGTTGCTGAAACAAGTGAGGAAATAAAGTTAGGAATCGAAAGATTAAGAAATGAAGTTGGAGTTGCTATGGTTCTTCATACTAAACAAGGATCAAGAGATGATCTCGGACGCCCTACAACAACGCCTCAAGAAAACAAAATTGCTTTAATGAAGAAACTTGGTGTCAAATAAAATGAAAGCTTTAATTTTCAATTCCGGAATCGGAAAAAGGATGGGAGAATTAACTAAAAACACTCACAAATCCTTAGCCATTTTAAATGATGGCGAAACAATTCTTGAAAGACAAATAAGAATACTATCTGAATGTGGTATAAAAGATTTTGTCATTACCACTGGTCCATATGAAAACAAAATCAAAGAAGTATGTTTGAAATATACAGAACTGACTTTTAATTTTGTTCATAGTGATTTATTTGATAGCACAAATTACATTTATTCTTTTTATTTAACAAAAGATTTTTTAAACGATGACTTTTTATTACTTCATGGTGATTTAGTATTTAATAAGCACCTTGTTTTAGATATATTATCTAATCCAAATAAATCCATAGGATTAATTAATAAAAGTTTACCTAAACCTGAAAAGGATTTTAAAGCTCGAGTCATAAGCGGAGAAATAAAAGAGGTTGGTATTAATATTTTCGATGAAAATTGTTTTGCGTTTCAACCTTTCTATAAATTAAGTAAAGAAAATATTGTCGCCTGGTGGAATCACGTTGCTGATTTCATTAAAGAAGGAATTACAGGATGTTATGCTGAAAATGCCTTAAATGAAATTACAGATAAAATAATTATTAAAGCCATGGAATACGATAAATATTTCATTGACGAAATAGATAATCCCGATGATCACGCAAGGGTTATTTCAAAGATTAGAATTTTTGATTTCGACGAACAAGAACAACTCGAATCATTAGAAATACTAAACAAATTGAAAAAACCATTACTTGTAGTAGATTCTTTCCTTGCCAATAAATTTACTAATTTCAAAACATTCTCGGATTTTACACCAAATCCAACTTATGATGATGTTCTCAAAGGTTTAAAAGCATTTGAAGGATGCAGTTCAATAGTTTCTATTGGTGGTGGTAGCGCAATTGATGTTGCTAAAGCCATTAAATATTATAGTTGTCTAAATGAAAATGGAGATTTTATTTATAAAAATATAAAGCACGTTGCCGTTCCAACAACTGCTGGGACCGGAAGCGAATCAACAAGATACGCTGTTATATACAAAAATGGCGTAAAACAATCGTTAACCCATGATGCTCTTTATCCTGATGTAGCAGTGTTAATGCCAGATTTTATTAAAACACTATCTTATTATCAAAAGAAATGTACTTTGCTTGATGCTTTGTGTCATTCTATTGAGTCAATATGGTCAAAAAATGCTACAGAACAAAGTAAAAAATACGCTCAAGAATCGATTGATTTAATCAAGCAAAATTATGAGGCATATTTATCCGGTGATGAAAAAACAATTCCTTTAATGCAAAAAGCTGCTAATTTAGCTGGCAAAGCCATTAATATTTCTCAAACAACTGCCGCTCATGCATTATCTTATAAATTAACTTCACTATATAAAATCCCACACGGATTAGCAGTTTCTTTAACTCTTCCATATTTATGGGAATTGCTAATTAATGATAATTGCACTGCCTTAAATGATGAAAATATTTCTCTAGAGGAATTCAATCATATTATCAATGATATGAATATGAAAAAATTTATTAAAATAACTGAATGTGATATGAATATTCTAGTGGAAAATGTAAATTTAACAAGATTGGGCAATTTTCCATATGTAATGAGCAAAGAAATAATTGAAAATATCTATGATAAAATTAAGTTACCTAACAATGCTCCAAAAGAAAAATTTATGATGGAACAAGAAAATGTCTATTCATTATTAAAAGAATAAAAACTGAGTTGGTGATCGTTATGATTAAAATTTATTTATATACATCTAGTAGTATAGATAAATGTTTTAACTTGCCTGCAAATATATACGAACACATAAATAATTATAATGAAACACAAAAATCAATAAGCACTTCAAATTATCAAAAACTATCTATAAAACTAAATGAATTAGGATTTGATATTAATAACATATATTTTTCTAAATATCATAAACCATTAATTGAAGGAATGCATCTCTCATTAACGCATGACAAAGCATATTATGGTTTTGCTCTTTCCTTAACACAAGATATCGGAATAGACATTGAAAATACTAAAAGATTTGAAAACCATAAATTTGCTAAAAAAATTCTTAATGATTCTGAATATGAAAAATATTTAGTTTCAGAAAGCAAAGCACATTATTTGACTAGTAAATGGTGTGAAAAAGAAGCTTTAGGAAAAATGCAAGGAACGGGGCTTAACAACGATGTATTAAAATTAACTGCTCGATATAAAAAAGAAATTACACTTAATGATGAAATTTTAGTTGTAGTATCTGATAGCAACATAGAAAATATTGAGCTATATATAGATGATAAAAAATGCGAGATTTAATTTGAACTTGTAAAGAATTTGTAGACATTTAAAAAAAGCCAAATTAATTAAAGCCTA
>JAFLVA010000002.1 GCA_022508525.1 Erysipelotrichales bacterium
ATCTTCTTTTTTCTTCTTTTGTTAATTTCACAACAGATATATTTTCAATTTCTGACGGGTAAATTATCCAATTACTATTTAAATCTTTTTCGTTTTTTTCATAATTTACTAAATAAAAGAAATCTACTTTGTCACAATATAAGTCTATTGTAACTCTCTGCATAGTTAGTATTAATCCAACTGGAATAGCAATGCAAAAAGCCGCTATTAAAGTATAAAATGATGAAAAAGAATACCAAGGTGTATCGCCTTTAATGATAATAATATAAATAGCTATTGCAAATAATATAATACTTACTATGCCAATTATTATTGCATCCCAAAAAGCAATAAATCTCCTTTTCGACATAATTTATAACCTCCTATTTTAAAGTCAAATCAATATATTCGAAATCAAACTTGTAACTACCAATTATTGTAGTTCTAACAAATATAAATGGAATAGACATGCTAAATATTTTGTTTATATGATTATTTGTCATAACCAATACTAATAAAAAGGTAGTTACACTTATGTTTAAGTATGCCAATCATCAACCCCAAAGTTATATGCGTTTTTGGTGTATCTAAGACATCTTTATATGTTTTATTAATCTTTGATACATTTTCATTATAATGTATCACTTCGTCGTTTTCAATTTTGATAAATAATGTTAGACACATAAAAAGCACCGAGTTGAATCGGTTCTTAATTGACTCTAATACATTGCCACTGATGCAACGACATCAGTATTTTTCTAAGTCGTTATAATGTTTATTGATTAGCAAGAAAGTAAATAAATTCATCACGTATCCGCCAATAATAAATCCTATCAATATTCCATAACTATCAATAAATGTTTTGTAATTCGTTATGTAATTTACATATTTCAAAGCCATTATTATAAGTAAAATAGATAAAAAACCAAATAAACCACAACTGAAAAAATAAATATAGAACTTTTTCCTGTTTATTTTATGTTTTAACATTTTTATAAACAAAACAAAAAGCAAAACACACGAACCATATATTGGAAATATTGCACAAAAGTTTAATTTTTTATTCATTTTAACCCCGCCCATTAATGAAATAATTTCCACCAATCGATATGAATATAGATTTTAAAACCATATGGAAATCTTCTACTTCAAAGTTATAAGTATCTTCTAGTGTATCTAAGACTTCTTTATATATTTTATTAATCCTTGATACTTCTTCATTATAATGTATCACTTCATCGTTTTCAATTAAGTCTCTAGCTTTAGCCCATCCTTTATTATTGATATAGAATGGATGTTCACCAGTACATACTATTTAGTGAAACATTTATAAGGTATTAATATAAAAAAATAATACACATAAATTCTATTTTCAACATGACTGGAATTCATATAATTTAGATTACATAGATGTAGTATTTATATTAAATAAATATTAAGAACAAAATGTTCTTAAATTTTGTGATATCATATTAAATAAGGATGTGAGTTTATGCTTGATACGATAGTTGCGTTAGCGACACCACCAATGAAATCTGCAATTGCAGTAATTCGTGTGTCTGGTGAAGAAAGTTTTGAAATAGTCTCAAAAGTATTTAGTAAAAATCTAAATTCTATTACTAAAAGAGATGTACATTATGGTCATATTATTGATGGAGATAATATTATTGATGAAGTAATGTTAATTAACTATGTTAAACCACATAGTTTTACTGGCGAAAATAGCGTGGAAATTATGTGCCACGGATCTTTATTAATTGCCAATGAAATAATTGAACTTCTTGTAAGTAAAGGTGCGCGTCTTGCAACAAGAGGAGAGTTTACTTCTCGTGCTTACATGAACGGACGTATTGATTTAATTCAAGCAGAAGCTATTAATGATGTAATTAATGCTACATCTAAAGAAGCAAAAAAACTTTCAATCATGTCTTTACAAGGTAAAACAACCAAACTCTTAGATCCTTTAAAAACTACTTTAGCAGATCTAATGTCTAATATTGAAGTTAACATTGATTATCCAGAATATATGGATATTGAAGTCGTAAGTAAAGAAAGAATAATTACTGATGGAGAAAATTTACATAACGTTATTCAAAAGTTAATAAGTGAAGGTGAAGAAGGCGCGAAGATTAAAGAAGGAATATCTGTTGCCCTTGTCGGGAAACCTAATGTTGGTAAATCATCACTTTTAAATGCACTTCTTAAAGAAGAAAAAGCAATTGTTACAGATATTGCAGGAACAACAAGAGATATTGTAGAAGGAGATATAACTTTAAAAGGTGTCACTTTTCATCTTTTTGATACAGCAGGCATCCATGAATCAAATGATGTTGTAGAATCTATTGGAATAAATAAAGCAAAGAAAACAATTGAAGAAGCCGATATTGTAATTCTTCTTCTTGACGCCCAACGTGGATTAGATCAAGATGATGAACTACTAATTAAAGAAACAAAAAATAAGAATCCAATAATTGTTTATAACAAAATGGATATTAATTATAAAGAAAATGCAATTAATATATCTGCTAAAGAACATAAAATAGATGAATTAATTAATGAGTTAATGAAACGCGTAAATATTAGTGAAGAAAGTTTTTCGCGTCCTTCTTTAAATAACGCAAGACAAATTGGTCTACTTAAGAAAGCAGATTTAGCAATATTAAAAGCTGTTGAAGATGCAAAATTAGATCTTCCTGTTGATTTAATTGCGGTATCACTTTTTGAAGCATATAATTCAATACTTTCTATTATGGGCGATTCAGTTAATACTGATATTTCAAAAGAGATATTCTCTCGTTTTTGTGTGGGTAAATAATATGTTATTTGATACACATTGTCATTTGAATAGCGATGAGCTATATCCAAAATATAAAGAAATAATTAAAGAAGCAAAAAGAAATAATGTAGAAGTTATTATTGTTCCTGGTTATGACTTATTGTCAAGTCAAAGAGTTTCAGAAATTGTAAAAGAAAAAAACATTTATGGTGCAATTGGACTTCAACCAGAAGAAATTGATAAAACAGATGTAAACTCTCTGTTTGATCTTTTTAACACAATTAAAAGTAATAATAAAATAGTGGCAATTGGAGAAATTGGTTTAGATTATTATTGGGAGAAAGATGAAAGTAAAAAGCAAATTCAAAGAGAAATATTTATTAAACAAATTAAGATTGCAAATGAGTTAAAACTTCCAATCATTGTTCATTCTCGTGATGCTTTGCAAGATACTTTAGATATATTAAGAGCACATCGACCAATAATGGGTGGAGTTATGCATTGCTATAGCGGACCAAAAGAAATGGTGCCTGAATTTATCAAATTAGGAATGTATATTTCCTTAGGTGGGCCAGTGACATTTAAAAACGCACGTGTTCCTAAAGAAGTTGCCACTTCTATTGATATTAATTACTTATTAATTGAAACTGATTCTCCATATCTTGCACCACATCCATTAAGAGGAACAGAAAATAATCCAAGTAACGTGCGTTTGGTCGCAGAGGAAATTGCAAACTTAAGAAATATGAAATTAGAAGATTTAGAAGCTGTTACATTTAAAAACGCGACTAAATTGTTTGGTATAAATTATGAAAACTAAATGTAATGCGGTTATAGTTGTTGAAGGTAAAAGCGACGTTCAATTTTTAGAAAGTTTTCTAGATGCTGAGTTTGTAATTACTAACGGAAGTGAAGTTTCACGTGAAACAATAGAGTATATACGTTCTTTATCTATGATAAAGAAAGTCATAGTTTTAACTGATCCAGATTCACCAGGGAAGCGCATTAGGGATATATTGGATAATGAAATTCCTAAATTATCTCATGCTTTTGTTGAAAAAAGTAAAAGTATTAAGAAAAACAAAGTTGGAGTAGCAGAATCAAGTAAAGAACATATACTCGAAGCGATTAGTAATCTTTTAGAAAAGGATGAATTTATTTATGGAACGCTTACAATGAAAGACTTATATAGTTTGGACTTGTGTGGTAAAGATAATTCTAATGCATTAAGAATTAAAGTAATGAAAGAATTGCATCTTGGATATGGTAATGCAAAAACTATGTTAAAGAGATTAAATTCTATTAATATTAGTTATGATGAATTAAAGATAATTGTAGAGAAGGTGAGAGAATGTTAGGACCTATAGCAAATAAAGATTATGTCTTAAAATACTTAAATATTTATGATACACATGCTTTGAAAAAATATGGTCAAAATTTTCTTATTGACGATGAACTTGCAGAATCAATTGTAAGTAAGGTTAAAGATGATAAAGATTCTATAATTCTTGAAATCGGACCTGGACTAGGTGCTCTTACCTATCATTTAGTCAAAAAAGAAGGTCATAAAGTTTTAGTTGAAATAGATCCTTTGATGTGCGATCACTTGAAACATCAAATTCAAGAGAATGATATTGAAATTCTTAATATGGATTTCTTGCGTATGAATTTAAAAAAATATGATAAAGAGATTGTAGTTGTTGGGAATTTACCTTATTACATTACTACAGATATTATTGAAAAACTTCTATTAGCCAATAATGTAACTCAAATGACTTTGATGGTGCAAAAGGAAGCTTATGAAAGACTTACTGCACCTATAAGTAGTAAAGAATATTCACCAATTTCTATATTTTTAGAGTATGTTGGTGGAACAAAAATATTATCTAAAGTTTCTAGACATTCTTATATTCCTGAACCACATGTTGATTCACTTGTATTTCAAGTTAATGTCAAAAAAGAAAAGCAAATTGAAAATGAATCAGCTTTCTTTAAAATTACTAAAGCAATGTTTTTAATGCGAAGAAAAACCATTTTAAATAATTTAACAAGTTATTTAAAGGATAAACAAAAAGCGGAAACAATTTTAAATGAATTAAGTTGTCCTTTAACGGCAAGACCAGAACAATTGAATTTGGATTTTTATTTGAAATTAACAAAAGAAATATTAAAATGTCGATAAAAATGTGTGCTGCTTTTATATTGACATTAAAACCTTTATATAATAAAATACCTATAAGAATCGGTACGTAGTACTACTAGTTTAGTACATCGATTCTTTTTTTATTTCTTTTTCTTTTTTCTTCTTTTAAAACTCTGACTATATACAGGATTTCTTCTTTGAATAACTTTTATAATTCCTTTATCTGATTTATGGAAATTCATACCCCCTAATTCTTTATCACCAAAATCTCTCCTTTTCCCAACAAAAGGTCTTTTATCTACATAAGATCTATTTGTACTAGAATCAGTAGGAAAATTTAAAGGTATTTTATGCTTATCATAAGTTGTTCCAGTTTTGATTGCATAATACCTATTTTTTTTATCGTTCTTTTCATATATTTTTCCTGGATGACCAGTTTTACTACCATCATGGACTAAATAAAATCTACCTTTTTCCAAATGTTTTGAATATTTTTCTTTTTTACTCATAAATTCCTCTCTATTTGTTAAATTCTAATTTTTTTATAAAGAAAATTAGTAAAAACCTTTTTGATACTTAATCATTAAATAAGCTATCTTGATCGTTATGGTTCTCAGAACTATAAAAATCCTCTATTATACTTTTAGTCATATAAACAATGATTTTCGTTAATTAATTTTTTGTTTCTAGTCATTCGTGGAGTTCAAGAACACTTTTAAGAATATGTATATAAAAGGGTGAGACTATGAATTTTAAAATTGGAGATATCGTAACAAGAAATTCCCATCAAAACGACTACGAATTTGTTATAGTACATATTGATTACATAAAGAAAACAGCCATACTAAAGGGAAAGCATCTAAGACTAAATGCAGATGCCAATTTAAGTGATTTAAAATTAAGTGAAATGCGAAAAATTGATATGAATCCAGAATTAAATTTACCAAATTACAGTGTGAATACCATATTTGGAAAAGTGCTACATATCGACGGTGATTCTTCTTTCCTAGAAAGGTGTATGAGATTATATAAAAAGTATAATGTACCTGCTATTGGCTACTTTGTTGAAGAGAGAAATATGCCTTTAGCGATAAATGATTTACTTTTAAAACATAAACCAGATATTTTAGTAATTACTGGACATGATGCAATGTCTCAAAGTCCAATGTCTTATAGATTTATGAATTCTGAGAATTTTTTAAATACTGTGAAAAATGCACGTGTTTTTCAACCAAGTAAAGATGCTCTTCCGATAGTGGTTGGAGGATGCCAATCTGATTTTAAATCATTAATTGAATATTCGAATTTTGCATCTTCTCCTGCGGGCATTAATATTGCTGCTTTAGATCCTGCGATTGTAGCAATCATGATTTCCACTACTCCTGTTAATGAGTTTGTAAATGTTTTAGCTGCAGTCAACCAAACAAGTGGCAAAAACGCAGGCATGACAGGCGTTGATACTCGCGGTGTAGCAAGAAAAATCTATTAGTTTTTAAAATAAAGTAAAAATACTTTATTTTTATAATGCGTATGCTAAAATATGTAATGGTTTTTATGCAGTGAGGTTATTAAATATGATTGTAAAGGCGTTTGCAAAAATTAATTTAGCAATTAATGTAGTTGGAAAAAAAGATGATGGTTACCACGATCTAGATATGATTATGTTACCAGTGGATTTACATGATTCTATTCGTATTGAAGTTTTACCAAGTAATTTTGAAACTTATATAACTTGTGATGATTTTTCTTTAGAAGTAAATGAATATAATCTATGCTCAATAACAGTTGAAAAAATGAAGAAAAAATATGATATAGATAAATCCTTTAGAATTCATATACATAAAAACATACCAATCGGTGCAGGACTAGGTGGAGGATCATCTAATGCTGCCGCAGTAATAAACGCAATTAAAACATTATTAAAATTAAACATTCCTTATGAAGAAGAAATTGAACTTGCTAAATCAATTGGTGCAGATGTTCCATTCTTCTTAAATTCAAAACCTGCAAGAGTTAAAGGAATCGGAGAAGATTTAACTCCAATTAAAATTAAAAATAAATACTATGTATTATTGATTAAACCAGAACACGGATTATCAACCAAAGAAGTTTATCAAAAATATGATGAGCTTGGCAGTGATAACCATGCGGATGTCGATAATTTAGTGAAAGCTTTAGAAAATGGTGAAGATGATAAATTGAAAGATTTTATGGGAAACGACCTAGAAAAAGCATCAATTACCATGTTACCAACCATTGGTGAAATTAAAAAACAATTGTTAGATGATGGATTTGAAAATGTACTAATGTCAGGATCTGGCTCTTCTGTTTTTGCAATTTCTACTAATCGTGCTATGATAGAGAAGGAATATAAAAAGTTAAACAAATTAGGATTTAATGCCTTTTTAACAAAAGTATTATAAGGAGACAACATATGAAAAATTATGCAGTTATTTTAGCAGCCGGCAAAGGAACGAGAATGAAATCTCATGACCAAAATAAATCAAAAGTAAGTTATGAAATTTTGCATAAACCTCTTGTTAGATACGTTCTTGATGCTCTAAAACCTTTGAATTTCGAAGATATTATTACCGTAGTTGGATTTGGTGGAGAAGTCACTAAATCTTTAGTGGAAAATAGTTCAAAAGTTGTATGGCAACATGAGCAAAAAGGTACAGGCCATGCAGTTATGCAAGCCGAACCACTTCTTGAAGGAAAAGAAGGATACACTATTGTATGCTGTGGTGATACACCAGTAGTGACTACCGAAACATTTAGAAAATTATTAGATCAACATATAAATGATAAAAATGCTTTAACACTTTTAACTGCTAAACTAGATGATCCAACAGGATATGGTCGAATTAAACGCGATGATACTGGAGATCAAGTCGAAGCAATTGTTGAACAAAAAGATTGCGATGATGCAATGATAGAAGTTAAAGAAGTTAATGCTGGAATGTATGTGTTTGACAATAAGGAATTGTTTTCACATTTGCAAAATTTAAAACCTAACAATGCCCAAAACGAACTCTATCTAACGGATTTAGTGGCAATGTTTAGAAGCGAAGGCTTAAAAGTTGGTGCTTCAATTATGGAAAACCCTGATGAAATGATGGGCGTCAATAATAGATGGCAACTTTATGAAGCTGGAGAGGCAATAAAGATGCGCATCAATAAACAATTAATGCTTGATGGTGTTACTATTATGGATCCACATAATACTTATATTGGTATTGATGTTAAAATTGATGCTGATACAATTATTTATCCTAACACACATATATATGGAAATACTGTAATTGGTGAAGCAGCAATAATTGGGCCAGATACTTTTATTGAAAATAGCGAAATAGGAGATCATGCAGTAATTAGTAAATCTGTTATAAAAAATGCAAAAATTGAAAACGGACAAGAAGTCGGTCCGTTTCAAAAGATATAGGTTATGAAAATTAACGAATATCAAAAACTTGCCATGACGACATTAAATCCCAAATTAGATAATAAAGAAATCCTTATCAATGGTGTTATGGGTTTGTGTGGGGAGTCTGGCGAGGCAATCGACATAGTAAAAAAGCATTTAGCGCAAGGCCATGATCTAGACAAAGAACACTTGGCTAAAGAACTAGGCGATATTGCTTGGTATTTAGCAGAAACCGCTACTGCAATTGGATATGATTTAGAAGATATTCTTCAAATGAATATTGATAAATTAAAAAAGCGTTATCCTAATGGATTTACCACAAACGATTCAGTTAATAGAGATATAAAAGACAACTAGAGTCACATAATAAGTGAAGTGTACCCCAAATCCTGGATAAAACAGGAGGAGGGGTATTTTTTATGAAGTACACATTAGAATTTAAATTAGAATGTGTTGATAAGTATAAAAAAAGATGTGTCATATTAGACACATCTATAAATTTCACTCTCTGAAATTCCCCACACATCACACATCATGTCTACTAAATCACTTTCATCTAATGCTAGATTTTGTGCAATAGAGTAGGCGAGACTAATGTTGTGACTAGAAGGGTTACGACCAATTTCGTGAAGAACATTATAAAAATAATTGCGGCGTGAATCATAGCTTTGATATTCAGCCCAACTTCTTACCTTTTTTATTAAAGCAATTTCTTGACTTGAAAATGATGGCATAATTAAATTCTCTCCTTATATTTAAAATATAACAACCTTTAGATGATATGTCTATATATTTAAAAACAAACATTTATTTGAAAAAACAATACAATTATCTATTTTCTTAGCAAACGTTTTAATCTAGGTCGATTATATCTTTGAATAACTACAAATATACTATCAAAACAAAATGCGAGGATTGATGTGATAATAAACGCGACTAGTGAACCAAACCAAATAGTGCATATGATTGGTACTAAACTTAAAACCATATTAATTTCGTGCACTATTTCAGATTGGCAAGTTGCTTGTATAATTTCTTCAAAAGTATGTTCTTTAATGTTAAATGCTTTTGAATCATAAGTAGGGAGTAATTTTTTCCATTTTTTTACTTGAAGAAAATTATATAATTTTGGTTCAAATTTTCTTTCTTTAAACCACCACTTATTATAATCCATTTTGTTATGATAAATTGCATTTAAGCTATGTCCCACAACGAGACGGATGGCAAGATGATAAAAACATGTTCCAAAAGTTATGGCAAGTGAAAAGAGAATGCTGATACTTGTAAAATAATAAGTTATTCCGCATATTAATAACCCAACGAAAGAAATTAAAGTAAGCAAAATCATCTTCTTTTTCATAGTTTTAAACACCTCAAACTGCTATTTGTATTGTGTATTTATTATAGCATATCTAATTATTTAAACGAATTTTAAACTGTTTCTATGATATTTTTTTAATTAAATAGTTTTGTTTTCAGTAGAATGACAAAAATCGACAATGCCACTTTCAGTATGATATAAAGCGCCAGTAATAAGCAAATCTTCAATATTGTTTATGTGGTCTTTAATCTTATTTACACTTTGTTTTATATTTAATGTGACTGCACTTATCATGTCTTTTTCATCACCAATTGCGTGTTTTATTTCATCAGTAATATATTTTACATATCCACTATTTTGTTCAAGTGCTGCACATACGGCACCACAACCGGTATGTCCAAGTACAACAACAAGTTTACAACCAAGATGCTCCACTGCATATTCAATGCTACCTAGTTGAATATTGTCAATGACATTACCAGCAACACGAATTACAAATAAGTCACCAATTCCTGCTGAAAAGATACATTCAGGAATTACTCTTGAATCTGAACAACTTACAATAACTGCAAATGGATGTTGTCCATTTTTGCTTGTATATAATCGTTTGTCTGGAGAAATATCTCCGGCACATTTTGTTGAATTAATGTAAGTTTTATTTCCTTCTTTTAATCGTTCTAATGCGTCAAATGCAGTTATGTATTTTTCTTTCATGTTTATCCCTTACCTTAAGAATTATTTGTTTTCTGCATTATGATTATAGTATATTTTTTATTCTATAATCAATTGATTTTGTAGTATCAGAAAAACAAAAAACCGTCCTTTAAAAGGAACGGTTTTTTTACTTTTGATTTGATTTGCTATTATTTTTTAGGATGTTTAATAGCAGCTTGTGCAGCAGCTAAACGAGCAACTGGTACACGGAATGGTGAACATGAAACATAATCTAATCCAGCCTTGTGGTAGAATTCGATTGAGTTTGGTTCGCCACCTGTTTCACCACAGACACCGACATGTAATTCAGGTCTTGTTGAACGGCCAGCTTTAACTGCCATATCGACTAATTTACCAACACCGTGTTGATCAAGTGTCTTGAATGGATCTTCTTCGAAGATCTTGTGTTCGTAATAGTCTGGTAAGAACTTAGCAGCATCATCACGTGAGAATCCGAATGTCATTTGTGTTAAGTCATTTGTACCAAATGAGAAGAATTCTGCTTCGCCAGCGATTTCATCTGCAAGTAATGCAGCACGTGGGATTTCGATCATTGTACCAACATGGTATTTCATGTTAACACCAGCTTCAGCGATTAATTTATCTGCTGTTTCTGTAATGATCTTCTTAACATATTTAAGTTCTTTAACTTCTAAGACGAGTGGTACCATGATTTCTGGTTCAATCTTTAAGCCAGTCTTCTTAGTAACGTTGATTGCAGCTTTGATAATAGCTGTTGTTTGCATTTCGCACATTTCTGGATAAGAAACTGCTAAACGGCAACCACGGTGACCCATCATAGGGTTGAATTCGTGTAAGTATTCGATACGAGCTTTAACTTGTTCAACAGTTCTACCTGTTGCTTTAGCTAATTCTTCGATTTTGTCTTCTTCTGTTGGTAAGAATTCATGTAGAGGTGGATCTAATAAACGTACGTTAACGTTCATTTCTCCCATTGTTTCATATAATGCTTCAAAGTCAGATTGTTGCATTGGTTCTAATTCTGCTAAAGCAGCTCTACGTTCTTCAACTGTATCTGCTAAGATCATTTTTCTCATTGAGAAAATTCTATCTTTATCAAAGAACATGTGTTCTGTACGGCATAAGCCAATACCTTCAGCACCAAATTCTTTTGCTTGTCTTGCATCACGAGGTGTATCAGCGTTTGTACGAACTTTTAATGTACGAGCATCATCAACCCATTTCATTAAACGTCCGAAGTAACCTGCTGATAAATCAGGCATAACTTTCTTGATGTCGCCAAGGTAGACTTTACCTGTAGAACCATCTAATGAAAGTGTATCTTTATCTGTATATACTTTGCCGTCGATTGTAAGTGTTCTTGCTTCTTCATCGATTAAAGCTTCTTTACAACCACAGACACAGCATTTACCCATACCACGAGCAACGACAGCTGCGTGAGATGTCATACCACCGCGCATTGTTAAGATACCTTCAGCAGCGACCATACCAACGATATCTTCTGGAGATGTTTCAGCACGTGCTAAGATAACTTTTTCGCCAGCTGCGTGTCTTGCTTCAGCTTCTTCTGCTGTGAAAGCAATTTTACCAGTACCTGCACCAGGACCAGCTGCTAAACCTTCAGCAATAACAACACCATTCTTTAAATCATCTTTATCGAATGCTGGTAATAATAATTTATCAAATGAAACTGGATCAATTCTTAAGATAGCTTCATCAGTTGTAATTAATCCTTCATCAACTAAATCACATGCAATTTTTAATGCTGCAGCAGGAGTTCTCTTACCATTACGTGTTTGTAAGAAATAGAGTTTTCCTTCTTCAACAGTAAATTCCATATCTTGCATATCTCTGTAGTGATGTTCCATTTTCTTAATAGTTTCAACGAATTGTTTGTAAACGTCTGGCATACGAGCATTGAGTTCTTCAATGTGTAATGGAGTACGGATACCTGCAACGACGTCTTCACCTTGTGCGTTTGGTAAGTATTCTGCAGAGATTTTGTTTTCACCAGTTGCTGGGTCACGTGAGAATGCAACACCTGTACCAGATGTTTCACCCTTGTTACCGAATGCCATTGATTGGACGTTAACTGCAGTACCCCATGAGTATGGAATAGAGTTCATCATACGGTAGACGTTAGCACGTGGGTTATCCCATGAACGGAAAACAGCTGTAACTGCTTCGATTAATTGAACATATGGATCTGCTGGGAAGTCTTCGCCAAATGTTTCTTTATAATATGCTTTATATTTTGCTACTAAAGCTTTTAATTCATCGGCTGTAACTTCTGTATCTAATTTATAGCCTCTTGATTCTTTCAAATCTTCTAACATTTTGTCCATTGCGGTTCTTGGATGACCTTTAGCAATGTTTGTAAACATTAAGATGAAACGGCGATAGCTATCGTAAGCAAATCTTTCGTTATCTGTTTCTTTTGCTAATACTTCAACAGTTTTATCATTTAAACCTAAGTTAAGGATTGTATCCATCATACCAGGCATACTGACACGAGCACCAGAACGAACACTAACTAATAATGGGTTCTTGTCTCCACCAAATGATTTTCCTGTTTCTTTTTCAACGGCTTTAATTGCTTCGTGAACTTGTTTTACTAAGAATTCTGGAAGTTTTTTTCCGCTGTCATAATAAAGTGTGCAAGCTTCAGTTGTAATTGTGAAACCTTGTGGAATTGGGACTCCAATGTGGGTCATTTCTGCTAAGCCAGCACCCTTACCACCGAGAAGTTCTTTACCTAAACCATGAGCTTCTTTAAAGTGGTAAACATACTTTTTTTCTTGCATTGTTTTTCCTCCTAAATAAATTCCCTTGCTAATTTTTATTAGCATGGTTTAATGCTACGGAAATATCTTAACACAAATGAAATATAATTTCATTTAAAATATAAAAAAAATAAAAAATACAATTAGTATAATATGTGCCAAGTTTTACGAAAAACTTAAATGAATCAAATTATAAGGCAAATATAACTTTTTACTGAACAATTCTTTTAACTATTTTATTATTGTAAAAATGTGTCCTCTCTGATGTTTGAATATATTTGCATTTATGTTTGCGAGTACATTACTTCTAAATTTTGTTGTACATTTAAAAAAAATACCCCTCCTCCTGTTTGTCCAGGGTTTGGGGTACATTCACTATAAAATTATTAAATCCTTATAATTGTTTTACTTTTTTTCTGCGTACGAGATAAATAATAAGACAAACAATTCCTGCGACTAGTAAGAATGGAGCAGAATAAGCAAGGAAGGAAACAATGCCTAGACCCAAACTAGAAAGGAACTTTGGATAATCACCAAGAAAATTGTTTTTTTCTACTGCGTTATTTTGATAATAATGAATAGTTACAGTAGAGTAATCTAATATAGCATCATAGCTATCAAGTTTATTATAGAGTAGTTTTAATTGTGTATTGATATCATCAATGTAATTACGTATTTTCATTATGCTATCAAGTGATAGATTGTCTTCTGCTAGCATACGCTCATATGCGGTCTTGGAAGCTTCTAAAGTATTGATTTGAGCCTGAATAGAATTATATGCAGAAGTTACATCTTCAGTGGTAATACGTTTGCTACCAATACCATCATTAGTATCTACAAAATCGAGAAATTCATTTAAGTGTCCTGTTGGTATTTTATAGACAAAGTCGGCGTAATTATCTGTTTCTTGAGTAGATGAAGAAATATATCCTTCAAAGTAATAAGCGCGGGCGTTAATGTCTTTAATCACTTTCTGCATATCATCACTCTGAATTGTATAATAGACAGAGTAAATAATTTTATGGCCAGTATCAACAACCACCTGGTTTCCATTTGATTCAACGCCTGGCCCGTTATTGTCGTTATGTCCTCCATCTCCATAATGAGCACCATTGCTGCTGCCACAAGAAGTAAGACCAAACCCAAATAATACTATAAGTAAAAATGCTGTTATTTTTTTCATATGTAAATCCTCCTATTATAAATGAATAATACCTATTTCAGCGATTCGGACAATACTGGCAATGAAGAATATGATACCGATTGCTAGAGAGTACGGTGCAAATTTTTTCTCTTTTTTACGAATAACTAATGCAGAAAATAATATACTTAATCCAGATGAGAATAAGCCTAATGGAATAATAATCCATAAAACAAGAGATAGACACGCCAATACGAAACTTGTTTTATCGATTTTTATATTTGTTTTGTGTTGTTGTTCTTCTCTTCTTTCTACTGCAGTTTTTTGCACGACAGGTTGTGTCATTGCCACACGCCCTGTCAGCATGTCCATAGAAACATCTAATAGAGAACACATTGATTCTAATTTATCAAGAGTTGGAGTAGTTTGATCAGTTTCCCATAGGCTGATAGATTGTCTAGAGACATTTAAAAGATTTGCTAGTTCTTCTTGCGATATGTTTTTTTGTTTACGTGCTGTCGCAATATTTTTTCCTAGTTCCATGATATCACCTCGTGCTATTATTATATCTTTATTGTCAATTGCAAAGTACCAATAGTCAATTGGAAAATTGTCAAGTGAAGTATGGAATTATGTCAAGTTGGCAAAAAAAATGCAATAAGTGATGTGATTTATGAAAAAAACTTTAGTAGTTCAAATGTATATTTGTGATTTTTTCATTTCTCGCAATAGAACATGAACTACTAAAGAAATATATATAAGATATTTATTTTTATAAAATACGCAATTAAAAAAATAGACACTAATGCCTATTTTATATATGAAAGCAAATGATTTACTTCTTCATTTGTTAATTCGCGATATTCCCCAACCGCAAGTGTATCATGTGTCAAAATGTCAAAACTTAAGCGATCTAAGTTTATTACCTCATAACCAAATGATTTAAACATCCTTTTCACTTGATGGAATTTTCCTTCGTGAATTGTTAATTTTGCATGTGTTTCGTCAAGTATTTCTAGAGTTGCTGGTAAACAAGTATAACCATCATCAAGAACAATGCCTTTATTAAATTTATCAATTAAAGAACTTTCTAATTTGTGGTTAACTTCCGCAACATATGTTTTATCAACATGTTTTTTTGGTGATAACAGAGCGTGAGCAAGAGCACCATGATTTGTTAATAACATTACACCCGTTGTATCCAAATCAAGGCGACCAACTGGTGCAATTCCATATTTTTTATATTCAGGAAGTAAATCCACTACAACTTCGTGGTAATCATCTGCGGTAGCAGAAATATAGCCCTTTGGCTTATTTAATAAAAGATAATAGAATTCTTTATACTCAATCTTTTTATCATCGATTGATATGTTGGAATTAAAATCAACATAAAAATCACTCTCTTTAACAAGAGTGCCATTAACTTTTATTCTGCCAGTTTTAATAAGCTGTTTTACTTCTTTTCGCGTACCCAGTCCAGCATTTGCTAAATATCTATCAAGTCTCATAATTAATTTTCTATTTTATCTACTTTATGTTTAGAACCTAATTTATCCATAACAAGGGCTAAGGCAATACCAATTGCAAGCATTGCTATAACAAGTGCAAATTGCCATGGATTTTTAATTAAAATATTATAGTAGCCTTCATTAAAAACTTCGTGATTATAATAGACAGAGAAAACTGATCCTACAATGAATCCTAAAATAGCAAAAAATGTAGGAACCTTGTGTTTGTTTAGCAAGTATTTCATTAGGACAACAATACTTACAAGACCGATAATTGCACCAATTGCAAAAATTGCAACAATAAGCAAATTAGAGCCAAATTTAAATGACAATAAATCTTTAATGACGTTTGGAATTGATTCAATGACAATTAATTCGTATAGACCTAAAGCAAGTAACACTGCAGATCCTGAAATTCCTGGCACAACAAGTGCGAATGATGCAAAAATACCACCAATAGCAATTAAGATATATGACCATGCATTTAAATTATCTGCATTTACAGTTAAGCCTAAGTGACGTGATACAACACCTAAACCAGCAGCAATTAAAAGAGCAACAACAAAGCAAATGATGTTTTTTGGAGTGATTTTTTCTCCTTTGACATTTCTATAAATTGAAGGCAAACTTCCAATAATGAATCCAACAAACAAAGTTATTGTAGGAATTGGAATATATCTTAGACCAAGTTCTACTATTTTTACCAAAGCGATATAACCTATAAGCGCTCCTATTGCAAGAGGGATTAAAAATAGAATGGAGTCTTTGAAGTGTTTTTTAATTCCTGTAACACTTTCAATAATATCTTCATAAACTCCCATAGATAAAGCTAATGTTCCTCCGCTGATTCCTGGAATTAACATAGCTATACCTACGACTAGACCTTTTAAAGCAATAATTAGAAAATCTTTAAAACTTTTAATTTGTGTTTTCATATATAAACCTCTTATAAATTATATACTTTACTTGCATATAATTCCACAAAATTAACCAAACTACATGTAAGGAGATATTATATGCAAAGGTTGAAATGTAACGAAGAGGTTTGTCGTAACAATTATTGTCGACATTGTGTAAAAGATGTAATTCAAATTTCTAATGAAGCTTATTGTAAATCTTTTGATAAAAAAAATAACAAAAATAATAATCAAGCTAAATTTGAGTATGAATTTGCATGTGACACAGGATTGGGTACAGAACATGATATGCATCACATTCTTTGTAATGAAGAAGCATGCGACTATTGGAACTTTGGCGAATGCAACGCACACGAAATTCATGTCGATAATAAAAGTGTTGGTGCTAAATGTGTAACTTTTACACCAAAAGATTAATACATGACAGTATATGGTGAATAGCCATATGCTGTTTTTGTTATTTCCTTAAATCATAATTGATATCTTATGATATAATTATCAAGATAAAGGAGGAAGCAGATTATATGAAATTAATAGTTGGGTTAGGAAATCCTGGGAAAGAATACGAAAACACAAGACACAATATGGGATTTAAGGTTATTGATAAATTTGCTGACTCTTTAGGAGTTATTGTAGATAAGTCAGATTTTAAAGGCTTATTTTGCAGAACAAAGTTTTATGATGAAGATATTTATCTATTAAAACCTCAGACATATATGAATTTATCAGGACAAAGTGTTCAAGCATTTATGAATTATTTTAAAATAGATGTTGAAGATGTAATTGTTGTTTTTGATGATTTGGCTTTGAATCCTGGTAAAATACGTTTACGTTTAAATGGTTCTAGTGGTGGACAAAAAGGGATGCAAAACATTATAGATTTATTGAAAACTGATCAAATTAAAAGAATTAGAGTTGGAATTGGTGAACCAACATATGGGACTATTGACTATGTTTTAGGAAAGCCAGGGAAAGAAGATCAACTTTTAATTGACGAGGCTCAAGATAAAGCTGTTAATGCACTAAAAGAAGCGCTAAAAGTTAGTTTTCATTCCGCTATGTCTAAATACAACTAAAAGGATAACGAAATGTCGGATTTAATTTCTATATTAAAAGACTACCAAGCTATACAAAAATATATTGATGGTACATGTAAAGAATTTGTAACTGATGATGTCGCTGGTACCAGTCTTTTGGTATGTGCTAAATATGAAAATAAACCATGCAAAATTACAATAATTACATCTAATTTATACAATGCACAAAGAACATATGATTTTATATCTAATATAGTTGGGGAAGAACATTGTCTTTTTTATCCGGTTGATGAAATGTTAAGAAGTGAATCTTTGGCTGTATCAAAAGAAATGATAGCCCAAAGAATATATATTCTGAATGAACTGAGAATCAGAAAAAACTATATTTTAGTTACACACGCAAGTGGAGCGATGAAATATTTACCATCACCTGAACTTTTTGATCAGTATAGCTTGAATATAGAAGTCGGTGAAAAGATAAATTTATATGAGATAAAACAAAAATTAATTAATATGGGGTATATAAATGTCCATAAAATTGACCACAGTCTCCAATTTGCAAGTCGTGGAGATATTTTAGATGTCTTTTCTGTTAATTCTGATTATCCAATAAGGATAGAACTATTTGATGATGAAATTGAATCAATCAGACATTTTTCTTTAGAGGATCAAGCATCATTTCAGGCCATAAATAAAGTTAGCATTTTGCCAGCGACAGAATTGTTATTCACCAAGAACGAATTGGACAATATAAGTAACAAGATGCGTAACCAAGCTGATTTAGAAAAGAAACAACTTTGTGAAAAGAATATAAGTTGTTTCTTAGATTCTATTAATCAAACGGTAGAAGACATTTCTATTAATAAAAACATCCAAAAAACGCAGAAATATTATAGTTTTTTGCAAGATAATCATTATTCAATTATTGACTATATATGCGATTCTCAAGTTGTTATAGCGAACGAAGAACAAGTTACTGCCTCTAGTAGATTATTAATAGACGAAGCAAAATCTTACTTAATGAGTGAATATAAAGATGGTAAATCACTTTTAGCAGTGTCTATTTACCAAAATTTAGAACTGTTATTAAAAAAATGTAAAAATAGAGTCAACATTCATGAATTTGGCAATAAAAAAGATTCTGAGTTACTACAAATTTCTTCTATTGCAGGCGTGGCCGCAAATTTAAACCAAGCATTTGATTTGATTAATAAATACGCAAATACTGGTAATAAAGTTATATTGAGTCTAGATAACAAGCAACAATTTGAATTAATATGCTCCTCTTTAGATACAAACGAAGTTGAATATGAAAAATTAGATAAATTCAGAGTGCCAAAAAAGCAAATAGGAGTTATAATTGGACTTCTTGATGAAGGATTTGAATTGATAAAGGGCCAATTAGTGTTTTTAACATCAAAAGAACTTTTTAGTTTTAAGATCAAAAACTCTAAATTCGCTAATCGATATAAAGAAGCTGTCCCTCTAAAATCAGAGCAAGACTTGGAGCCTGGTGATTATGTTGTTCATGAGCAACATGGGGTTGGAAGGTTCATCGATATTGTTACTATGGAATTTGATAATGTCCATAGAGATTTTATTCACATTCAATATGCTGGGACTGATGTTTTATATGTACCACTTGAACAATTTAGATTAATTAAAAAATTTGCTGGTCGAGAAGGCGTTGCACCCAAATTAAATAAACTTGGCTCAAACGAATGGGAAAAAACAAAGAAAAAAATCAAAGAACGCATCAATGAAATGGCGGATAGATTATTTAAATTATATTCTGATCGCGAGCAAGTAAAAGGATTTGCGTTTCAACAAGATGATGAAATACAAATGGAATTTGAACAGCAATTTCCGCATATTTTAACTTCTGATCAAGAAAGATGTTTAGTCGAAATTAAGAGGGATATGGAAAGCAGTAAGCCAATGGATCGTTTGTTATGTGGAGATGTCGGCTTTGGTAAAACTGAAATTGCATTTCGAGCTGCATTTAAGGCAATATTAAGTGGTAAACAAGTGGCAATCTTATGTCCAACAACATTACTTGCAAGGCAGCATTATGAACGAGCTAAAGAACGATTTGGTGCTTTTGACGTCAAAATTGCTGTATTTTCTCGTCTTGTTGATGAAACAAGGCAAAAATATTATCACAAAATTGTAGAAGATGGAACGGCTCATTTAATAATTGGGACACATCGTGTCTTATCTAAAGAAATGAAGTTCAAAGATTTGGGATTGCTTATTGTTGATGAAGAACAAAGATTTGGCGTTGAGCAAAAAGAAAGAATTAAAGAGTTGAAGACGAATATCGATGTATTGACTCTTACTGCAACACCAATTCCTAGAACATTGCAGATGTCACTTTTAGGTATAAGAGCCTTATCGCAGATAAACACGCCGCCAGAAAATAGAATCCCAATTCAGACTTATGTAATACCTCAAAAAGATGATGTTGTCTATGAATTGATTTCAAGAGAATTATCTAGAAGAGGTCAAGTGTTTTATTTGCATAATAATGTTTCAACGATATATTCTAAAGCAATAAAAATTGAAAAAGAAATTAAAGGATGTAGAGTTGGTGTTGTTCACGGACAAATGGACCGTGACAATATTGAGGATATAATGCTCAGTTTTTATAATGGGGACATTGATGTTCTCGTTTGTACATCTATTATAGAAACTGGAATAGACATTCCAAATGTTAATATGATAATTGTTGAAGATGCAGATAAATTTGGGTTGGCACAACTTTATCAAATTAAAGGGCGTGTCGGACGTGGTGATAAAATAGCGTATGCTTATTTACTTTATAAACCTAATAAAGTTTTAAATGATAGAGCACAAAAACGACTAAAGGCTATCACTGATTTTACAGAATTAGGCAGTGGATATAAAATTGCGCAGCGTGACTTGTTAATTCGTGGTGCAGGAGATATTCTTGGTCCTGAACAGGCAGGATTTATTGATACTGTGGGAATTGATATGTATATGTCGTTGCTACAAGAAACAATTACAGAAAAAACCACAGGTATTGTTAGTACTAAAAAAGAATCAAAAGGCAATATAGCAGTAGATGCTTATTTACCAAACGAATATGTCGATAAGGTTGACAAGATTGATTTATACCAAGAAATTGACGCTGTTAAATCTATAGAAGAACTTAACGAGTTAAAAGAAAAAGTAAGAGATATATATGGACGTTTACCAAAAAGTGTCAGTTTGTTATTTGAAAAACGCCAAACAATGTTCATAATCGATAATGATATAGCATTTGATACTTTAATAGAGCAAAGTGATTTTGTGGATTTGTTACTTTCCAAAGAATTCTCGAATATTGATGGAATAGGAGTTTATCTTTTTAAAGTACTTGGTGATTTCTTGCGCTATATAAAAGTAACTTATCGAGATAAGCAAATTAGAATTAGACTTACTAAGAGCGAAAAATGGTTTGAGCAATTACAAAATATTGTAAAAATTGTATCGGATTTACGAAAAAACATTGCAAAACAATAATAAAAACACCTCGTTTGGTTAATAATACCTTATGAGGTGTTTTATTATGGAACCATTAGGAGTCTTACGTAGAATTGATGAACTAGGAAGAATTGTTATACCAAAAGGGATAAGAAATAGACTTAAAATTAATGAAGGAGATCGCGTGGAATTAATTCTTGATAATGAATCAGATTTAATTGTTAGAAAATTTAGTTCTTTTCAAGGTGTTGATGAAATAACAAAAAAACTCATTATTGACTTGGAAAAGGAAATAAATTTGCCTGTTTTGCTTTGCAGCAATGAAAAAATTTTGGCAGCATCTAACGAAAAAAACGCTTATTATGAAGGAGAAAATATTAGTCATACGCTATTTAATGCATTAAACGAACGCAAAAACGTTGCTCTTTTTAGTCAAACACTAGCAAGAGTAGGAGAAGATACAAATTTTGTTGTTTTCCCGATGGCTAAAAATTCTGAATTACTAGGTGGAATTGTTATTTTAGGTGTTGCATCTGTAAATGATTATCAAAACAAAATAATATTAATTTTTAGAAATATTATAATGAGTATGTTAAAAGTATGATAAAATAACATTTGGTGAGGAATAGTGCGAATAGATAAATATTTAAAACTTACGCGATTAATTAAAAGAAGAACAGTAGCAAAGGAAATTTTAGAAGATGGTGTAATATTCATTAATGATTTGAGAGCTAAGCCATCTAAAGAAGTTAAAGTTGGTGATATTGTTAGACTTACATTAGGGCAACACCAGTTAACTATAAGAGTTCTTGCGCTTAATCCGATTACGAAAAAAGATAACGCAGATGAAATGTTTGAAATATTAGAAGATAAAGTTATAAACCCCAAAGATTTTGCATAACATCTATTGGGGTGTTTTTATGGAAAATGAACAAACAAGAAATTTAATTGTAATTAGAGATCGCAAAACATTAGATCTTGAAGGTATTACTAAATTGGATAGTTTTGATTCAAAAGAATTTTTACTTGATACAAATTTGGGTTACTTACATGTCACAGGATCTGATTTGGAGCTAGGTAATATGAACATGGAAAAAGGACTAATTACTATTAAAGGCATGATTGATAGTGTTCACTTTATGAACAAAGGCAAAACGTCAGCAGGAAAAGAAAACTTTTTTACGAAATTGTTTAAATAATGAACATAGGTCAACAATTTCAAGTATTCCTAGGATCAATAGTTTTAGGAATGCTTTTTTTATGCCTGTGGTCGCTTTTTAATGCCTTTTTCTACAAATTAAAAAAGAGTATTGTGAGATTGCCGTTTGAAACGCTTCTTTTTATAGCATTAGCATATTTGTATCATTTGTTTTTGGTTGCGGTCTGTGATGGCGTTTTAAATATATTTTATCCGCTTGCCATTTTGATTGGCTGCATTATCTATCAAAAATTTTATTCACCACGAATAACTCCGGTTTTTAATAGACTTGTAAATAAGTTTTTAAATCTTATAAAATCTCTATACAATAAAGTGAAAAAAATCTATAATAAGATAAAGCCGAAAAGGAGGAAAAAGCATGCAGTCAAAAAAAATACGTAATATATTTTCGATTGTTATAACAGCGTTTTCCTTTGGTTTAATTGTAACAATGGGAATTGTTCTTATAAATAAACAAAATCATAATTTGGCATTATCCCAAGAAAAAGCAAGAATCGAACAAGAATTAGCAAATCCAGATGATGACATATACGATGTTTATAACATCGATAACTACACGGTTTATGATGAAAAAACAATAATAGAATACTCAAAGTAGCGGATGCTACTTTTTTTCGACATTAAAATCACTTCGCATTCGCTAAGATGAGTGCGAGGCAAAACTATGGAAAAAAGTATTGATAAATGGTCGTTCATTTTCTTGTTGTTATTATCTTTAATATCAGTAATGTTTAGTCGCTCTTTTTCGATTAATCCTTTTATGTTAATTGCGCTTTATTTTTCTTTTTACAAAGGATTAAAAAGCTTTTTATTTAATTTTGGTTCGATGCTAGTGCTGTCATTTGTAATTGAGAGAACGTATGCTTTAGAAATTGCAATTGTAGGTATTTCTTTTTTGTTCATTACGTGTTTGTTTTCTTATATGTTTAGAAAACCAGGATATAGATTATCGCCAATTTTGATTATTAATTTGTTTTGTCTCATTGGAATATTAGTGATAGATTTTTCTTTAGAAAATGTTGTTTTACTGATCTTAAATACAATATTCCAAGTTGTAATAATAAAATCTATTGAAGACTTTTGGAATGAAATAAACAGCAATGAAAAAAATAGTTCTCCTTTGAGTAAAGCAGTTGTTTTAATGTTATTTGCTATAATAGGCACTTTTTTCGAACCTGTTGGTCTTTTGACGCTAAGAATGGTTTTATTATTAGTTGCACTCAAACTAAAGAATGAAGTGGGAATACTTTCAATCTTTTTATCTTGCATTTACTGTGCAATATTTTTAAATTTCTCATTTTTGACATTAACAGCATTGTTTTTACCAATTGTACTAGTATTTGCTCTAAAAAAATACGAAGTACTCGCATATGTTATTTCTTCTGTTGTCTTACTTTTATTCTCTCCAATTCCAATATATTTAAATGTTTCATTTTATTTAACTATAGTAGTCTCAATTATTACTTTGACGTTAAACAAACAAAATTTGTCAGCGTTTTTTGAACTTTTTGAGCCGAATCATTTTAAATTTTCATTTGGCGAACAAAAGTATTTAGCGTATGCGAATGGGCAGATTGAAGCACTTAAAGATTATGTTTCACTTATTGATACAAAAACTGAAGACAATATTAAAGATCCATTTGAACAAGCAATCTTGAGTATTCGTTCTAGTACTTGTGCACAATGTGAGCATTATCAGTTTTGTAAATTAAAAAACAATTTAGCATCATTATTTGATGAGAAAATATCTTCAAGCAATAAAAAGCTTATTAGTGAGACATGTATTACCCCATATAAATTAACCATTGCGATTGAAACATATTATAAAGTTTACAAGAATGAAAAAATATACTATGCAAAGTTTCTTGATGCTGACAAAAGGTATAAATATTTAATTAAATCAATTGAGTCGCCACTTAAAAACTGTACAATTAAATTTGATTATCGAAGTCAAAATTCCATTGAAAGAAAAATAATCGAATCTAATCTTCATTTTTATAAATTCTTTATGAAAAATGATGACATTTATGTTGTGTTTAATTTAGAAAATTACGATAAAAACATGCAGGCTTTTGATGAATTTCTTGAACATAATTCTAATGGGCAATATAACAAAATAATAAAGCCACAAAACCTACTGACCTCAACTATTACAATAGTTTATCAGGCAATTAATACGTTTAAATATGATATAGGTATAGTATCAAAGGCACTTATTCCTCCATATAATGGAGATAATTATGTTATTAATAAAGATGGCTCAGACCTTTTTATATGTTTATGTGATGGAATGGGACATGGTCAACAAGCTGAAGAGTGTTCAAAATATTTATTATCCGCAATTCAAACGCACTTAAAACTATCAACCAGTTTTTCTGATATGGTTAATGATTTGAATAATATATTGCTAATGAAAAACATAAATGATAATTACTCTACTATGGATTTAATTAAAATTAACTTATCATCTTTAAAAGGTACTTTTATTAAGGCTGGGGCGTTTTTATCATATGTTATTAGGGATAGAGAAATTATTACAATTTCTGGCCATAATTTACCATTGGGTATTGTATCGGATTGCACATATCAAAGTACAGGCTTTCAATTCCAAAAGGATGATATTCTTGTAATATTAAGTGATGGAATTGGTGAGAGAGTAGAAAAAGATAATAAAATACTTTTGATTACTAATGAAGGAGATATGAACAACTTAGCACGTAACATATTTAATATTTTAAATGATGAAAGCAAATTCAATGATGATTCTACTATTATCACAATAAAAATATTGTGATATGATTAGTATTGGTGATAGAAGTGCTAGATTTAAATAAAAGTAAAAAATATCTTTTAGCGTGTTCATATGGGCCAGACTCTATGGCACTATTTGATATGCTTTTAAAAGAGGGCTTTTACTTTGAAGTTGCACATGTGAATTACCATAAAAGAGATGTATCAGATTTTGAGGAAGAATCTTTAAGAGAGATTTGTTTGAAACATGGAATAAATTTATATGTTCTTGATACTCACAAGATAGAAAAAAGTCGAGGGAACTTTCAAGCGTGGGCAAGAAGTGTTCGCTATGAATTTTTTGCTAAATGTCTAAAAGAAAATAATTTAGATGCCGTACTAACTGCCCATCATTTGGATGATCTATTAGAAACTTATTTAATGCAAGAATTAAGACGAGGTATTGTAACTTATTACGGAATTCAAAAAGAAACATCATTAAATAATTGTCCTGTTGTGAGACCTCTGCTTAATTTCACAAAAAAAGAATTATATGACTACTGCAAAGAAAATCAAATTCCATTTTCAATAGATGTCTCAAATTTAAGTAATGATTATACACGAAACAAAATTCGTCATGAAAGAATAGAATTAATGACAAAAAAAGAGAAAATAGACCTTAAAAAGATCATTGATGAAAAAAACATTAAATTAATGGATTTAAAAGGGAAACTAGAAACACACATTAATGAAAATAATCATTTATGCTTAGCAAATATTGACACAGATAATTTGTATAATTGGGATATATTACTCAATTTATTTTTAGAAGCGAACAACGTATCTTATCGAGTATCGCTTAAGCAGTCTAATGAAATATTAAAAGTTATTAAATCTAACAAACCTAATGTTGAAATACGTTTAGGTAAAAATAAAAATATCATTAAAGATTATAATTTTTTAAAAATTACCGATAATTTAAAGGTGAAAAACTATAAATATATTATGGAGGCACCAACAAAACTTGATACTGAATACTTTACTCTAGATTTAACAAAAAATTATCAGCAATTTCGTATAAAAGAAGAAGATTTTCCACTTACAATTAGAAATTGTCAACAAGGCGATATGAGTTATATAAATAACATCCCTAAAAAAGTATCGCGCTTATATATTGACTGGAAAATGCCACGTCATTTGAGAGAGAGATGGCCACTAATATTTAACAAAAATAACGAGTTAGTGTACATAATTCGATATTACGGGGCGGAATCGCTGGTGGCGAGCCAAAATTTTATTGTAAAAAAGTAATAGTTTATATATAATATTAAAGCATAAGATTGACACAAACTAATATTATAAATATTAGAAACATATATGAAGGAGGCTAAAGAATGAAAAAACGTAAGAATATATTTAGTTTCATTTTCCCTTATATCTTCGTCGGTTTAATTATTGCAATGATTATAGTTGTTGTGACATTAAATCTATCAGGACCAACCAAGGTGTTTGGAGGAGATTTTGAACGTTTCGTTCGCGAAGAAGAAGTTACTAAATTGGTTGAAAGTAAGGAACGAACTGTTACAACATATACCGGAACTTATAAAAAGGATGGAAAAACATATTCATTCAAATGTGTATTACCTTCTGATGACCCTTTACTTGAAAGTATCCACGAGGTAATTTTCACTCGTGTTGCTTTAGAAGAAGATGGCGAGACACCTAAGTTAGATGCAGAAGGCAATAAAGTTCTTTACTATACTGATAGGGCTGATTTTAAGAACGCTTACAAGACTTCGTGGTTTGAAAGTTGGGGACCAACAATCTTATTAATAGTTGGTACAGCGGTTATAGGAATACTCGTGTTTAGAGGAATGAGTAATTCTGTAAATAACTCCAACAACAAAGCGATGGAATTTAATAAATCAAGAGCAAGATTAGTTGATTCATCAAAGGTTAAATTTACTGATGTTGCTGGTGCCGATGAAGAAAAAGCAGAATTAGTTGAATTAGTGGATTATTTAAAGAATCCAAGCAAATATTCAGAATTCGGTGCAAAAATGCCAAAGGGTGTTCTTTTAGTAGGTCCACCTGGAACAGGTAAAACATTGTTAGCAAAAGCAGTTGCTGGCGAAGCTGGTGTACCATTCTTCTCAATTTCTGGTTCTGACTTTGTTGAAATGTTTGTCGGTGTTGGTGCTGGCCGTGTTAGAGATATGTTCAAAAACGCCAAAAAGAATGCACCATGTTTAGTGTTTATTGATGAAATTGACGCTGTCGGACGTCAAAGAGGCGCTGGTATGGGCGGCGGAAACGATGAACGTGAACAAACCCTTAACCAATTACTTGTTGAAATGGATGGTTTCTCAGATAATTCAGGAATTATTGTCATTGCTGCAACAAACCGTGATGATGTTTTAGATCCTGCTTTACTCCGTGCTGGTCGTTTCGATAGACAAATCACAGTAGATTTGCCAGATTGCAAAGGTCGTGAAGCAATTTTAAAAGTACACGCACGCAATAAGAAAATTGATCCAGAAGTTAATTTCGTTGATTTAGCAAAAAGAACAGTTGGCTTCTCTGGTGCTGATTTAGAAAATGTTTTGAACGAGGCTGCAATTTTAGCAGTACGTGAGCATAAAAACATTATTGGTGTTAAAGAAATCGATGAAGCTATTGATCGTCGTTATGTCGGTCCAGCTAAATCTTCTAGAGCAATGGATCCAAATGAAAAGAAGACTGTTGCTTACCATGAAGCCGGACATGCTATAATAGGTTTATTCTTAGACTACTCTGATAAAGTTCAAAAAATTACAATTATTCCACGTGGCAGAACAGGTGGACATGTCCGTATGGCACCTGAAACTGATCATTACAATTTAACTAAAAACCAACTCATTGCAAGAATTGTTGGCTATTTAGGTGGCCGTACATCTGAAGAAATATTCTTCAAGGATGTTTCTACTGGTGCGGTTAACGATATTGAAATGGCAACTAAGATTGCTCGTCGTATGGTTACTGAATTCGGTATGTCTCCACTTGGTCCAATCCAATATGAAACAGATACTGGTTCTGTATTCTTAGGACGTGATTACAACAATACACAAAAGAATTTCTCTACACAAATTGCTTATGAAATTGATACACAAGTACGTAAAATCATAGATGAAGCACATATGAAAGCAAGAGAAATTTTAGAAGCGCATATTGATGATGTTACTCTAATTGCTGAAACATTGTTAAAACAAGAAACAATAACTGCAGAAGAGATTACTTATCTATTAGAACATCGTCATTTGAAATCCGAAGAAATACCTTCTGATGATTCTGAAGTTGTGGAAGAACCAAAAGATGATGAAAGCGGAGAAGGAAAGGAATAACCCTTTCCTTTTTTTGAGTATGAAAATAGGTAATATAGAATTTCAAGGTAATGTTATTTTAGCTCCAATGGCAGGTATTACAAATATCGCATATCGTGAGTATATGAAAAAGTTTGGGGTTGCTTTAACATACACTGAGATGGTGAGTGATTGTGGACTTATTTACGAAAATAAAGTCACATATAAATATTTAGAAATCTCAAAGAGTGAGCATCCTGTTGCTATTCAAATATTCGGTGGAAAAAAGGAAACTTTACTTGAGGCTTTAAAAATTATTGAAAGTCAAAAAGACGATTACGACTTTATAGATGTTAACCTTGGATGTCCCGTTCCTAAGGTTACCAAAACCGGTGCTGGGTCAGCATGGCTTAAACGCAAAGAAGAGTTATTTGATATGATATCAGCGTTAGTTAAAGCATCAAAAAAACCAGTCACAGCAAAGATAAGAATAGGTTGGGATGATTCTTCAATTAACGTTGAAGAAATTGTGTTAACACTCCAAAATGCGGGAATTTCGCTTATTGCTATACATCCTAGAACTAGGAATCAACTTTATTCTGGAAAGGCAAATTACGAACGAATTAAAGACATAAAGAGCATCATGACCGTGCCTTTGGTTATAAGTGGTGATATATTCACTTTGGAAGATGCTATAAATGCTCAAGAGATGACTAATGCAGATGGAATAATGGTAGCAAGAGGCGCTCTTGGAAATCCATATTTAATTAAACAAATTGATCACTATTTCAAGACTGGTGAGAAATTAAGTAATCCAACACTTGAAGATCAAATCAGATATTTGAATGAGTATGCTTTAGAACTAATAAAACTAAAAGGCGAATATGTGGCAATTCATGAGTTACGTGGTATTGCACCACATTTCTTTAAAGGATATCCAAATACTAAGCAAATTAGGCTAAGACTAGCTACAGAAATAGAAACTTTTTCAGATTTAGAAAAAATATTAAACGATATTAAAGCAAGTATGCTTTAAATATTAAAAGAAATTTGTTACAATGTGAAAGCGTTGAGAGGTGTTATCAATGGAAGAAAAAGAATTAAATGACCAAGAATTAGTAAGAAGACAAAAAGTAGAAAAATTAAAAGAGCTCAATATTGATCCTTTTGGACAAGCTTTTGATCGCAAAGAATGGTCACAAGACATTAAAGATAGAATTGTTGGTTTATCTGAAGACCAAGTTAAAGAACTAGATTGGCATGTATCTATTGCTGGTCGTATTATGTTTGTTAGAAAAATGGGAAAAGCAAGCTTTTTTGCTATCCAAGATGTCAAAGGAAAACAACAAGTATATATCAGTATCGACACTGTCGGTGAAGAACAATATAACTTATTTAAGATGGCCGATGTTGGTGATATCGTAGGTGTCAAAGGACTTGTTATGTTAACAAGAACAGGCGAACCAACAGTTAAATGTTTAGAATACACACATTTAAGCAAAGCTTTACGTCCTTTGCCTGAAAAGTTTCATGGTTTAACAGACAAAGAAGAACGATATAGAAGAAGATATGTCGATTTGATTATGAATGAAGATGCAAAGCGTATTGCACTAATGCGTCCTAGAATAATTCGAGCAATTCAAAATTATTGTGATAATTTAGGATTTATTGAAGTTGACACTCCAGTATTACAACCAATTCAAGGTGGAGCAACAGCAAGACCATTTGTCACACATCATAATGCTTTGGATAGAGATTTCTTTATGCGTATTGCAACCGAACTACCACTTAAACGTTTAATTGTTGGTGGTCTTGAAAAAGTATATGAAATTGGACGTTTATTCAGAAATGAAGGTATGGATTTAACTCACAATCCAGAATTTACAACAATTGAATTATATGAAGCATATGGCGATTTATCATCAATGATGAGAATCACTGAAGGCATGATAAGACACGCTGCAGAAACTGTTGCAAATAAAATGGAATTTATAAATATCTTTAATCCTGAAGGTGAAAAGATTGATTTATCAAAACCATTTAGAGTTGTTACAATGTGTGACATGATTAAACAAGAGACTGGTGTTGATTTCAAAGCAAATCACTATAGCTTAGAAGAGGCAATTGAACTTGCTAAAAAGCACAACGTTCCTATTGAAAAGCATTTTACTACTGGACATATTATTAATGCTTTCTTTGAAACATATTGTGAAGATAAGTTAATTCAACCAACATTCTTATGTGGACACCCAGTGGAAATTTCACCATTAACAAAGATAGATACAACAGATCCAAGATTTGTACAAAGATTTGAACTTTACATTGGTGGTCATGAATTTGCAAACGCTTATACCGAATTAAATGACCCAATTGATCAAAAGAATAGATTTATTGAACAATTGAAGGAAAGAGATGCTGGAAATGATGAAGCAAGTCAAATGGATGTTGATTTTGTTGAATCATTAGAATATGGTATGCCACCATGTGGTGGAGTGGGAATGGGTATTGACAGATTGGTAATGTTACTTACAGAGCAATCATCAATTCGTGAAGTTATTTTATTCCCATGCATGAAACCTATTGATTAGTAAAAATAGTGCTCCCGTTTGTATAAGCGGGAGCTTTTATTTTGCATAAATATATAGAAGATACGATTTATTTTGTATAAAACAAAATATAATGGCAAAAATTAAAGAGCGAAAACATAAAATTGTTTTAGGAGAGAAAATATGCTTGAAAAATTTTGCCTTGAAGCACAGAGAATTATTTCTTCTGCCGAATCTCTGTCTTTTGATTTATCACACAACTCAATCGCCAGTGAACATTTTTTATTGGCAATTTTGAAAATACCTGATAACACAATGACCATCATACTTAAAAAGTATGGCATTACTTTTAAAAGCGTTGTAAATGATGTTAAACATTTTGAAGTAGAACAAAAACAAGATATTTTCTTTATGGAATATGATGATAGTTTTAAAAAGCTATTAGATGAAGCTCAAACGATAAGTAAAGAGTATAAAGAAGAAAAAGTATCAGTAAATGTAATGCTCATATCTTTTTTAAAAAATTTAAGTGGAATTTGTAGAGAAATATTTGCAAAAAACCATGTTGACACTGCAATGATATTGGCCACTTTAATAAAAAGCCAAAAAAAGCATAGTGAACTAGATAAAATCATTGATTTGCATGATTTATCAAAGATAAAAAAAGATCCATTAATTGGTAGAAAGAAAGAACTGCAACAATTAATACTTGCCTTAAGAAGACGGAATAAGCCTAATGCAATATTAGTTGGTGCACCTGGGGTAGGGAAAACTGCAATTGTTGAAGAATTAGCTAGACTAATTTCAGAAAATAAGGTTCCTGGTCTAGAGAGTAAAAGAATATATGAATTGGATATTGCCTCAGTAGTTGGTGGAACAAAGTATAGAGGAGAATTTGAAGATAAATTAAAAAAGATTATTAAAAACGTAAACGAAGATGGAAATGCTATTCTTTTTATTGATGAAATTCACAATATTATTAAAGCTGGCGGTGCAGAAGGTGCAATTGACGCTAGTAACATTTTAAAACCTTATTTGTCTCGAGGAGATATTCAAATTATAGGTGCTACAACTAGTGATGAATACCATAATATATTTCTAAAAGACAAAGCATTGAATAGAAGATTCCAAATTATATTTGTCGATCCATCTAGTAAAGAAGAAACTCTTGATATACTAACAAATTTAAAATCAATTTATGAGGATTACTATAAAATAAAAATAGATGACGAGATGAATAAATATATTGTTGAGATAGCAGATGAATTCATCCCTAATCAATCATTTCCTGATAAAGCCTTAGATATTTTAGATAACAGTTGTGTAATGTCAAATAAGTATTTGACTAAAAACGACATCAATAAGATGGTTGAAAAATTTTATAATGTGTCAATTAATAAAGAACCTAAAGCATTTATAGTAAAAAAAGAATTAGAAAAAGAAATATATGGACAAAAAGAGGCAATTGAAACAATATATAAAGCCTTACTTAGTGTGGAATATGGATTAAACAATGAAAACTCTCCACTTGTAACAATGCTATTTGTCGGACCAAGCGGAGTCGGAAAAACAGAATGTGCAAAAATAATTGCAAGAGAATATTATCAAAGTTCAGAAAACTTAATTAAATTGGACATGGCATGTTTCCAAGACCATGCTGCAGTTAATAAATTAATTGGGGCAGCTCCAGGTTATCAAGATAGTGATAATTTAACAAGTTTTGTAAGAAAAATTAAAAACCATCCAAATTCTGTTGTATTATTAGATGAAATAGACAAGGCTAGTGTAGAAGTATTGGATTTCTTTTTAAATGTTTTTGATGAAGGATATTTTATTGATGCCCACAATAATGTAATTAATTGTCGAAACGTAATATTCATTATGACTAGCAATGCTGGAAATGATATTTATGAAAATAAGATGAACTTTAATATAGGACAATCTGATACTATAAATTCAAGCAATAATACATATAAATCTTTATTGGCGTTCTTTAGAAGTGAATTTCTAAACCGCATAACATATTTGGTTGAATTTAATTACATTGATGTAGAAACTTCTAAATTAATTGGACAAAAATACATTAATAAACGTGATGTTAGCGAAGAAACAACTTTAGACTTTCTAAACAAGTTGTCACTATCTGAAGGGAAAGTAAAATCCTCTGGAGCAAGATATATTAAACGCTTGGCCCTTGATGCGATACTTAATGATATAAATAAGAAAAATCGGGTTTAACAAACAAACTCGATTTTTTATTTGCTTATATTTTCTATCTGTTTTTAAAATTTAAGCACTATATTATTTATAAAGGGCAATAATGAAAAAAATCTTTCTTTACATTTTATGGTTGATAAGATATAATCTTATCGGTAGTGTGAAGGCTATCAAAAATGCTCTCTGCTATTTATTTTAAATAGCCAGATTGACCATAGGGAGGTGTACTAAATGCGCAAGTACGAAATTATGTATATTCTTATGCCACAACTTAGCGAAGAAGATCGTAAGAATGAAATCGAAAAATTAAGCAAGATTTTAACTGACAATGGTGCAAAAGTTAACGATGTTAATGAATGGGGTCTCCGTGAATTAGCATACGAAATTAAAGACCAAATGAAAGGTTATTATGTTGTTTTAAAAGTTGAAGCAGATAATGTTGCAACTAAAGAATTCGATCGTTTAGTCAAAATTGACAACAACGTTATTCGTCACATTATTGTCGTTGATAATAACTAATTAAACAAGGAGAAAACCAAAATGATTAATCGTGTAGTTTTAGTTGGACGTTTAACTCGTGATCCAGAATTAAGAAAAACTGCTCAAAACGGCACATCCGTTGTTTCCTTCACAGTTGCAGTTGATAATCGCAGAACTCCAAATGGAGAAAAAAGCACTAGCTTTATTCCATGTATCGCATGGAGAGAGATGGCTGATTCTGTTTCTAAATTTACTCACAAAGGATCACTTGTTGGTGTCGAAGGCCGTTTAACACAACGAACATATGTGAACAAAGAGGGGAAAAACACTTCTGTTTTTGAAGTGGTCTGTGATACGGTTCAATTTTTAGAACCTAAATCTAACAATGTGGAAAATGTTCCACTTGATCCAACATTCCCTGAAGATACAATTGAAGAAACGATAAACGATAATAAAAATTTAAATACGGTAGACATCGCTGATGATGACTTACCATTCTAATTAAATTAAAAGAAAGGTCGGTATTATTATGGGTTATAAGAAAATGAGACCTAGAAAAAAGGTCTGCAATTTTTGCAAAAATAAAAGTACTCACATCGATTTTAAAGATGTTGAAATGCTCAAACACTATATCTCTTTAAACGGAAAGATTTCACCACGTCGTACAACAGGTACATGTGCGAAACACCAAAGAGAAGTTGCTGTGGCAATTAAAAATGCACGTTTTATGGCATTGTTACCTTACACAGTTGAGTAATTCTTGAGTTAAATTATGGCTTCCAAAATAGTAGGAAGCCTTTTATTTTAATGTAAAGTGGGTGAACTATGAAAAAAACTGGTTATATTACAGATGCTGCAATGATAACTGCAGTAATGGCGGTTATGCTTTTAATTGATAATTTTGCTGGTGGTTTTTTGTTAGTTAATTTAGCTTTCTTTTTGCCAGTTCCTATTACTATATATGGATTAAAACACAATTATAAAAAAGCAATATTACCAGCAGTTGCTACTGTTATTATTAGTTTGATTATTAATTGGCTGGTTGGCTTATTATACATATTACCATCTGCGATTGTAGCTATAGTATATATAATCGTAATTAATAAATTTACAAGCAAAACTGGATTAAAAATTGGAATCATGTTTGCGGGATCTTTGATAGTAAATATTTTAACTACCGTTATATTTTCTCGAGTACTATTTGGCTATACAATAGTTGAAGACTCGTTAAGTCTTGCGGATAGTATGATAGATATAATTGCTAATTTAGGATTGAGTAATGAAACGATTAATAATACTTTAAGAGCAATTGTTGTTAGTGTTATTCCTGCAATAGTTGCTATAAACAGCTTAATGGAAGCTATAATTGCATATCTTATTATTTCAATTTTAGCACAAAGAGTTTTAAAACTTGATATAGGCGGAAATGTTTTGGCACTGAAGATTAAAGTGCCATCCATTGTAACATTTATTTTCTTACCACTATCGCTAATTAGCATGTTTTTTATTGATAAATTAGTTAATTATGAAACTTTCGGAATAGTACAGATACTTGTTACTATTGGATTGAATATATTAGTTTTACTATGTCTTGCATATTTAATTGAAGCAGTTGTGCTTTCAAGTTTATATTTCACGCGAATTAGAAAAAGACACTTAATGTTTGTTAGTTTACTATTATTGTTATTTATGCCTATGATATTTGTAATAGTTGGTTTCATAGATTCTGTTTTTGATTTAAAAGCAAAAATATTGCGTAAATGATAGTAAATTACTAATATTTATTTTTCGAAAAGTTAATAAAATAAAAGAAGTCGTTATTTTAAACACATATAATAGAGTCATATTATTTAAATATATGGCTTTTTTTATTTTATTTATTGTATAATAAATAATATTGAGGTGATTGTATGTTAAAAACTATTAAATCATTGAAATTTAGAATTATCACTTTGTTGGCAATCGAGTTATTAGTGATTACAGGCTTTTTTACATTATGGTTCTATAATATTTGGAAATTAAAAGATATTGTAGATGTCACAATAATTTTAATTGCCACCTTAGCAATAATTCTGATCAACGCGATTGCTTTTATCGTTGTATTTAGATTAGTCGGTAAGAAAAGATATACAACTGATTTAAAAGCTGCTCAACTTATTGGATCTGATGTTCAAGAAGCATATAATTTTGGCATGATTGGTTTACTTGTCGTAGATGAAACCGATACTATAATTTGGACTAATGAATTGTTCTCTGACCGTCAAATAAATATTATGGACAGTAATATTTTTGAGTGGCAACCAAGATTACGTCAATTAAAAGAAATGAACGATTCAGAACAAACTACAAAAATAGAAATTAATAGCCATATCTATGAAGTTAAGTATTTAAGAGATGCGATGCTTTATATTTTTAAAGACATTACTCAAGCGGAATCTTATTATAACTATTCGCAAGATCATGCCCCAGTAGTAGGATACATTATGCTTGATAACTACGCAGATGTATCAATTAATATTGATGAAAGTTCTGATCAAGTAGCAGATGTACGTAAAGCTATTAATGATTTTGCTGCAAGACATAATGCATTTTTACGTAGATATCGTACAGATGCATATATGATTTTCTTATTCTATAAAGATTTTGAAATTATGAGAGATATTGATAAATTCTCAATTTTAGATAAAATTCGTGAACTCAGTTTACATCAAGAAACACCATTAACTTTATCAATGGGATTTGCTCATGGGTTCCCAGATGTTGTTAAATTAAACGAAATGGCTGCATCCACAATTGATATTGCAATGTCTCGTGGTGGAGACCAAATTGTTGTATCAAAATATGGTGAAGATTTGTCATTCTACGGAGGAAAATCTGAAGCACAAGAAAGACATAATAAAGTTAAGGCACGTGTTAACGCTGATACTTTATTGGCGTTTATTAATCGTTCGTCTAATGTCATTATCATGGGACACAAAGATAGCGATTTAGATTCAATGGGATCATCATTAGGTATTAAAGCAATTTGTGATAGTTTGAAAAAACCAGCCTCTGTTGTGTTTGATCAAAAATCAACAGAATCAAAAACTAAGAGTGCAATTACAACACTTTTCTCACGCGATGATATTAATAAGATAATGGTTAGTCCACATGATGCTATGGACAAACTAAAAGCAAATACATTAGTAATTGTAACTGATGTCCATAAGCCATCAATGACACTATGCCCAAAATTATTAGAAGAGGCAAATACAATTGCGGTTATTGACCATCATAGACGCGCAGGAGAATTTATTGAAAATGCAGCATTTAGCTATATTGAACCTTCAGCATCTTCTGCAAGTGAATTGATTGCTGAATTGATTCAATATTCATCTGTTAACCCTAAAATTGAATTGCCAGCGGATTATGCAACATTTATGCTAGCAGGTATATATCTAGATACAAATTTCTTTAGAACAAAAACCACAGGTATTGGCACATTCCAAGCCTCAATGTTATTAAAAGAATATGGCGCAGATAATACTTTGGCCGATAGTTTCTTGAAAGACGAATTTGAAGAATATACTTTAAAGACAAAGATTATGAACAATTCTTCAACTCCTCATTTTGGTGTTGTTGTATCTCTTGCTGATCAAAGAGATATCATAGAACCTGCAACTCTTGCAAAAGTAGCTAACCAAACTCTACAAATTAAAGGAGTTAATGCTTGCTTTGTCATTGGTAGAACTAGTGAAAAAGATGTAAGAATATCAGCAAGAAGTGATGGAACAATAAATGTTCAATCTTTAATGGAAAAAATCGGTGGTGGCGGTCACTTTGCAATGGCAGCTGCAAGTTTTGAAAATATGACTATTGAAGAAGTTAATGCAAAATTATTAGAAACATTAGATTTATATATTAACTATGTAAGAACAGTTAAATAGAGGTGAAAACAATGAAAGTTATTTTATTACAAGATGTAAAAAATGTGGGTAAAAAAGGCCAAACAATTGAAGTTAGTGATGGATACGCTAATAACTTTCTTTTGCCTCGAAGATTAGGTGTCAATGCGACAAAACGTAGTATGGAAATCTTGGATAAACAAAAAGAAGATGCAAGAGCTTTAGACGAACAAAACCGCAAAGATGCTGAGGCATTAAGAGAAAAGTTAAAAAGTATTACATTAGAATTCGAAGTAAAATCTGGAAAAGATGGAAAACTTTTCGGATCAGTTTCTTCAAAGCAAATTGTTGAAGCTTTGAAAAAGCAACACAATATTTCTATAGACAAAAAGAAATTTGTTGATAAAGAAACTGTTAATACATTGGGAATAACTATTCTTAAAAACGAATTATATAAAGGTGTTATTGCTGAAATAAAAGTACATGTAAGTGAAGCAAAGTAGGTGGGAATTAATGGAGTATAAGTTACCAAACGATATATTAGTAGAAAAATCACTTTTAGGTGCAATGTTAATTTCCGAACAAGCTTTAATCACTTGCTTAGGTTCTTTAGTAGAAGATGATTTTTATGAAAAGAACGCTGCGAATAGAGTGGTTTTCCAAGCTATAAAAAGATTAAATGACAATCACAATAATGTTGATGTTGTGACTGTTTATAGCGAACTAGAAAACATGAAAAAACAAGAGATTGTGGGTGTTGATTACTTGCACGATCTAAGTGAAAACGCAATTGGATTAACAAGTTTAGAACATTATATAAAAATGTTAAAAGATTGCACACTTTTACGTTCTCTTCTTATCAAGATGGAAGATATTAAAGAAAAATATAACAAAGGTATTGATGGAACAGTTTCTGATTTTGTTGCCCAATCAGGCGATGAAATTGCTTCAATTGTTGCACAAAGAAGAGTTGCAGAATTTATTAGCTTAAATGAATATGTTCAAAGAGTTAATCAAGATTTAATGACATATAAAGAAACTAGAGAAGACCATCTTATTGGTATCACTACTGGTTTTAGGAAATTAGATAACTTAACTAACGGATTCCAAAAAGAAAACATGATTGTTCTTGCAGCTAGACCATCTGTTGGTAAGACTGCACTTGCTTTAAACTTTGCTCTTACTGCTGCAAGAAGCACAGGTAAGACTGTTGCCTTTTTCTCACTTGAAATGTCTGGAGACTTACTTGCAAGAAGGATTCTTGCCATTGATTCAGGCGTTGAATTGAATAAAATTACAACAGGATATCTTAACAAAGAAGATCGCTTGAAAATTAAAACAAGCACTAATAGATTAGCCAATATGCACATACATATTGATGACACACCATCAATTAAAATGGCGGATTTAATCGCTAAAGCGCGTAAGTTCCAAAATAATCACAACGATTTAGCAATGATTTTAATTGATTATATTGGCTTAATTACTTCAAGTGATAAACCAAAAGGTGATTTTAACCGCCAATTAGAAGTATCTGATTTTTCACGTAAAATTAAGGATTTGGCAAGAACTTTAAAAGTTCCTGTTGTTGTTTTATGTCAATTGTCTCGTGATGTTGAAAAACGTGAAAATAAGGAACCAGTCATGTCTGATTTAAGAGAATCTGGTGCAATTGAACAAGATGCCGATTTAGTTATTTTATTAAGTCCAGATGGTATGCGTAAGAAAAAAGAAGGCGCCAAAGGAGAAGACCAAGAAGAAAAGGATAAGAATTCTTCCTTAAGCAGCACACAACTTGTTAGAGTAAATCTTGCCAAGAATAGAAATGGTCAAACTGATGTTATGACATTATTATTCCAAAAACAATATTCATTGTTCTCAGAACTTACAGAAGAACAAAGAAGAAAATTAGATGCTTTAAGAGCAGGAAAAATCCAAGATTTTAATGATGATTTAAAGGAAGAATAATTAAATGCGTTACTATATTTTAGCGAGTGGCTCAAAAGGTAACTCTGCTGTTTTTCAAACGAATAGTGGAAGACTTCTTCAAATAGATATGGGGGTTACTTTAAAATACGAAAAAGAGCAATTAAGTAAATATTCTTTGCGTTTTGAAGATATTGAAGCATTACTTATAACTCACGAGCATACCGATCACATTAAAGGAGCGAGCTTTTTTAATCGTGAATTGATTTATTGCGCAAAAGGTACATACGACGTACCAGAAGAAAATGTTTTAAATATCTATGAATCTTATGACATTGCAGGTTTTAAAGTAACGGTATTAGCGACATCGCACGATGCTACTAATCCAATCGGTTTTGTTTTAGAGGCAGACAATGAAAAACTAGTATATATGACGGATACAGGTTATATTTCAGAACGAAATTTGCAATATATGAAAAATCCGGATTATATTTGTATTGAAAGTAACCATAACGTTAAAATGCTATTTGAAACTAATAGACCAGCCCAACTAATTATGAGGATTATTGGAGATAATGGGCATTTGTCAAATGAAGATTCTGCTATGTATATGTCGGAAATTATTGGAGATAATACAAAAGAATTAGTATTAATGCATTTATCGGAAGAAGCAAATACTCATGAACTTGCTTTAAGCACATATAAGGAGTTACTAAGTTCTCGTTATGGAAATATTTCTGGTATTAAGATCAGCGCTGCCTATCAAAGAGAGTCTATATCAGGCGGAAAAGTTAGAGTATGAAAATTAAATTAATGACAATAGGGAAAATTAAAGAGACCTTTTATCAAGATGCTATAAAAGAATATGCTAAACGTTTGAAAGCTTATTGTGAATTAGAGTTTGTAGAAGTAAATGATGAAGCAATTTCTAAGAACTCTAATGCAAGTTTAGACAATATGATTAAAGAAAAAGAAGGAGAACGATTGCTGTCAAAAATAAAAGACAATGAATATGTCATACTTTTAGATTTTAAAGATAGCAAAGAATACGATTCTGTAGAATTTGCAAAGCACCTTGATACACTTATGACTAATGGAAAAAGTTCTATAACGTTTGTTATAGGTGGGTCGCTTGGTTTAGGAGAAAATATTCGAAAACGTGGCAATGAAAAAATACTCTTGTCTAAAATGACATTTACTCATCAAATGACAAAAGTAATTATTCTTGAACAAATATATCGAGCATTTAAAATATTAAATAATGAAACATATCACAAATAAAAATAGCATTGAATGCTATTTTTTTATTGTATTTACAAATTTTATTAAGTGTTCTTTTCCAACTTCTGTATGTTTGAAAACCGCAGTATTTTCTAAAATATTGGCACATATTTTGTTTACTTCAGAAATGACAATATCATGCGCCTCTTTTGAAGTATTGTTTCTACCATATTGATTTATCAAATTATAAATAAATTGTCGATGAATTTCATAATCTACATTTTCATTAATAAATGTTTCTATATCATATTCGCCACATAGCATATTTTCAATTTCGCCAAGTTGCCTTTTTAGTCTTGCAGGTAAAATGTATAAACCAGATGCTTCAATGAGGCCAATACCTTCAGATTTGATATTGTGATATTCTTTATGGGCATGGAATATACCCTCTTTATAAATATCAGACACTCGATTATTTCTAAGTACTAAATAAGCAATATACGTTTTATCTACTTTTCTAACTATTGGAGTAACAGTATTGTGTTGTGTGTTTCCTTCATGAGAAATAATATCGATATCAGCATCATCATACATTTTCCATGTTTCATAAATAGCATCCATTAAATTTAGAATTTGAACTTTATCGGTTGATTCAATTTTTAGTGTTGAGTTAAAGAAATTTAAATATGAAAGTTTACATTTATCATATTTTTCACATTCAAATTCCAATTCATTTTTAGCTTTAGTAATTGGAAGAAGATGTTTTCCACCTTGGAAATGCTCATGGTTAAGAATTGAACCACCGACAATTGGTAGTTCGGAATTTGATCCAATAAAGTAACAAGGGAAATTATCAACAAAATCGAGTAGTTTTTTAAATTTTTCCTTTCCCATTGTCATATTTTTATGTTCTGAATCAATGACAATACAATGTTGATCATAGTATACGTATGGTGAATATTGAATAAACCAAGGTTTATCATCTAGCACTGTTGGAATAGTGCGTAGATTATTGCGTGCAGGATGACTTGCGTTACCAGAAAAACCTAAATTTTCTTTGCATAGTAAGCATTTTGGGTATTTTTCATTTTCGATTTTAGGTGCTGATATTAATTTAGCAATATCAGAATTTTTCTTTTCTGGTTTTGATAGATTAATGGATATTTCTAGGTATTTGTCACCAAAATCAGCAACCCAAAGAATGTTTTTGTCAACAGCAGTTTTTTGAATATAATTATTTTTTATTTGAAGATTGTATAAGTAGTTGAAAGCTTGTTGCTTGTCCTCAAACGAATTAAATTGTCTAACTACCTCACTAGGCATAGGAGTAATGACACCCATTATTTCCGTGATGAATTGATCTATGCAATTTTCTTCAACGATGTTTTCACTTTTTATATAATCTATTAGCTCACTTATTAAAGAATCAGGTACGACCATATTTTTAATTTCTTCATCATCAACAATATCTTTATAGCATGAAGAAACTTTAAGTTTATTAAGAAGAGTATTGCGAATATAAATTTCATCCAACTCAGATAAATTTAAATGAAATTTAGCGTATTTTATTAATTTTTCGATTGTGTAGGCAATCATATTGCTACCTCCATATCTGTATTATAATTATAGCTTGTTTGATTAAAATATTAATAGTAAAAATTAAAACAAATCTAAAAAAAATATTATTAATATAGTATAATAATATTTAAGAGGTGACTATAATGAATAAGAAATCAATATTCTTACCAGTAATTGCGATATTATTAACTGGTTGCAATATTTTATCAACAAATACTAGCCATAGCAATCCAAGTCATAATGATAACAATTCAACATCAAATGTAGAAAATAGCGGGGGTCATAATAATACTGATAATTCAACTCCAAATTTAGAAGGAGGATATTATAAGGCTAACCAAGTAAAATACACAATGCGTGATGTCAATGAAAAAGTTGGTTGGAATACTTTGAATTCTACAGAAAATCAAAAAATACTTGTAGTTCCTGTACAACTTAGTGGAGGAACAACTTGGAGTAGCAAGATGCTAACAAATTTAGAAAAAGTGTTTTTTGGAAAATCTTCTGATACCAGTTGGCGTTCCGTATCTAGCTTTTTTGATGAATCTAGCTATGGAAAGTTACATATTACCGGTGAAGTAACAGAAGTATTAAAAGTTACTAATTATACAGTTACTTCTTTAAATAAACTTGGCGAGGAAGCATCAGACGTCATTGCCAATTTATTTGATAAAAGTAATATTATTCCAACTAGTAAGAGAAAAGAATATGATCAAGATAATGATGGATTTTTAGATGCTACAATATTTGTTTATTCTAATAATTATTCCACTAGTGGATCATCAGCTTATTGGGCATGGTGCTATTACACTGAAAATGATAATAATTATAATGCTCCTGTAGTTAATAACTATATGTGGGCAAGTTATTCATTTATGGAAGATGGTTATGACACATCATATGCTCCAACTGGACTTGATGCCCATACATATATCCATGAAACTGGACATCTTTTAGGATTAGATGATTACTATTGCTATGATGAAACTCGTCCTTGGGATTGCGCAGGGGATCGTGATATGCAATCGTATAATATTGGTGATCATAATATATATTCAAAATTGGCTTTAGGTTGGATTAATCCATATGTAGTCACAGACTCTTGCGAAATTAATCTAAGATCTTCCGCCTTATATGATGATGCAATATTAATTAAAGATAATTGGAACGGCTCGGTTTTTGATGAATATCTTTTAATTGAATTTTATACACCTGAGGGAAACAATTCTCAAGATTCACGTTATGCCTATTCATCAAGAAACAAAATGTATGATTATTCTGGTTTACGTATATACCATGTTGATGCAAGATTAGTGAAGTATGAAATGGATAGAAGAGGATATATTACTAGTGCAGAATATGTTAATGATTTTGTTAACAACGCTAATTGTTTTGTGGGAGCGTCAAACTCAATTGACTATCAATATCTTATGAGTAAGCAAAATCCTAGAGATTATATTCGTTATTTGCATTTAATAGATAAGGGTGGCAAAAATACTTTGACTGCAGGAACAAGCAGTTCAAAGAACTCAATAAAAATAGATGCTTCATCAACTTTGTGGGAAACTGGAGATACATTTACTGCCACAAGCCAATATTTTGCTAATGGTAACAATAAGTTTAACGATGGATCCAAAGTTGGATATAGTGTTACAGTTGGAAAAATTGTTAACGGAACAATAAATGTAAAAATTAATAAAATCTAATAATTTGGTGTGATATTTTTGGGGAATGACAAAATGAAAAGGAAAAAGAAAATTGTTTTATTATCAATATTTGGAATCACAGCAGTTCTTGTTCCATTATTTTTGATTGCCCAATTTGGTAAAGATCCTACTAATTATCAAAAAGAATATATCGACTCATTAAAACCTATTCCAACGCGCAGCTTAATATTTGATGATAGTAAAGATAATATTGCGGTTATTAATGAAGAAAATACTGATTTTAAGATATTACAATTATCAGATATACACTTTGCTGGTGCAAGGCGTGGAAAAAGCTTAGATTTAAAAACATTAAAAGCGGTCTATGAAATGGTGGATTATGTAAGACCAGATATGATTGTATATACGGGAGATCTTATTTATCCAACGCGTGTTTCAGGATCCAATGACAATATTAAAGCTGCAACTGTGCTAAATTTGTTTTTTGAAAAAATGGGAGTCCCATTTTTATATGAATTTGGAAATCACGATACTGAGATATTTGCTACAGGAACAGCAGAAGATATAAATGAGATTTTTCAATCTAATCCGTATTGTTATGCAAAAGATGATGAAAATAATTCATACCAAACTGGTCGCTTAACACAACTATTTGAAATAAGGAACCATGATAATACGCTTAACACTGCACTTATTTTGTTAGATTCTGGATCATATATAGATGGAAGTTCATTCTTTTCTGGTTACGCCAAATTTACGCGACAATATATGTACTGGTATGAACGTAAATTATTGCAACTAAAGAATCAAGAAGAGTATAAAAACATTAGTGAGATATCTTCTTTAGCTTTTTTCCATATTCCACCATATGAGTATCGTGAGGCTGTAAGACTATATGAAGAAGAAAGTGAAGAAGTTACATTTATTTATGGCGAAAATAATGAAACCATATCTTGTCCAACTGGTGAGAGTGATTTATTTAAAAAAATGTTTGAATTAAATTCAACTAAAGCGGTATTTTTTGGTCATGATCATAAAAACTCGCTAGCGTTAAAATATCAAGGTATTGAATTTTATTATGGACACTCTATTGATTATAATTCATATCCGTTTATTCAATATACGGATGAATATCGTGGTGGAGTTACTATAACAATTAAGCCGGATTCAAGTTATGTAGTTGAACCGTTATTATTAAAAGATATAAAGAAGTAGAAAAAATATAAAGATTAAAAAAGAATTAGGTGTGTGATTGTAGTGAAATCTAGTCATAAAAAAAGAAATAGCATTAATGAGATTCCTTATAAAAAAAGAACACAATTAAAAGAATATAAAGTAAAAGATAATACAACGCTTTTAGATTTTTTACTTGCAAATTTAAAAGGACAATCTCGTAATAATATCAAATCCCTTTTGACACATCGACAAGTTCTTATCGATGGAGCGCCAGTTACTCAATATGACTTTGTCTTATCTTCTGGTGATATTGTAATGATTTCTCCTGCTCCGGTTAGAAAAATAACTAATCCAAAAGAAAAATTAGATATTATTTATGAAGATGACGAATTAATTGCAATCAACAAGCCATCAGGACTACTTTCAATTGCAAGTGATCGTGAAAAAGAATTAACAGCATATCGTTTACTTATGGATCACGTGAGATTAACAAATCCACGAAATCGTATTTATGTTGTGCATCGTATTGATAAAGACACTTCAGGTGTCTTAATTGTTGCCAAAAATGAAAAATTGAGAGATTTATTACAAGATAGATGGAATGATATTGTTAAATTTCGTGGATATTATGCAATTATTGAAGGACAATTAAAAGAAAAAGAAGGAAGAATAAGATCTTGGTTAAGAGAAGCTTCAACTAACTTAATGTATTCTTCAAGAAAACCAGGAGATGGTAAGGAGTCGATTACTAATTATCGTGTTATTAAAGAAATATCTGAATATTCTTTATTGGATGTCAACATTGAAACAGGAAGAAAAAATCAAATTCGTGTGCATATGAAGGATTTAGGACACAACATTATTGGGGATGATCGTTATGGCGCAACTAAAAATCCTCTTAATCGTTTAGGACTTCATGCATATTCTTTAGAGTTTGTTCATCCTGTTAAAAAAAAGATGATGAAATTTGAAGCTAAGATGCCAACAGAATTTGTTTCAATGTTTGGAATAAAAGAAAAACAACTTAAAAGAAAATAATTAAAACTAAAGATAAATGATGCTAAATAGTCTGGCATCATTTTTTATTGCTTGTAAATGAAATTTAGAAAAATTCATTTTTGTTTAGCCTCTCTCATAAATTTAATTGAGAGGAACAAAAATGGAAGAAGTTATTAAAATCAAAGGGCAAAAGTTATTAAATGGTACTGTCCAAATTTCTGGTAGTAAAAATCTTTGCGTGGCCCTAATTCCAGCTTCGATTTTAGCTAGAGATGTTGTTGTTATCCACAACATTCCACCAATTAGTGATGTATATAATCTTATAGAAATATTAGAAAACTTAGATATTTGTGTGGAATATCATAAGGATACACTTATTATTGATTCAAGTAATGTTAAATACCATGATTTAGATATGGTAGCAATGGAACGCCTTCGTGCTTCATATTACTTTTATTCAGTATTATTAGGAATGTATCAAAAATTAGAAACCAAAGGTATTGGTGGATGCCGTTTAGGAGAAAGACCAATAGATTTACATATTAAAGCATTTGAAAGTTTGGGCGCTAAGTTTGAAATTAAAAATGATGCGTATGTTTTTGATGGTAAAAATCTTCATCCTGGGCATATTGTATTCGATAAGATATCGGTAGGAGCAACGATTAACGCAGTTCTTTTAGCAGTACAAATAAAAGGTAAAACAATAATTGAAAATGCCGCTATTGAGCCTGAAATAACAGAATTATTTAAATTCCTTATAAAAATGGGAGCGACAATTGAAGGTGTTGGAACGTCAACATTAATTATAAAAGGTGGAAAGCCACTTCATGGAGTAGAATTCTACAATATACCAGATCGCATTGAAGTTGGCACATACGCTCTTATAGGAGCGGCAACTGCTAAAAGGCTTGTAATTAAAAACGTTATTAAAGAGCACATTCAATCATTACTAGATCTATTTGATTTATTAGAAATTAATTACGTAATTACCGATAATAAAGAACTCATAGTAAAAAAGAGCACAATAAAAAAAGGAATTATAGTGTTGACAGCGCCGTATCCTGGATTCCCGACGGATTTACAACAACCACTTACATCATTTTTATCTGTAAATGAGGGAACATCGGTCATTATAGAGAGCATTTATACCAATCGTTTCGCACATATTAAGGAATTAAACGAAATGGGTGCGAATATAAATGTAACAAATATGAATATAATCATTCATGGTGTTAAAGAGTTAAAAGGCATAGTTGTTAGTGGTAAAGATTTACGTGGTGCTGCATCACTAGTTTTAGCAGGACTAATGGCCAAAGGTGAAACGGTAGTAAGAGGTTTAGAATACATTAATAGGGGATATGAAAATATGATTAAAAAACTAAAAAAGATTCATGCAAATATTGAATTAAGTTTAGAAGAATTTGGAGAAGAATAATATGAAGGCGAGATTGATTTTTTGTTTTTTGTTAGCCCCATTATTAATTACTAGTTTAAGCTCATGTAATCATAATTCCTATTTAGTCACTTTGGGTAATTTTTCGGATGAATTAGTTTTGAAAATTTCAGAAGGATTAAATAGAAAATGCATAAGTTATTTTGCTAGACCAAAAATGCAATCAGGAGAAGTTTTTAAAATAGTAGACTCTAATGCTTCTTATTATTTAGATGGAAAACAATATCCTTTCTTTTCAATTGCAGAAAAAGCAGATTTCTTTATCATAAATGTTGGGATGCAGGATTTTTTACCTTCAATGACTATAGATGTCAACAATAACATATTAGACTATGACTATGATTTAATTGAAAAGCAACTCGAAATATTTCAATACCATATATATCATACAATTGAAGTGATTAATGATATTAACAGCAAAGCAGAAATAGTGTTGTTATCAGCATATAACGACTATTTATTTGAAAAACCAGAGCAAATTTTATTTAATAGCATAGTTAAACAGGTAAATAACGAATTAATGGAAATGACAGAATTAAAAAATGTTAAGTATTTATCTTTAGTAGGATTTAATGAAGAAATATATCAAAGCGACGCATTAGATGTTAATGATTATATTGTAAAGTGCTTAGAAGGTTATAAAATATGAATGATGGTGAAAGAAATAAGTTAATAGTGCATACTTCTTGGCTCTTTGAAGCATTAACTAGTCAATATCGTTCTTTGTTTAATGATGTTAAGATATGTTCTGCTATTGCAACTTATAAAAACTCAAAAATGTTCATAAATTTTACCCAAAATTTAAAAATGGCATCTGTCTTGTTAACTCAGGCATATCGTAATTTTACTATAATCATTAAAAGTACAAGTTTAAATGGAAAACACATGCAAAACATTTATAATCTTTATGTCAAAAGAAGTTTTTATCAAGAAAGAAAAGCATATGAATTGTTTAATAATTTACAATACGATAAAAGTATTTCTACTGCAAGTGAATACAAGAACATCTATGCCAAAATGTATAATTTAAACAATTTGTATGGGCAAATAGATAATAATTTTTATCAAATGCAAGAATTTTAAAGAATATGCTGTGTTTTGTTTATAAAATTTAAAAAATTGTTTATAATAGACTTACTTCAAGGAAGTGAGTCTAATGAAAAATATTTCGAATTCAATAAAAAATAAATTTTCATTTCTAAAAGACAAAAATAGTGTTTTTTACTATTTTCTTTTTTTGGTTGGATTGGCTTTTTTGATGACTTTGATTGTCTTAGTTATGGAAGATGGGACAATACCTTTAGGCGGAGATTATGTTCAACAACAAATTCCTTTTTACACAAACGGATATGATGATTGGTGGCATTTTATTAAAACTGGTGAATTTCCACTTTGGGATTCAAATACGGTTTTAGGCGTCAATAATATTGGCGCTAATAGTTTCTATTATTTCTTGAACCCATTCTTCTTGCCTATCTTAATTTTTCCAAGAACATTAATTCCACAGGGACTAGCAATTTTAATGATCTTGAAAATGGCATTAGCAGGTATTACTTTTAGAAAGTATATCAAGTATATGGGTGCTGATGAGAAAACTGCACGTATATTTGCAATCGCCTATGCATTCTGTGGTTGGAATTTGTATTACATGTGGTTTAATCACTTTATGGAAGTTGTTGTAATGTTCCCATTAGTGTTATTAGGTATTGAAAAAACGATTAAAGAAAAAAAGCCAGTAGTATTAATGCTCGCTTTGTTTGTTTTAGGCCTAGCTAATTATTTCTTTTTAGTAGTAAGTTGTTTTGCTGGAGTAATATACGCAGGATTTAGATATTTTCAAACTATTAAAACTAGAAAAGTAAAAGATAATTTTGCTGTAATTTTTCTTGGTGTTTTAGGTTTTGCTGTTGGATTAATGATGTGTGCAGTAGTGTTGCTCCCTTGTTTAAGCGCTGTTCAAGAAGCAGGTAGAGTAGAAAACGCAACGTATTTAGAGTCATTAAAGACGGCATTTTCAGAGAAGAATTTTAAACAGTTGGGGGAATTGTTATTTGACTTTAATTCTAATAAGAAAAAATACTATCCACTTGCAACATATTTCTTCCCAGTCGTAAGTGATTTCAATTGCTTGTTGTATCGAAATACGGGTTATGACAACACCTTATCAAGTCTCTTTATTTATACACCATTAAGTCTCATGGTTGTTCCATCAATCATTGAAAGTGTTAGAAAAAAGAAAATATCGCATATTATTGCAATCATTGGCATACTCTTAATGCTATTTACACCATTTGCATATCAACTATTCCATGGGTTTACTGTTGATTATGGAAGATGGCAACTATTTGTTGTTGTGGTATTAATAACATATGTAGCATTGAATTTTAAAAATCTAAAAACATATCCTAAGTGGTATTTTGATATTTCTGTTTTATTTATTATTGCTTGTATGACTTTTACAGTTTTGACAGCATTAGACAATCAATACGGCGTACATGATATTAAAGAGACAACTTCTATTATTATTTATCAGTTTATTTATGTTGTTGTTTGCTTTTTCGTTGTACGTGGAACATTTAAAAAACCGAATTTTCAATTGATTCTACCATTAATTTTATCTGCAGAAGTATTAGTGGTTGGTAATTTTACTTTATTTGGCCAAAAGACGAGATATCAATATTTAGCAGGAGGCCCAGCAAACTTTGCTGATGAAGTCGAGGTAGTTAAAAAGATAAATAAAGCGGATGATTCATATTTTAGAATATTTAATACAACTGCGAATGATTCTACAAATAATTTGGGCATGAGAGAAAATTACAATGGTTTGGGCGGGTTCCATTCTTTGTATAATTCTAATTTAAAAGATTTCTTGAATTGGACAAGAATTCTATACTCTAGAGATACATGGACTATGGGAGCACATGAAAAATTAGTAAATCTTGATGCTTTTTTAGGAGTTAAATATTATATTGTAAAAAATTCCGATTTTAATACCACTATTAGAGTTGGAGAAGGCGCGACTAATGATCGAGCAATGTATAATGTTCCATTTGGTTTTGAATATCGTGAAGATTTATCTTCAACACTTCATTCGGTGTTTGAAAATAAAAACTTTATTGAGCTAGGATATGCCTTTGATAATATAATTCCAGTTAATATTAATTCAGTTGAAAACTATATTCATTATGGCAATAACTATTCATATATTTATTGGCAACAAAGATCACGCGATGATGGTGCAGCTAAAAGCGGTTATTTAGTTAATGACTTTACGCAAGTTATTAAAAATGAAGAGGCGTTAATGTCTGGAGCAATACTATATGATGTAGCAGAAGATGGTTTTGCAGAGGAAAATGAATATGATGAAGAAACATTAAATCTTTTAAAAGAATTTCCAATAAAGAATTTCGATAAACCATCTGGTAATTTATATATAAGTCCACAATTATCAGTAACACGTTACGATTGTCCAAATGGTGTTGGTAATTCAATTGAAGAATTAATAAAAACAGATGGATGCAACATTGAAAATAAAAATACTAAACCATATACAGTGGGCACAACAAAGTACATTATTAAGCTCAATAACAATAGAAATTTCTGTAGCACATCAAACGGTGGTTGTTTCTTAGGCTTAAAGTTACAAATGAATCGCCTTTCTTATGTTCATATTTATGATGAAAATGACCAGATGATAACTTTTGACTATCATCAATATATTAGTCAAGATTATAAAAATCTTCGTGGATTTTATATTGATAGACCAGCAAAAACGATTGTTGTAAAACCAATGATTAATGAAGGTGACAACACTAATATGAATGGATTTGCTGTTTATGAAGAAAATTATAATACATACTTGAATCGCCTTAATAAAATTAAAGAGAATCCATTAGAAAATGTTCATATGACAACAAATAAAGCGACATTCGATACGAATTTTAAAGAAAACAAAATAGTTGTTACTACAATACCATATGATGTTGGTTGGAGCTTAAAAATGGTTGATGAACAGGGAGTGGTAACAGAACCAAAAATATTCAAAGCACAAGGTGGGTTCTGTGCTTTTGTTGGAAAATCAGGCAGTAATTCATATGTTATGGAATACTTTACTCCAGGATTAAAACCAGGATTAACTATTTCTTTGATGGGCTTTGCATTCTTTGGAATTACAATTGGATTTGGAGTAATTATTGACAGAAAGAGAAAGCTAAAAGAAAAACTACTAAAAGAAGAATTAGAAGAAAAAATTAATTAGTGTGGATGTGAACATCAACAAAATAATATGCTGATGATTCTTTCTTTTTGTTATCTTTAATTGCTTTTATAATTTTCTTTCCGTAACTATAATCAACTAGGAATATATAAGCGATAGCAATAAGTCCGATTAAAACTGTTAAAGCATATTCGCTTGTTACATATTCTAAATCTATGGTGATAACATCACCATTTTTTAAATTTAATGAACTTAAATCTGCAGATACAAATATATTTTGTGTGACATATGTACGAACAGATTTGTTATTTACTTTTACTTTCCATTTTCCTTCATAAGGAATGCTTGTCATAAGAAGAGGACTATCTTCATTATAAGTGACTTCGCCTCTTAAATGCGACGAGGAAATCTTTTTAAGGCTAACGTTATTTTTTTGTAGTAGCGAGATATATTTTTCTAATAATTCGACATCTTCATAATAGAAGCTAGGGATTATTTCTATTGGCCCCCAATTTAAATTTTCATTCAATTTTAATTGATAAGTTTTTGTTGTTTGGTAAGTAGAATATTCTATTGGATTAACTGCGTAATTATACATGTGGAAATAATATAAATTCCTATTATCAGTCAATGACATATGTTGAGAAAAACCATCTTTTATATAGTAATACATCGGATATTTTTTTAAATTAGAATCTAATTTAATTGTGTAAGTCATATAACCAGGTTTTGATGTGTCGGATAAAGCAAAATGTGCTTCATCGATTTGAGTGATATTTTGATAAACAACTGTATAATCTAATGGTTTTAATACATCACCTAAATCTACACCAGTTAAGTTCTTTAACATTTGATTTTGATAACGGAAAACATTGTGTTTTTCATTAGTATCCTCAGTTTTTTTGTTGCTAGCAAGATACGCTATAGAGAGAGCATAAGGATTTTCCATTACGTGAATTTGATCACCAAGATAAGAATCAAAATCTTTAATAGGAGTTAGATAATTTCTTGCACCAAAATGACGATTTGGAATGAGGATACTATTATATTCATTGTCACGATCGATTACATATTTAATTCCCATTAATGAATTGGCAGTAAGAGTAGAGCCTAAACCATATGATGCCCAGTTGTTGTTGGTGTGAAAGCCCATGTAGTAGGCAAGATAACTTCTTGTAGTTAGTTTATCACTTGATGAATAATGTGTTAATCCAGCGTAATCAAACATAAAGGAGTCATTATTTGCCAAATTATATGTCGCTTGTGAATAAAAAGTTTTTTCCATACGGTAAAATTCACCGCTTGTGTCATAATCTTTTACAAAATCAATAACCGAACCAATTTCATTTATTTCATCATGATATTTTTCGTAACTTACATAACTGCCACTACCATTTTCTGATGCCTCTTTATTGGTGGCGATAACGTGATTTGTATTAGTATTTAAATTCATAGCATTTATCGCAACTATCATCGTTGTAATTGATGCTATTAACCATTTTTTCTTACAATATTTTAAAGCAAGCATTAAAGCTAAAGTAATTACTGCAATAAGAATATCTTGTAGTACATTTGTTTTAATTCCATCAAGTTTAAGTATTACACTAATAAGAGCTAAGATTGTTAAAGGAACAACAAGGTGTTGAGTACCTAATCCTTCAAGTTTATTGAATTGTTTAGAGGCTAAATAAATCAAGAAGAAGTCGAAAACGAAAGCGTATCTAAAAGTAAACCAAGTAGGAGCAGATCCACCATGGAGCAAATTGTTTGGGAAAGTATAAAGCATAATAAAGATATATAATACAATTACTGAACCAGAACTAATTCTTTCGCGAGCAGTAAATTTATTGTTCATGAAATATAACACACATAAGACTAAACTAACAACACCAACAAATACTAAAGGAGCGCCACTTATAATATCATTCATACCCAAGTAAGACTTGCTAGTTAAATTCTTGCTAAAGTCGGCAAGTTTCCAAAGAGTGTCCATCGATATTTCGCTAGCATTTTCTAATGATGCTTTGGCGCCACTCATGTTCATTACAGCAGAAGCCCAGCTAAATGAACTTAATGCACCTGCAAGGAGTGATCCAATAATAAAAGATATAAATAGCTTTTTTTCTTCATCTTTATTTCGCTTAGTTCCATATAATTTGTACAAGAAAAACACTACTGAGAAGAAACATAGCATAAAGCCAATATAATAATTAATGAGTATAGCTAAAGCAAGGAATATAACATATAAAATGTTTCTTTTACCTTCAAACATCCTTTCTAATCCTAATACGATGAGAGGAGCAAAAATAACTCCATCTAAAAACATAAAATTGAAATTAAATACAATTACGTAAGAACATAAGGCATATGCGGTAGAAAAAATTAAATTAGGAATGACTTTTTCTTTGTTTAAGTGCATTAAAAGGATATACATTGATATTCCAATTGTTCCTATTTTTAAGATGGTAACAATAGCAATACCAAGTGGTAAAGAACTGGCGTCAAAGAAAAGATATATTAAATTGAAAGGGGATAATAAATAATAAGTAAACATCGATACCATATCGCCACCTAAAGGCTTGGCAAAGGTATATTTAATATTATTTTTTCCTAACAAAATTGAGCGATAATAACTTAAAAAAGATACGTATTGACCTTGAGAGTCTACGAATAGAATAGTAGCGTCTCCGAATGGGTGTATTTCATTTTTCTTTAAGACAAATAAAAATATCAGTGCAGGAATTAAAAAAGATAAAAAGTATCCAATTATTGAAAATATTTTTCTTTTCATTTCAAAACCATTGTATCAATTAGTTGAATTGATAATTTCCTTTCTGACAAATTTATTAATATTTGTCTTCTTTGATTTATTATACACTTTTTAGCAATGATTTAAAATTTTATTAATAAATTTAATAAAATGAAAATTTGACATAATTCGACACAATTAAAAACTAATATTGTAATTAATTGTTTTATGTCGAGATTTGTTTTAAAATTAACAAGGTGATTAAAGATGAAAAATTATGAAGAATGGAATAAATACAAGTTTGAAATTGAAAAGCAAAATCCATTTTCAAGCAAATATATGACAGATGACGGGGATATTTTTTATGTTGAACCAATATTTTATACAATGCTTTGTTCATTTAAAGAACATCACCCAAAGGAAATAGAAAGAATTTTAGATGAAATTGATCGCGTAGTTAAAGTAAATCATAGGGTAGTATTTACTGGTAACTATGAACATCCTTTAACTATTGTTAGCGATGATTTTATTATATTAGAGATATTTGATATTACAGATCCTTTAAATATTTTTGTCGAAGATAAATCGCGCGGTTCGGATTACGGCGATTAAAAAATAAATGAGGGCAAGATGAAAGTTGGGGTTATTGGTTTAGGCGATTTAGGAGTCGCAAATGTTGCACTTTTTGCTAGTTTTGGCTTTGAAGTTATTGCGTATGACAATAACGCTTTTTGCGTTTCTTTGTTAAATAAAGGAATAAAAATTTTCAAAGATGAGCGAATAAAAGATATTATTTCAAATAATAGAGATAAGATTGTATTCAGCAATAATATTTTTGATTTATCTGGAATTAGTAGCATTATTATTTCCATCGAATTGGAATATATAAATGATGAATATCATTTAAATAACTTATATCAAACAATAGATGAAATTAAAAAACATTTTAATTGGAAAACAACATTGATAATAAAAACTCCGCTACCGATTGGAACATGTCGTGCGATTGATAAATATTTAAATGGCAAGAAAGAAAATTTTTATATAGCTTATATGCCATACATTGATTTAGAGAATAATATATATGAAAATACATTTTTACCAAAACAAACAATCGTAGGTACTATATCACAAATTGCTCATATGAATGTTCGCATTCTTTATGAGAAATTTTTATTAGAAGGACAAAATATGTATTTCGTATCTTATGAAGAAGCAGAAATGAATAGAGTAGCGCAAAGTTTTTTATACATAACATGCAACCAATATATTGCTAATATGCAGTGTTTGTATAATGAATTTAATATAAATTTTGACACTTTATTAGATACACTTGAATTTCCTAAAGTAAATCTTAATATAGCATTAGGAAATAGTAAAAAAATGATAAGAGAATATGAGAACCTTAATTTGTTTTTAAGGAAGAAATATGATTTTAATAAGACGTTAGAAGAAAGTAATTTAGAGTTGGCTAAGTATGTTGTGAGTAAAATACCAAAGGGCAATCAAAGTATAGGTTTGTTCGGAATAAGTGATAGTTTTGATGAAATAAGTGAATTGGCTATTAATATCATCGGAATTCTATTGAAAAAAGCGAATGTTTCAGTTGTTATTTTCGATCAATCAAACGAAGAAAATTTGAAAAAAATAATAGGCCCTAATAAAAAGATTAAATATGCTTTAGATGAAAAAAGCTTAGTGAAAAAATCTAATGCAATTTTGATTTTGTGTTATAACGAATCATTTAAATCGATTAACGAAGACTTTTATCTTAAATATGGGCGTGATGATTTAATTGTTTGCGATTTTGTTGGAGCTTATAAATATTGTAAGTGGCAAAAGGTAAAATTGATTAAAGGGTATAGAAATAAAAAATATAGTTATAAAGATAGTATTGAAAAGGAAAAGGCACCACAATAAGTGATGCCTTCAATTTTTTATTATTTTTTTTCAATAGCAGGATTGAGATTTTTAGATGTAAGCCACATGATACGAACACCAATTAAGAGCATAAATATCATAGAAGAATATGCTGGGAGTATAAATCCGACAATTGCAGAAATTATACTTGGTGCAAGTGAGGCAATACCAACAATCTTCATAGCTTCAGTAAATTTATAATCTCGATAAGGATTACGTTTACCTCTTGTAACAACGAAAATCATTATACTCATGAAAAGTGAAACTAAGACGTTGATAGCAGCAAAAATTCCCATTTGTGAAAATACAGTTGTAATTTTTGTTGTTTCATAACCAGTATCAAGAAATTCCGCCCAAATTTCGATAGATTTATTACCAGTATAATTAGATATTACTTCTTGTCCATCTTTAAATCTATCGTAAGTTAATTGTCTAGTTGCGACTGGATTTGACCAATTCTTAGCGGTCTTACTATAGATAAAGAAGAAACATGTTGTTTTACCAATTGCTAAGAAAGATGAAACTGGTTCGTCTTCAATTTTTTGTGATTGAATTTCGCTTAATTTTTTATTAAGTGCAGCATTATCCAAATCAACATATTGGTAAACTCTTAATCTTTCAACAAGTTTTTCTTCATAACCGACAGTTTTATTATTTTCATCTTTTTGATAGACTCTATCAGTACGTTTATAGTAGAAATAGTCATCTACGAAATTTCGATAGTATTCACCATTGGTGTTATCACCCCATTTTTCTTCGCTTTCAATAATGGTAATGATTTTACTTTTGTTTTCTTGGACAATTTTGAAAGATATACCTTTTTCTTTCATTGTTTCAGAGAAATATTTTAAACCATCTTCAACGCCATAAGAATTTGCTTTTTTAGTGTCTATTATTGCTGAACCTTTAATAGTTGCGCTTGTTACAGTGCTTGGTATTAATGCGATTATCATAGCGATGATAAATACGACAAATGATTCAAGCCACTTTCTTTTTCTACCTTCAATAATTACAGCGTTGTTAATTAAAGATCTTAAAATATATTTAAACGATTTCATTGGAAATATCACCCTTTTCAATGAAATATTATATAAGATATAATACTTAATTTCAATAACCTAAAAATTAACATAATTTAATATGTGTTACATGGAGTTTGATTTGATATAATAAATTAAAGCGAGGATGTTTTATGAAAGTTGATCCTAATTACTTATTAATAGCCAAAGACGTTGCTCTTAAAATAAGCAAAGGTGTATATAAAGAAGGCAAAACACTTAAAGGAAGAACTTTGCTATCTGGAGAATACGGAGTTTCTTCAGAAACCATTCGTAAGTCTATAAATATTTTGGCGAATGAAAAAATTGTGTCTGTTAAGCATGGTGTAGGAATATTCGTAGAATCTAAAGCTAACGCAGCAAAATTTTTATCAAAATTTGAAAGTGTTGATGATTTAAAAAAGCAATTATCAGAATTAAATGAATTAATTGATCAAAGAAATTTTCTAAACGAGGATATTTCTAAAAAAATTGCCACAATGATGAAACAAGGCAATTTCATTTCTAAATATGATATTGAGTTTAAAGAAGTTACAATTCCAGAAGATAGTTGGGTAATAAATCAAACAATTGGCGATGTTTATTTTTATAACTATACAGAAGCAACAATTGTTGCCATTAAAAGAGGAGATCGCATCATTACTTCCCCGGGCCCAGAGTTTACATTTATCGCTAATGACAAACTAATAATAGTTGAAAAGGATAATTTATCTTACCAAAGAGTTATTACTTATTTAACGTATGGAGCAATGGAATAAAAATATTTGAGGCATTAATATGTGCCTCTTTAAAATGCTCTTACACAGTAGTGTAATTGTATTTGAATAGTATTAAATATTTTATAGACATTACAAAAAAATTTTTATAATATATTGTTGGTAAAAAGGAGATTTGAATTATGGATTTATTTGATAAATGCCATCATATGGATAGAATAGAAACTGCAAAGAAAGAAGGAATATACCCTTATTTCCATGCATTATCTACAGGACAAGATGTCGAGGTAGAGATGTCTGGACATAATGTTGTGATGATTGGATCTAATAACTATTTAGGTTTGACATCAGATACCCGTGTTATTAACGCAGGTGTCGAAGCATTAAAAAAATATGGATCTGGTTGCTCTGGATCAAGATTTTTAAATGGCACTCTTGACTTACATTTGCAACTTGAAAAAGAGTTGGCAGAATTTTTACATAAAGAAGCTGTTATGACATTCTCAACAGGCTTCCAATCTAATTTAGGAATTATTTCTGCTATTGCAGGATTGGGCGACTATATTGTTTGTGACCGTGAAAATCACGCATCAATTTATGATGGATGCAGACTAAGTTACGCTAAAATGTTACGTTTCAAACATGCTGATATGGAAGATTTGGAAAACGTTTTAAAAAGCATTCCAAGTGACAAAGGTATTTTGATTGTTACAGATGGCGTTTTCTCAATGGGTGGAGATATTGCAAAACTCCCAGAAATCGTTGCACTTGCCAAAAAATATGGTGCAAGAGTCATGGTAGATGACGCTCATGGTTTAGGTGTTTTGGGTGAACACGGACGTGGAACTGCAGAATATTTCAATTTAGAAGATGAAGTAGATATTTATATGGGAACTTTCTCTAAGTCACTTGCATCTTTAGGTGGTTATATGGCTGCTAAAAAGGAAGTTATCGAATATGTTAAACATTCATCAAGACCTTACATATTCTCTGCGTCTATTACACCTGCTTGTGCAGCATGTGCTTTAGAAGCTTTAAGAATTATCAAACAAGAGCCAGATCGTCCTAAAAAATTACTTGAATTGGCTGCATATATGAGAAGTGGGTTGAAAGAATTAGGAGTCCCAATTATTGACTCGAATACTCCAATTATCCCTATCTATGTTTATGATGACTATAAAGCATTCAAAGCTTGTCGCTTATTATTAGAAAGAGGAGTTTATGTTAATCCAGTCGTTTCTCCTGCAACTCCAGAAGGTTTTGCACTTTTAAGAACAAGCTATACTGCTACACATACAAAAGAGCAATTAGATTTTGCTATGAAACAAATTAAAGAAGTATTAGTGGAATTAGAGGTTATTAAATAATGCCAGTTGTAGTAATTACTGGTGTTAGTAGTGGAATTGGTAAAGATCTTGCCGAACTTTTAATTAGTAAAGGCTATAAAGTATATGGCCTTGCAAGAAGAGAAACCAAATTAGATGGTTTAAACTTCCTTAAATGTGATGTCACTGACTTAAATAATATTAAAAATGTTAAGCAAATCATTGAAGAAAAAGAATGTAAAATTGATGTTTTGATTAATAATGCTGGCATGGGAATTGCCGGATCAATTTTAGATAGTAATTACGAAGATATTGATAAAATATTCCAAACAAATGTTATGGGTGTTATTGCTGTAACTAAAGAATTTTTATCAATTATTAAAGATGAAGGAAAAATAATTAATATTGGTTCTGTAGCAGGTGATTTGACTATTCCATATCAAGGTTTTTATTCAATGAGTAAATCTGCAGTAGATAAATTTAGTGAATGTTTATCAATTGAACTTAAACCTCGAAGAATAAAAGTTACAACAATTTTGCCAGGAGATACTAAAACTGGTTTTACGGAAAGTAGAAAGACTGTCATTAAAGAAGATAAAGAAGGAACAGCTGCAAAATCCATTAAAAAAATGGAAAAAGACGAGCAAAATGGTGTTTCTCCTCGTAAAGTCTCAAAGGTGATTTTAAAAGTTATTAAAAAGAAACACCCACCAATTCGTGTGGCGGTAGGATTCTTCTACAAATTAGTCATATTTTTGCAAAGGTTATTGCCTAGGAAGTTGGTTTTGGCAATCATTAAAAAAATGTATTCATAAAAGGTGCTTGGCACCTTTTTTTGTTGCAAAATGTTCGGCCATATTACACTAAGTTGACTAAAAAAAATATTATGCTATAATACATTAGATTTTTGACTACACTAAATCTAGAGATTTAGTAGGAGGTATAAAATGTATTATTTGCTATTCGCAATATCTTTCTTAATTATAGGTGGAATAGTATCTTTGATGCATTTTAAGTTTGCCTCAAAGGAAAAACTAGTTGTAGAAAGAATAATAATTTATGTCTTAATCGCAATTTTTATTGTGAGATTTATGGGATATAAGGATTATCAAATATCAAGTAAGGAAATTGAAGCGATTTTTACAAATTATGCTCATAGTACGGATGGACCATTAAGTCCTTTTTTAGGTATAACGGCAAATATTTTTATGTGGTTCGAGTTATCTGCGATTTTAATTCTTTTATTAAGAGCATTTTTCAATTTTAAGACGGCAAAAAATCTAGCACGGTATATTTCTTTGCCAGTATTTATTGTAAATGCGATATGTATTAAGCCAATATTAATTATGATGCAAGGCCATACAAATGCATCATTATTAACTTATATATTCCCGGTTGAAATAGGGTTTGGTCTTGCCTTATCTATTTTCTATTTTATAAAAGACTTAAAAGAAAGAAGCACATTAAAAGAGATAGGCTTGATGTTTTTAGCTTTCTTTTTAATAAACCTTACTACTATGCCGCCGTTTATGCCGAGATTTTTATTCGGTAAAGCTAATACGTTAATTCAAATTATAGATATAAGTTTTGAACATCGCTTATTTCTTTATTTGTTTATTATCATAATCCCTTTTGTACTTTATACTGTTTTAAAAAATAAACCACGAGAGATAATTGACTATACATTAATAATCATCTCTCTTGGAACTTTAACAGGATTTATGTACGTATACAAATATGACGTAATATTGGAACCATGGAATTGGCCTTTCCATTTATGTAATACTGCCATGTTTTTGATGCCAATATGTTTCATCTTTAAACCAAAAAGATTATTTTATTTTACATATTTTATAAATGTAGCTGGCGCATTATTTGCGATGCTCATGCCTAACTATAATGAATGGACTAATGCAATGAGTCCAACCATAATACAGTTCTGGTTTAATCATGCAATTGCATTCTTTATGCCAATTATGGGTGTAGCATTAGGAGTGTTTAAAAGACCAAAACTTAAACAGTTCTATTATTCTATGGCTTGGTTTCTTGTCTATTTTATGTTGGTGTTAGTGATGAATGTTGTCTTTACTGCTAAAGGGCATGAAGTTGATTACTTCTTTATTAACTCGACATTTATTGCTGAAAAACTAGGTAAATGGGCAGAAGACATATTTAACTATGGATCAGTTAAATTTGTTGTAGCGGGACTAGAACTTGAATTCCATCCTGTGTATCAATTGATATTCTATCTAGTGTATGTTTTGATAGGCGTTGCAGTTTGGTTTATCTATGAGCTTTTCTATAACGTTACTGACTCACATAATAAATTAGTTGAAAGATTAAAAAGAATAAGAGTTGATCGACTGGCGTTGCAATCGACTTTAAATGGAAGGAGTATTGAAGAACCTATGATTAAAGATGCAGGTATAAAATATGAATTAATTCATTTTTCCAAAAAATATGCTTCAAACAAACATTATTCAGTACATGATGCAAATTTTACAGTTGTTGGTGGAGAAATATTTGGATTTTTAGGTCCAAATGGTGCTGGTAAATCTACGATTATCAAAAGTACAGTAGGTATTCAACCTATAAGCGAAGGTAATATTAATATTTGTGGATATGATGTGGCAAAGCAACCTGTTCAAGCTAAACGCTTAATGGGTTATGTACCAGATCATTATGCTTTATATGAAAAATTGACTGGAAGAGAATATTTAAATTACATCGCTGATATTTATAAAGTCAGTCAAGAGGAACGCGATGCAAGATTAAAGCGCTATATTGAACTATTCCAATTAGAATCTTCTATTGATAATAAGATTAAGACGTATTCTCATGGTATGAAACAAAAAATTACTATTATGGCCGCTTTGGTGCATAATCCTAAAGTATGGATACTTGATGAACCATTAACAGGATTGGATCCAACAAGTATTTATCAAGTTAAGAAATGTATGAAACAACACGCAGAAGAAGGCAATATTGTTTTCTTCTCATCACATATTATTGATATTGTAGAAAAATTGTGTGATCGTATTGCGATTATCAAAAAGGGTGAAATTCAATGTGTGAAAACTGTCAAGGAAATTGAAGAAAGTGGTATGACACTTGAAGAATTTTACCTTAATGCAATTGGTGAAAATTTAGATGAGATGTAATTTTTAGACTTTTAAAGATAGGAGGTATATTTATGAGATTCCAATTTAAATCAAAATCTTCAATCTATATGGTATTAAATATACTATCTTTTCTTTCGCTTTTTGTATCAGGAATTATTTTTTTAGGAGGCAATTTTTTCTATTACTTGGGTAGAAGTGTCTACTATCCTTATTATTTTCTTTTTAATAGACCATTTGATTTTAAAACGGGAATTGTCATAGCTATTGCAATATTAGCTATCGGATTATTCTGTTATAGTATCGTTAAAATATTTAAAAAAGGGTCTTTAAGTATAAAAGAAATAATTATCCCTATAAATATTTTAACTACACCCTATATAGTTTTAATTGCAATTCGAGGTAATTCAATAGGGATTTTTAATAGCAAAGAGGTAGCATTAGTAGTTTTAACTTTCGTATCTTTATTAGCGTATGTTGTGACGTCGATTTTATTTATCATTAATTCGGCAAATTTAAAACATAGCATGAAAACTATGAAAATAAAAAATATCCAACATACAAAGATGAACAAGCCAAGAAGAATAAAGAAACCATTTACTGCTTTAATTTTAATGCAATTAAGAGATAAATTTGATTTTTCATGGACTAAAACAACTAAAGGGAAAATACAAAAGATAGTGTTGACGATATTAAAGTTTGCACTTATCACTGCTATTGTATACTTTTTATCATATTTTGCTCGTATATTGCTAAATTTGTACTATTATTCGGAAATCATTGAAGTAATGATTGTGATTGTTGGATTTATTTTAATAATGTCTGTTATTTCATGTACTTTGGGATTAATGCGAAATTTATATTTTGCTGATGATAATAAGGTATTAGTCACTCTACCTGTTACAAGTGATATGTTATTCTTTTCAAAATTGATAGTGTTTTATATTTTTGAGATTAAGAAAAGTTTTGATATGTTACTTCCGGTTATTTTGGCTTTTTTAATTTCTGCTGTGCAAAATAGCCAAGTAAGTTGGATTGCTTTTGCTTGGATGTGGATACCATTCTTGTTTATTGTGGCATTACCTGTTTTAATAGGATCATTATTATCTATACCATGTATGTATATAAATAAATTCTTTAAGAAGTTCCCATTAATTGAGACAGTAATAATTTTATTTGCTGTTGCAGCTGGAATTGTTTTAGTTGTTTACTTAATTAATCTAATACCTGAAAATATTGATTTGAACAATCAATGGTCATATGTAAGAAATTTCATAAGTGATTTCTTGATAGGTTTTAAAACTAAACTATCGCCGCTTGCCTATCTTGTTTATTCAATGGTAGGTAATCCTGTCAACTCAATTCCAAAACATCAAATAAATTGGATAACAGTATTAACCACTATTTCGCTAATTGCATTATCATTAGCTTTAATTGGTATTTCATATCTTACTGCAAAACCATTGTTCTTCTCAATGATGACAAAATCATTTGAGTTTGATAAAAATTTGATTAATCGTGAAGTTAAAAACAAAGTTAGAAAACCATTTATTTCTTTTGTAAATAAAGATTTTCAAATTAATTTTAGATCTGTAGAAATTTCCGGCAACTATTTAGCGGTTTATATTATTGTTCCGATTTTAATCTTGTTATTGAATAGTTTGTTTGGCGCGATGAATACTAAACTTAGTGGTGATATTATGACTTATTCTTTTAATATTTTATTAATTTTATTACCGTTATTAGCAAGTAATAGTATGATTGCGACATTCTATAGTAAAGAAGGACAAGCTGGCTACATTAAAAAAACTAAACCAGTAAAACCTATATTCCCGCTTATTGCTAAATTATTGTTTAACTTGGCATTCTCTTTACCAAGCATAGTTATTACGATGGCGATATTTGGAAAGTTTAGTAACATCGGATTAGGAAATGTTATTATTCTATCTTTTGCAATTTTATTCATTCAATATGCACATATTTTCTTTAGCGCTACAATGGATATAATGAACCCGCAAAATGAGCAATACGCGACAATTGGAGACTCTATTGATAATCCAAATGAAAGAAAATCGACATTTTTGGCATTTGCACTTTCCTTTGCAATTGCTTTAATATCGTTTGGTTTGTTTAACGAATCGAATTTACGTACAAATGGCTTTACTCAAGCTTCAATCAAAATTGCTTTAATTGGATTAGCCTTATTAGCATTTTCATTTGGTTCTTTTGCCTTAAGAATTAAGGCATATTATTATGATAAATAGGAGGCTAGATTTATGAAAAAATCAGTTATATTAATTATCGGTATAATTTATATAGTCTCTGTCGTAATTGTAGGATTTATCGGATTACAAATGCGCGTTTACAATCCGACAGTATATGTCTCTGATATTGTTTGTACTGTTGCTAACTTTACTCCCGTAGACATAGATCAAAGTATAAAAGATAAATATGGATGGGATTATTATTATTTGCTACCTATTTCAGGTAATAGTATTACTATCGAAGTTAGATGTAGAGTAATACCAGAAGATGCAACTAACGCTTTAGTAGATTTTTATATGGATGCAAGTGATAGTAATGATTTAACACTTACTTATGATAATAATATCGCATCAATTACTTTTAAAAATGATGGAGCATATAAAATTACAGCCAAATCCAGTGATGGAACGAACGTCGAAAAGGTAATGATGTTCGTAACCTATAGCGAATAAATAAACCCTATATACTCTAATTAAAAATAAAAAAAAGATGACAAAAAATATAAAGTGTGCTAAAATCACTAATACTTTACGTAAAGTGTAAAGTTATATATAAAATATATAGATAAAAAGGAAAGTGTGAAATATGAAAAATAAATTGCTATTAGGAGTTTCTCTTTTTGGAATACTTTTAGGAATGACTGGTTGTGGAGATAATGTATCAACGAGTGAAGGCGATTCTTCAAATGAACCATCTGCACCTTCATCAACTATGCCATCTGAGACGCCATCAACTACTCCGTCGGTAGCGCCATCTGAAACACCATCTACGAATCCATCAGTTGAACCGTCTATACCACCATCAACTTCTAGTTCAGTTGGTGGAAATTCTTCTGATAATTCTGGTAATAACAGCACTAGTGCAGAGTTGCCACCAGTACCAAATTTTGTAATTCTTGGTGTTAATACTAAATCAAGCTTTAGAACATTCAATGAAAACAAAATGGAAAAACCAACAAATAGACAAACTGAATTCTCAGATTTGACTAGAGAATATGTTGTAGGTGATGATAATAGTATTAATGTCAAGCCGGAAGTTATATTTGGCGACCCATTAACAAGATTGCCAGTGGACGTAGAAAAATGGAATTATAGCATTGAAGTTTATATAAAATCTGCAAATGATTTTGTTTTACTTGGAGAAGAAGATTTAAAAACTTATGTGGATTCTATCGATTCAGAAGAATGTGATATTGATTTTTCTGAAGCAGCAATTGGTAATGTATTTAAAGTAGTAGTTACACCAGATGGATTAAGCAATAACCAAATGCAAAATGAAAAGAATCACCCATCTATGATTTTTGAAATAGTGGATGGTTATAATGTATATAATGCTAAAGAATTAGCATATTATGATAACTCTGATGAAAATAAAGCTGCTTGGACACAATTTAAAGCAGATAATGGATTAGATTTAGCACTTAATCCAAGTTCGTTAATATTGCACGATAACATTCCAGTTAAGACTGAAGACGTTCCATCAAATTACTTCTATAATGTTGATGATGAAGATTTTAGTAAAGATGCTCAAGATTATGAGAGAACAGTTGGCTCGCTTCGAGATCGTATAGATGTATATTATCGTTTATTCTCAAAAGATGAAAAATTTGTGATCTATGGTAATTACTATACATTAAACTTCAGCGAATTCCCATATGTCACTAGAGAAAGTGGAAAAGTAACAGATCCTGGTAAAGTAATTTCTCACGCGAATTTATTTAAAAGTGAAGCTCGTGCGGGAACAGAAGCAGAAGATGCAACACGTTTATTCACAATGAGAGATCTTAATTTGATTGGTAATGCACCTAAGCAGGAAAACACTATTTTAGGTGGTGGACTAATCATGAATAAGAGCACTAATATGGAAGCATTAATGGAAAACAACATTTCAAGAATGTGGTTTATTACTTATTTCTCTGAAATGGATGGCTATACAATTAACAAATGTAAAGCATATGATAACTTTAATAGCTTTATTTATAACTGGGGCGGAAATGTACATACATCTAACTCTGAATTAATTGGTGCAGGCGGACCAGTAATACTTCAAGACCACATCAAACACGATAGCAATGGTGAGGGTGGTTACGTTGGGAAGTCAACTTTCACAAACTGTAAAATGGAAAGTGTTGTAGCAGGTACAGAAGGATGGTTTAGTTTAGTTGGAGCAGCCGCTTTAGCTCCAGTAATTAAATCATTAAATGATATATTTAAAGTTAATGGGGCAAACTTCGTATTCGACAAAAATGATGCTAAAATGTTTAACTTAATTTCTGTTAATAAATCAGGAAATGCCCAAACTGTTACTCCAGGAGTAAAAATTAAAGGTAGTGTTAGAATTGATGATAATCCAGCTTTTGACTTTGGAGCAACCAATCCATACTTAGAAGGCTTTATTAATAACGTTACAAGTTTTTCTAATGAAGCTCCTATTTTCCAAAGTACGGGTGGAGACACAGCATTTGCATATTTTAATGGTTCAAATTTGATTGGTATGACACAAGAACCAGTAACAGCAGATCACCCTATTTTTAAAGGCGACTATCTTTGTATATATTATATGGGAATGTGTTTCTCATTTGGATATTATCACTAATAGAAATAGGAAAGAAATCAATTATCCAGGTGGCAATTATTGCCACCTTTTTTAGTATTAAAAAAAAGTTTATAACAATTTAATTTTATGTGACTATAAGTGTATTTTTTATCTAGTTATTAAGAAAATGCACGATATAATTTTATACTAAAAAAGCAAAATCATTGTTTTGAAAAGTGCAAAACCCAACTCTTTTATTTTTGGGCATCTTGAAAGATATTTTTATTAATATATAATTTGATTAATTCTAATTTGTGAACATAATAAAGTAGTCGAGGAGAGATTGTTTATGAAAGTAATTAAACGCGGTGGACAAGAAGTAAAATTTGATTTAGAAAAAATCAAAGCTGCAATAATTAAGGCTAATGGCACAGTTAAAGAAAACAGCAGATTAACAGATGAACAAATAGATGAAATTGTGCTTTCCATTAGTGGTAAATGTAAAAAATCTCGCCGTGCATTAAGCGTAGAAGAGATTCAAGATATGGTTGAAAACTCTTTGATGGCTTCTGGTAATTTTGCTGTTGCACGTGCTTATATTACTTATAGATATAAAAGAAATTTAGTAAGAAAGGCAAATACTACCGATGAAAGTATTCTCGCTCTTATTGAAAACAACAATGAAGAAGTAAAACAAGAAAATTCCAATAAAAATCCAGTCATTGCTTCGACACAAAGAGATTACATGGCAGGAGAAGTATCTAAAGATATTACTAAACGTTTTTTGCTAGCAGAAGATATTGTAGAAGCACATAAACAAGGAGTAATTCACTTTCATGATACAGATTATTTTGCACAACATATACATAACTGTGATTTAGTCAATTTGGAAGATATGTTACAAAACGGCACAGTAATTTCAGGAACAATGATTGAAAAACCTCATTCGTTTCACACTGCTTGTAATATAGCCACACAAATTATCGCTCAAGTGGCATCATCTCAATATGGTGGACAAACTATTACTCTTACTCATTTGGCACCTTTTGTTGAAATATCAAGACAAAAGATTCGCGAAGATGTTTTAGAAGAATTAAAAGATTATCGCAATGATATAAATTTTGATGAAAATAAATTCCATAATATGGTTGAAGATATCGTGGCTAAAAGATTAAAAAATGAAATTAAACATGGTGTTCAAACCATTCAATATCAAATTAATACTTTGCAAACTGCAAATGGTCAAACTCCTTTCGTCTCTGTAAATATGTATTTAAATGAGGCAAAAGATGAAAGTCTAAAAGCAGATCTTGCTTTAATTATTGAAGAAGTTTTAAAACAAAGAATTCAAGGTACTAAAAACCCTAAAGGTATGTGGATTACTCCAGCCTTCCCTAAGCTTTTATATGTTTTAGAAGAAGATAATGTTAAAGAAGGTTCAAGATACTGGTATTTAACACAACTCGCGGCAGAATGTACAGCAAAACGCATGGTGCCAGACTATATTTCCGAAAAGAAAATGCTAGAGTTTAAAATTGATAAAAATGGAAATGGTAATTGCTATCCATGCATGGGATGCCGTTCTTTCTTAACACCATATGTTGATGAAAATGGAAATCCAAAATATTATGGTCGTTTTAATCAAGGCGTTGTCACTATTAACTTAATTGATGTTGCTCTTTCATCAAACAAAGATATGGATTCATTCTTCAAAATCTTTGATGAAAGACTTGAACTTTGCCATCGCGCTTTACGTGCAAGACATGAGCGTTTGTTAGGCACAGTTTCTGACACCGCACCAATATTATGGCAATATGGAGCGTTAGCTCGCCTTAAAAAAGGTGAAACAATTGATAAATTACTTTATGGTGGATATTCAACACTTTCCTTAGGCTACGCCGGATTATGGGAAACAGTTTTCTATATGACAGGCAAAAAACTTACTGAAGAAGAAGGAAAAGAATTTGGCCTCAAAGTTATGAAAACTTTAAATGAATATACGGCTAAATGGAAAGCAGCAGAAAATATTGATTACTCTTTATATGGAACACCAATTGAATCCACAACTTATAAATTTGCTAAATGTTTGCAACATCGTTTTGGAATTGTTCCAGGTGTTACTGATAAAAATTATATTACAAATTCATATCATGTTCATGTTACGGAAGAACTTGATGCTTTTACAAAATTAGCGTTAGAGTCTGAATTCCAAAGACTTTCACCAGGCGGAGCAATTTCCTATGTAGAAGTTCCTAATATGAAAGATAACATTCCTGCAGTCTTATCAGTTATTCAATTCATTTATGACAATATTATGTACGCGGAATTAAATACTAAATCAGATTTCTGTCAAGTTTGTGGCTATGATGGAGAAATTCAAATTGTCACTGATGAAGATGGTAAATTAATTTGGGAATGTCCAAATTGTCATAATCACGATCAAAATAAAATGAATGTGGCAAGAAGAACTTGTGGCTATATCGGTACACAATTCTGGAATCAAGGTAGAACCCAAGAAATCAAAGAAAGGGTATTACATTTATAATTATGAATTATGGCGAAATAAAACCAGTTGATATCGCCAATGGAATAGGGGTACGTGTATCCCTTTTCGTTTCTGGCTGTAGAAATAAATGCAAAGAATGTTTTAATCCCATGACTTGGTCTTTTCAATACGGTAATGTCTATACAAAAGAAACCGAGACTCAAATTGTAGATTTGTTGAATAAAAGTTTTATTGAAGGATTAACAATATTAGGCGGAGAACCATTTGAGCCAGAAAACCAAGAAACAGTTTTTCAATTAGTAAAACGTGTCAGAGAAGAACTACCAAATAAAAGTATTTGGATTTACTCTGGATTTACATATGAAGAACTTATAGGTGCAGTTCAAAGTAGGGCAAATCTCTCTATAACTAAAGATATTTTAAAAAATATTGATGTTTTAGTAGATGGAAGATTTGAAATAGCACAAAAAGATCTCTCTCTTAAATTTAGAGGGTCAAGAAATCAAAGAATTATTGACGTTAAAAAGACATTACAAAATAATGAAATAGTATTATCTTATTTAAATAATTAAGGAGCACTATATGGAATTAAAAATAAAGAAATTAAAAGAAAACGCTAAATTACCCGCATACGGCAGTGAATTTGCAGCTGGTGCTGATTTATATGCAGCCGAAGAAGAAAACATAACAATTAATCCTCATGAAACAAGATTAATTCACACAGGTTTTGCGATGGAAATACCAGTTGGATATGTCGGATTAATTTATGCAAGAAGTGGTTTGGCTTCAAAAAGACATTTGGCACCTGCAAATAAAGTTGGAGTTGTTGACGCTGATTATCGTGGAGAAGTTATGGTTGCTCTTCATAACCATAGTGACTTACCTCAAACAATCGATAAGAATGAAAGAATAGCCCAAATTGTCATTGCTCCTTTTTTACATGTTGAATACATAGAAGCAGATAATCTCACTGATACGAGTAGAGGTGAAGGTGGATTTGGCTCAACTGGTAATAAATAGTTTTATTTTTTATAAAAAGTGATAGAATAGTTAATGGAAAAGGGGAAACAAAAACTATGAAAAGTGTTACAAAAAAATTATTTGCATTAGGTGGAGTATTCTTAATGGGAATGTCTCTTGCAAGCTGTGGAATAAGCCAAAGTGCTGCTGACAAAATTAATAAGGCTAGAGAAGATGGAAAGCATTTAACCTATGATCAATTAATTAAGGATTATGGAAAACCAACTTATGATCTTACTGCAGAAGTTTTTGGTTCAAGAAGTGGTGATGTAACTTGGGTTAAAGGCTGTGACTCAAGTACCAAAGTCAAAGAAAAATTAGACAATGGTGAAAAATTATCTGCCTTAACAGTAGTAATTTTAAATAATAAAGCTATGTCTGCTACTTGGATTGAAGACTTTACTGGAATTGAAAAATAATTGATTATATTTATATAAAAGCTTGCATACACATGCAAGCTTTTTATTTTCCTTCTTGCACCAATATTTGGTAAATGATATCATAAATGGCGTATCAAATGATACAATATATATGGGGATGTATTGGTCTCGACAGGGTATGGTCGGGTAAGGAACGCAGTCGGGTGATCGCGTTAAAGATCAAACAAAAATATCTGGCAACAGAAATCAATTAGCTTTTGCTGCTTAATTAAGCCATAGTCCCGCTAATAGGGAAGAAAAGCCATCTATCTGAGTTGGGCCTCTAAACAAAGAATAGGTGTAATCACGAGAGGATAAGATTTATCGATGTCTATAAGGTAAGTACGAAAACCTATAGGCTACCTAAAAGATGATTCGTTTGCTAGTCTTGCTTTTAGGGACACGGAGTAGCAAACTAAGCTGTAGTGGTCTTTACTGGACTTATTTTGGACGCGGTTTCGATTACCGCCATCTCCACCAAACAAAAATAATCCGAAACTGTTGTTTATTACCAATGAATGCTTCGGTATCATAAAAACAATTTAAGAGAATACACTATTAGGCGAAATGCTTAATAGTGTTTTTCGTTATAGTGATGAATTTGCAAATAAAAATATATTATAACATTTTTGGAAATAAAAAAGTGGTACCGAAAATCGGTACCACCCTTGACTATATTTTTGTGATATAATATTTAATCTTTTCTTTAGAGTACTTGATTTTAGCCATATATAATTTCCTCCTTTGACTATCAAGTCGCAGTCGGAAATTTTTTCGAGCATAAAAAAACCAACTGCGATTTAAACCGCAGCTGGTACTGCATAAGTATGAAAAAAAAGCACACTTAAAACTTTATGCGGTTAAAAGTGTGCAATAGAATTTTCACAGGAAAGGGAATGATGATTGATAGATGAAAATTCAAATTAGTGTATTATAAAAAATCAATTCACCTAAAATAAAAACGTTATATTTAATAACGCATTAGCAAGATGAAAAATGTCGAAATAATAGAAAAAACACATTTATTTGTTGGAAATTGAAAAATTACATCTAAATTATTGTAACAAAAAAGCCATTAAGCCTTCAGTTGTTTTAAACAACTTTATTCTTAATGGCTTTTATTTGATTTTTTGAGGAGATTATTTATCCCAAATGTTAATGTCTGTTAGATAATCACATAAATATAATCTTAAATCATATTCTTCATCATTATAGCTTAAATTAACGCCTCTACGTGGATATAAATCACGATATAACATTTCACCAGTAGCAATATATGAATAATTTTTATCCTTTATTGTTAATAAGCTATCCGTCTCACCATTTAAATATTTTTCTTTTAACTTATCGAAATAAGTGTTAAATTTTTCACCTGTTCCTAAATAATTATTAGTGCAAAAATCATTTACATCTATCATTACATTAATATAACCTTGTGGAAGACTAAACATTTCTTCTTCAGTATCTACGTTATAATAAAATGTACAATTAATAAGACTTTCAGAACTCTTCCAACTTAGAAGTTTGAAGCGAAAAAGAAATTCGTAATAAATTTTATTAGAAACACAATATGTTATATTGTATCTCTTTTCATTCCTTTCAATACTCTCCGAATATTCTTTTTCATATTTAATATTATTTATTTGCAACGAACTTTCAATTGCATCAAAATATTTTGGAAAATATTCGTCTGCAAGTTCCAAAGTATTAATATGCCAGTCGTTTTGCCGTAGATCAGGACTGCATGATGTCAATAATAATGACAATAGTAACGGAAGCATATACTTTGCTTTTTTCATATTAATCTCCTCCTTTATAAGGTTATTTACACAAACATTATAATTCATAATTTTAGTTTTGTTAAGGCGTAGTGGACACCACATTTACGAAACAATCTCATCAAAAAGTGTTAAGAAACAACAAAAATTAAAAAATCAACCTACACGTTTTGCGTTTTAATTCACTTATATATATGAGAGGGCATTTTCTCTTACTGTTCCAAAATAGGTCAAAAAAGTACCAAAAGTGGAAGCAGGTTAAGAGTGTGGCTCAAAATGAAGTCACGCACGAAATTGAAAGAAGTTGTATACCCACATTTTCCTATAGAAATAAAAGAAAATTTTAATAGTTCGGATTTGTTTGAGTATAGTCCACCAAACGAAATGAACGTGCCTCGTTTATTAGATAGAAATATCGCAATAAATGAGGTGCTTTTTTTATGCAACAAAAAGTCTTTTATCCTTTCAAAAAACGCAAGGATAGAACATTGTTTAATATGATATAATTTAAAATTTGGTAATATTTTTAATTAAGAGTAAGATAAATTTTTATTCACTTGCGTATTATAAAACTCAATAGAACACATCAGAAAATACCTACCGAAAGATATTTATTGCTATTCCAATGGTGGTTTTCAATAATATAGTTCAAAAAACGCATATTAGTGAATTTCTGCTGATTAATACTTAAACAATGGCGATTCTATCGCTCTTTTTGTTTTGACTAATCTATGTTATAATTCGATTGAGAATCCGGAGGTATTTTATGAGTATATTAAAAGATAAAATGATGCTTAATAATGGAATAGAGATTCCTGCAATTGCTTTAGGAACATGGCAAATTGATAACGAGACAGTAGTGAGATGTGTTAAAGATGCTTATGATTTAGGATATCGTCACATCGACTCTGCTTCTGATTATCAAAATGAAGAAGGTGTAGGTAGAGCTATAAAAGAATTAAAAATTGATAGGAATTCAATTTTTATAACAACTAAAGTGCCTGCGAGTATAAAAAACTATAAAGAAGCAGTAGAAATTATTAAAGAATCTTTAAGAAAATTAGATCTTGGCTATATTGATTTATTATTAATTCATGCACCAGCACCATGGCCAGAAATGGGTCCTAATAGAAAAGCATACTTTAATGAAAATTTAGAAGTATGGAGAGCAATGGAAGAGTTTTATAAAATGGGTCTAGTAAAAGCAATTGGTGTTTCTAATTTTAACGTTGCTGATGTTAAAAATATTTTAGATAACTGCGAGATTAAACCTACTGTAAACCAAATACCAGCGTTTATTGGCTATATCGAAAATGATACGATTGATTTTTGTAAAGAAAACAACATTTTAATTGAAGCATATTCTCCTGTTGCAACAGGAAGATTATTAAAAAGTGAGTACTTAAAAAATATCGCAGCAAAATATGGGGTAACTTCTGCACAACTTTGTATTAAGTTTGACTATCAACTAGGTTTACTACCTCTTCCAAAAAGTACTCATAAAGAATACATGAAAGAAAATGCTGAATTAGATTTTGTAATTTCAGATGAAGATATGGCATTACTTTCTAAATTAAAACAAGAAGATATTTTAAAATAATCATTTAATCTAGATTAAATGAAATATTTATTGTATGATAGATAACGTCGAGCAAGGAGTGGATTTTATGAAGATCGAAGAAAATTTAAAAGAATCTATTAAAATTGCTATTAAAAATGTTTTTGCTATGGATTTAGCAGATGATTTAGTAATGATTGAAATACCTCGTGATCCAAGTTGGGGAGATTACTCTACTAATGCAGCAATGAGATTAACAAAAATATTACGCCAAAATCCACGTGTTATTGCAGATGCTTTAAAAAGTGAATTAGAAAAAATTCTTAAAGACGCTGAAAGTATAACTGTTGCAAATCCAGGCTTTATTAATTTTAAAATGAAAAAAGCAACACTTGCTAATATCATTAATAATGTCCTTGAACTAGGAGATAATTATGGACGTAATGAAGCTGGAAAAGGCGAAAAAGTTCTTGTTGAATACGTTTCTGCAAATCCGACAGGAGATTTGCATTTAGGCCATGCTCGTGGAGCAGCATGGGGTGATAGTGTTACTCGCTTAATGAACTTTTCAGGATTTGAATGTTTAAGAGAATACTATATTAATGATGCAGGTCATCAAATTGAAATGTTAGGAGAATCATTAATTTCCCGTTATTTTGATTGTTTTAATAAAAAGTATCCACTACCTGAAGATGGATATCACGGACCAGATGTTATAAAACTTGCTCAAGATATGGCAGCAACTGAAGGAGATAAATGGTTAGACTCAGATCCTAATGAACGTCTAGAATATTTTAAAGATAAAGGTATTGAGCTTGAATTAAATAAAATTAAAAGAGATTTAGATTATTATCGTGTTGGTTTTGATTCTTGGATTCATGAACGTTTCTTTTATGAAAATGATAGTGAAAGAATCAAAAATGTCTTGAATCGTATGGAATCTATGGGATTAACTTATGAAGCAGAAGGGGCTTTATGGTTTAAATCAACACAATATGGTGATGACAAAGATCGCGTATTAAGAAAAGCAGATGGCTTGTTAACTTATTTAACACCGGACATAGCCAATCACGTTTATAAACTTGAAAGAGGATATAAGAAACTTGTTAACTTCTGGGGTGCCGATCATCATGGTTATGTAAAGCGTATGACTTACGCTTTAGAAGCTATGGGATATCCTAAAGGAACATTAGAAGTAGATTTAATTCAAATGGTCAGATTAGTGGAAAATGGCGAAGAAGTTAAAATGTCAAAAAGAACAGGTAATGCTGTAACAATTCGCGAATTATGTGATGATATTGGTGTAGATGCTGCAAGATATTTCTTTGTTTGTAAAGATGTCGCAACTCACTTTGATTTTGATTTGGGCTTAGCGCGTAAACAAACATCAGATAATCCAGTATTCTATGCTCAATATGCCTATGCAAGAATGAATTCGATTATTGAATCTTGTAAAGCATTTGAAAAAGTTGATAATTATGATTTATTAACAGAAGAGAAAGAAACTTTACTTTTGAAACATATTAACGAATTCCCAAGTGTTGTTGCGGATGCTGCAATTACGCGTATGCCAAATAAGATTTGTAATTATGTACAAAGACTTGCTCAATATTTCCATAGTTACTATGCGTCATTTAAAGTTAATAATCCTAATGAGCCAGAACTAACAAATCAAAGAGTAGGATTAGTGAAAGCTACAATGGTAACTTTAAAGAATGCCTTAAACTTAATTGGAATAGAAGCAAAAGAGAAGATGTAAAAAAGATTGGTTGGTACTTATGTACCAGCCTTTTTATTTTCTTAATTTTATATAAAATTAAGTTTAAAAGTTGAAAGCGGTTAATTTCTTAAGATTTTTATTCATTTTTTTAGTAAAAAATGGCAATATATATATGTAGACAAAATAAGCTTATATATTTAGGAGGAAAATTTATTTATGTCAGTAAAAGTTGCAATTAACGGATTTGGACGTATTGGTCGTTTAGCATTCAGACAAATGTTTGGTGCTGAAGGTTATGAAATCGTTGCTATTAACGATTTAACAAGCCCAAAAATGTTAGCTCACTTATTAAAGTACGATTCAGCTCAAGGAAGATATGCTTTAGCAGATAAAGTAACATGTTCTGCTGATGATGAAGCTGAAGGATGGATTGCTGTTGATGGCAAAAAGATCAGAATTTATGCTGAAAAAGATGCTAACAACTGCCCATGGAAAGCATTAGATGTTGATGTTGTCTTAGAATGTACAGGTTTCTACTGCTCAAAAGAAAAATCAATGGCACACATCAATGCTGGTGCAAAGAAAGTCGTTATCTCTGCTCCTGCAGGAAAAGATTTAAAGACAATCGTTTACAATGTTAACCATGAAACATTAACTAAAGAAGATCAAATCATCTCTGCTGCTTCATGTACAACAAACTGCTTAGCACCAATGACAAAAGCATTAAATGATGCATTCCCAATTCTTTCTGGTATCATGACCACAGTTCACGCTTACACAGGTGATCAAATGGTACTTGATGGACCACACAGAAAAGGTGATTTAAGAAGAGCAAGAGCAGCTGCATGCTCAATCGTTCCTAACTCAACTGGTGCTGCAAAAGCAATCGGTTTAGTTATTCCAGAATTAAATGGTAAATTAATTGGTTCTGCACAACGTGTACCTGTTCCAACCGGATCAACAACTCTCTTAGTTGCAGTTGTTAAAGGAGATAATGTTACTGTAGATGCAGTTAATGCTGCAATGAAAGCACAAGCTTCTGAATCATTCGGTTACACAGAAGAAGAATTAGTATCTTCTGATATCATCGGTATTACATATGGTTCATTATTTGACGCAACTCAAACAATGGTAACAAAGATTGCTGATGGTTTATATGAAGTCCAAGTTGTTTCTTGGTATGACAATGAAAACAGCTATACTTCACAAATGGTTCGTACAATTAAATACTTTGCTGAAAAGTGCTAATTTGTAAGAAACTTAAGTTTTGAATCAACTAACCTCCACATGTGAAATTGTGGAGGTTTTTAATTCTTATATGCAAGAATTATTGAAAATGTTTTATAAATAAAGCATAATTATTAAAGCAAAGGAGTTGTTTAGATGGAAACAATTTTAGTTACTGGCGGTGCTGGTTTTATTGGAAGTCATACACTAGTAGAATTATTAAATAAAGGATACAATGTTGTAGTTTTAGATAATCTATGTAATGCCTCTGAAGAATCATTACGAAGGGTAGAGAAAATTACAGGTAAACCAGTTAAATTTTATTTAGGCGATATAAGAGATGCTAAAATCTATGATAAGATTTTTTCTGAAAATGATATTAAAGCTGTAATTCATTTTGCTGGATTAAAAGCTGTTGGAGAATCATGTAAGATACCTTTAACTTATTATGAAAATAATATTAATGGAACACTTGTATTACTAGAGGCTATGCGAAGATATAATTGCAAAACGATTGTATTTTCATCGTCTGCAACTGTGTATGGAGTGCCAGAAAGATTGCCACTTGATGAAAATTGTAGATTGTCCACAACAAATCCATATGGCTCAACAAAATTAATGCTAGAAAACATACTTACTGACTTGTATAAATCTGACAATGAATGGAATGTTATTTTATTACGATACTTTAATCCAGTTGGAGCGCATGAATCAGGCCTTATTGGTGAAGATCCAAAAGGAATTCCTAATAATTTAATGCCTTTCGTTGCTCAAGTGGCAACAGGAAAATTAGCAAAAATTAATGTATTTGGTAATGACTATAATACGCATGATGGAACAGGTGTTAGAGATTATATTCACGTTGTAGATCTAGCTTTAGGTCATGTTGCTGCAATTGAATATGTAAAAACACCAGGCGTTCATATTTATAACCTTGGAACAGGAATTGGATATTCTGTTTTAGATATCATTCATGCTTTTGAAAAGGCTTGTGGAAAAACTTTACCATATGAAATTGTTGCAAGAAGACCAGGAGATATTGATGCATGTTATGCATGTGCGGATAAAGCAAAAGAAGAATTGCATTGGGTTGCTAAATTTAATTTAGATGATATGTGCAAAAGCCAATGGAATTGGCAAAGTAAAAACCCATACGGTTACGAAAAATAAATATTTAAGTAAATAACCTCTTAATATAAAAGTTAAGAGGTTTTTTGTATGCAAATTAAGAAATTGCTTTTAGTAGTTTTCAAAATAATGCCATTTAATGACAAAAGCATATATGTTGAAAATAATTATTCGAATAATTATTTTTATATGATATATTTAAATATATAAATAAGTTAAAAAATGAGGTGATTATGATGATTTTACAAATGGATCCTGCAACAGGAATTTTAATTGCCTTAGTTAGTGTTCTAATTGCTGTTTTAATTGCATTGCTGATAGTAGTTTTACTAGGTAAAAAAAGTCCAATTAAAAATAATGATGATATAATAAATAGTAAATTAAAAGAAATAAATGATAATCTGTTTAAACAAACAAAAGAGCAAGCTGAAACAGTGCATAATCTTGAAAAACTTGTATATGATAATTTGCAAAAAAACAGTGAAAATGTGAGTGAAAAACTTAATGATATGAATAAGCAGTTTATTGATAACATGCTTAAAACTAATCAAGAAGTTGGCGTAAAAATGGAATCTTTATCTGTTCAATTAGGAAAAATGGGACAGGCACAAAATCAGCTAGCTAATCTTCAAACTGATATTACAAATTTACAAAAAGTTTTGAGTGGCAATCAGACAAGAGGTAAATTTGGAGAAAGAACTTTGCATCTTATACTTTCTAACGTTTTTGGTGAAACAAAATTGTACTCTGAACAATATACTTTAAAAAGTGGTGAGCGTCCAGATGCTGTTGTGTTTTGCCCAGAGCCCTATAACATTATTTGTATTGATTCGAAATTTCCTTTTAGCAAATACGAGAAGTTAATTAATAACGAGCAGAATGAAAATATTGGTGATTTGCAAAATGAATTTAATCGCGATGTTAAAAAACACATTAATGAAATTGCAGTTAAGTATATTAGCAACGTTAATACTGCACCATTTGCATTTATGTTTATTCCTAATGACGCCATTTACATTTATTTAACTAATTATATGGAAGGTACCATTAAATATGCTGAACAAAAGAAAGTGATTCTTACTTCACCTTCAACTTTATATCCTTTTTTATCGACAATCTATGCCTTAAACATCGATTATAAACGTAATAAAGATTTAACGAATGTCTTAGATTCAATAAAAAAGGTGATTGATGAAGTTAATAAATTAGATGACGCCTGGAAAGATTATTTAAAGACTTATCAAACTTTAAATAACAAAGCCGAAGAAATGACAAAACGTTTTAACATAACAAAAAAAGCAATGGACAAAATTGACGATATTAAAATAGAAAATGATGAGGTATCGGTAAATTAAAAATTTGAAAAGGAGTGATAAAAATGATGTTGGCAGATAATTCTTCAATTATTGGATTTATTATTTCTTTTCCATATTTTCTAGATATAATACTCGTTTTATTTTTGTTTATTGGTGCATCTATAGGATATGCAAGAGGATTTTGGCGCGGAACTTTTAATTTAATAATCACGATTATATTATTATTAATTTCTTGGTTTGTACTTTTAGATGCTATAGCAGTGTTTGTGAATACAAGATTATTCTCTTTACTTGGAGTGACATTTAAAGTAGGAGAATTTAGCACATCATCAATTGAAGAATTGATTGGGTGCATAGTAGAATTATTTAAAAATGAATTACCAGAAAAATATTCCAATCCTGATTATATTTCTTCTTTATCTTCATCAATTTGTAAATCAATTGCATGGCTTGTAGTAGTTATTTCTATACATTTATTATCATGGGTTTTATCAGGAATTCTTTATTTTTTAATAATGAGATTGGTAATTCCTGAAAAACTTAGAAAAGTAAAATTGCGCTTAATCGGAGCCTTAATGGGATTAATACAAGCTGTAGTTATTGTGTTTGCTTATATAATATCTTTATCTAATATCTCACCAGCATTTAGTAGTATTTCAAATTCCGAAGAAGGTGGGGGATGGTTTGACTCTAACATTCAAATGGTTTTAGAAGCGTTTAATCCATATAATTCTATGGTATCGCCTTATGTAAAAACTATTGAAAATGGTTTAGGAAGTAAATTTGGATTTGTAATTGATGAAAAGAATTATAAATTAGGAGAGGAATTCAAAGAATTTTTTGAGTTAATTTCTAAAATAACCGCAAACCCTTCTGAAGATGAAGAAAATAATGAGGCAGAAGAATTGTCTATGTTTATCATAGATTATGTTGAAATCTTATAATACAATACTTAGGTAATGGCACATTTTCAAAAATATTAGTAAAAAGGTCTAGATACAATTATTGTTTATTCATAGAATAAGTTGAGCCACATAAAAAGGGTAAATACTAAGAAACAAAAGAAGTAGTGAAAACACTACTTCTTTTCTATAGATATGCTATTTTCGTAAGGATATACTCCGTTAGAGTCAGGTATTTCTCCAGCTTTATTTAATGACCACTTAGTTAATAATGGCCCAATTAATTCATAGACCAGTGTGGCACATAAAACAACTGTTACAATGATATTACCAATGTTATTTTCCATAAATGCTTCCATACCGGAAATTTGATTTGCCATTCCGATTGCAACACCAGCTTGAGGTAATAATGTTATACCTAAAAATTTTGTAATTGTTTTTTGCCTTTTGGTAATTTTACAAGAGACAAAGGATCCTAAATATTTTCCAAGTGATCGCATTATGATATAAACAGCAAATATACAAACAACTGGTAACATAATAGAAATATTATTATTTGCAAGTATTTCTTTAGCAGAAGTAACTAAGTGTGCTCCAGATAAGACAAAGAAGAGCATAAATAAGAAAGGTGTCCAATGGTCAATAAGATCAAAATCTCGATACGCAATAGGTTTTTCATAGTCTTTAGCCATATTGATAAATGCAGCACCGATCATCATACAACATAAAAGATTAGAAAATTCAAGGAATTCGCCATTGATTTTTATAGTATTTAAAGCCTCACAAGCTCCGACTCCAAGAAGCGTAAAAGCAATTATTGTTATGGCGTGATTGTTACGCGATTTAAAGAATTTTATGACGATATGCATTATTGCACCTAAAACAAAACCGATTAAGAGCGATCCAACTATCTCAATTAATGGAATTAGCACTATTGAGGTAAATGTAATAGGAGAACCAGTTGCGATGACTTTAGAAATTGCAACTGAAATAGCGAATACAATTAAACCAATAGCATCATCGAAAGCAACAACCGGTAATAATATATCGACGAGAGGGCCTTTAGCTTTATATTGGTGAATTACCATTAAAGTGGCAGCAGGAGCGGTTGCAGTTGCAATAGCGCCTAAACAAATTGCAATACTTAAATCTAGTTTTAAAAGTAAACACAAACCAATGAGAGCTACATCTACGAGAATTACTGCTGCAAAGGCTTGGAAAAATGTTATTGTAATGATGCCTTTGCCATATTCTTTTATTTTTGATACCTTGAATTCTTCACCTATTGATAGGGCAATGAATCCTAATGCAATAGAAGATATAAATGAATTCAATTGAGTCAATTCTTGTGCAAAATTTGTTTGGTTACTTGTAGTATCAATAATAATACATAACAAGGCTGCGATTAGACCAACTACTAGATATCCTGTAACATTTGGTAATTTGAATATTTTTACTATACGAGTGGACATAAGTCCTAAGATTAATAATATTCCTAAAAATAAAACAAAATTCATTTTATAAGACCTTCTTTGCTATAATTCAGCGATTATTCTAGCACTATCATATGCGTAATTCAATAAATATTATTTGATAAATTATAAAAAAAGATACCGATTTAATTTCAGTATCTTTTTATAATTAATAATGATTTATAATCTTTCTTTTCCATAATAGAAAACTGCTAATAATCCCGGACCAGTATGTGCACCAATTGTTGTTCCCATTGGATAAATAACATAATCTTTAAAGCCTATTGTTTCTTTTAAATGTATAGCAAGCGCCTTGGCGCCTTCTTCATTAACAGCGTTGCAAACATGAATAATTTGTTGTTCTGGATTAATAACGGTTTCAGCAACTCTTTTTGTAATATAATTTATAGCTTGCTTTCTTCCACGAGCTTTTTCTACAATTTTTAATTCTCCATTTGGAGCACAGGAAAGAACTGGATTGATTTTAAGAATATTACCGATAATACCACCAATTTTTGAAAGCCTTCCACCACGTACAAAGTAAGTTAGTGTGCTTGTAGTGTAAAATGTATTAACGTATTTTGATTTTTCAGTTAATAGTTTATAAGCATTATCCAAAGTTGATCCTTGATTTCTTAAAATAAGTGCATCTTTCACCAACAATGTAACACCAAGGGATGCGATTCTACTATCAACAATTTTAATATCACTACCTGGATGTTTTTTCATTAGTATATTCGCAGCTTCGCGAGCGTGTTCAATAGTATTTGAAAGGCCGAGACACAGAGATATATGAATAATGTTTTTATTCTTTTTGAGCAATGATTCAAAATATTCTAAGTATCTTGCTACAGGTATTTGACTTGTTTTATAGCAAATGCCATTATGCATATCTTCATAAAATTGTAGATAATCTTCTTTTTGAAGAGTATCAAAGTAATTTTCTTTTCCATCAGTATAAGAGAAAAAAATTACACTGATGTCATTTTCTTTTAGTTCATCAATTGCGCAATCGCAAGATGAATCGACTGAAATTAAAAAATTATCCATATTCAAATCCTCCTATATTAAAAAGATAATTCCTAGCGCTTGGATGATTGTTCCAAGCAAACAAAAAATATGAAATATACAGTGAAAATAAGTTTTCGAATGTCCAATAGCATATAACACTGAACCAATTGTATAAACAATTCCACCAAATAAAATCAATAGAAAAGAAGTGGGCGATAATAATGACATAAGGCTTGGGAAACACATAAATGCCCATCCTAAAATGATGTAGAAAATGAAAGAAATAGTTTTTGCTATTTTGTTTTCAAACCAAACAGAAGTTAATATGATGCCACCAATTGCTAAAACCCATTCTAAAGTAAGAAGCAATACTCCTTGCCATGTTGTAAAGAATGAAATAATACAAAGTGGAGTGTATGTGCCTGCAATAAGAAGATATATTGTACAGTGATCTAAAACTCTTCTTATTCTTTTACTAAAAGAAAGTGGTGTAGACTTATGGTAAATTGTAGAGATAAAATAAACAGCACACATACTTAATCCATAAATGATTAAAGATATAACGTGACTTGTATCATTGCTTTTATGAACTGCTAAAGTCAAACAAATGATAAGTACAATTACTCCCATAAGAATTCCGATAGCATGAGATATCCAATTGAATTTTTCTTCACCTTTTGTGTAATTAGGTAGTTTAAGAGTTTTTAATTCATCTAAAGACATTTTTTCATCACCTGCCTATGTGAATTTTATGTGTAACACAATAAAAATGCACGCTAACGATAAGAAAATAATTCTCTTCTTAAAAAAGTTGATTCTCTCAGTAAAATTGTCGATTCTCTTGGCAAAAAATGTAATTCTCTTACGAAGAGAATTGACTATTTTGCATTAAAAAAGTAATATTTACACTGTAGGAGGAATATTTTATGGAAGAAAAAGAACTCCGTGAGAATTTTGCTAATAATCTTTTAAAACTTCGCAAAAATAAAAAATGGAATCAACAAGAATTAGCAGAAAAATTGTCTTATAGCGATAAAGCAATTAGTAAATGGGAAAATGGAGATACAATTCCGGACATTCACACTATGCATCGAATTGCTTCATTATTTAATATAACTATTGATCAATTAGTTTCTAAGGAAAACGTTGTTAAAGTTGCAAACAAAAAAAAGAATAGGTTACTTATAACCCTCGTATCTACTGGACTATGTTTCTTAGTTGCAACAATTATTTTCTTTGCTTTAGAAATAGCCGAGATTAAAATGGCGTACATGAGTTATTTATTTGCACTATGTGCCGCTTCAATTGTGTTAATTGTCTTTTCAAGAATATGGTTTAAAAAATTGTGGACATTTTTAGCAGTAGATTTACTTGTTGTTACTGCAAGTTTAATAATTATGATATTTATGGGTTTTACGCATATTTGGATAATCGTATTGATAGCTGCCCTTTTAATAATTTTATTAGATGTATTACTAGAAATAGTAAGTAAAACTAAGCAATAAATAAAAAAATAAATGGTTCATTACTGAATGAACCATTTTTTGTGCTTTTAATTACGCAACATTAGATATAGTGCCATTAACTGAGAAAGAGTTAATGTTTTTATAAGATTGGTTTGGAAGTTTTTGGGTTGTAATTACCTCACCATTGTTGTAAGTAATAGTATATACCTTATTTGAGTATGTTCCTGATTGTGTACTTTTAGTCACGCCATTAGAAAGTGTTGGTGTTTTTTCGTATGAACCAAATAACACAAGCGAACCGCCAGAAATGGTAACAGCTCCATCAGTATCTAAAGCTGATGACATGCTACTATTAGGTCCACAAGCAATCATAATTCCGCCAGTTTGTACATATGTTCCATTTGAATCAATACAATCAGTGTCTCCTGACAAAGATACGGCGGCGAAAGTATAACCACCACTAATATTAATAGTTGCATTTAATCTAGCAGTATTTGCATTGTTACTGGCATTAATTGCATCATCAGTTGCATAAACATTATTAATACCACCGCTTATATATATTTGATTTCCTTCAAATGCTTCATAAGAATATTCTACAGTATTAATACCACCAGAAATTTTTAAGTAGCGATCAGCGTGAAAACCATCATCTGAAGCATATACTGTTGTATTACCACCAGTGATAATAATATCTCCTGTACTAGTGCTACCATTTTCTAATGCTTCGCCATAATTTGCATGCAAACCATCGTCATATGCCTTGATATAAATTGAACCACCAGAAATGTTAATGTTATTATTAGCCTTAATTCCTTTTGCGGAATAATCGGCTTTATCATTATTACCTGAATTACCAAATCCACCACCAGGTCCCATTCCACCTTGACCACTTGAATAGTTAGTCCAACCAAGTGTAATATTAGATCCACTTAAAGTGACAGTTGCTGTATCGTAATTAGTATTTATAGTTTGACCACTTGATGCTGCAACATAGTTAGTTAGTGAATTTGTAGTTTGAGAAGAATTAAAAGCATATACTTTTAAACTTTTAGCGTTAGCAGGTCGCTTAACAGAATAGTAATAATAAGTTGTTCTACCACCCATTCCACCACCGGATTGTGAACTTCTTACATAAGTAGAATCAGCCCACGTTCCATCAGTTGAATCAGTGTCATAGAAGTAACATGCATAACGATAATTATTTGATGTTGTTCTTAAATACATTGTTTCAGTAGAAGGTGATGCAACCTCACCACTATAATCTGAATATTTATTTGTATAAATTGTAATTTTTGGTGAAGTTTCTTTTGCTTCATTATCGGAAATATTTACATCATAAGATGCATCTATACCATCACAAGCAGAGTAAATAGAAATATTGCCACCTGAGATATCAATAGAACCTTTTTGATTTCCTTTGGAAGATATTTTTGAGTTTGATGTTTTTAATCCATCTCCACCACTTGATATTGCAGTAATTGAGCCACTTTCAATTGAAATTGAGTCATTGCCTTTTATTGCGTTGTTAGGAGCAGTAGTCTTTAAAGCTATGTTTTTAATTTCTAAATCGTCAGTACTGTGAACACCATTGTTATATGATGCATTTACAATAAGAACACCACTTCCAGCAAACTTCATATCGCATTTAGAATAAATAGCTCCTTCACCTTGCTCTTCAATATCTTCGGTTTTTAACGCTCTAGTATCATTAATGACGTTATACGTTTCTTTAAGAGCTTTAATTTTAACTTCATCAGCTGATGCTACGAAAATAGGTGAATTAATGTTATATGTAATACTTACATTATTGAGTTCTAATTCCACAGTTGATTTTCCATCAGCAGTTTCTTCTACATCAACATATATTTGTCCATCTAAAGCACCATTTAATGTGTATGTACCATAGCTAGAAATTGTATAAATATTATTATTTTTTGAGTAAAGCCCATCTGAAGTAGTGATTGAAAAGTTTGAAGTTGATTCTGTTCCATCATAAACACTATTATCAATGCTTCCACCTTCGTTTTTTGACGTGGAGTTATGATTTTCAGAAGAAGATTGAGAACTAGAGACACTTGATTCTGGAGTAGCAGATTCTAGTGTGTTAGATCCATGATTACTTGTTTCAAGACTATTAGATGTAGAGATTTTATTGCAACTTGCAAGTACAACTAGTGATAATCCTAAAGCTAGTTTTGATATTGTTTTTTTCATATAAGCCTCCTTATAAATATATTATTAAGTTTATGAATTCTTTTTTTCATTTGTTTTTGAAATAAATTTTTCACTGTCAATAATAAAACGTTCATGCGTTCCTTCACCTATTTTGCATACTTCATCAAAGACTTCTACATGAAATACAAGTCTTCTTCGATCGATTTCAATTAATTTAGTATTGCAAATGACTTTCAAACCAAGAGGAGTTGCAGAAATATGGTTAATGTCAATTTTTGTACCGACAGTACTTTCGCCTTCATTTAGAAAAGCAGCAACACTTTTCCAGGCTGTTTCTTCAATAAGCGCAATCATAGCAGGAGTGGCGAAGACTTCTAAATTACCACTTCCAATTGCTTTTGCAGTATTTTTTTCGCCGACTAATAATTCCAAAGTATTTTTAATTCCTAATTTAAGCATAAATTTCTCCATGGGTGAACTAATTATAGCCATAATTAGTTTTATTGTCAAAGCAAAAATCTATAAATAAAAAAACTCTAGTCTTAAATAAACTAGAGCATAATGCACAAAATTCCCGAGGTTGATTATTTAATATTTCTATCATCCACATACTCTAAAATGTCACCAGGTTGGCACTCTAATACTTCACATATTTTATTTAATGTAGACATACGTATGGCTTTAACACGTTCATTTTTTAATGTCGATATATTAACATAAGTTAACCCAACCTTTTCTGCTAATTCAGTCACTTTCATTCTTTTTTTAGCTAAAACAACATCTAAATTTATCTTAATCATAGGTAATCCCTCATTTCATTTTGTTTAGTAAAATAACTATTTAATTCACGAAGGAATGAAAAAGTCATTGCATATAAGCATATCATTAATGCCAAACATAAGAAAGTCATTAAAGTATCTGAAGAATTATTTAAATGTTCTAAAAGTAAATGACTTAAAATCAAAATAACAGTAATAATGCTAGCAATTATCAAAAATATTTTAGAAATCTTACATTTTGTATTTGGACTATCTTGCTCTTTATAAAGAAAAATCAAATTCAAGAAAAGAGAAATGGCCTGAATTAAGTTAAATGATAAAATTATAAATGAATTTGTATATAGTAATGTATTTAAAGTTTGACTTTTATAGGCGTTAATAGAAATATTAAAAGTAATGATATGCGGTTTATAATAACCAAAGTAATAAATTGAAAATGTCGCGCACAAAGCGTTTATTATTAGTAAGGTAACGAAAATAACCAATCGCTTTTTGGCTCTTTTATTTTCACTTGGTATAACAAATGATTCGTTTTTCATATTGTGTTGTCCTCAATTTCTTTTAAGTCATTGTTTGTCGAAGAAAGTAGAACTGTTAGAGAAAAATATAATGTAATTAGAATATAGAGTATTGCAGGAATCAATGTAAATAAATAAAATCTCCATTGCACATGATTAGAATGATTAACATAATTCACGATCAATGTTCCGATAGAATATATAATGATTGAAACTATGGAAATTATAGTAACAACTTTTGTAATTTTTTTGATTTTATAAAGACTAAGCGTGCATCTAAATGCTTTAATTGTAATTATTAACATTGTAATCAATAACGAAATGTATAATATGCCAAATATAAAATAGAACGCCAATTCAATATAATATTTTGTGTACAATTCTGGCGGATATTGATATGCAGCATCTTGAAGTCCGAAGAGATCTAAGGATAAATATAATGGTGCTATAAGAAAAGTCATAAAAAGAGTAAACAGCAAAGAAATTATGATTCCAATAGTTATACCAATACAACTTGCTTTTTTCATAAATTAACCTTCTTTCAATTACATTATATGGCTAATTATAATAAAATTCAATATATTTGTATCGATATTCGATATATAAAAATGTGAATAAAGTTATATTTATCGTGCAAAAGTTTTTAAATTAAAGAAGATGAATGTTTTTCTTTTCTAACTGCTTTATTTCGTCTTTAGGCCAAATAGACACTTGGACTTCACCTATATGAGCTTTTTTAAGCATATACATGGATAAACGTGATTGTCCAATTCCTCCACCAATTGATAATGGTATTGCGTCATTAAGGATTGATTTACAATAATCGTTTTCAAGTTTGTATTCTTCGTGCTTTGCTTTCAATTGTTTTACTAAAGAGTCTTTATTAACTCTAATTCCCATACTAGATATTTCAAAAGCCATATCGTATAAATCATAATAAAGAAGAATATCGCCATTTAATTTCCAGTCATCGTAGTCTGCCGCGCGTGAGTCATGAGGCAACTTATCTTTAAGATTACCTCCTATTTGATATAAAAACACAGCTCTATGTTCGCGACATATGGTATTTTCTCTTTCTTTTCTAGTTAAATTAGGATACTTTTTTTCTAGTTGTTTTGTAGATATAAAGTAGATGTTTTTAGGTAAATCTAGATTTAATATAGGATACTTTGCATTAACTTTGTTTTTAAGTGTATAGATACATGAGTATATACTCTTTACTACTTTTTTAAGATGCGAAAGATTTCTATCACTTTCCTGAATCACTTTTTCCCAGTCCCATTGGTCTACATAGATTGAATGACAAAAATCCACTGTTTCATCTTTTCTTATTGCGTTCATATCGGTGTATAATCCACTATTATGTGCAAAGTTATATTTTGCTAAAGCCATTCTTTTCCATTTTGCCAAAGAATGAACAATTTCAATATTTTCATCATATTCTTTTACATTAAAAGAAATAGGAGTTTCTGTTCCGCTTAATCCATCATTTAAACCACTTGTAGATAAAACAAATAATGGTGCAGAAACTCTTAATAAGTTCAATTTTTTTGCTAACAATTGTTGAAATGTATCTTTTACAAATTTTATAGCAATTTGAGTTTCAACTAAACTTAATTTAGATGTGTAGTTTTCCATATAATTACTTCCTTTATATTCTATTTGTTTTTTTCTGAGAATAAGTGGTTATTAGTATAGCATAACTTATTACAAAAGGATAAATAACATTAACAAAGATGCGATTAAAGTTGGGATTGAGACAATAATTCCGTATTTGATAAATGTTTTAAAACCATATTCTACTTTGTATTTGCTTAGTAATTGTGTGAACATTATACCTGCTAATGCGCCAATAGGAGACAAAAATGCTCCAATATTTGATCCAACAATTGTTGCATATGTAGCACGTAGATTATCTATATCATTTGTCATATTTGGTAGAGTTGAAAACAATACACTCATTGGTATGTTATTCATTATATTTGCTGCTAAAAATGAAGATAAGCCATAATTTATAATTGGATTTCCATTTTCTAGCAATGCTGATATTTGTCTTGAAATGTCTTGTTTATTAATAGCAGCAACAATTATAAACATTGATAGAACAAAAGGAATAAGTTCATAAGGCGCACGTTTGATTGTTAAAAGAAGATGCTTGAATCCTTTTTTATGTATAAGACTAATTATTGTGGCAATAACAAATAAACTTATTGCACATCCTAAAGAAATAATCCACATTGGAATTTTAATATAACTAGAAATTACTAATAAAATTAAGCAAATAATTAAATGAGCAAGGCCTAGTCCAATCTCTATTTTGTCATTACTTATGTGCTCTTCAAATTCTGTATTCATAGCGACATTTAATTTTTTTCTAAATAGCAAATAAATTATTACTAACTGAACTAATCCAGCAAGTAATGTAGGTAATGCCATGATTTTAAAATATGAAATAAAATCAATATTTGCGGCAGTTGCTAAATAAATATTTGTTGGATTTCCGATTATTAACATCATACTCCATGTATTAGCGGCAGCAAATTCACCAACTAAATAAGGCTTAGGATCAATCTGTGCATTTTTACAGAAGTAGCATATGAATGGTGTAAAAGTTAATATAACAATGTCATTTGAAGTGAAGACTGTTAATAATGATGTCAATAAATATAAAATAATAAACAATTTAATTTGATTCTTTTTTGCAAGATGTGCGGCTTTAGTTGCTAGTAATTTAAAAAATCCTACCTCATCTAAGAAGATAGAAAGTAAGGTCATAGAAAAGAATAATATTAAAATCTTTAATGGATTTATATTAGATTTTGAGGTAAAAGATTCGTATATATCTTTTAAGGATATGCTATTAAAAATCAACATAAAAATAGCGCCAATTAGGCAAACAATCCAATATGTATGAATTTCTTTATTTCCAATTTTAATCTTTGGAAAAACCAGCACAGATATAATTAAACAGATACAAGTAGTAATTGCGATAATAGACGTTGACAGCATACAATTTTTACGCCCTTAATTAACAGGGCAAAACCTCGATTCTAGAAATAAATTTATTAATTTTTTAATAAATTATATACACAAGAGAAAGAATAGTATAAGCAACTTGTTAAGTCAATTATTTTTAATAGTAACTTTATTCTTTTTTGTTGATAAACCAAAATCCTTTGCGCACTAAATTTTTATGATCACGTAAATATTCTTCACCTAAAGTTTGGACATAAAGCCATAAAAATTCAGGTATATTCTTTTTATGTTGTTCTATTATAGCAACGTTATATGAAAGAAAATCACCAATTAATGGTCTAAAATTTGTCCAGTTTCCTAAATAGTTTTCACCTGCAAAGATATCTTTAGAAATCATACTAGATCTCATATAGCAATTAATAGAAACTAATCTGTCGTGCAATTTGATTTGGAATCTTTTTGCAAGTGTGACTGGAAATTGTAAAAGAACAACAGCATCCATTTCATCAGAATATGCAGCGACAATAAATGGATTAATTGATACAACGACTGCTGGTTGCGTATCACCATATCCCAATTGATATTCGATTGATCTTAGCGCTAATTTAACTCTTAGTTTTTTAAATATGTTTAGTTTATATTCAGCTTCTATTATGTCTAATTTATATTGTGAGACAGAGAGATGCCCCGGCATAGAAGCATATGTTGTGTTATTATAATTTTTGACATTATTAAAATTTGTAGGGTCACTTTTTTGTTGTGTCCGAATAATACCTATAAGATATGACACGTTTTCTTTAATGCATTCAAATTCCCCAACCCATTCATTTGATTGTGCAATATTTGATATATCATTTCCTTGTACAAATAAATAATGTAACCTATCTATAGCATTTGTGTTGCCATCGTATAAAAGTTGTGCCACATCAGTTAATTCGCTAATAGCATTAGAAACTTTACTATCATCAATATTAGATTTATTTTCTAATAGCGTTTTTAGTTCGAAAAGTTCGTGTATTAGCGCGTAAGTTATTTTGTCCATAGTTTTTTCCTCATATATATCTTAGTGCAAAAAGTATTATTTTCAAAATATTGAATTAAAAATTAATGAAGTTCATACGGTATCACCATCTAAAACCCATTCGGATTTATAAATATTGTAATCTCTAATTGTACCAGTATAATCATATATTAAAACCTTGCACTTTATTTTTGGATCATATTGCTAAATGAAATTTGATGCAGAAATATCAATTATTTGTGTTGCTACGTTAGTATATGCTAATATATAAATAACTTAATAATTATTTCTAGCAAGTAAAGTATTTGAAATAGAAAGGACTTATTATGATAAAAAAACTCCGTATATTGTGCATGGCGTTTTTGATGCTGTTTGTCACAGGATGTAGTTCTTCAATATCGATTGATGAAGCACGTGAAGAATTTTCAAAATATCACACTGATAATAATGTTGCATTAGTAAATGATGATTTTTTTTATTTTGATGAATATGAATTCAGATTGAGAGATATTGCAAGAGAAGGAGAATATTGCCTAGCTTATATAATACTTAATGATTATATTTATTTTGGTATATCAAAAGAAACCGGATTTTTTGATTTCACTTTTTCTATTTGGCGATGCACCATTGAAGGAAGACATAGAACAGAATTATATTCAAAGAAAACTTCAACACACCCATGGTGTGTAAAAAATGGAAATACAATTTATGTTGAATATTATGAAAATAGTACAGTTTTCAATAGTTCAGCAAGAAGAATTGATGCATATGATATTGAAACCGGTGATTATTATAACGTCGCTAGTGGCGCTGATCATAAATTGGACGATTATAGAGAAAAAACGCCTGATCCAAAGTATAATTGCGAAATTCAAGATAATGATTTTATCATTGAAGATCCTGTGACATCAAAAAGTGTACGTATTGACGAAACCTTTTTGAGTAACACGATTTATTATGAATCGTTACAAAAATATAAACTTAAACCACTTGAAATGAATTATTCTAACGGACATATTTTATTGTCTTATAGTATTGGAGATTCATTTTCAACATATTCGTATTTAGTTTTTGAATTAGATTTTGAGACAAATGATTTTGTATATAAGTTACTAACATTTACATTTGCTGGTTCTGTAAACATAATTTATATAGTTTAAGTGTAATAAAAATAATACTCGAAAAGGAAAAAAGAAATGAAGAAAAAATTATGGGTGCCTTTATTATTAATAACATCTTTATTATCTAGTTGTGATTTGTTTTCTAGCACAACTGAAACATTTTTTGATGAATCAAAATATAACGAATATATAAATAGATGTTGGAGACCTGCTAGATATTTTATGCCTTCTTTAAGCTCTTTAACTGATTGCACAGAAAGAGCCGTTTCAATTACATCAACATCTTACAAACATGGTGCCAGTGATGTTGATCCTTATGGAATAATTTTAATTGCATCATATGCTGAAGACATATATGAAACCAAGAAAGAAGAAATTGATCAAAATTACATATTTGTTAATACACCTATAATTAGTGATTATGGAGACACATTAATGCCTGCAATTGATGTGATTTATTGTGAATATAGAATACGGGTAGTATATGATAACGATTTTTATTACCCGTCCTCTTTTGGAATGATAGGGATAAATGACAATAAACACTCTATAGCTTATTTATACTACCAAGATGTAGATTTGGATTGTATCGGACAAAAAAATAGCACAAAAGATAATCAAGAACGACTATTTAATTATATATTATCTAGATCATTTATTTTTCCAGAACAATAAATAAAAGAACTGCTAAGGGGATTATTCAACTTAGCAGTTTTTTTGTGTGAATTTAATGTTTAAATATCAATTAATAAAAGTCATATTATAGCATATTGAACTCTATTTTATCCTTGCAAAATTTGACAGGATAAAACGTATAAAATATACATGATCTAACTATAAAAAATAGATTTTAATATTTTGCCCTTTTTATAAGTTATAAATAATTATTTGTACTTTCTTTTTCGTATAAAATATAGAAATCTATGCATTTAAGCTTTGCGGTTTTTTTGTGATCAATGTTTTCGATTTTTTCTATTAAAATACTTTTTTCAACTTCGGTTGTGAATCTATAAAGATCACCATCTTCTTTTATGATTACTTTATTATCTTTCAAAATATTAAATGAAGCTCGTACATTCAATTGAGAATAAATGATTTTTCCTTCAACTGGTTTGATTATGGCTTTTCCAGTAAGTAAATCAAAATTTGGATCTGTATCACTTTCTTCAATAGTATATTCAACTTCAACATATTTACTAATATCTTGCCCATAGTAATTATAAATTACATCATATCTATTAGAAGTTGAGTAAACTAATTTAGGTTCTGTTTTTTTATAAACGTCTTCAACATATATTAAATCATATACAATTTCATCATTTTCTCTATAAAATTCAATATACACATATCTATTGTAAATATCACCATATCCGTAGGATAATTTATCTTTACAATAATTAAATGAAGTTCCAATATCTTTAAAATGTTTTTTCATATATATATTCATTTCTCCCCAATTATTAGGAGGAGTTAGTAATTCGTTTGTTATTTCTGTAGGTAATATGTCATAAGGATAATCACTACATCCGATAGTGTTAACTATTTCTGCGTCCTTGTCTAAGTTCAAATTGTAATAAATGAATTTTGCAATACCTTCAGTATTTAACCCTAATGCAACATAGCAAAGAAAATCGTAATACATACCTTGAATATCATGACCACCATTTTTACCTGCAAATGAAGTGAAAGCTAATTCAATGTTATCTCCATTAATAAAATTAGAGTTGAAACTACTAGTTCTAAACGAAACAATGAATTGATCGCTTTCATCATATCTTGTTTCACCATGAATTTTGCGATTTGTAAAAATAAATGATTTAATATCGTATTTTTCTTTTGCAGTTTCTAAAACTGTATTCTCATTATACTCAACCATATTAGGATGTATTTTTATTCTTTCAAAAAAGCATGATGATAATGTCAAAGCAAGCACAAAAGTACAAATAATCGTAATGATTTTCCTCATACATTCACCTTCTTTATTTAATTATACTTAGTAATATTATTGATAGTCAAAATAAAAAACACTATTAAGTATTTGCCTAATAGTGTAGCTTCTTAAATATATTATATGATACTAAGAAATCATTAGTAATACGTAACAATTCTTTATTCTGTGCAGTCTGGACAAGATACATATCCATCTCTACATTTTGTGCAGGTTGTTTTTCCCGAGTCGCAATTATAACAAGAATGAGAGCCTAATCCATGGCAAGACATACATGTTTGTCTTCCTAATCCATGGCAAGACGAACATGGTTTATATTGATATGAATTTGAAAAATAGTCGTATTCATACCTATATCCCCCAATACACCAGGAGCAAATTTTATATCCAAGACTTCCACATACAAAACACCTTACGCGAGATGTTCCGTGACAAGATGAACATGTAATCTTAGCATCCCCTTTACATAAGCTGCATTTGACCTTATGTGTATCATGGCAAGTATTACAGCTGTAATTTGAGCAGCCGCATAGAGTTAATACGGAAAAAAATAATAGTATTAAACGTATCGGAAAAAATCTTTTCATCGATATCACCTCTCGTGCTTTTGAACTTGAACTTGTACCGTTTTTTGGTCCAAATCAAGGGAGCATTTTCAACAACAATGGTGGAGCTAGCGGGGATCGAACCCGTGACCTCTTCGTTGCGAACGAAGCGCTCTCCCAGCTGAGCTATAGCCCCATAACAAAATTATTATAATAATTTATTTGAATAAAATAAAGATAATTCCTTTTAAAAACGAAGTGATTAAAAACTTGTTATTTATTTGTTATAATTAATAAGAGGTGAAAGCATGATTGATTTACATTTGCATCTTGATGGATCGATTTCTCCTAATACATTAATTCGTATTGCAAAAAAAGAGAATATTAAAATTCCTACTTTTGATGAATTGGAATTAATCAAATTTTTGCAATGTCCAATCGATTGTAAAAGTTTAAACGATTATCTTACAAGATTTGATTTGCCAGGATTAGTTATGCAAACTAAGTATGGATTAAGCGAAGTTATGTATGACTTATTAAAACGCTTAAATGAACAAGGTATTATTTATACGGAAATTAGATTCGCACCTCAATTACATTTAAAGCAAGGATTGTCTCAAGAGGAAGTAGTTGAAGCTGTGCTTGAAGGTATGAATAAGGCAATGGTTGATTATCCTATAAAAGCACAAGTTATATTATGTTGTATGCGTGGAGAGTTTAATCACGAATTAAACTTAGAAACTGTTAGAGTTGCAAAGAAATATTTAAATGCTGGCGTATGTGCTATAGATTTAGCGGGTGCTGAAGCATTATTTAAAACTCATACATTTAAAAAAGAATTTGAACTTGCCAAAGAATTAGAAATACCATTTACAATTCACGCTGGTGAATCTGATTCGATTGATTCAATTAAAACTGCTATCGAATTTGGTGCAAAACGTATTGGTCATGGAATTCGCGCAGTAGATGATGAAGATTTTATGAAATACCTCGCTGAAAACAAAATTGGAATTGAAATGTGTCCGACAAGCAACCTCCAAACAAAAGCAGTGCAAAACATTGAAGAATATCCTTTAAAAACTTTTATGAAACATGGAATGTTAGTGACTATAAATACAGATAATATGACTGTATCACAAACTAATATTGAGAAAGAATTCAAATTGTTAGAAGACAAATTGAATCTAACGCCTCAAGAAAAAGAAAAATTGTTGAGAAATGCTGTGGAAATATCATTCACAAATGATAAAATAAAAGAAGAATTATTAAGAAAAATGGGATTGTAATTATGAACTATTTAATAGCAATAAGTGGTGGATCTGGTGCTGGTAAAACTACTTTATCAAACCGATTAAAAGAAGTATTTAAAGATGATTTAGTACAAGTTACGTATGATAGTTATTGTGTTGATCGTAGTGGTCTTTCAATGGAAGAACGCACTAAAGTTAATTACGATCATCCAACATCTTATGATAGTAAATTGTTTGCAAAGCAAATTAAAGCTCTTAAAAATGGAGAATCTATTGATCGACCAACATTTGATTTTGCTACGCACACTAGAACAAAAGAAACTGTTAAAATTGATCCTAAAAAAATTATTGTTATAGAAGGTATTTTAGTTTTACAAGTAAAAGAACTATTAGATGAAATAGATTTATCAATCTTTGTTGATGCTGATGCTGATTTGAGATTAGCAAGAAGATTACTCCGCGATATTAAAGAACGTGGACGTACTCCAGAATCGGTTGTGGCACAATATTTATCTACCGTAAAACCTAGCCATTATGATTTTATTGAACCAAGTAAATATGATTGTAATATTGTATTTAACAATAACAAAAATGATGGTTTAGATGAAAAACAAGTAGAAAAAATAGTAAAATTAATCAAGAAAGCAGTTTAATTGCTTTCTTTTTTTAATAGCTCGTAGTACTCAAACCAGCGATATTCTCTAATAGGATATTTGGTACCGTCTTTGAAGTATAAAACTAAAGCCGGTTTGATATTGTGATAGTTATCAATGTAGACGTATTTTAATAAAAGACCATTTTTAATTTTCTGTTTGATAATTCCATGATAATTGTAGTACATGTATTTATTATGCTCAAAAATCAATAAAATGATTTTTAAGTTAGGTTATAAATGTTATAATAAAGCGATTTTTAAAGAAGTGAGTGATTGTATGAAAGATTTTTGGTTAGAAATTAAACACATTTGTAAGCAAACTGGTGCAAGGTATGGAATATTGCATACTCCACATGGTGACGTTGAAGTACCTATGTTTATGCCAGTTGGTACACTTGCAACAGTAAAAGCATTATCTCCAGAAGAGGTAAAGGCGTGTGGAGCAGGTGTAATTTTAGCTAATACTTATCACTTATCTTTAAGACCTGGTGCGGATATTGTGGCAAAAGCAGGTGGGCTTCACAAATTTATGAATTATGATGGACCAATGCTTACTGACTCTGGTGGATTCCAAGTGTTTTCGCTTGCAGAACGTCGTAAAATAACCGAAGAAGGAGTCACTTTCAAAAATCATTTAAATGGTAGTAAGTTGTTCTTTTCTCCGGAAATTGCGATAGATATTGAACAAAAATTAGGCGCAGATATTGCTATGTCTTTTGATGAATGTCCCCCGTATCCTGTTAGCTATGAATATATGAAAAACTCTGTTGAAAGAACTCTTCGTTGGGCAAAAAGAGGAAAAGATGCACACACAAGAGAGGATCAAGCTCTTTTTGGCATTGTTCAAGGTGGGGAATTCGCTGATTTAAGAAAAATGTGTGCGGAAGAATTAGTAAAAATGGATTTTGACGGATATTCAATTGGTGGAACATCAATTGGTGAACCAAAAGATGTCATGTTTAAAATGGTTGAGTATTCTGTGCCATATTTACCAAAAGATAAACCACGATATTTGATGGGTATTGGCTCTATTGACTATATTTTAGAAGGAATTGCGATGGGCGTTGATATGTTTGACTGTGTCTTACCAACACGTATTGCAAGACATGGTGCTTTAATGACTTCTAAAGGAAGAGTTAATATACGCGATTTAAAATATGCAGAAGATTTTTCTCCGCTTGATTCAGAATGCGATTGTTATTGCTGCAAAAATTATACAAAAGCATATTTAAGACACTTATATAAGTGTGATGAAACATTTGGAAAGAGATTATTATCAATCCATAATATTCGTTTCTTAATTAAAATGATGGAAGAAGCGCGTATTGCCATTCAAGAAGATAGATTCGGAGATTTTAAGGATGAATTTATCGCAAAATACGGAGATAAGAGGGGATTTTAATGGATATAGAATTATTTGATTTTGATTTGCCAGAAGAATTAATCGCACAATCTCCTGCTAGGGTTCGCGATCAATCTCGTTTAATGGTTATTGATAAAGATAATCATACTTTTGCACATAAACATTTCTTTGATATTGTTGATTATTTGCATACAGGTGATGTTTTAGTGCGAAATAACACAAAAGTTATTCCAGCACGCTTATTAGGTGAAAAAGAAGAAACACACGCTCATGTTGAAGTGTTGCTTTTAAAACAAATGGAAAATGATACTTGGGAGTGCCTTGTTGGTAATGCTAAAACTGTTAAAGTTGGAACAATTATAAAATTTGGTAATGGTGAATTACGTGCAAAATGCGTAAAAATATGTGATGAAGGCATACGTCATATGCAAATGCTATATGAAGGTGTTTTCTTAGAAATTTTAGACAAATTAGGGAAAATGCCACTTCCACCATATATTCAAAAACAATGTGAGGATAATTCTCGTTATCAAACAGTATATGCAAAAATTGAAGGAAGTGCTGCTGCACCTACTGCAGGGTTTCATTTTACTGAGGAATTGTTTGAAAAATTAAAGGCAAAAGGTGTCACAGTTGTCGATGTAACTTTGCATATTGGCTTAGGCACATTTAGACCAGTTAAAGTTACGGATGTTTTAGCTCATCACATGCATTCTGAATATTATGTTATGAGCAAAGAAACTGCGGATGTTTTAAATAAAGCAAAAAAAGAACATCGAAGAATTATTTCTATTGGAACGACATCAACACGCGTTTTAGAAACAGTTATGCAAGAATATGGTGAGTTTAAAGCTTGCTCTGGTAATACTTCAATTTACATTTATCCTGGCTATAAATATTTGGCAATTGATGGATTGATTACTAATTTTCATTTGCCTAAATCGACTTTAATTATGCTTGTATCTGCGCTTGCAGGACGGGAATTTATTTTAGATTGTTATAAGGAAGCTATTAAAGAAAAATATCGCTTTTTCTCATTTGGAGATTCAATGTTCATTTATGGAAAAGAAAATTAATTATTACTTGGAGTCTTTAAAAGAAATTGAAAAAATAAAAACAGTTGGGAAAAAGCCGACACTACTTTTGCATGCTTGCTGTGGTCCTTGCTCAACTTTCCCACTTAAATTCTTAACTCAATATTTTGATGTGACAATTTTTTACAATAACTCAAACATTTATCCAAGTGATGAATATTGTCGACGAAAGGATGAATTAAAAAAGTTCTTGGAATATTTTTATCAAGACTTTGGAGTTAAAGTGGAAGTGCTTGAAACAGCATATGATAATGAAAAGTACAACATTGATTTAGAGCCATACAAAGATCAAGATGAAGGTACAACGCGTTGCTTTATTTGTTATGAGAAGCGTATGAACGAAGCGTATAGGTACGCGAACGATCATAAGTTTGATTATTTTACAACAGTTATGACTATATCTCGTCAGAAGAATAGCCAAGTACTAAACGAAATTGGAAAGAAGATTTCGGAAAAATATAGTTATACGAAATATTTCTTCTCTGATTTTAAAAAGAACAAAGGAATCGACGAAGCAAGAGAGATGAAGCTTCATTATAATTTGTATCAACAACTCTATTGTGGGTGCAAATATTCTTATGAAAAATCACTAAAAAAGTGGCAAACTTTTGATAAAAATGACTAAATTTATAGCGTTAGCAGGCTTACCTGTTAACGTTTTTTTGTGTCTTGAGTACAGCTAGTTTTAAAATAGTCTGACATATTATTTGATTGTTATTTATAAATAAATTATAAAACCTTCAAAAAATGCTTGACTGAAAGTATCCTTTATAGTAAACTTTACATGTTTGATGCTTGCATTGATGTGCGAGGTTGCCGATACGCCTAAAGCCGTTGTCATGAATAAAGCGTATTGGGGAATTCACACGGAGCAACGTCTAAGCCTGATTTAGACAAAGGAGGAAATTATTCATGGCTAAAAGTAAAAAGATTAGAGTTCGCTTACAAGCTTATGATCACAAATTAGTAGACGTGTCAGTTGAAAAGATCATTGAAGCGGCAACAAGATCTGGGGCCAAGGTTGTAGGTCCTATTCCACTTCCAACGGAAAAACAAGTTTATACAATCTTAAGAGCTGTTCACAAATATAAAGATGCTCGTGAACAATTTGAAATTAGAACTCACAAGAGACTAATTGATATCGTAAACCCAACAAAGGAAACAGTCGATGCATTACGCAGACTCTCATTACCTAGTGGTGTTAATATCGATATCAAGTTATAAAGGAGGTAGGCTGAGATTATGAAACAAATAGTCGGACGTAAGATGGGCATGACACAAGTCTTTGCTACCGATGGCACAATGTACCCTGTTACAGTTATCGAAGTCTTACCAAATGTTGTAACACAAAAGAAAACTGTCGAACACGATGGTTATGATGCAATTCAAGTTGGCTACGAAGATAAGAAAGAAAATCGTTGTAACAAACCTGAAAAGGGAATCTTCGCAAAAGCTAACACAACACCTAAGTACGAATTAAAAGAACTTAAAGGTGATGAAATGATGAAATACAATGTTGGCGATTTAATTACAGTCGACTTATTCGCTGCTGGCGAAGTAGTTGACGTTACAGGCGTCAGCAAGGGAAAAGGTTTCTCTGGTGCAATTAAACGTTTCCATTACATTATTGGACCAAAGGGACATGGTTCTGGATACCATAGAGGTGCTGGTTCTTACGCAACAGTTGGTAGAACAAACAACAGAGTTCACCCAGGTAAGAAAATGCCAGGTCATCACGGCGGAAAAGGAGCAACAATCTTAAATTTAACAGTTGTTGCAGTTGATCCATCTAAGAATGCTTTATTAGTTAAAGGTGCAATCCCAGGACCTACAAAATCAATCGTTACAGTTAGAAGTGCTGTTAAAGCTCAAAAGGGCGCTAAAGTCATTAAGACATTAGTTAACAACACTGAAGCTGCAGCAGAATAGTGAGGTTTAAAACTATGGCAGAAAAAGTAAAGAATGTAAAACTCCCAGTTATCTCAATGGCTGGTGAAGAAGTTGGTACTATAACTGTTAACGGCGAAGTATTCAACATTGAACCTAACAAATCAGTTATGTTTGAAGCTGTCCAAGTTTATCAAGCTAACAAACGTCAAGCTACTGCTAAAACTAAAGTTCGTTCTGAAGTAAGCGGTGGCGGTAAGAAACCATGGAAACAAAAAGGTACAGGTCGTGCTCGTTCAGGATCTAATCGTTCACCAATCTGGGTTGGCGGTGGTACCGTATTTGGACCAGATGGAAGACAAAATTACAGCCTTTCAATGAATAAGGCTGCTCATAACTTAGCATTACGTAGTGCTTTATCTCTAAAAGTAGCAGACAAGGCAATCGTTGTATTTGATAAGTTAGAATTAGCAGAAGCTAAAACAAAAGCTATGGTTGAAGCTTTAAAAGCTGCTAAGGCTGGTAAGAAAGTTCTTATCGTCTTAGAAGATGCAAATGAAAACGTCATTAAGGCTGCAAGAAATATTGAAGGCACAATGATCGTTCCAACCACAAACGTATGTGTATACGATTTATTAAATGTTGATACTGTCGTTACAACAAAGGCAGCTATCAAATTAGTAGAGGAGGCGCTTGACTAATGGCAAGAAAGAAAAAAGAAGTCGCAGCAGAAAAGCGCTTCGCAAAACCAACAGTAAAACAATTTGATGTCATCCTTCGTCCAGTAATTACTGAAAAGACAATGGCTATGGCTCAAAACCAAAACAAAATTGTTGTCGAGGTATTAAAGACAGCAAGCCGTACTGAAATTAAATTGGCTTTCGAATCAGTATTCCAAGTCAAAGTTAAAGAAGTCAACATTATTAATGTTCACTCTAAGGCAGCAAAAAGAGGCACCCGTTATCCTGGAACAATCTCAGGATACAAGAAAGCAGTTGTAACACTTGCTGAAGGTGAAGCCTTAGACTTATTCAAAGAATAATCCTTATATATAAAAAGGATATATAAAAATTATTAAATATAGGAGATAGAAAATATGTCAATTAGAACATACAAACCGACGACACCAAGTCGTCGCCAAATGACAAACTCGACATTTGAAGAAATCACAACAAGTACTCCTGAAAAAAGCTTATTAGTTAGCCTCAAAAAGACTGGTGGCCGTAACAACAACGGTCGCATTACTACTCGCCACATTGGTGGAGGTAATAAACGTCGTTATCGTCTTGTTGACTTCAAGAGAGTTAAAGATGGCATCGTTGCAACAGTTGCAACTGTTGAATACGATCCAAACAGAAATGCAAATATCTGCTTAATCAACTACGCTGATGGTGCTAAAGCATACATCCTTGCTCCAAAAGGTTTAAAAGTTGGAGACAAAGTTGTATCTGGCGAAGCAGTTGATATCAAAGTCGGTAATACAATGCAAATTGGTAACATCCCTGAAGGTACATTAGTTCATAATATTGAACTTTACCCAGGTAAAGGTGGCCAATTATGCCGTGCAGCTGGTACAAGCGCACAAGTCCTTGGTAAAGAAGGAAAATATGTTATCGTTCGTCTTGCAAGTAGCGAAGTTCGTAAAGTCTTATCAACATGCCGTGCAACAGTCGGTGAAGTTGGTAATGAAGATTGGAACTTAGTCAACTTTGGTAAGGCTGGTAAAAATCGTTGGTACGGTGTCCGTCCAACAGTTCGTGGTTCTGTTATGAACCCATGTGATCACCCACACGGTGGTGGTGAAGGTAAATGTCCTGTCGGACGTGATGCACCTCGTACACCTTGGGGTAAGAGAGCTCTTGGTGTCAAGACAAGAAACACAAAGAAAGCTTCTAACAAGTTAATCGTTAGAAGAAGAGACCGTTAATAGGCAAAGGAGGAAATGAAAAATGGCTCGTAGTTTGAAAAAAGGCGCATTCTGTGATGACCACTTAATGAAAAAAGTAGAAGCACTTAATGCCGCAAACAAAAAAGAAATCATCAAAACATGGTCAAGAAGATCAGTGATTTATCCAGAATTCGTTGAACATACCTTTGCAGTTTATAATGGTCATGAACATATCACAGTTTATGTTACTGAAGATATGGTAGGCCACAAATTAGGTGAATTTGCACCTACACGTACCTACAAAGGTCATACAGGTCATACAGCAGAAGATAAAGCTGCTCATGCCGGAAAATAAGGAGTAGAGAAATATGAAAGCAACAGAAGCAAAAGCAACAGTTACATCAGTAAGAGTTACTCCTAGAAAATGTCGTTTAGTTATCGATTTAGTTCGTGGTAAAGATGTTAAGGTTGCATTAGGAATCTTAGCAAACGTTAATAAGTCAGCAACTCCAGTAGTTGATAAACTTATTAGATCAGCAGCAGCAAACGCTGTCAACAATCACGAAATGGATGAAGATAAATTATACATCGCTGAAATCTATGCAAATGAAGGCCCACGCATGAAGAGATACTTACCTCGTGCTAAAGGCTCAGCATCAGGTTTAGTTAAAAGAACTGCCCACGTTACTGTCGTGGTCAAAGAAAGATAGGAGGAAGCAAGTTTATGGGTCAAAAAGTTAATCCAAATGGTATGCGTTTTGGTGTCAATCGTGATTGGCATTCAAGATGGTATGCAAACAACCAAGAATTTGCAACTTTCTTAAACGAAGATATTAAAATTCGTGAATTCTTAAAGAAAGCATTAAAAGATGCTTTAGTCTCACACATTGACATTGAAAGACAAAAAACTGAAACAAGCAACTTTATCAGAGTTATGGTTCACGTTGCTCGTCCAGGTGTCGCTTTAGGTCAAAACGGTGACAATATCAATGCTGTCAAGAAACAATTAGCAAAAATCCTTAAGAAACAAAAATTCAATCTTGAAGTTGTTGAAGTTAAGGAACCAAATCTTGATGCAAATATCGTCGCTCAAATTATTGCACGTAAATTAGAAGAACGTGCTTCATTCAGAACTGCACAAAAAATGGCTATCAGAGATGTTCGTAAAGCTGGTGCAAAAGGTTGTAGAACATTAGTATCTGGCCGTTTAGGTGGTGCTGATATTGCTCGTGGCGAAGGTTATAAAGAAGGTATCATCCCTCTACATACACTTCGTTCAGATATTGATTATGCTTTAGCAGAAGCAGCAACAACTTATGGTCGCTTAGGTGTCAAAGTTTGGATCTGCCGTGGTGAATTCCGCCCTACTAAAGCTGAGAAGAAGGGAGAGTAATTCACATGTTACAACCAAAGAGAGTTAAGTATAGAAGACCTCATAGTCTTAAATACGAAGGAAAATCAAAAGCTGGTAACGAAGTTTCATTCGGTGAATTCGGTCTCCAAGCTACTTCAGGAAATTACGTAACTGCTCGTCAAATTGAAGCTGCTCGTATCGTTTTATCAAGATACACAAAGAGACAAGGACAAGTATGGATTCGTATTTTCCCACAAATGGCAAAAACAAAGAAACCTGCCGAAGTTCGTATGGGTTCCGGTAAAGGTAGTCCAGAGTCCTGGGTTGCAGTAGTTAAAACAGGACGAGTAATGTTTGAAATTGGAGGAATTCCTGAAAATATCGCACGTGAAGCATTACGCTTAGCTGCATATAAACTTCCAGTTAGAACTAAAGTAATCGCAAAGGAAGGAAAGGGTGAATAAACATGAAATTAAGTGAAATTAGAGAATTAAGCACTAGCGAACTTAATGAAAAAGTTTATCAATTGAAGGAAGAATTATTCAACTTACGCCGTAAACAAGCTGTTGGACAACTAGATCATCCTAAACAATTGAATTTTATCCGTAAGGATATCGCCCGCATCAATACCGTTCTTAGAGAACGTGAATTGGGAATTAAATAGGAGGACTGAAACATGGAAGAAAGAAATACACGTCGTGTAATCCAAGGTGTTGTTACATCTGACAAAATGGACAAAACAATTACAGTTTTAGTCGAAACTCACAAAAGACACCCAAAATACGGCAAAAGAGTTAAGTATGCTAAAAAGTATTTAGCACATGATGAAAATAACACTGCAAAAGTTGGTGACGTTGTTACAATTATGGAAACACGTCCTTTATCAGCAAGAAAACGTTTCCGTTTAGTTGCAGTTGTTAATAAAGAAGTAAAAGAATAATAGGAGGAAGAATTTATTATGATACAAACAGAAACAAATCTTGTTGTAGCAGATAATACAGGTGCAAGATCAGTACGTGCCTTCCGCCTATATGGTGGTTCCCACCGCAAAAGCGCTGGTGTAGGAGACATCGTCTTATGTGCTGTAAAAGATGCTATTCCAAATGGAAAAGTTAAAAAAGGTGACGTCGTTAAAGCTGTCATCGTCAGAACTAAAAAGGCTTATAACAGACCTGATGGTTCCACAATTGCTTTCGATGATAATGCAGTTGTTATTATCAATGATGAAGGCGCTCCACGTGGTACACGTGTCTTCGGACCTGTAGCTCGTGAACTCCGTGACTATGGTGACAAATTCATGAAAATTGTCTCCTTAGCAAACGAAGTATTATAGTGGAAAGGAGAAAAGAATATGAAAATTAAAAAAGGTGATAAGGTTATCGTTATCGCTGGTGCCGACAAAGGTAAGACTGGTGTTGTTCAAAGAGCATATCCTCGCTTAAACCGTGTTGTCGTCGAAGGCGTAAACGTTCACAAAAAACATAAAAAGCCTACACAAGCTAACCCAGAGGGTACAATTTTAGATATCTTTGCTCCAATTCACGTTAGCAATGTAGCATTAGTCGATCCAAAAACAAAGAAAGCAACTCGTGTTGGTTATAGTGTAGTAAAGGGCGAAAAAGTCCGTGTTACTAAAGCTAGCAAGAGTGTAGTTAAATAGGAGGTAAAAGTATTATGAATAGATTAAAAGAAAAATACGTTACCGAAATCGTACCTGCATTAATGGAAAAATATCACTATGATTCCAAAATGCAAGTCCCACACATCGAAAAGATTGTTATCAATATCGGTGTTGGTGATGCAACTACAAATGCAAAATTATTAGACGATTCAGTCGCAGAATTAGCACAAATCACAGGTCAAAAACCTGTTATTACTAAAGCTAAAAAATCAATTGCTTCCTTCAAATTACGTGAAGGCCAAGCTATTGGTTGTAAAGTTACTTTAAGAGGAGAAAGAATGTATGAATTCTTAGACAAACTTATCTCCATCTCACTACCACGTGTTAGAGACTTCCGTGGTGTAAGTAAAAATGCTTTTGATGGCCGTGGTAACTATACCTTAGGTATCAAAGAACAAATCATTTTCCCAGAAATTAGTTATGAAAAAGTCTCAAAAATACGTGGTATGGATATCGTTGTTGTTACAACTGCAAACACTGATGAAGAAGCATTCACATTGCTCGAATTAGTGGGTATGCCATTCCATAAATAAGGAGGACGAAACAAATGGCTAAAACATCTATTAAGGTCAAACAAGCTAGACCACAAAAATTCAAAGTCAGAGAATACACACGTTGTGAACGTTGTGGACGTCCTCATGCAGTTATTCGTAAATTCAAGTTATGCCGTATCTGCCTACGTGAATTAGCTTATAAAGGCGAAATTCCAGGTATGAAAAAGGCAAGCTGGTAGGCAAAAGGAGGAAGAAAAGTTATGGTTATGACAGATCCTATTGCAGATATGCTTACAAGAATTCGTAATGCAAACGCTATGCATCACGAAGCAGTTACTATGCCAAGTTCAAATATGAAAGTCCGTATTGCTGAAATCTTAAAAGAAGAAGGATTCATTACAGACTTCGTAGTTCTTGGAGATGTAAAGAAAGAATTAACAATTACTCTTAAATATGCTGAAGGCGGAGTTCGTGTTATCTCTGGTTTAAAGAAAATTTCAAAACCTGGTTTACGTGTTAATGTCTCTCATGACAAACTCCCACGTGTATTAAGAGGATTAGGTATTGCTATTATTTCTACATCAAAAGGCGTTATGAGTGATAAGAAAGCCCGCGCTTTAGGCGTCGGTGGCGAAGTTATCGCTTATGTATGGTAGGAGGTAATAATAATGTCACGTATTGGAAACAGAATTATTACAGTACCTGCTGGTGTAACAGTTGATTTCAATGAAAATCATGTTACAGTCAAAGGTCCTAAAGGAACTTTAGAAAATACTTTCAACCCACATATTACATATAAAGTTGAAGGAGATACAATTACTGTTCTTCGTCCAGATGATTCCATCGCTATGAAGACAATCCACGGTACAACCCGTGCATTGTTACACAACATGGTTGTTGGTGTATCAGACGGATTTAAGAAAAAATTAGATATCGTCGGTATCGGTTACCGTGCTGCTATGAGAGGCGAAAACCTTGTATTAAACATTGGTTATTCTCATGAAGTAGTTATCACACCTGATGCAGGCGTTAAAATCTCAACACCATCTACAACAGAAATTATTGTAGAAGGAGCAGATCGCCAAGCAGTTGGTCAAACTGCCGCAAGAATTCGTGCAGTTCGTAAACCTGAACCTTATAAAGGAAAAGGTATTAAATATTCAGATGAAGTTATTCTTCGTAAAGAAGGAAAACGCGCTGGTAAGAAATAGTCGATAAGGAGGAAATGACACATGATTAATAAAGAATCAAGAAGTATTGTTCGTGCAAGACGTCACAAACGTGTACGTGCAAAAATCAGTGGTACAGCTGAAACACCTCGTCTAAGTGTTTATCGTGCTAACGCAAATATTCATGCTCAAATTATCGACGATGTTAAAGGTGTTACCTTAGCAAGTTCATCATCTGTTGCTCTTAAATTAGCAAATGGTGGAAATATGGAAGCTGCAGCAGCAGTCGGCAAGGATATTGCTGAAAAAGCACTTGCAGCAGGAATTAAAAAAGTTGTCTTTGACCGTTCTGGTTATATCTATCATGGACGTGTTAAAGCAGTTGCAGAAGCCGCTCGTGAAGCTGGCTTAGAATTCTAGGAGGTTAAGTTATGTTAGAAGAACAAGAAACACAAGTTACTGAAGAAGTAAAAGAAACAGAAGCAGCTCCTGAAGAAACAAAAACTCCTAGACCTGAACGTCATCCTCGTGGAGATCGTAAAGATCGTGGAGGACGTAAGGAATTCCGTCGCGAAAAGCCTGAAAAAGAATTTGCTGAACGTGTTGTAGCTATCAACCGTATTAGTAAGACTGTTAAGGGTGGCCGCCGTATGAGATTTGCTGCTCTTATGGTTATTGGTGATGGAAAAGGACGTTTTGGTTATGGAACTGGCAAGGCTGGCGAAGTCCCTGACGCAATTAAAAAAGCAACTGAAGCAGCAAAGAAAAATATGTTCCGTGTAACTTTAGTTAAAGGTGATACAATTTCTCACGAAATTATTGGTGAATTTGGAGCATGTAAAGTTTTATTAAAACCTGCACCTGAAGGTACTGGTATTATCGCCGGTGGACCTGTCCGTGCTGTCTTAGAATTAGCTGGTATAAAAAACATTTACTCAAAAGTTTATGGCTCACGTACACCAATTAACGTTATCCGTGCAACAGTCAATGGTTTAAATAACGTTAAATCGTATAATGTAGTCAAAGCATTACGTAAATAATTTATATCTTAAATAAACAAAATTATATAGGGAGGTGCAACATATGAAACTGCATGAACTCGAATACACAGAAGGATCTCGTAGAAAAAATTTCCGCGTAGGACGTGGAATTGGATCTGGAAACGGAAAGACTGCTGGTAAAGGTACCAAAGGTCAAAATTCAAGAAGTGGTGGTGGAGTCCGTCTAGGATTTGAAGGTGGACAAAACCCATTATATCGTCGTTTGCCAAAACGTGGATTTAACAATATTTCCCGCGTTGAATATGCAATTGTCAACGTCGAAATGTTAAATAGATTCGAAGATGGCACAAATGTTACCCCTGCATTATTAAAAGAAGTCGGACTAGTCCGTAAAGAATATGATGGAGTTAAAATTTTAGGAAATGGTGAACTTAAAGTTAAGTTAGCTGTTTCTGCTCATAAATTCTCAAAGGCTGCCGAAGAAGCTATTAAGAATGCTGGCGGAACAACCGAGGTATTATAGTATGAAAAAACTCGGGCAAATCTTCAAAAACAAGGAAATCACTGATCGTATATTCTTTACATTAATGATTTTATTGGTATTTAGAATCGGCGCATCAATCGCCGTCCCAGGTGTCAAAGTTGTTGGCAACTGGGAAGATTCTGATGCCTTATCTATGATGAACCTCTTAGGCGGTGGAGCTCTATCAAGTTTCTCCATATTCGCCTTGGGTGTCTCACCATATATTACGTCACAAATTATTGTGCAATTACTTTCAATGGATGTTTTGCCTGCTTTATCTGAATTAAATAAGCAAGGCCAGTATGGTCGTAAGAAAATTGAAATGGCAACCAGGTATCTAACGTTACTCCTTGGTGCTGTTCAAGCCTATGGTATTATCAAAACTATGGAGGCAACACAGTATATTGAAATGTCTACCATAGCAAACTCACAATTCTTCACGTATGTCTACATTGTTACTGTTCTTGTAGCTGGTGGAATGTTAGTTATGTGGCTAGGTGACCAAATCTCAGTTAAAGGTATAGGAAATGGTATTTCTGTTATTATCTTTGCTGGCATTGTTGTATCATTACCAAGCCAAATTACGCAAGCATTCTCACAATATTTAAGTACTTCAATACAAACAGGACAAGCAACTCAAATACTTGGAGGATCTGGTAAATTCTTACTATATATCCTTGCATATATTGCAATTATTACATTCGTTATTTTCATTGAAAGTTCAAAAAGAAAAATTCCTGTCCAACACGCTGGTAAATCTGGCGGTGGACAAAAGTACAGCCAAGCGAGTTTCTTACCAATTAAGATTAACTCCGCTGGTGTTATCCCTGTCATTTTTGCCTCATCAATCATGATGGCACCACAAGTTATTGTAAGCTTTATTGAAGGAGCAAATACTGGAGCAGAATGGTTAAATATATTCTCTAACTCTAAAATGACAACAATTGGAAACTTCAAGTTCCCATTCGGATTAGTTATATATATAGCCTTAATTATTGCTTTCACATTCTTCTATTCTTCATTGCAAATCAATCCAGAGCAAATGGCAGAAAATTTCCAAAAGAATGGTTCTTATATTCCTGGAATTAGACCAGGTAACGAAACCGAAAGATATGTACGTAGAGTACTTAATCGCGTAACATTTATCGGCGCAATGTCATTAGCATTTATTGCTGCTTTGCCAGTAGTATTAGTGCTTACAGGATTACTTCCTCAATCACTTGCTCTTGGTGGAACAGGTTTAATCATCGTTGTTGGTGTCGCTATCGAAGTTAGCACACAAATCGATGGTCTTGTCGCTGGTAAGAGTTTCGAAGAAGTTCAAAGAAGGGGTGCTGAATAATGTTAAATATCATTTTAATGGGCCCACCTGGTGCAGGAAAAGGAACACAAGCAAAAAAGATTATTGCTGCTTATGATATCCCACATATTTCAACTGGTGATATGTTTAGAGAAGCAATGGCTAACAAAACTCCAGCTGGTTTACTAGCTGCAGAATACATCAATAAAGGTTTGTTAGTACCTGATGATGTAACTATTAAATTAGTTAAAGAACGCTTAGCAAAAGATGATTGCGCAAAGGGATTCTTACTTGATGGATTCCCAAGAACAATTCCTCAAGCAGAAGCTTTAGAAACACTAACAAAAGAAATTAATCGACCAATCAGCGCAGTAGTTAATATTACTGCTGATAAAGAAATTCTTGTTAAAAGAATTACCGGAAGACGTGTCTGTCCAGTTTGTGGAGCACCATTCCATGTTGAGACTCTTAAACCAAAAGTTGAAGGAGTTTGTGACTATTGTGGAGCAACACTTATTCAAAGAAAAGACGACACTTTAGAAAGTTTGGCTGTAAGATTAAATGCTTATGAAAACCAAACTCTTCCACTTGTGAAGTTCTATGAAGAAAGAAACTTGCTTCACAATGTTGATGGCTTGATTGGGTTAGAAGAAGTCTTCAAAACTATTTGTGATATTTTTGAGGAGATTAAATAAAGTATGATAATCGTTAAATCACCACGAGAAATTGTGTTGATGCGCGAAGCTGGTAAGATTGTGGCGAGTGTATTTACTGCACTTCAGCCACATATCAAACCTGGCGTTACAACTAAAGAATTAGATCGTATCGCAGAAAAAACCATACGTGATCAAGGCGCAATACCAAGTTTCTTAGGCTATGGTGGATTCCCAGGTTCAATATGTACATCAATTAATGATACATTAGTTCATGGAATTCCAGATAATACTAAGTTAAAAGAAGGAGACATTATTTCTATCGATGTTGGAGCTATTTATAAAGGCTATAACGGAGATGCCGCAAGAACTTATCTTGTTGGGAAAGTAACAGAAGAAGCAGAACGACTCGTAAGAGTTACAGAAGAAAGCTTCTTTGAAGCAATGAAAATAATTAAACCAGGTATTCGCTTATCAGATATTTCTTATACTATTCAAGAATATTGTGAAAAACATGGTTATTCCTTACCACGTGACTATACTGGTCATGGTATTGGAAGAGATTTACACGAAGATCCAGCAATTCCTAATTATGGATTACCTGGACATGGTCCAATTTTAAAAGAAGGCATGTGCTTGGCAATTGAGCCTATGGTTAACATGGGAAGACATAATACCAAAGTAATGTCAGATGATTGGACTGTTAAGACTGTTGATGGAAAATTATGCAGTCACTATGAAAACACGATCGTTGTTACTAAAGATGGATATGAAATCTTAACAATGGAAAATGAAAAATAAAGGAGTGTTAAATAACTATGTCAAAAGAAGACGTTATCGAAGTAGAAGCGGTAGTCGTTGAAACTTTACCTAACGCAATGTTTAATGTAAAGTTAGAAAACGGTGTCGTAATCTTAGCCCACGTTTCTGGTAAAATCCGTATGAACTACATTCGCATTTTACCAGGTGATAGAGTTACGGTAGAAATATCGCCATACGATTTAACACGTGGCAGAATCACATTTAGATACAAATAAAAAAAGAAAGTCAAACGGAGGATTATTATTATGAAAGTTAGACCTTCAGTTAAACCTATTTGCGATAAGTGCAAAGTCATTCGTAGAAAAGGCCGTTTAATGGTTATCTGCGAAAATCCAAAGCACAAGCAAAGACAAGGTAATTAAGGAGGACATGCTATATGGCACGTATTGTTGGAGTAGATATTCCAAATGATAAAAGAGTTGTAATTTCATTAACATATGTTTATGGTATTGGACCTACAACTGCAAAGAAAATTTTAAAGGCTGCTAAAGTTGATGAAGATACTCGTGTTAAAAACTTAACAGAAGATCAATTAACTGCAATCAGAAATGAAGTAGCTAAATACAAAGTAGAAGGTGACTTACGTCGTGAAGTTGCTTTAAACATTAAACGTCTTACAGAAATTGGTTGCTATCGTGGCTTACGTCATCGTAGAGGTTTACCAGTTCGTGGACAACGTACAAAAACTAACGCTCGCACTCGCAAAGGACCAAGAAAGACTATTGCGAATAAAAAGCAAGCAGTTAAGTAGAAAGTGAGGATAAGTTAAATGGCTGGTAAAAAAGTTGTTTCTAAAAAGAAAAAAATCAAGAGAGCCTATACTAAAGGTGTCGCTCACATTCATTCAACATTTAATAACACCATTGTCACTATCACTGATGAAGCAGGTAATGTTATTGCTTGGTCAAGTGCTGGTGCATTAGGATTTAAAGGTGCTAAAAAGTCTACACCATTTGCCGCTCAATTAGCAGCAGAAGCTTGTGCTAAAGTTGCTGTTGATCAAGGTATTAAGACAGTTGACGTTAACGTTAAGGGACCAGGATCCGGACGTGATTCTGCCGTACGTAGTTTACAAGCAGCTGGATTAGTAATCCAAATGATTACAGATACTACACCAATTCCACACAATGGTTGCCGCCCACCAAAGCGTCCACGTGGATAATCTTATAATTAAATAAATTTAGTCTACAAAACGTTTGCAAAAGGGAGGAAATAAAATGAAAAAAATTGTAAATCCATTTACAAAAATTAGTTTTGAAACTGCTGAATTTGATGGTAATACAAACTATGGTAAATTCGTAGTTGGACCATTAGAAAGAGGCTATGCATTAACAATTGGTAATTCATTAAGAAGAGTTATGCTTTCATCATTACCTGGTGCTTCAATCTTTGCAATTGAAGTTGAGGGTGCAAGACATGAATTCTCTGCTCTTGATGGAGTTGAAGAAGATGTCACGATGATTGTACTTTCTTTAAAAGATTTAGTTTTAAAAATCGATAGTGAAGATTCTGCAACAAAGAGATTAGAACTCGAAGTTGAAGGACCTGCAGTTGTTACCGCAGCGGACTTAGTTGTACCTAGTGATGTTACAGTTGTAAATCCTGATTTAGTACTTGCTCACGTTGCTGAAGGTGGCAAATTAAAAATGTCACTCTTTGCTCGTAACGGAAGAGGATATGTTACTTCAGAAGGAAACAAAGCACTTCGTACTGGAAGCCAAGTTGTAGGAACAATCGCTACTGATTCAAACTACTCACCAATTACTAAAGTAAATTACGAAGTAAAACCAACTCGTGTTGGACACAACGCTAATTATGAAAACTTAGAATTAGAAGTTTGGACAAATGGTTCAGTTTTACCACAAGATTCCGTCGCACTTGCTGCTAAAATCTTAGTTGCACACTTCGAAGAATTCTTAATTCTTAACGAAATTACTCGCGATATGAATATTGTTGCAGAACCAGTAGAACAAGCAACTAATAAATATGAAGATATGACAATTGAAGAATTAGATCTCTCAGTTCGTTCATACAACTGCTTAAAGAGAGCAGGAATTGCTACAGTCTTAGAATTAACTCAAAAGACTGAAGAAGATATGATGAAAGTACGTAACCTTGGTAAGAAATCACTTAAAGAAGTTAAAGAAAAACTTCTTGCAATTGGTTTAAGCTTCAAGGATTACATTGATTAGGAGGAAGTTTAAATGGCTGCACAAGGTCGTAAAAATGTTCATGGTAAGACAGGCGTACGTTTCAAAGCCGCTTACACATCTAGCAAATACAAAGCAATGCTAAGAAATGTTGTAACAGAATTAATCGTTCACGAAAGAGTTGTTGTTACATTAGGCGTTGCAAAAGATGTCAAGAATTTAGCGGAAAGAATGGTAACAAAAGCAAAGAATGGAGATTTACACAATCGCCGTTTAGCTGCTGCAGTTATCCGTCCAGAAGTCTATGCAGATGCTGAGAAGAAAGTAACTGCACTTGACAAGTTATTTGCAGAAATCGGTCCACGTTACAAAGATCGTAATGGTGGATATACAAGAGTCTTGAAGATGGTCCCACGCCGTGGTGACAATGCTGAAATGGCTATTGTAGAATTTGTTAAATAATTAATAAAATAACAAAAAAAATCGTAAAAAATAGGTTCCACTTATGTGGACCTTTTTTTGTGGTTGACAATAATCTACGGGAGGGGGGTATAATATTTTGAGAAAGAAGGGGCAATTGTGAAAAATAGAAAAAGTATATTAATGGTTGCATTATCTATTTTTGCTTTAGCTGGTTGCGGTAATGACAATGTATCTAATACGTATATGAAACCAGAAATTAGAATAAATAATAAGGCATCCCAAATTAGTTTATATAATATGACATCATTTCGCGATGATAAATTCAATTATTTTATTTTTGATTTAGGGACATATGAAAATGTTCCAGTTTCTGGATTTTCATCTGCATATTATTATGGTGGCAGTGGTAGCCTAAAAACTACACTTTCAGTTTCTACTACTGATTCAAATTCAGTGAAGAATTCTGTTCAATCTGTAATTTCAAAGACAGTAACTGTATCTAACAAACATAGTGTAAATGTGAATGGACAATTGAAATTACCATTTAACATTTCTCCTAAAGTTGAATATGGCTATTCAAACACAAAGACAGAAGCTAATACAAAAAGTTGGACAGAATCATATGAGGAAACTGCAACATTTAGTGAAACGGAGTCTCGCACTGAAGAAATATCATTTAATAGTTCAACAGATAAGGCTGGATATTATTATCGCATGCTATTAACTGATATTGAAGCTTATGGAATAGTATTGAAAAATATAGACACACAAGAATACTATGCTGCTGTCATGACATCTGTAAAGAGTAAAATGTTTGCGTTTGTATATAGTGAAAATAAAATATATGAATTTGAGTGTTTGGATAATTTAGATTTTGATTGCTCAATAATTGATACTCTCGCTTTAGATTCAATCACACCAGAAAACTATATAGATTTAGAAGATGAAGAAAAACCACAGGAAATACATTTTATTAGAAATGCTAAAGACTTTTATAATATAAATAACAACCCAGATGCATATTATCAATTAGTAAATAATATTGATCTTGAAATGTCTGCAGAATGCATTGAAAATTTTACCGGAATTTTAGATGGTAATGACTATACTATTTCAAATTATCGTATGACAATACCTGATAGCAAATTATCACAAGAACAAAATTATGGAATGTTTAAAAAGAACCAAGGAACAATTAAAAATCTTACTGTTTCAAATACTTATTTTACCAGTGACTCGTGTCATAATGGATCATGGATTAATACCGGAGGGTTGGTTGGTTTTAATGATAATGGTGGTGTATTAGAAAACATAACTGTTAAAGACTCCGAATTTAAAGTTGATCGTTCTGGTTCGCGAACTGGTGGTATTGCAGGAATAAATTATGGAGAAATAATTGATTGCAAAGTTCAATTAACTAAATTTTTCTCTAATGGAGATTGTGGTGGTGTAGTGGCTACAAATTACGGCTTAGTAAAAAATGCAACTTATATTGGAAGACCAATCAGTGGCGCAGTTAAAAGCAATACAGATAAAGTTATGTTTGATTACTGGATGATTGATACTTCTGGAAAAGAGAATCGCGGAGCAAAAAGCTGGGGTGGAATTGTTGGTTATAATGTAGACAATGCTCGTATTGTAAATATTTATATCCAAGATGTTTATATGTATCTTCATGGAGATGATAATGGTGCGAAACCTAAAATGGGATATGCAGTAGGACATAATAGAGGATATATTAGTGGAACAAAAACGGCTTCTGGTCTAGGTGAATATAGAAGTATTTTAAATAGCAAAAAAGGAACAACAGAATATTATTTTGCCATATTTGATGGATTGATTGGAAGAAATGAGTCTACAGTGGATTTTACTAATTGATTTCAAACTAATATTAAGTAAAGATATTTAAAAGGAAAACATTAAGTAAAATCGTAACTATTAAGCAATTATATTTATTTTTAAGCGAATGTTCACTTAAGTAAGTTGTCTCGTATATCTAGATATAATTTTTGAGGAGGTGAAAAAATGTATACTTATGATGTAGTAGCCTATAAAGTACAATTTGGTCTTTACATGGATGTTGCAACAAAAATTAACAAGAAAACTCAACAAGGATGGAGAGTTATTTCAACTAGTTTTGATTCACAAGGTCAAATGGTTGTTGTTTACGAAAAAACTATGTAGCTTAATTAAAGAATTTTATTAAAAAAGGATTTTACCTATAAAAATATGGGTTCTAATCCTTTTTTTTGTTTGATTATAGCGAAATCAAAGTTAAGAATATTAAGTTAAAAGAGTTATTCAAAAAATGTATAGCTTAAAATAGTTATATTTGTGCTTTTTTGTCTTTTATGATGAATATATTTTAATCAGGGGATATTATGAAAAAAATTAATTTAAATTTAGATCTTGCTTTTAACTTGCTTTTTCCACTTTTTGTAAGCTTTGTTATTTCTATGACTTTGCCAAACTTCTCTACTTACTATAATAGTTTGATTACTTTAGTAAGAGTGCCTGCAATTATATTTCCAATTGTGTGGACAATTCTTTACATATTAATGGGATTTGTGGGTTACAAACTATCGCAAAATAATGACGAAAAAGGCGAAAAGATTTACTATGCACAATTACTAGTTAATTTCCTTTGGACACCAGTGTTTTTTGGTCTTAAATCACCGATTGGAGGATTAATTTTAATTGTCGCATTATTGGCTTTAGTTATTTGGTTGTTTTTATATGTAAAGAAAGGATATGGCAATTTTGCGTATTTTTTACTTCCTTATATCATTTGGCTATTATTTGCAACTTTTTTGAACCTATCAATTGTTATTTTAAATTAATACATTATATTACCAATTATTGAAAAAATATTCACAATTGGGTTAAAATATAAATAACTTTTAGGAGATTAGAAAGATGAAGAAGTCCTATTTAGAAGAATACGAAAATGCTTTAACACCATTAACTGTTATTCATGAAGCCTCAAGATGCTTGTTGTGTCATGACGCTCCATGTTCTAAAGCGTGTCCTGCAGGAACTGACCCTGCAAAATTTATTCGTTCTGTTCGCTTCCGTAATTTTAAAGGTGCAGCAGAAACTATTAGAGAAAATAACGCATTAGGTTCAATATGCGCTCGAGTATGCCCTACAGAAAAGTTATGTCAATTAGGCTGTTCAAGAAGTGGTATTGATCGTCCAATTGAAATTGGTCGTATCCAGAGATATGTCACAGATTTTGAAGCATCAATTGGAATGGAAATCTTAGAAAAAGGCATGAAAAATTTAGGCAAAGTTGCAATTGTTGGCTCTGGTCCTGCGGGTCTACAGGCTGCTGCTACTTTAACTAAACTGGGATATGATGTTACAGTATTTGAAAAGAATGAAAAATTAGGCGGATATTTAAGATATGGAATCCCTGAATATCGTTTGCCTAGTGAAATAGTAGATTTAGAAATTAAACGTATTCAAGAATTAGGTGTTACTTTTGTCACTAATAAAGAAATAACAAACCTAGAAGAATTAAAGAAAGACTATAAAGCAATTTTACTTGCTGTTGGTGCAAGTTATGGAAGAATGCTTCCAATATTTGCTAATAATAAAAATGTTGAACTTGCTGTTGATGTCTTAGCAAAAATTAAAGACAACAAAGGAAAAGTTGAAGTTCCAGATAATGTTTTAATCATTGGTGGTGGAGATGTTGCCATGGATGTTGGAACTAGCTTAAAACTATTAGGATGCAAAGATGTAACTATTGTGGCTCGTGAACAAACATTCGAATTTCCAGCAAGCAAAAAAGAATATAAAGACGCTCATGATAATGATGTTTCAATTATTGATGGCTATACTCCAGAATCAATCAATGGAAATGAAGTTACATTTAAGCATGTTAAATTAGAGGCAACTTTAAGAGTTAAAACTGATAAAATTATCTTAGCAATTGGACAAATGTCTAAACTTGAAATGTTTGATAAGATAACAAGTAATCGTGGGATAGTAGATGTTAAAAACTATCAAACAAGTGATGAAAAAGTATTTGCTGCAGGAGATATCATTAACGGAGATAAACTAGTAGTAGCTGCAGTAAAATATGGAAAAGAAGCCGCATATGCAATTCATGAGTATTTAGGAGGTAAAAGATAATGAAACATAAAGATTTATCGATAACCTTCTTAGGTGTAAAATTTGAAAATCCATTTTGCTTATCTTCCTCACCAGTTGGTAATTGCTATGAAATGTGTGCAAAAGCCTATGATGCAGGTTGGGGTGGCGTAGTATTTAAAACTATTGGCCCAAAACATTTTGTAATTAATGAAGTATCACCTCGTTTTGATGCGTTAACAAAAGAAGATACTCCATTTGTGGGATTCAAGAATATGGAGCAAATTGCAGAACATAGTCTTGAAGAGAATTTACGAGATTTAAAAAGATTAAAAGAAGAATATCCAAATAAGGTCCTGATTGCCTCAATTATGGGCACAAATGAAGAAGACTGGGTAGAACTTGCTAGACTTGTTGAAGAAGCAGGAGCGGATATGATTGAAATGAACTTGTCTTGTCCTCAAATGACTTCACATGAAATGGGATCAGATGTTGGAACAAATGCAGAATTATGCAAAAAATATTGTATGGCAGTTAAACGTGGATCAAAACTTCCAATGATGGCAAAAATGACTCCAAATGTAACTGATATGGTTCCAATTGCGAAAGCATGTTTAGAAGGTGGAGCAGATGGAATAGCTGCAATTAACACTATCAAATCAATTTGTAATGTTGATTTAGATAAGAAAATTGGTCTTCCAGTTGTAAACGGAAAATCATCAATTTCTGGATATTCTGGTAAAGCAGTTAAACCAGTAGCATTGCGTTTTATTCAACAATTAAGAACTGGTATTAAAGATGTTGAGATATCTGGAATTGGTGGAATTGAAACGTGGGAAGATGCTGCAGAATTTATCTTATTAGGATCAAAAACACTACAAGTCACAACTGCTATCATGCAATATGGTTATCGTATTGTTGAAGACTTATGTAACGGTTTATCACATTATTTAGAAGATCAAGGATTAAATTCACTTGAAGAATTAGTAGGTCTAGCAAACGATAATATTATTCCTTGTGAGGAATTAGATCGTAGTTATATTGTATATCCAGAAGTAGATAATGAAAAATGTGTAGGATGTGGACGTTGCTATATCTCATGTTTTGATGGAGGACATCAAGCAATATCTTGGATTAGTGACAAACGTCGTCCAGAAATTAATAAAGATAAGTGTGTTGGATGTCATTTATGCGCAACTGTGTGTCCGGTAAGATGTATCAAAAAAGGCGAAATTGTCTTTAAAAAAGGTTCGAAAGAACACAAAATTGATTTATAACTAAGAGATCTCGCGATCTCTTTTTTCTTGCTAGAGCAAATAAAAAAGCCAAAAATGTGATAAAAAATATGGCGAAATCATATTGTTTTTTGTGTTTTTAATATTTTATTTTTAGTTGTCAAAAATTGGCAAACTGTCTTTATTTAACAATATTTTATAAAAATCATATATTTGTTAACAAAACTTATGTTTCTATGTTATAATCTAATCGGTAATTTGCCCTTTGTTATTATCTATAATAACAATAAACTTAGCAAATAGGAGGAGTTTTTATGGCAAAATTAAGTTCAACTGCTGTAAAAAGAGTTGATGAAATCATCGCAGAGTACAAAGATGAACCAACACCTTTAATGATGATTTTAAGTGCTGTTCAAAAAGAATTCGGCTATATTCCTTTTGAAGTACAAGAAATTATTTCTGAAAAATTGGGAATACCAGTTGCAGACATTTATGGTGTCGTTACTTTCTACTCATTTTTCTCTTTAAAACCAAAGGGAAAATTTGTTATTGGTGTTTGTCTAGGTACAGCTTGTTATGTTAAAGGCGCTCAACAAGTTTGTGACAAATTCTCAGAAATTTTAGGAATTAAACCAGGAGAGACAACTGCAGATGGCCTATTTACAATTGATGCTTTACGTTGTATCGGTGCTTGTGGTATTGCACCAGCTGTTAGCATTAATGGTAAGGTTTATCCAAAAATGTCTGTTAACCAAGTACAAGCCGTTATAAATGAATATCGTGCATTAGGAGGTGCTAACTAATGATTAAGTCAGATGTCGAATTAAAAGATCAAATTAGCAAATGTACAAAATGCTTAGATATTAAATTCAGTGGTGAAGATGGAAAACGTGCTATCGTTGTTTGTGGTGGTACAGGTTGTTTATCTTCAAACTCAAATGAAATCAAAGATCGTTTAATTGAATTAATTAAAGAGAATCATTTAGAAGATAAAGTTACAGTTAACCAAGTTGGCTGTTTCGGTTTCTGTTCTAAAGGACCTTTTGTTAAGATTTTCCCAGAAGATACTTTATACCATGCAGTTAAAGTAGAAGACTGTGAAGAAATCATTGCAAAAGATATTATGGGTAAAGAAATTGTTGATCGTTTATTAATTGAAGACCCAATTACTAAAACAAAAGTAGCAAAACAAGAGGACTTAACTTTCTATAAAAAACAAGTTCGTATTGCTCTACATGGTTGTGGACATATTAATCCAGAAGATATCAATGAAGCTCTTGGCTTTGGTGCATTCCAAGGTTTAGAAAAAGCTTTAAAGATGGATCGTCAAGATGTCATTAAAATGATTTTAGATTCTGGTTTACGCGGCCGTGGCGGTGGTGGATTCCCTACCGGTAGAAAATGGCAATTTGCATATGATCAAGTAAATGACGAAAAATATGTAGTATGTAATGGTGATGAAGGCGACCCAGGCGCTTTCATGGATCGTTCAATTTTAGAAGGTAACCCATTAGCAGTTATCGAAGGTATGATGATTGCAGGTTATGCAATCGGAGCAAAGAATGGTTATTTCTATGTTCGTGCTGAATACCCAATCGCTGTCAACCGTTTACAAATCGCTATTAAACAAGCAGAAGAATTAGGTTTACTTGGTGATAACATCCTTGGAACAGGATTTAGCTTTAGATGTCACTTACGTTTAGGCGCAGGTGCCTTCGTCTGTGGTGAAGAAACAGCTCTATTAAATTCTATTCAAGGTCAACGTGGTATGCCTCGTCCAAGACCTCCATTCCCTGCAATTAAAGGTTTATGGGATAAACCAACAATCGTTAATAACGTTGAAACATTGGCCTGTGTCCCATACATCTTAAGAGAAGGCGTTGAAGCTTTCACAAAATACGGAACAGATAGATCTAAGGGTACAAAAGTATTCGCTCTCGGTGGAAAAATTAATAATGTCGGTTTAGTTGAAATCCCAATGGGAACAACTTTACGTGAACTAATTTATGATATCGGTGGCGGAATTCCAAATGGCAAAGAATTCAAAGCTATTCAAACAGGTGGTCCATCCGGTGGGTGTTTAACAGCTAAATATTTAGATACTCCAATCGATTTCGATAACTTAGTTGCTTTAGGCTCAATGATGGGTTCTGGCGGAGCTATCGTTATGGACGAAGATAACTGTATGGTCGACGTTGCAAAATTCTATATGGAATTTATTTGTGATGAATCATGTGGTAAATGTTCACCTTGCCGTATTGGTACAAAGAGAATGTTAGAAACATTAACTAAGATTACTGATGGTAAAGGAACACTTGATGATATTAGAGACTTAGAAGAATTAGGACAAGCAGTACAAGCTGGCTCACTCTGTGCTTTAGGTCAAACAGCTGCAAACCCAATTATCTCAACATTAACTCACTTTAGAGATGAATATATCGCTCACGTTGTAGATAAGAAGTGTCCTGCAAAAGTTTGTAAGAACTTAATGGAATACTATATTATTCCTGAACAATGTAAAAAATGTAGTAAATGTGCACGTGGATGTCCTGTTAACGCAATCTCTGGTGAGGTTGGTAAGACTCCATATGTCATTGATCCAAATAAATGTATTAAGTGTGGTATGTGTATAAGTGCATGTCCATTCCACGCAATTATTAAGAGATAGAGGTGAAGAAAAATGGAAATGGTAAATATTAAAATCGAAGGTCACCCTTATCAAGTAGAAAAAGGTTTAACTATTCTTGAAGCATGTAAACGTTGCGGATATACTATCCCAACATTATGTCACTTTAATAATGGCGAATGCTCAAGAGGTTCTTGCCGTGTCTGTTTAGTTGAAGCAACTGGAGCAAGAGGATTGGTTGCATCTTGTGTCTATCCAATCGCAGAAGGAATGGAGATTACAATTTCTTCACCAAAAGCTGTTTCAGCTCGTCGTACAAGTGTTGAATTATTATTATCTAACCACTCAAAGAACTGTCAACAATGTTCAAAGAATGGTCAATGTGAATTATTACATGTTGCTCAAATTACAGGTGCAAGAGATGATATGTATGAAGGTGTAAAAACACCTACAACTTTAGATCAATTAACACCATCAATCATTCGTGATACATCAAAGTGTGTCTTATGTGGACGTTGTGTTGAAAGATGTAAAAATGCTCAAGGAACTGGTATTTTAGGTTTTGAAAACCGTGGCTTTAAGGCAATTGTAGGTCCTGCTTACAATCGTTCAATGGCAGAATCACCATGTATCCTCTGTGGACAATGTGTTAACGTCTGTCCAACAGGCGCATTAATGGAAAAGAGCGAAATCGATTTAGTCGATAAGGCTCGTAAAGAAGGAAAATTCATCGTTGTTCAAACTGCTCCTGCAGTTCGTGCAGCATTAGGTGAAGAATTCGGAATGAAAATTGGAACATCTGTCACTGGCAAGATGGTTGCAGCTTTAAAACGTTTAGGATTTAACAGAGTTTATGATACAAACTTTGCTGCTGACTTAACAATTATGGAAGAAGCAACTGAATTGTTACATCGTATTAAAAATGGTGGACAACTTCCAATGATTACATCTTGCTCACCAGGATGGGTTAATTATGCTGAATATTTCTATGGTGATTTATTAGGTCATTTATCAAGCTGTAAATCTCCACATGAAATGATGGGCGCAATTGTTAAATCTTACTTTGCAGAAAAGAATGGCTTAGATCCAAAAAATATCTTTGTTCTATCAATTATGCCATGTACTGCTAAAAAGTTTGAAAAAGAAAGACCTGAAAATGCTAGTAAAGATGGTTTAAAGGATGTTGATGCAGTCTTAACAACAAGAGAACTTGCTAAACTCATTAAGCGCTCTGGTATTGACTTTACTCGTTTACCAGATGAAGAATTTGATCAAGATTTATTAGGTGAATACTCAGGTGCTGGTGTCATTTTCGGTGTCACTGGTGGTGTTATGGAAGCTGCTTTAAGAACTGCTTATCATGCAGTAACTGGTAAAGAACATGATTTAATTAAATTTGAACAAGTTCGTGGATTTGATGGCATTAAAGAAGCTGCAATTGATATGAATGGAACAGTAGTGAAAGTCGCTATTGCTCATGGTATGAAAAATGCTAAACCATTACTAGATGACATTAGAGCGGGCAAATCTCCATATGCATTTATTGAAATTATGGGATGTCCAGGTGGATGTATCAATGGTGGTGGACAACCATTTGTTAAACCATGCTTCTTACCAAACGAAGATATGGATATTTTAGATACATATCGCGAAAAACGCGCAAAAGTATTGTATTCTGAAGATGAAAAACAAGCAGTAAGACAATCTCATAACAATAAGCAAATTCAAGCTTTATACAAAGATTATTTAGGAGAACCAAATAGCCATAAGGCTCATGAACTCTTACATACTTCATATAAAGCAAGAGAACGTTTTCCAAAATAGTTAATATACTAAATTAGAGTTGATTATATATCAACTCTTTTTTATTTATGGTATAATCATTTGCGAGGCGATAAAAGATGAATTTAAGAATATATAACTCATTAACAAATAAAATTGAAGATTTCAAACCTATAAAAGAGAATGAAGTTTCTCTTTATGTTTGTGGTCCAACTGTTTATAACTATGTTCATATTGGAAATATGCGCCCAGTAGTAGTTTTTGATACGTTTAAAAGATTTTTAACTTATCTTGGATATAAAGTCACTTATGTCAGTAATTACACTGATGTTGATGATAAAATTATAAAAAGAGCACAAGAATTAGATATGCCGGAAAACGAAGTAACGGAAATGTATATAAAAGCCTTTGAAGAAGACTTAGAAAACATTAATGCAATGAAACCGGATATTACACCTAGAGTTACTGAATACATGCCTCAAATTATTAAATTTATTGATAATTTAGTATCAATTGATGCGGCATATGTCGTTGATGGTGATGTTTATTTCCGTGTAGAAAAAATTCATTCATATGGTGAATTAAGCAATACAAGAATTGAAGATTTATTAGTTGGTGCAAGAATTGAAGAGAATTCAAAAAAAGAATCACCACTTGACTTTACTTTATGGAAGCACACTGATGTGGGAATCAAATGGGATTCACCTTGGTCAAAAGGAAGACCTGGATGGCATACAGAATGTGTTGTTATGATTAACTCTTTATTTGAAAATGGACATATTGATATACATGGTGGGGGATTTGACTTAAAATTCCCACATCATGAAAATGAAATTGCCCAATCACAAGCATGCCATTGCCATTCAATTGCAAATTATTGGATGCATAATGGATTTATTAATATAAATAACGAAAAGATGTCAAAATCGCTGGGAAATGTTGTAACAGCCCATGATGCCTTAAAAGAATATGGCGGAAATAGTATAAGACTATTGTTAATTTCCACCCATTATCGTGCACCAGTGAATTTTTCTACTGATTTGATATCTTCTAATCAAAACGAAATAAATAAAATTGAAAATGTTATGAAAAAATTAGCAGTAGAATTACAAATGAAAGATTTAAGTTTGGATGATAAAGCTCCATCTATGCTAATTGAGCCATTTTTAAATGCCCTTGCCGATGATTTGAATACCTCAAATGCTTTGAGCGAATTATACGCAATTGTTAAACAAGCAAATCAGGCATTAAGACAAAGAGAAGTAGATAATGCACTTTTGCATGATTTATTTACTACTTTGAAAGATGAACTATATATATTGGGATTAAAAATAACATATCCTATTTTGGGCGAAGATGACAAAATTCTTTTAAAAGAGTATAATTTAGCTAAAGCTAATAAAGATTTTACCCGTAGTGATTTGCTAAGGGAAGATCTTATGAAAAGAAATATTTTATAGGGAGGTTTTAAAATGTTTTTAGAAGAAGCAATTTTAGAAGAAGCAAATGAAAAAATTCAATATATAAGCTCTATAGATGATATTATTATAGATTTTTTCAACAAAAATTTAGGTATATTCGGTAATATCCTTTTAGGATTGATTTGTATAATTCTTGCATGTATTTTGAGTGGAATTATTGGTTTTGAAAGAGAATCTCGCGGACATGCGGCTGGTTTTAGAACGCATATTTTAGTTAGTGCTGGCTCAGCATTGATTATGTATTTATCAATTTATGGCTTTAGTTACGAATTATTCCCAAGTCATGATCCTGCTCGTTTGGCAGCGCAAGTAGTCACTGGTATTGGTTTCTTAGGTGCTGGCGCAATTATGAAAACGGGATTAGATATTAAGGGTTTAACTACTGCAACAACTCTTTGGATTGTTATGGCTATTGGTCTAGCTTGTGGTAGTGGTAAATTTATAATTGCAATATTAGCCACAATAATTGTACTTATCGTATTAAAATCTTTGCGTAAATTTGAAAAAAGAGCACAAGCAAAAAATCCACAAATATCAATGATATGTGACAATAATTTTACGGTTAAAATCTTAAAAGATGCTGCTATAAAATATAATGTTACTATTAAAACAATATCTACAACAATTTGCACATATAACGGCGTTGATGCTGTAAGTGTTCATGTTGTTTTGATAAACGCCAAAAGAGAAGTCGTTAATTTGTTTGGTGAAGAGTTAAGATTGAACGCTAAACCATACGAAATTAAATATTAAAACTGAGACAAAATTGAGACAAATTTGAGACAAAAGGAGTAGAGAAGTATGTCACAATATATTTACGGAAGAAATACCGTGCTAAGTGCATTAAAAGAGCACAAAGTAAAAGGCATATATATTTGTGAAAACTTTTCATTTGAGCCAATATTAAGTGAAATAAAAAAAGCGGCCATTGAATCTAAAATTGTTAGTAAAAAAGAATTAGATAGATTGGCAAATGGTGGTAATCATCAAAATGTAATTGGCGTTGTTGAGGATTACAAGTATATAGCTTTAAATACTTTAATTGAAAATGCTAAGAAATCCAAATATCCACTCTTGGTTATTTTGGATGGTGTTCAAGATCCACATAATCTAGGTGCAATAATGAGATCATGTGATGCGTTTGGTGCAGATGGAATTATTATTAAGAAGCATGGACAGGTTGCTGTTAATAGCACAGTTGCTAAAACTTCAACTGGAGCAATAGATTTCGTTCCAGTTTGTATGGTGACAAATTTAGTGCAAACAATAAACACTTTAAAAGAAAATGGATATTGGATTGTTTCTTCAGATGCATCAGCCAAACTTAATTATTGTGAGATAGACTATAAGTGTCCAATTGCAGTTGTAGTTGGATCAGAAGGAGAAGGAATATCACGACTGGTTTTAGAAAATAGTGATTTTGTAACGAAAATTGAAATGGTAGGACATATTAATTCCTTGAATGCGTCAGTTGCGGCAGCAGTGTATTTAGCACAAATTTTTAACAACAGATTTTCTTCCTAACGGAGGGCCATGATAGATAGCAAAACTTCAGATGAAGTATTAATTGAATTAGCAAAAAATAATAGCGAAGAAGCATTTAATATGCTTCTTTTTAGGTGGAATGGGCTTATCACAATGATTTGTGTTAGCTACTTTAAAAGTGCTAGAAAATATGGAGTTACTTTTCATGAGTTAAAGAGTATTGCGCAATTTAGTGTATATAATGGATTAAGGTTCTATGATAAAAATAAATCTAACTTTAAAACATATCTAAATCTAATAGTAAGTCAAGCAATTATAAGGTGTATTAGAATCAGTGAAAATAGATATTATGAACTTTCTTCTTGCCTCAGCTTTGATGAAAACACTTACGATTGTTCTATTATGCGTTTAGATGAAGTGATTCCAGACCCAGAATCTTCTGTAGTGAAATGGTATAACGACATTGAATCATTTGAATATTTTAATAGTCTTGATGAAGAAGTATTGTCAAAAAGAGATAAGACAGTTATGTATTTACGGGCATCTGGTTATACTTATCATGAGGCAGCAACAAAACTTAAATTATCAAAAACACATACAGATTTTACTTTAAAAAAAATTAAAAAAATAGCGCGAAAATGATTGGAAAATGCTATTGACTTTTGCTAAAAATTATTTATATTACAAATATAAAATTGACTAATTATTAAGTTCATGATATAGTCTATTATCGAAATGAGGTGTTTTTGTATGCGTGAAAAAGTCATCTTGATATGCACACAATGTTTGTCAAGAAATTACACAACGACAAAACAAAAAACACAAACTCGTTTAGAAATTAAAAAGTTTTGCCCGAAATGTAATGCTCAAACATTACATAAAGAAAGCAAATAGGAGGTCACTTATGGGAAAAGTTAAAAAATATTTTCAAGGTGTTGTAAAAGAAGGAAAAAGAGTTAGATGGCCAAGTCGCGAAACTGTTTTGAAATCTTTAGGTGTTGTTTTATTTATTACAATTGTTGCTGCATTGTGGCTTTCTCTTGATGATGTTATAGCGGGACAGTTATTACGTATTTTACGTGATACTTTCGTTAAATAATTTAATCTGGAGGACGATAAAATGGAAAAACAATGGTATGTTGTTAATAGTTATTCTGGTCACGAAACAAAGGTTAAAGCTAACTTAGAGCGTCGTGTTGTTTCAATGGGACTTGAAGACTATGTTTTTAGAATTATTGTTGCTGAAACAGAGCAACCTGTTTTAAAAGATGGAATTCCTACTGGAAAAACTAAAATTAAAAATCTATATCCTGGCTATGTATTCATTGAGATGATTATGACTGATGAAGCATGGTTCATGGTTAGAAATACCCCAGGCGTTACTGGTTTCGTTGGATCATCTGGTGGAGGAACTAAACCTTTCCCAATTCCTGTTGAAGAAATCGAACCTGTGTTAAAGAGCATGGGTATGGTTGATAAGAGTATGTACTCACGTTATGATATTGGTGATTTGGTCAAAGTTTTACGTGGACCACTTGAAGGTAGCGAAGGACATATTACTGAGATTAATGCTGAAACGGGAACGATTAAAGTTGAGACAATTTTCTTTGGCCGTTCAACTGTTGTCGAAGTTGATTTTTCAGAGATTGATAAAATATAATTTTATAACCTGCGATATCGCAGGTTTTTTTCTTGACTTTATAAACACAAATTTTCATATTTGTGGGCAAATGTTTATTTTATAATAAAAATTATAAATTTTTCTTGACTTGAAGTTTTAGATTAGATACAATAGACAAGCATAGAATTGCTTTATTGTAGTTCTAAGCTATGCTTAGTGGAAGGATTAAGCGATTAATCCAATGACCACGGCACGGACAAAAATTCTATAGGAGGTGTGTCACGTGAGTAAAAAGATCGCTAAGGTTGTGAAAATGGAATTACCTGGTGGAGACGCTAAACCAGGACCAAAACTTGCATCAGCTGGTATTTTAATGCCTAAATTCTGTACAGACTTTAATGCTAAAACAGCTGACCGTAGAGGAGAAATCGTTCCTGTCATCATTACCGCTTACGAAGATAAATCATTTGACTTCGTAATTAAAACATCACCAGTTGCTGGTTTATTACTTAAGGCTGCTGGAATTAAAAAAGGCTCAGCAAATTCAAAGACAACAAAGGTTGCTAAAATTAGCAAGGATGACTTGAGAAAGATTGCTGAATACAAAATGCCAGATCTTAACTGCAACGATGTTGAAGCCGCAATGAAAATTATTGCTGGTACAGCTCGTAACATGGGCATTGAAATTGACGAATAATTGAAGGTGGGAGGGACAATACCCGTTATCACCACTAAGGAGGAAATAAAATGAAGAAAGGTAAAAAGTATTTAGCTGTAGAAAAAGCAATTGATGCAAATAAGTTATATACAATTGCAGAAGCAGCTGAACTCGTCAAAACTACATCAACTACAAAGTTTGATGCTACTATCGATGTTTCTTTCCATTTAAACGTTGATCCAAAACAAGCTGATCAAGCTATCAGAGGTACAGTTATTCTTCCTCATGGAAATGGTAAAACAAAGAGAGTTTTAGCAATCACACATAAAGTTGATGATGCAAAAGCTGCTGGCGCGGATTTCGTCGGCGGAAAAGAAATGTTAGAAAAAATCCAAAATGAAAACTGGTTTGATTTCGATATTATCGTTGCAACACCTGATATGATGGGTGAGCTTGGTAAAATGGGTAAATTATTAGGACCTAAAGGTTTAATGCCAAACCCAAAAACTGGAACAGTTGCAATGGATATCGCTAAAGCTATCCAAGAGATTAAAGCTGGTAAAGTTGAATACCGTGTTGATAGAGATGGAAATATCCATGTTAGTGTCGCTCGTTGTTCATTTGAAACAGAAAAGATTGTTGATAACCTAAATGTTGTTTGCGATCAAATCGTCAAAGTAAAACCAGCATCAGTCAAAGGTGCATATATCAAAAACGCTGTTATCCATACGACCATGGGACCAGCTATTAAAATTACATTTAATGGTCGTCAATAAGTTTTAAGGAATTCAATATACCAAAGACAGTAACGACGCTATAGTTTAAAAATGTTACCGAGGTGTAGGATAAGTTAATAAAAAATGTTATTCTCTCGCAAGGCGAGTCTATCTCATTGTATATTGAAGCCTAATATAAAAATTTTAAGAAAGGTTAGGAGGTAGAACGATGAATCAAGAGATTTTACAAGCAAAAAAAGAAGTTGTTTCTGAAGTCGTTGAAAACGTTAAAAATTCCAACGCAGTTGTCGTTGTTGAATACCGTGGTTTATCAGTCGCAGAAATGACTGAGATGCGTCGTGCTTTAAGAGCTGTTGATGGTTCAATTCGCGTTTACAAAAACTCTCTCGTTGAACGTGCAGTTGAAGAATTAGGTCACACAGATCTTAAAGAAATACTTGAAGGCCCTAACGCAGTTGTCTTTACAAAAGATACAATTGCTGGTCCAAAAGTTATCGCAAAATTTGCTAAGAAACACGAACACCTTGTAATCAAGGGTGGAATCATCGAAGGTAAAGTTGCTAACGCTGACGAAGTTAAAGTCATCGCATCATTACCAGGACGTGAAGGTTTGATTTCAATGTTCTTATCGTGCTTACAAGCACCTGTCCGCGGATTTGCCTGCGCTGTTAAGGCTATCGCTGACAAACAAAACTAAAATTAGGAGGAAAAAACAATGGCAAAGTTAACAAACGAAGAAATTATTGCTGCTATTAAAGAAATGACAGTTGTCGAATTAAACGACTTAGTAAAGGCTGTTGAAGAAGAATTTGGTGTTACTGCTGCTGCACCTATGGCTGCTGCTGCTGCACCTGTCGAAGAAGAAGAAAAGAAAGGACCAGCAGAAGTTTCATTATGGATTAAAGCTGTTGGTGCATCAAAAGTTGCAGTTATCAAAGCTGTTCAAGCTATAACAGGCTTAGGCTTAATGGATGCTAAGAAATTAGTTGACGCTGCTCCAGCTGCAGTTAAAGAACACATTTCACCAGTAGAAGCAGAAGAACACAAGAAAGCTTTAGAAGCTGCTGGTGCTGAAGTCGAAGTTAAGTAATTTAACTTTACTTTACGATAAAAAGATATAAACCTGCTTTTGCGGGTTTTTGTCGCATTTAAGGGGTTGATAAAATGTCGCATTATTTTGAATTTGACTCGGATTTAAAGTCATCTCCAAAGCTAATAAAATACGAAATTTTTGATCAACACTTTTGTTTAAAAACAGACCTTGGAGTGTTTTCAAAAAACAATATTGATGAGGGAACATATGCTTTTTTAAAAGTGTTAATCCCTCTTCAATTAAAAGGTCGAATTCTTGATGTCGGTTGTGGATATGGGGCATTGGGATTAACGCTCGCATCATTTGATTCAAATTCAAAATTTGTTTTGGTTGATATTAATGAGCGTGCAGTCGCACTGACCAAGGAAAATATATCGAATTTAAAATTAAAAAATGTCACATGCCTTCAAAGTGACATTTATCAGAATGTCGATGGACGTTTTGATAGTATAGTTATAAATCCACCAATACGTGCTGGTAAAAAAGTTATTTATCAAATGTTTAAAGGTGCTTATGACTATCTTATTGATGGCGGTTCATTGTTTATTGTTATTCGAAAAAGTCATGGTGCGTTTAGCGCTAGAGATTATATAGAAGGAGTGTTTGGTAATTGTACTTTATTAAAAAGAGATAAAGGATACTACATTTATCAAGCAACTAAGTAAATGATGAATTAAATTTATTATGAGAGGGGCCATTATATGAATTATAACAATTATAAAAAATTAAATAATGATCGTATTGATTTCTCAAAAATTTCTGGAACTTTAGAGTTACCATATTTAGTAGAAATTCAAACTGAATCATACAAAGAATTTTTAAAACATGGTATTGAAGAAACTTTTAAGGATGTTTTCCCAATCTCTAACTATGCAGATGATGTATTCATTGAATATGTTGGACATAGATTTTTAGAGCCTAAATACGATTGGTTAGAATGCAAAAATCGTGATTTAACCTTTTGTGCTCCATTAAAAGTCACTTTACGTTTATGTTTTAAAGAGACTGGCGAAATCAAAGAAAAAGAAGTCTTTATGGGCGATTTCCCATTAATGACTGACAGCGGAACATTTATTATCAATGGTGCAGAACGTGCTATTGTATCACAAATTGTCCGTTCACCAGGTGCATATTTAAAGAAAGAATTAGATCATAAATCAGGTAAATATATTTATGGTGGAGACTTAATTCCTACTCGTGGTACTTGGTTACAATTTGAATCAGATTCTAAAGATGTTTTATCTGTTAGAATTGAACGCCAAAGAAAAATGCCTGCAACTATTTTATTAAAGGCTTTGGGCTTAGAAACTCCAGAAGTTCTTGAAGAATTATTTGGCGATAACGTTATGCTTCAAAATACTATTAAAAAAGATGCAGACACTAAAAACGCTTCTCGTGCTTTAAGAGAAATATTTTTAAGATTAAAACCTGGTGAACCTTATAACGAATCAGGTGCAATCACTTTCTTAACGCAAAGATTATTTGATCCAAAACGTTACGATTTAGGACGTGCTGGACGCCACAAATATATTACAAAACTAGGTGTTTACAACAGACTTCCTGGCCGTGTATTAGCAGAACATTTAATTTCTGCTGATGGCGAAGTTGTCTATGAAAAAGGCACATTATTAACCATTGATATGGTTAATCAACTTAAAGAAGCAAGATTCTTTGAAAATGGTGCACACACTAGAATTCTAGATACAAACACTGACTTAGATACACATAGTAAAGTTAATATCGTTAAAGTCTATGCTGATGAAGAACAAAAAAGAGTTGTTAACATCATCGGTACTGATTTAGATGAAACTTTAAACTGTGCAACAATTTCTGATATCGTAGCCACTTTCTCTTATTTTATGAATATTATTGAAGGATTTGGTGATACTGACGATATCGACCACTTAAGTAACCGTCGCATTCGTTGTGTTGGTGAATTAATTCAAAATCAATTCCGCACAGGTTTAACAAAGATGGGTAAAGCTGTTAAGGATAAAATGTCAATTTCTGATTTATCAGAAGTTACACCTCAACAATTAATTAACATCCGTCCTGTTACAAGTGCAGTTAAAGAATTCTTTGCAAGCTCACAATTATCACAATTTATGGACCAAACAAACCCTCTTGCAGAATTGACAAATAAACGTCGTATTTCTGCTTTAGGACCTGGTGGTATTTCAAGAGAACGTGCATCTTTCGCAGTTCGTGACGTTCACTACTCACACTACGGAAGAATTTGTCCAATTGAAACACCTGAAGGACAAAATATTGGTCTTATCAATAACCTTGCGTGTTATGCAAAGATTAATAAATACGGATTTATTGAAACTCCATATCGTAGAGTTGAAAAAGGTACATTCCGTGTCCTTGAAGAAGCTGATTACTTATCAGCAGATCAAGAAAAATTGTACCTCATTGCTGAGGCTAATACTCAATTAGATGAAAACCACTGCATTATGAATGATATGGTCATTGCTCGTGCAAATGGTGAGACAGTCTTAGCACCAAGAGAAATGATTGATTACATTGATGTTTCGCCAAAACAAATTGTTTCCATCGCAGCATCATGTATTCCATTCCTTGAAAACGATGATACTACTCGTGCTTTGATGGGTGCTAACATGCAACGTCAAGCATTACCTTTATTAAATCCACATGCTCCATTTATTGGAACAGGTATGGAACATTATATTGCAAAAGACTCTGGTATCGCTGTTGTAGCAAAAGTTGATGGTTTAGTTAAATACGTTGATTCAAAACGTATTATCACAACTATGAACGGCGAAGATAAAGAATATCATTTGCAAAAATTCATGCGTTCTAACCAAGGAACATGTATTAACCAACGTCCAATTGTTAAGATTGGTGACCAAGTCAAAGCTGGTCAAGTTATTGCGGATGGCCCTGCAATGCAAAATGGTGACTTAGCTTTAGGTCAAAACGTTACTATTGCTTTCATGACATGGAATGGTTATAACTACGAAGACGCAGTTATCATGTCAGAAAGATTAGTCAAAGATGATGTTTATACGACAATTCACATTGAAACATATGATTGTGAATGCCGTAACACACAACTTGGACATGAAGAATACACTCGTGATGTCCCTAACGTCAGTGAAGATGCTAAAGCATACCTTGACGCAAGAGGTATTATCATTCCAGGTGCAGAAGTAAAAGAAGGCGACATTTTAGTTGGTAAGATTACTCCTAAAGGATTAACTGAACCTACCGCTGAAGAAAAATTATTGATGGCAATCTTTGCTGATAAGACTAAAGATGGTAAAGATACTTCATTAAGAGTACCTCATGGTGGTGCTGGTGTTGTCTTAGATGTTAAAACATTCTCACGTAAAAACGGTGATGAATTACCACCAAAAGTTGATGAAATGGTTCGTGTCTATATCGTCCAAAAGAGAAAAATCTCTGAAGGTGATAAGATGTCTGGACGTCATGGTAACAAAGGTGTTATTTCCCGCATTTTACCAGTAGAAGATATGCCGTTCTTACCAGATGGTACACCAATTGATATTATGTTAAATCCATTAGGTGTTCCTTCTCGTATGAATATTGGTCAAATTCTTGAAATTCACTTAGGTATGGCAGCTAAGAAATTAGGTATGAAGATTGCAACACCTGTTTTCGATGGTATATCTAATGAAGAAATATTTGATTTAATGAACAAAGCTGGCTTAAGCCCAGATGGAAAAACTGTATTATATGATGGACGTACCGGTGATCGTTTCGATGAACGCATTTCCGTTGGTGTTATGTACATGATTAAACTTGTTCACATGGTCGATGATAAATTACACGCTCGTGCAACAGGTACATATTCAATCATTACACAACAACCTTTAGGTGGTAAGGCACAAAAAGGTGGCCAAAGATTTGGTGAAATGGAAGTTTGGGCATTAGAAGCTTATGGTGCTGCTCATACTTTACAAGAAATGATGACTATTAAATCTGATGATCGTGTTGGTCGTCGTAAAGCTTATGATGCAATCATTAAGCAAAAGGATCTACCAAAACCTGGTATGCCTGAAGCATTTAAATTATTAACTAAGGAATTACAATCTCTTGCTCTTGATATTAGATTATTTGATGGAGAAGGAACAGAAATCGATACTTCAGAAATTTCTAAACAAGCAGAAGCAGAAGAACATCGCATTTCTCAAACAATCCGTGATTTAACAGAAAATGTTGGATTTGACGATGAAGATGCAATGAGTATTGTAGAATCACTTAAAGGCGAAGAATAAGGAGGCGCAAAAGTATGTTTGATATTAACGATTTAAAATCAATTAAAATTTCTCTTGCTTCTCCTGAAAAGATTCGTTCTTGGTCACATGGTGAAGTTAAGAAATTTGAAACAATTAACTATCGTTCACAAAAACCTGAAATTGGTGGTTTATTTTGTGAAAAAATATTTGGACCTTCAAAAGATTATGAATGTCACTGTGGTAAGTACAAGAAAATCCGCTATCAAGGAATCACTTGTGAAAAATGTGGTGTTGAAGTCATTTCTAAAGAAGTTAGACGTGAAAGAATGGGCCACATTGAACTTGCTTCACCAGTCACACATATCTGGTATTTAAAAAGTGTCCCTTCACGTATTGGTTTAGTTTTGGATATTCCAGCTAAACAACTTGAAGAAATTATTTATTTTGCTGCACACGTTGTTTTAAATCCAGGTAGTTCCAAAGTTCTTTATAAATCTGAACATTTATCAGAAAAGAATGGACCAATTGAATTTATTGCTGCAATTAAAGACTTTATCGAAACTTTGGATAAAGAAAGTTATGATTACACTCGTGCAAATGAGTTAATTGAAAAACTTGAAAGATATCCACAAGAACCTTTCGATTTCCAAACAACTGCTGCATTTATCTCAAAACACACTGGAGCCGAATTTGGCGAAGGTGCTGAAGCAATTAAGAGATTATTAAAAGAAATCAACTTAGATGAAGAATCTGCTAAACTTCGTGTAGCAATTAAAGATTCTAAGAAAGATAAACAAAGAAAATTAATGAAACGTTTGGCAGTTATTGAAGCTTTCCGTACATCTGGCAATAGACCAGAATGGATGGTTCTTGACTGTATCCCTGTTTTACCTCCTGATTTACGTCCAATGTGTAAATTAGAAGGTGGACGTTTCGCAGTTTCTGATTTAAACGAATTATATCGCCGTGTTATCACACGTAATAATCGTTTAAAGAGATTAATTGAAATGGCTGCACCATCCGTAATTCTTTTAAATGAAAAACGTATGGTTCAAGAAGCTGTCGACGCATTAATCGATAATGGTCGTAGAAATAAACCAGTTCAAGGACCAAACGGACGTACATTTAAATGTTTAACAAGTATTTTGAAAGGAAAACAAGGACGTTTCCGTCAAAACTTACTTGGTAAACGTGTTGACTACTCTGGCCGTTCAGTTATTGCTGTTGGACCAGATCTAAAAATGTATGAATGTGGAATTCCTCGTGAAATGGCAATTCAATTATTACGTCCATATATTGTTTCCTTATTAATCAAAAGAGGACATGCCTCTGCTCATAAACAAGCAGATAAACTTATCGATAGATATGATGAGAAAGTATTTGATATTGTCGAAGAAATTATTGGAGATCACCCAGTTTTATTAAACCGTGCTCCTACACTTCATAGACTTGGTATCCAAGCTTTCCAACCTAAGTTAGTTGCAGGTCGTGCAATCCGTTTACACCCTCTTGTCTGTACAGGATTTAACGCAGACTTCGATGGTGACCAAATGGCTGTTCACTTACCTTTATCAAAAGCTGCTCAAGAAGAAGCTATTGATTTAATGCTTGCAAGTAACAACATTTTAGGACCTAAAGATGGAAAACCTATCGTTACACCTTCTCAAGACATGGTTCTTGGTAACTATTACTTGACACTTGAATCTACTAAAGAATATTTCTTAGAAAGAGCAAAGAAATGTGAAGCACAAGGCGATATGGAAGAAGCAGAACGCTACTACATTTACGCTGAAAGCGAAGGTAAAGTCTTTAGAAATATTGATGAAGTTGATCGTGCATATTTAACAAAACAAGTTCACTTACATAACCGTATTGCAATTCCTGGTAAAGAAATCAATAAAGATAATTTAACAGAAGAAGAATACAATGGTTATTTAATTACTACAGTTGGTAAGATTATTTTCAATAAGATTTATCCTGCAGATTTCCCTTATTTAAATAATCCAGCTAACAAATCAAATTTTGAGCACACAATTGCAGAAGATTTTGTACCAAAAGGCACAAATATTCGCGAATACATTGCTGCTCAACCTATTAGAAAACCATATTGTAAAAAGGATTTAGGTAAAATTATTGACCAAATCTTCCGTAGATATGGTACTACTAAAACATCTGTCGTTCTCGACAAGATGAAAGACCAAGGATTTAAGTATTCCACATTTGCTGGTATTACTGTATCAATCGCTGATATTAATGTTGTTTCTGAAAAGAAAGATCTTATTAAGAAAGGTGATGAAGATACCGAAAAGGTCAACTTGATGGCAAGAAAAGGTTACTACACCGATCAAGAACGTCATAAGAAAGTTATTGAAATTTGGGAAAATGTCCGTAAGCAATTCGAAGTTGCTTTAAGAAAACACATGGATACAGAAATCGATAACCCAATCTATATGATGGCTAACTCTGGTGCTCGTGGTAATATTTCTAACTTTACACAATTGTCCGCTATGCGTGGTTTGATGGCTAACCCATCTGGTGACACTATCGAATTGCCAATTAAATCCTGTTTCCGTGAAGGTATTAAAGTTTCAGAATTCTTTATTGCAACACACGGTGCACGTAAAGGTGGAGCTGATACAGCTTTAAAAACTGCTGACTCTGGTTACTTAACTAGAAGACTTGTCGATGTCTCTCATGACGTTGTGGTAAGAGAAGAAGACTGTGGAACAGATGTTGGATTTGTCGTAGGAGAAATTAGAGATACATCACGCGATCAAGTTATCGTTCCATTAAGAGACCGTTTAGTTGGACGTTATTCTTTACATGATATTATTGATGAAAAGACCGGCGAAGTACTTGTTCCAGGCAATACTCTCATGACTGAAGTTGATGCTGATCGTGTAGTTAATGCTGGAATTAAACACGTCGAAATACGTTCACTCTTAGGATGTCAAACTAGATACGGTGTATGTAAACACTGTTATGGTTTAAATCTTGCAACTGGTAAAGAGGTTAAAGTTGGTGAAGCAGTTGGTATTATGGCTGCTCAATCAATTGGTGAACCTGGTACACAATTAACCATGCGTACATTCCATACTGGTGGTGTCGCTGGTAGCGATATTACTCAAGGTTTACCTCGTGTTCAAGAGTTATTTGAATCTCGTATTCCAAAAGGAAGAGCAGTTATTTCTAAGATTGATGGCTTCGTTGATGAAATCAAGGAAGACAATGGTCGTTATATCGTAACTGTTAAAAATGATAAAGATGTTAAAGTCGAAACAACTGATTTCGGTGCCCGTTTACGTGTTAGAGTTGGTGACGAAATCAAAGCCGGTGATAAGATTACCGAAGGTGCAATTTACCCAGTTGAATTATTAATTAATGCTGGTGTACAAAAAGTTGAAAAATACATCATCAAAGAAGTACATAAAGTATATCGTGCACAAGGTATTGAAATTTCCGATAAACATATTGAAGTTATTGTTTCTCAAATGTTAAGAAAAGTACATATTCTTGATGGAGGAGATACAAAACTTCTACCAGATACTTTAGTTGATAAAGAAGCATTTACCGATGCAAATGCTGAAGTATTATTAGTAGGTGGCAAACCAGCAGTATGTATTCCTGAAATTTTACGTATCACTAAGGCTGCTTTAGAGACAGAATCATTCTTATCTGCGGCATCATTCCAAGAAACAGCAAAAATACTCACCGATGCTTCAATTAGAGGCAAAGTTGATATCTTGCATGGTTTGAAAGAAAATGTCATTACAGGTAAGTTAATTCCTGCTGGACGTGGATTATTGAGCGAAGATGAAGAAGATGAGATTCTTGATGATTTTGAAGTCAAAGATCGCATGAATATGGTCAAAGCTCAATACATCGAAAAGTTCGACCATAAATAATTAATTATTATTAGTCATCTTGTTTTGCAAGGTGACTTTTAATTTTGCTTTGAAATTGCACAAGTTTTTATAAATTTTAGCAATTTACAAAAATCTTATTTTTAAAAATAAAAATAAATGTTTTGTTATTATTATAAATTTTGATATAATACTATGTAATAGACATAAACGGAGGTTGAAGTATGAAAAAAATATTTAAGTATTTGTTTATGCTTAGCATGATTACTGCAGCTACAGTTTCATTAACTAGCTGTGGTGCTAGTAGAGTTAATAGAAAAGATCTACCACTTTCTTTGAGTGAAGTTCGTAAAGCTCGTGGATATAAAGCAGATTTAGCATCCACTGGAAACGTTAAGGCATTGGTTCTTCCAATCGAATTCGTTGACTTCCCTTGTAGTGCAGCAAGTTTAGCAAAATATGGTGGCTGTAAAGGGATCCGTGAAGATATTCGACGCACATTATTTGGCTCTTCAGAAGAAACAACATGGGAATCTCTTTCATCTTTCTATCAAAAATCCAGTTACGGAAACCTAAATATTACTGGTACTGTCGCTGATTGGTATCGTCCTACATTATCAGCAGCTCAATATGCTATGAGACTTATAGATGATCCTAATAACCATACAGGTATTTCAGATGAAATTATTGATAATGCTGTCGAAGCTTATCGCGCAACTCATACAAAAGAAGAAATGGATGAATTTGACTCTGATAAAGATGGCTATATTGATGCCATTTATGCAATTTATACCGTTCCAGCACGTACAACAATCGGAAAAATTGATTCAAGTGATTTGTTCTGGGCATATGCATATTGGTCAAATGCTCATAGTGATATTACCAATAACACAGCGGATGAATTACCTGTTCCATATACATATTTCTGGGCTAGTGTCAGTTTTATGTATGAAGACAAAATGTTAGATGAAAATGGTAATTACGTTGATTATCGTGATGAAAATGGAAAATATGTTCCAGACGCACACACATTTATTCATGAAACAGGACACCTTATGGGTTTGCAAGATTACTATAGTTATGATGCCCAAAGTGGATTAGATGACTATGGTGCAGCTGGTGCTATTGATATGATGGATAACAACGTTGGAGATCATAGTGCATATTCCAAAATGCTTTATGGCTGGACTGAACCATATTATATTACAAAATCTACGACACTTACTTTACGACCATTCTATTCATCCGGTGATTTTGCTTTAGTAAATATCAACTGGAATGGTTCAATGTTTGATGAATATCTTTTAATTGAATATTATCGACCAGAAGGATTAAATGAATATGACTCAAAGCATAAATTTGCTGGTGGATATCCATTAGTTTTCCAAGAACCAGGTGTTAAAGTCTATCATATTGACTCACGTTTAGCTGGCTATACTACTAATAGTGGTAATGTTGATTTCGGTTCTGGTTTGAAATTCCAAGACTATATTGATGGAACTGTTATTGATAAACGTTTCGCATATTGTGATATTGCTGCAAGCAATACAGCAAGTAGAAGTGTCGTTCCTCAATTCAAATTAATTCACTTACTTGAAAGTAACGGAGAGATTTCCTTTGATGATCGTGATCAATACGGACGTCTTGAACACAACTATGCAACTGACGAAGCATTGTTCCATGAAGGAGATACCTTCGGTTATGAAGGTGGACCATTTGCAGACTTTAGATTTAATTCTGGCCGTAGAATTATGTTCTCATACGGAAACCCTGTATTAGATGAATTTAGCGAAGGAAATCCTGTAGGATTTAAATTTAAAATCGGTAAGATGACTGAAGAAAGTGTTTCAATAACTTTCACAAAAACAGGAGAATAATAACGTTAATAGGCATATAAGCTTTGACTTGTATGCCTTTTTAATATTCGTTCATTATTGCTTAAATTTTAATATTATGTTCTTTATCTTTAAAAACTTATGAAAATATGATAATTTTATTTATATATCTATAAAGGAGGCATTTATGAAAAAAATCTTTCGTTTTTTTGTTTTCGTGTTTCCTTTTATTTTGAGTAGCTGTTCAAATTCTTTTTCAGGTACTTTTAAAGAATTTACTCGCTATACAAAAAATAATGATAATTTTGAATATGTTAAAGGGAATGGCTATTATAAACCAAGTGAATTCACTATGGATTATCAAGAGATTGTTCAAGATTGGCCATATACTGACAGCAAAAAACAAGTAGCAATGCCATCTACTGGTGAACAAAGGTTGTTAGTAATTCCAGTTGAATTTAATAATAAATCATGTTCTTCTTTGAAGTTGGGCTGTAATACAGTTCGCGCGCAAATTAGTAATGCTTTTTTTGGAGTTGACTCAAAAAATTCATATTATTCAGTAGCGTCTTATTACAATAAATCAAGTTTTGGAAAATTGCATTTACGTGGTAAAGTTGCAGATTGGTATACTAGCATATATGATATAGAAACCATACGCAATAATAGGAATTTAATTAATACATTAGTGGAAGACGCTGTTAATGATTACAAAGAGAATAACGATGATATAAATGATTTTGATACAAACGGTGACGGATACATTGATGGAGTTGCTTTAATATACGCTCATGAATATGAGAATAGAAGTTCAAGTTTTTGGGCTTATGAGTCATCATTGTCCACAAGACCTAATCCTAATGATATTCAACCAAGATCATACTTATGGGCAAGTTATCAATATATGAATGCTGGCAGTGAATTGTCTACGGTTGATTCTCATACACTCATTCACGAAACAGGCCATTTGTTTGGATTGGCAGACTATTATTCCAATGATGACTCTCAAACATTCCGCCCATTAGGTGGCATGGACATGATGGATTATAATTTAGGTGATAATAACACTTTTTCAAAAATGCTATTAAATTGGACTCGACCTTATGTTGTAACAGGAAATGCTGAGATTACAATTAATGCTTCCTATAAAAACGGGGATTGCATTTTAGTGCCGGCTGGCGAGTGGAATGGCTCAGCTATGGATGAATACCTATTGATTGAATTATATTCACCAGGTGGATTAAATAAAATCGATAGCAGATTAAAATATAATGATGGTACACAAGAATTTTCTTTGATGAATAAACCTGGTATAAAAATATATCATGTTGACGCTAGAGTTGCCTATTATATGACTTTTAACCAATCACCTTTTATTGGTTATTTAGATGATGAAAGCTTAGAAGAAAAGCTATCAAAATATGATGACATTGGTCAAAAATACTATCGAAAGATTGATCATTCCAATACATTGAGTGAGTCAAGAAACGGAATACCGCTTATAGAAGTTGTTGATCGCCGCGGTCAAGATTATCTTAAATTAGGCTATTTATATGGCAATGAAAGTTTATTAATTAAAGGTAAATGTGATGAATTAATTTCATTTAGCTTTAATAATGGTGCTATTTTGGAGTATGAAATAAATATTAAAGACCTTAGTAAAGACAAAGCGACAATTCAATTTATAAAGAAAATATAGAAAAATTTGCATCTAGCTAGTTTAGATGCTTTTTTTTATAAAAAAAGAAAAAAATCTATTGACTATTAAAATAGTGATATTGTATACTTATTGAGCATGTGCACAAAGACCAGTTGGTCATTTTTTAAAGAAAAGAAATGATACACCGGGAATTGTGTGCTGTGTGAAATAAATTGAAAGGAGAACATACTAATGCCAACAATTAATCAATTAGTACGTAATGGTCGTAGTAAAACTACATTCAAATCCAAAGCTCCTGCATTAAATAAGAGATTCAATTCATTAAGAAAGAAAGAAACATCTCAAAATGCAGCACAAAAACGTGGTGTCTGTACCCGTGTCGGTACAATGACTCCTAAAAAGCCTAACTCAGCTTTACGTAAGTACGCTCGTGTTCGCTTATCTAATGGTTATGAAGTCACAGCTTATATCGGTGGTGAAGGTCACAACTTACAAGAACACTCAACTGTAATGATTCGTGGAGGCCGTGTTAAAGACTTACCAGGTGTCCGTTACCACATTATCCGTGGAACTTTAGATTGTGCAGGTATTGAAAAGCGCCGTCAATCACGTTCTTTATACGGAACAAAGAAACCTAAAGAAAGCAAATAATGATTAAACAAGAATAAAAATTGTTTAAGGAAGGAGGAAATATTATATGCCACGTAAGGGAAGCGTTGCAAAGCGCGATGTGTTACCAGATCCAATTTATAATTCAAAACTCGTAACACGATTAATTAATAAAATTATGATAGATGGTAAGAGAGGAACTGCTCAAACTATCTTATACAATGCTTTTAAGAAAATTGAAGCAAAGACTGAAAAGCCTGCGATGGATGTTTTCGCTACAGCAATTAATAACATTATGCCAGAACACGAATTAAAGGTTCGTCGTATTGGTGCAGCTAACTACCAAGTTCCAATCGAAGTTGCTCCTGATCGTAAAATTACATTAGGTCTTCGCTGGTTAGTTAACTATGCTCGTTTAAGAAACGAAAAAACTATGGAAGAAAAACTCTGTAATGAGATTATTGATGCCGCAAATGGTACAGGTGCATCAGTTAAGAAACGTGAAGATACACATAAAATGGCAGAAGCTAACAAAGCTTATGCACATTATCGTTGGTAGTAGTAGGAGGACGACAAAATGGCTCGTGAATATGATTTAGCTCATACCCGTAATATCGGTATCATGGCTCACATTGATGCTGGTAAGACAACTACTACAGAACGTATCTTATTCTATACAGGTAAGATTCATAAAATCGGCGAAGTACATGATGGTGCTGCTACAATGGACTGGATGGTCCAAGAACAAGAAAGAGGTATTACCATTACTTCAGCTGCTACAACAGCATTCTGGAAAGGTAACCGTATTAACGTTATCGACACTCCGGGACACGTCGACTTTACTGTTGAAGTAGAACGTTCACTCCGTGTTCTTGATGGTGCTGTTACTGTTCTTGATGGTAAGAACGGTGTTGAACCACAAACTGAAACTGTTTGGAGACAAGGTACAAAATATGGCGTACCACGTATCGTCTTCGTTAACAAATTAGATGCTATTGGTGCTGACTTCGATATGTGTGTTGAAACATTACACTCACGTTTAGGTGCTAATGCTGCAGCTATCCAATATCCAATTGGTATTGAATCAAGCTTAAGTGGTGTCATTGATATTGTCGAAAGAAAAGCATGGCATTACACAAACGATAAGTCTGTTGAACCAGAACTTGTCGATATTCCAGAAGAATATAAAGATAAAGTCGAAGAATTACGCGCTATTTTATTAGAAAAATTAGCAGCATTCGACGATGATATGATGATGTTAGTTCTTGAAGGAGAAGACGTACCAGTCGACCTTATTAAGAACACAATTCGTAAAGCTGTTTTAACTGGTGAATTCTTCCCAGTATTATGTGGATCAGCTTACAAAAACAAAGGTATTCAAATGTTACTTGATGCAGTCATTGACTACTTACCAAGTCCACTTGACATACCTCCTGCCACAGGTACATTATCTGATGGTACAGAATATAAATGTATCCCAGATGATAACGCACCTTTAGCAGCTCTTGCTTTCAAAATTGCTACTGACCCATTCGTTGGTCGTTTAGCATATTTCAGAGTTTACACAGGTGTTGTAAAATCTGGTAGCTATGTCTTAAACTCAACAAAAGGTGTTAAAGAAAGAGTTGGACGTTTAGTCTTAATGCATTCTAACCACCGTCAAGAGGTCGAAGAAGTTCACGCTGGTGAAATTGCTGCGATGATTGGTTTAAAGAACACAACTACAGGTGACACTCTCTGTGATGAAAAATTAGACGTTATCTTGGAAAAAATGGAATTCCCAGAACCAGTTATTGAAGAAGCAATTGAGCCAAAATCAAAAGCTGACCAAGATAAGATGACTTTAGCTTTAATTAAGTTAGCTGAAGAAGACCCAACATTCAAAGTTCACACAAATAGTGAAACTGGACAAACAATTATCGCTGGTGTTGGTGAATTACACTTAGACATCATCGTTGACCGTTTAAAGAGAGAATTCAACGTACAATGTAACGTTGGTGCTCCACAAGTTAACTATCGTGAAACTATTAGAGCAACTGCTGAATGTGAAGGTAAATACATTAAACAATCTGGTGGTCGTGGACAATACGGTCACGTATGGATTAAATTTGAACCAAACCCAGGTAAAGGATTTGAATTCGTTGACGCTATCGTTGGTGGTACAGTCCCTCGTGAATATATCAAACCAACTGAAGATGGTCTTCGTGATTCCTTAAACCGTGGTTTAATCGCTGGATTCCCAGTCGTTGATATTAAAGCAACATTATTTGATGGATCTTACCATGATGTTGACTCATCTGAATCAGCTTATAAGATTGCTGCATCAATGGCTCTTAAAGAAGCAGCTAGAAAATGTAATCCTGTCATTCTTGAACCAATTATGAAAGTAGAAATTACTGTTCCTCAAGAATACATGGGTGATGTAATGGGTGATATTACTAAACGTCGTGGAACAATTGAAGGTATGAATCAACGTGCTAATGCACAAATTATTGATGCATACATTCCACTTGCAACAATGTTTGGTTATGTTACAGACTTACGTTCTTTCACACAAGGTCGTGGAAACTACACAATGCAATTTGATCACTTTGATGAATGCCCACGCTTTGTTGCTGATGAAATCATCAAAAAGAGCGGTATGTCCAATAGATAATTAAATATATCTATTTAAAATATTGATTTTAAAATAAACTTGCTATATTATGAATTCAATGAGAATTTTATTAAATAAAGGAGGAAATTCAAATGGCAAAGGAAAAATTTGATAGAAGTAAAGTCCACGTTAATATTGGTACTATCGGTCACGTTGACCATGGTAAGACAACATTAACAGCGGCCATCACCAATGTTTTAGCAAAAAAAGGTGGTGCAAAGGCTACAGCATATGACCAAATCGATGCTGCACCAGAAGAAAAAGCACGTGGTATTACAATTAATACTGCACACATTGAGTACACAACTGACAAACGTCACTATGCACACGTTGACTGTCCAGGGCACGCAGACTACGTAAAGAACATGATTACTGGTGCTGCTCAAATGGATGGTGCAATCTTAGTTGTTGCAGCTACTGATGGTGTTATGCCTCAAACTCGTGAACACATCTTACTTGCTCGTCAAGTTGGTGTTCCATACATTGTTGTATTCTTAAACAAAACAGACTTAGTTGATGACCCAGAATTAATCGACTTAGTTGAAATGGATGTCCGTGACTTATTAAATTCATACGGATTCCCAGGCGACGACACACCAGTCGTTCGTGGTTCAGCAAGACTTGCTTTAGATGGCAATGCAGAAGCTGAAAAAGCAATCTTAGAATTAATGGATGCTGTTGATTCATACATCCCAGATCCAGCTCGTTCTAACGATTTACCATTCTTACTCCCAATCGAAGACGTTCTCACAATTACAGGTCGTGGAACAGTCGTTACTGGTAGAGTCGAACGTGGTATGTTAAAACTAAACGACGAAGTTGAAATCGTTGGTATTAAGGAAACAAAGAAATCTGTTGTTACAGGTATCGAAATGTTCCGTAAATTATTAGACTACGCTGAAGCAGGCGACAACGTCGGTGTCTTACTCCGTGGTGTCAACCGTGACGAAGTAGTTCGTGGTCAAGTTGTAGCAAAACCTGGTTCTGTTACTCCACATACAAAATTCGTTGCTTCTGTCTACGTATTAACAAAAGAAGAAGGCGGACGTCATACTGCTTTCTTAACAAATTACCGTCCACAATTCTATTTCCGTACAACTGATATTACAGGTGTTATTACACTTCCAGCTGGCGTTGAAATGGTTATGCCTGGCGATAACGTAACATTAACTGTTGAACTTATTCACCCAGTTGCAATTGAAAAAGGTACTAAGTTCTCAATCCGTGAAGGCGGACGTACAGTTGGTGCTGGTACAGTTAGCGAAATCCTTAAATAATTTCAATAACAAGCAAATTAAAGGCCCTTTTATGGGCCTTTTTTTATGGAATCGATTTTAAAACGCTTTTGAGATTTCTACGTATTGCTTTTCAATTTGATTAAATATATTTTCAGCTTCATCAGTTTGATTAGACATCATTTTTATGATATATAATTGCCAATTTTTCATTATACTATCGATATTTTGAGTGTTTGCCTTGCCCATTTGTAATTGTGAATAACTATTCATCAAATCTTTAGTAGTATTTTTATGATATGCCAGAGTGTTTTGATCTTTTTTATTAACAACATCAATGAAATCTAAAATGTTATTTTGAAATTCTTCAATAATTTGTGTGAAGTTATATGCATTTGGTAAAGACATGTGGTATTCAATACATTTAATTAATTGAGAATTGCTATCGTGAAGAGGTTTATTCGCACTATAGACATAATTAGGTATATATATTTTAGATAGTAATAATTGTTTGATTAAATAGGCATGTTTTATAAATAGAGTTGGACAATCTAATTCAAAACTTTCTTCATTACTATCACGAGTATTTAATGGGATATTTAATGGTTGACCAGCATGGAGTATTGATACTTTTAAAATAGGATTCAATCTTAAAATATATTCTTTGCTAACATTCATTTTTTGACAAATGGTATCTATTGTTTCATTTGGTTGCACTACATATAATTTTAATTTATTGATTTTTTCGCTCATTTTATTCACCTTTAATAACTTATATGTGACAATATTAAATTTATTCTATTTGAGTTTATATTAAATTATTATTATAATAATAAAGAATGTAGGTGAAACTAATGAATGAAACAGTAAAAGAAGAAAAAATTGTACCAATACAAAATGCAGGTTTAATCAAGCGTACATTTGCTGGTATATTAGATTTTGTAATAATGATATTGGTTTGTTTAATGTTTCAAGGCTTTATAACATTTCCTATCGCTAAAGCAATTGCAACTGACTATGATCAAAATTATGAAAAAACAATTTCTTATTATAAAGAATCAAATCTTGTGCTTTACGATAAAGAATCAAAGCAATTAGTTCAATTGGAAGAGTCAAAGTATTTAATAGCTGCTCAACAATATTATAACGTGTATTGCGCAAGCGAATATGAAGGAGTGCATGCTTGTTCAACATTTGGGAAAACATTTAGAGAAGTAGTTGAAGAAGATAAACAGCTCGTGGATTTTGTGGTGTTTAATGAAAATGATAGTTTCTCTTTCAAGGTACCAGAAGATAGCGAGCAAAATAAAGAACAACTTATTTCTGCTATTAAAAGTCGCATTTATAGTAAAGCATTATATGATTTACAAAATTCTAAACTCTTTTTAAAATCAAATAGATATATAACGAATGTCCAAAATTATTCTCAATATAGTGCACTTGCAATTTCTATGCTTCTCGTATATTTTTTACCATCGATGATTAGCAAAAAAGGTCAGACAATTGGCAAATTAATATTCAAATTATCTGTGACAAATCAAGAAGGATTCCAAGTAAAAAAATCGCAAATTGCAGTTAGATTTTTAGCATTTGCAGTTATTAATGTTGTGCTAGGACTAGTCACTATAATGATTATTCCATTAGTATCATTTGCATTTATGTGTATAAGTAAGCGCAATAGTGCACTTCATGATTATTGCGCAGTAACGAGAGTTGTAGACGACAAAGCTTCAGTTATCTATAAAAATCGCCAAGAATTTGAAGCTGCTGCAGAAGCTGAAGAAACTCGTTTTGAAGAGATTGATAATGCGAGAGAGAATTATTATAGTTCTCAAGAAAAATAAATTTTATTTATAAAGGCACACTTATTTATAAAAAAGTGTGTCTTTTTTCATGTATTTTTTACTTATTGCATTATTAAAAATTTTTCTCTTTGTTTTAAGTTGATAAAGCCCTTTCATTTATGTTAATATTACTATAGTAATATACAGTAAAACTGTAAAAGGAGAAATAATATGGAAGTAAAATTAGAAAATCTTTCCAAAGTATTTCCAGGCACAAAGAAAAGGCCTAGTACAACTGCAGTTGACAGCATGAATTTGACAATTCCTGATGGTCAACTTGTTGGTTTGCTTGGTCCTTCTGGATGTGGTAAATCTACGACTCTTTATATGATTTCTGGTTTACACAAGCCAACTGACGGAAAGATATTTTTTGGTGACCAAGATGTTACCAACGTACCTCCAGAAAAACGTGGCATTGGACTTGTTTTCCAAAACTATGCTTTGTATCCACATTTAACTGTGAGACAAAACATTATGTTCCCATTAGAGAACATTAGACCAAGAATGCCTAAGTCAGAGATGGTCGCGATTGCAAACGAAATGGCAAAATTAGTTGATATTGATCGTTACATGGATCGCAAACCAAGAGAACTTTCTGGTGGTCAACAACAACGTGTTGCAATTGCACGTGCGTTAGCAAAGAAACCTCAAGTATTGTTACTTGATGAACCTCTTTCTAACCTTGACGCTCGTTTAAGACTTCAAACTCGTGAAGAAATTAAACGTATTCAACGTGAGACTGGTATTACAACAATCTTCGTTACCCATGACCAAGAAGAAGCAATGAGCATTTCAGACTTCATCGTAGTTATGAAATTTGGTGAAATCCAACAAATTGGTAAACCACAAGATGTTTATGATGAGCCTGCAAATTTATTCGTTGCTAAATTCTTAGGATCTCCAGCTATTAACGTTTTTGATGGAGAAATTAAAAACGATAAACTTTATGTCAATGACAAAGTTGTTAATGGAGATTATAAAGGACATGGCGAGTTAGATTTAGGAAGCGAAGATGCTTATAATGCCTTTGTATCTGCAGGTTATAAAGGTTCTTATAATGATTATTTAAAACTTGTCTATCACACTGATACGAAAGCTGAATAATTAATAGGAACAGCAGAGAGGAGAATTTAAAATGCATATAAAATTAAAAACAAAATCAGCAATATGTGTATTCGTTTCAATAGTGTCATTTCTATTGTTAATGGTGACAGGACTAGTTATGCTAGGAGGAGAATTCTTCAGTTGGGTAACTAAAGGTTTCCATTATA
>JAFLVA010000020.1 GCA_022508525.1 Erysipelotrichales bacterium
CATGGAATAATTCAATCAATGTCTAGAAAAGGAAATTGTTTAGATAATTCTCCAACTGAAAATTTCTTTGGTAGACTTAAAACAGAGATATTTTATGACAATGAATTCAAATATGAATCTATTGATCAATTAAAGCGTGAAATAGATAAGTACATTAAGTATTACAACGAAGAAAGAATTAATGTTAAAAGAAAAGGATTGAGTTTACTTAATTATAGACATCAATCCTTACTATTATTTTTCCAATTTTTTGGCGTATACTACATAATGCATTTGTTTTTATCTAACCAAAAAATATTTATATCATGTTTTTATTTTGATTAATTGTTTAAAATTTCTTTTTTCTTTGCATTAAATTCATCTTGTGTAATAATACCAGCATCTAATAATCCTTTTAATTGTTGTAACTCAATGATATAATCCTTTGTAGTACTTACTGATTGAGATGATTGATTATTTTTATTTCCCAATTTGAGTTTTTCATTTAAAATCATAGTAACCCATTCTTTTCCATGATAAACAACAAATTTATGCTTTTTCATATTTGCAGTAACTGTTATTGTTTGGCTGATTAATGAATTAGATGAAACAATCGCTGAATCAACATCTTCCAATTTTATAACAACATCTGTTTTGCTCTGCATAAAAGTATGAGAACTAAAAGAAAGAGTTTTATTTGTTAATAATAATTTACCACCAACATTAAAAAAAGTGCTTGTATAATAATTTGCTGCACCTAAATTAACAGGTCGTTCTCCTTTTCCTAGCAAAGTTCCAAATACATATATTCCTTTGTATTTTTCATTTTTTTCATCTTCAACAAAATTTAATTGGCTAAAATCAACGTATTTTTCGTTGCTAGTAATTATATAACTCCCACAATATTCACATTGCATTGTAGATGGATTAACATGTGCACCACAATTTGGACAATTTACACTTTTTAAACTCATATTTCTACCTCCTAACATTCGGTATTTCTGGCAAATATTATATATCAATTTATAGATTTTATAAAGAGTAAAATATAAAAAAAACATGCAAAATGCGCAAAAAAATAATATTGAAAAAACAAAATAAATGATAGAAAATTATATTATAGTTCAGCAACCTGTTAACGATTTCCTTTAACTATATTAGATTACTTACTTCCAAATGATAAGTGGAGGTTAGTCAGAGATAAATAATAATTAAATAAATTGACAAAAAAGAAGGGCCGATTTTCAGTTTTCCTTACTTTACTCTAACATTTACTCATTGTTTTCTTCTACATAATCAATCAGTTGTTTCGAATTTTTAATACTCCATTTATCTGTATTTTTTCCGCTTCGATTTAATAAAAAGGAAGTAAAACCCTACTCTCTTGTTCCGTCAGCTTCTAGCTTATAATCATCAACATATAAACTTTCTTGGGTTGAAACACCTTGTGCATTAAGCGCAGTGTTAAAAATAATAGACTATGTTTTCCTGCACTGACTAAGGAACTTGCCGTAAATGAAGCAAAATATTTGCCAATGCCTAGCTGTTGCAAAGTTTTTCATAAAAAATATAAAAGAAGCAGAAAGCTACACAAATGGTGTAATATTTTTAATTTATTAACAGCACATTATTCCCTATTATTTATTGAAGTATCTATTAGCTTAAGTCTTTCTAAAATTTCAGTAAATGTTGGAACGTCTCCATAAAACATTTCTTTCATTTGTGTATAATCCTTTTCAAGTTCTTTGATTCTGAAATCTGGTGGAATTAGCTTTATATTATTGTTCAAACACTCATCGTATTTCGCCCAATTATCACGATAAAACTTCGTTTTAAATTTAACAACTTTTTCTAATAATTCTCTGTTTTTCATCGCAAATGTAAAATACTCAGTATTTGACAATTTATATAAATCATAATAGTGCCTTGCATATCTTTGTGGCATTTGTTTGTCTTGTGGTCTATTTGCTTCTCTATGGAGAATTGTTACTTTTTCCCAAAAAGTCCTTTCTGGATTAACTGTCAAAACTAGTGTGTTCTTTTGTTCAAATGCATCTGACATAGTTTCGCAAGCATAAGAAACAATAGGTACATTTGAAGATGGTGTCCGTGCTGCAAGTGGACCTATTTCTAATCTCACAAATTGTTTAATATATTCGTTTTGTGACTCGTATACTCTTGGATAATAAAAATTAATAACTTGTGGATCATTTTCATCAATTTCAATATCTAATTGCTTATTCAATAGTTTAGATAAGTTTTCTTTTATATCAGTCAATAATTTGTTTTTAATAAATTCTGCAGCTTTATTATTAAGTAATCTATTATAATTATCTTGCTTTGTATTGCTTCTTTCCTCTAATGGCTCAGTAGGACCAACACCAAGTACTGTCCAATCTAAAATTAAATCTATATCTTCTGAAAATCTATTAATAATATTAAAACCTTTTGATAGACTCGTTCCACCCTTAAAAGTTAAATATTCTTTAAATTTGGATTTGGTAAAAAGAAAATCTAGCATAAGGCATACCCAAAAATCTTTTTCTACAATTTCCTTTGTTATTCCTTTTTCAATTGCGGTTTTATTAAATACAAAATCTCTATCTTCATTTGTCATTTGAGCAAATTTATACATATTAGACCTCACATATTTCTTTTATTATTTCATAAATCCAAATACTAGTTCTTCTTCCTTCATCTAACAAAATGTCTTTGTCTTTATAATTTAATGATTTTCTTAAATACACGACATCATCTTTAGAAATATTTCTTCTTCCAATTGCCTTTATTGCTTGAATAACTAACTGAGTAATAGGCGAAAACCTTATCGTTTCTCTACTTGTTGTATGCTTAAATATCAATCTCATACCCTCGATTGTATATGAAACATAAGGACCATTACTTACAAAAACATATCGTGCTGGAACTTGCGTACTTAGCCCCAACTTGTTTAGCGCAAAACTACCACTTGGACAAATATACCAATTATATTGTCTAGCAATTGCATAGGCGACATCTTCTATTCTTGGTGGTTCAGGCATATTAAATCTACGATTGATTCTTGGTCTATCATATACACCACGAATTATACGTCTTATTTGGTTGCTATCTTCTAATCTATCCAAAGCTTTTCTAACAGCATCATATCTGGCAAATTCTAAAAAATCACTTGCTGTAAAAGCACCAAGTTGTTTATACTCTATTTTTTCTAAAATTAAATTTTGCAATGACATTTTCATATATCCCTCTGTCACAAAAACTATATAATATTTGTGACACAAAATCAACCATTTCATACAAATATTTTATTAAAAAATTATTATTTTCAAAATTAATATAATTACATATTATAGAATTCATTTGCTTAAGTCCAGATTATATTTAAGATAAAGGCCTTGATTATAAATAACTATTGTGAGGTTTGCACACCATATCTCTTGTTCCGCCATCAGGGATGAATCCGAACCTACTGACGGTTCGTTTTTTTTATTCTTAATACATTCATTGCTTGCATTTATCTTTTTTTCTCTATATAGAACCTTTTTATTATCAAATACTAATTCGATATCATTTTTATGGTGTAGTTTATTAAAATCATATTTAGTTTTTTTATATTCTTTAAAAAATGAAAAAGAAAACAAACTCAAATGTCTATGCTTATATTGTACATAAATTGTAGAATCATCTTCAGCGAAGTTAATATAAGAATTCAACAAATCTTCCTCTTCAATATTTATAATATTTTTTGTCATTTATATAGGTCATATTACCTAAAGAAGTTACAATAAATCCATCATGAATCTTTAATTTGAATTCACCATCAGAATACGTAAATTTATCTTTTAATGATGAATGGTCATAATAATCTTTTAAATCACGTTCTAAAGACAATGGGACATAATTTCTCTAAACATTTTTGCGCATATACTAAGTTTTACTTCTTCACCAAATTGTTTTTTAAACATTTGTTGAATATATTTTTCGAAGCCAAAATAATGCTTTCTTTTACTTAATTCTTTTTCAATTAGCGCTGCTTCTTGATAATATTCGTTTTTTGGAACGATATTTTGTATATTAACTGGATCATATTTTTTTATAACATGCAAAATGCAATCTATTTTTTCATTAAAAACGCAAAGTAATCACATAGTATACTCAGAAAAACATATCATCAATACTCATTTCATTAAAGGCAGTCGTCATTTGCCAATTCAAAAAACATATGCTTATTGACATTAAAACAACTAATACTTATAGTATTATAGTAAGTAATTATAAAAATAAGGGGGCACTTATGTATTGCAACAATTGTGGTAAAAAATTAGAAGATGGTGCAAACTTTTGTAGCCATTGTGGAAGTCATCAAAAATCGAATAATGATACTTCAGAAATTACAACACCTGAAAACTATTCTAGTGTCATCGTAATGGAAACCAGTAAGAAAAAAAGATCTCATGGGTTTTTAAAATTCATTGCTATATTAACTATTTTAGTTGGATGTATATTGGGAATTTCAAAAATAATAGATTCCAAAAAAAATCCATACAATCAAGATGGTGCCACCCAATTGTTTAAAAGATCAGCAAATAACAATGATATTTATGTGAATTCTGACCTGGATTTATCAAATTTAGGTGTGAAATACATAATCACTCCTCAAGTTGATATTGATGGACTTAAAGTAACTATAGAATTCTTAGATAAAAACATGAATGCACTTGACTCATATGTCAAATCCATAGGAAATGTAAAAAAAGGTGTGCAAGTCAATTTTTCTATTTCGTTGTTGGACCTCGGAATATCAGTTGCATGGAATACAAAATACGAATCACTTGGCGTAACTGGCGGAACAGTCTCATATTTTGCATAATGAAAACTAGAACATTATCGAACTTGTAAAATTTTCACAGGTGGTTTATTAAAAAAACATTCAATTAAAGATTGATTCTTTAACTCAATTATAATAGCTTTTATTTTCTATGAATGGCCTTTACCTAGAGCTTTTGCTAATTCTGTCATGGATAATGGTTTTTCTTGCAACAATTCAATGATCTTTTTTCTTGTCATTTCATTAGAAAGTCTATGTGACTTGGATTACAAAATCATTTTCAAGTATAATCCATGATTTAAAAAAATATATATGAGAAGTTCGTATACCACACCTCTTGCCCAACCATGTTTAGTTGCAAATTTATCTGCTCAAATTTAAAACTTTTTTATTTACGAAATTCAATGTTTATAGGGATATTTGCTTTTCATACAAAAATTTGCTATAACGTAACTGAGGTAAAAATATGGAAATAAATATAGTTTCAGATTCTGATTTTGTAGAACTTCACGAGATGATTAAAAAAACTTGCGAAATTTCTTTTCCGCCATTTTATCCTGAATCGTTTATTAAAGAGACAATTGCTAGTTTAAACATAGAAAATCTTAAAAAAAGAGCTTCTTTTACGCATTTTTATGTTTTTAAAGATAATGGGAAAATTATAGGTTGTGGCGCTATCGGTCCATATTGGAATAGTGAAACAGAGAGCTCACTATTTACAATTTTTGTAGATCCTGATTACCAAGGAAAAGGAATTGGCAGAAAAATAATTGAAACTCTTGAAAATGACTATTATTTTAAAAGAGCAAAAAGAATAGAAGTTCCTGCCGGAATTGCCGCTTTACCTTTTTATAAAAAAATGGGCTATGTACATAAAAATGGCGTCTTGACCTATATAGATGGACATTTTGCTTTGGAAAAGTTTAATAATAAATAACCATTTTGTTAAAATGCATTTATTTCAATTAATCAAATTAGCAATAAAGAGAAGTTATAATTTCCAATAATTTCATATGCTTGATTGTTATATTCAAACAATGTGTCTGAGCAGACATAGATTTTATCATAATCTTTCGTATCTATGTAAGCATAATAGTTTGGCAAATTATCAAAATATTCTATAAACTCAAAAGAAAAAACTTGCATAAATGTTCCTCGATTAACCCATTCTTCATTTTCATCTTGATAATACACATCTGCAAATCTTCCTAATTGTCTCAATTGCTTAGAAAATGTATGGCATTCCATTGATGCATTAGAGATATTAGGAATTTCGTATTGCTCATTTTTAAATGTAAAATATGCGGCACTTGAGAAATCCCACCAATAAACAATATTATTATTAATAATCGTTAATTCATATGCATAATTATTTATGTAATATGTAATACTTGTTTGTTGCTCCTCTTTTTTTAATTCTCCATTGTACCTCACAAGAGGTTCTTGAAGTAAATCATAGAACAAACTAATATCATCTCTATCTTCAGTATATATAACATCAATAAGTATATCAGATGATTCTCCACTATCTTCGGATTCATACCTAATTTTTGTTATATCTGTTTCTTCATATATATTATTAGACCAATTGAAAAGATATTGAAAAGTATATTCACTTTTACCAAAAAAACGATCCATTGTAATATAAAGACTACTTTCTTTATCCGGCATTTTAAATCTATAAATCCACTCCTGATTTTCATCAATTTTATCAATCATACTATTGTTAAGATAAACATAAATATCGGCATCATAAATAATTCCCGATCTTACTTCCAAGATTGTTCCAGCTTTATAGCTTCCGGATTTTGGACATGAAATTAAAGAGGAAAAGAAATAATTATCGCTAAATTCAACTGATAAATTATAAGAAGGAATATCTTTTAATAAATCATGAACTGGTATATTTTCACAAGAAAATAAACAAAATGATGACATAACAATCAACAAAAACATCAATATTTTTTTCATAATTAATACCTCCTTATTTAAAAAAACCTTACAAAAATGCATTATGATTCATAAGACTGAATATAAAATTCAACCAAATACAAATAATGTGTTCCATATATTTGTGTATTATGATTTTTTACATATTCATTTTCTAATTCGCTATTTTTTTCAAATCTAGCCATTAATTTTTTACCATTTGAAAGATCAAATTCAAATAGTATTACGCCATATCCGTTATCCCTTTGTGGTTTACCTAAAATCGTAACAACTTCATCCATGCTCATACCTAATTTAAGTCTTTCTACTTTTTCTTCATTAGGTAAATTTGTTTTATTTTCATCAAACCATGATGTCGGATTTTCTTTATCTAAAACCATTTTATCTTTAAATACAAAATTATCTTCTTCATATGACAATTCAACTCGATAAATGTACTCTTTATTTATAAAATCAAGTGATAATTCATTTTCTTTAGCAATAAATGTTGGAGTCCCAATTATTTCAACTATTTCAAATATATCCATACCAACTTCAAGTTTATTGAATGAATCATCATCAACGAAAACTATTTCGTATTCTCTTAATTTTTCGATTCTATTTGTCTCTATATTTGCTTTTGCAACAAAATTAAGCGAAGCATCAGAAACAAAATAATAATCATGGAATTCTAAAAAATTATTAGTGTTATAAATGACTTTTTTAAAATCACTAATGCTCATTCCTTCATATAATTTACCACTTTCTCCGCTAGCACCTGGTGCCTGAGCATCAGCATTATCTGGAGAACTATTATTTTCTGGTTTATTATCAGCAATGCCACTTTGAAAAGTACTATTACCATTACCGGATTTTTTATTAGTGCTATCTGCAATAAAATAAACTGAAGTTATAATTATGAATAGTGCCGCAAAAGCACTTGATAATTTAAGATAAAATGGAAATCTTACATTTTGGTGTTTTTCACTAGATTCTAGTTTTTCAATTTTAATTTTAGATGAAATTTCATTAAAATCACCTTGTTCATCAACACGTTCATTTATTTCATTATGGATAAAATCATTTTTCATAAAGGTAACTCCTTTCAGATTTTTTAAATTTTTTTATTGCTCTTTCATACATTTTATTTATAGTTTTAGCTTTGATATTGTACTTAGTTTCCAATTCCTTAAAAGTTAAACCATCAACAGCATGATAAATTATTATTCCAACTTCTAAATCGGATAATACACATTTCAAATCATCAATTAAAGAAATATATATTTCGCTGCTTTTCACATCATCATCGGGAAAGTTCAACATTATAGAATCATCAACATAATCGATATTCTTAGACTTTTTTAAATAGGTTTTCGCTTGATTTTTTGCAATATTTAATAAGTAATACTTCATTGACCTATTTATATTTGAGACATTCTCAAAGAAAATCAAAAAACTTTCGTTTACAAGATCTTTAATTATTTCATTGTCAGCTATAAATTTTGCAACACAAAAATATACTAATTTATAGTATTGGTTATAGATATTCTCATAAAGTCTTTTGATTTCCTTTTCATCACCTTTTTGAAGTGCACTAAACAAGGAAGATTCTATTTTGTCCTTCATAGACCCACCTCTAAGATATCTTGAATAATAAGATAATTTTTTTCTTAAAATGCGACAAACATTTTCAAATTTATTTTAGCACATATTAATACGTAAATAATATTATTGATTTTTAGGCAATCAAAAAGCAGACATTTTAGCTTGTCTGCTCATAAAATCATTGCAAATTTGTGATATTTTTATTTAAATGGTTCAATATAAAATCTTCCATACACTTGACTTAAAGTTGTTACATTTATAAACGCGTTAGGATCTGCAACTTGAACTAAAGAAACAACTTTTTGTACTTCTTCTGAAGACACTACCATATAAATAACTAATTTATCTTTTTTAGAAAATGCACCTTTACCATTCATCACAGTACATCCGTGTGGGAATTGAGAAATTAAGATGTTTGACATATTTTCATTGGTAGTGATGATTTGAATCTGTGCTTTTTTAAATCTCTTATTCATAAAGTCATTCATTAAAGCATTAGTGAATAAGTAAATTGCGGAAAATAAGAATAGTTTTAAAGCAGGATTAGTAAGAGTAATAGTAGTTGTTTTACCTGTTATTTCATCGACTATTTCCTTTGTAAGGGGATTTTGTTCAAAATAAATATATGATGTCAATGTATATCCTATTAAAACAAGACCATTAAATATCACAAGGTATTTTCCAATATTAGTAGATTTTTTATTAGCCACCGCCATTGAAACGACATCAAAGCCACCTGTGGAAGTTCCAAATTTAAATCCAACAACTGTTGCAATTCCAGTGCAAATACCAGCGAATAATGCTCTAGCTAATAGGTCTTCATTGAATGAAAACAAATCTAATAATGATTGTGGAATTATAAAAGTGAAGAAAGACACTAATGCTACAGTTAAAAGAGTAAAAATTGAAAATCTTTTTCCAACATATTTCCAACCAACAATGAATATTGGAATATTTAATAAATAGTTGAATATTGGTTGCCACGTAGCAATTTGGTCTGGTTTAACAACATTAAATATCTCTAATATTTTTGCAATAATTTGAGAAAATCCAGACATTCCTCCACCAACCAAGCTTAAAGATGGATCGATATTTAACATAAAACAACGATAGCCAAATGAGTATATGGCTGCTGCTACTATACATGCTAATATAGATTTAGTTATTTCAAATGTCGTTTTTGCACCTTCATGATCAAATAAGAAGTCATCAAATTTCTTTTTCAATCCTTTTGCCATTTTCTCACCTTCAATTTTTCAACTATTATAGTTAACAACATTATAAAGCCATTTACAATAAGAAAAACAAATTTCGTTATATTTTTATTGCATCTATCAATAATTAATTATAAAATTAATTGTTGAAAACTATGTCGCATAGTGTTATGATTATTACGCTATATAAATTTATTTATATTGGAGGTCTATTATGAAAGTTATATTTAGAGCAATTGGCGGATTCTTTGTTCGCATATGGAGATGGATTAAAGAAACAGCTTGGGTACAACCATTATTAATCGTAAGCTTAATTTTTGGTATCATCCTTCTTATTCAACCAATTTCTGGTGCTATTGCCGATTTAGGTGACAAAGTAACCCACACCAAAAAGTACTTTAAAAACAATAAAGTTTCATTATATGGTAATGATGCTTATGATCTTATTTACGATGATGATACAAGATTTGCAAAAAACGATAAGTACTTCTTAGTGTTTGTTGGATCTGATTGTCCAAACTGCGAATCAGCTTATCCAGGATTTGAAACTTTACTTAAAGATAAAACATTTAAATCAGATTATAAAATTAAAACAATATACACTGATGAAGAAAAGAATGTTGATATAGAAAAAGAAGGTTTACTCTTCGATTTATTCTACTCAAACGCTGGTCAAGTTTCTGATTTCCGTGAAGCAATCTATAACGCTGCTTATAATTCGGATTATTTTGATGTCGTATATACTGACGATTATATGAATAAACTTAAAGACATCTATAATGGTGAAGATTTATGGACACCGCTTATTCTTTTAATGGATAAAGAAACATACGAAGAAGACAATTCTACATTTGGTGTTAAAGAAGCTATGATCGGTTTAAGTGGTTGGGATGGTACAACAAACAAATACGAAATGGCTAAAACACTAGATCGTATGTGGGATTCTAATTGGGACTAATTAGTTTTTCAAAGTAAATTAAAATCGCTGCCACAAGCAGCGATTTTTTTATTGGTTGAATTGCGTATTTGGATTATATTGCATGTTTGTATTTCCTTCACAAACATTTTCTTCAGTTCTCGTGTATGTATGATAATAAACCGGTCTTGGCACATAATGGTTTACAACTCTAGTATTTACTGGGCAAATCACCGGTTGCTCAACACAGTAATAACGATTGCAAATTCTTTCCTTTACAGGCATAACAATTGGATCATACTTACATGGGCATTGATTTGGGAAGCAATTATTCATAAAAAACCCTCCTTGCTCTTTATAGATTATGAAACAACATATAGTTTTGTTATAATTTTTGCCCATAATTATTTTAATTACGCATATATTGAACTATGAAAAAGGCGATATCACTAATTGTTTTTATAGCAATTTGTTTACTACTAATTTTCTCTCAACAAATATCTCAAATAACTACTGATGTTATAACAAATTTTTATATAAAAGTTCTACCTCTACTCGCTCCTACAATTTTATTAAACTATATCTTTATATATAGTGGGGGAATAAACAATATAATTTATGATTTAAAATTAAAGGACGCAACTAAACATAAAATAAATAAATATGCACTTATCGTTCTTGGACTTATTAGTGGCACTCCCTCTCTCGCATCTATGTTAAATGAAGAAATAGATCATACATTATCTAAAGATGAAGTACAAAACATTTTAAATTGCTTCACTGTTCCTTCACTACCATTTTTACTCGCACTAATTAATAGTTGTGGTTGGAATATAGCTATGAAAATTTTAGTCATTGCAATTCCTTTTTGCATTCAGTTTATTATGTTTTTTATATGTGATTATAAGATTAAAAATAGTGATACAAAACTTATAGTCAAAAGTGAAACTAATATTATATCAAAAGCAATAATCAGCACCACTAAAACAATTATTCTAATGTCTGGTTCAATTATTCTTTTTTCTCTTATATCCTATCCCTTAAGTCTTTTTTTAAGTGGGAGCATTTTAATATTAGCAAAAGGAATATTTGAATTTTCTTACCCTTTAAGTTATTTGTTTTCTTCCTATTCCCGTGAAAATCTATTTTTTATTATTGGGATTATTTCATTTTCTTCTATATCTTTATTAACACAAGTCAAATTGCTTGTTCCTAAAATATCTTTAAAAGATATAATAAAAAAGCGGTTAATTATTACCGCTTCTTCGATTTTAATAACTCTTATTTTGATTTTCTTTTTAAATATTCAATAACTTCTAAAGGTACCAATTTAGAAATATCAATTCCTTGCATAAAAAGTTCTTTAACAGTTGATGAAGATATAAATGTATTATCTAAATGGGTCATAAAGAAAACCATATCTATAGTTGGATCAATAAATTCATTAGTGGTTGCCATTTGTAATTCATATTCAAAATCAGATACTGCTCTTAAGCCACGCACAAGCGCTGTTGCACCAATTTTTCGTGCATAATCAACAACAAGCCCATTAGTAGATTCAACTTCAACATTTGGCATATCTTTAGTTATTGTTTTAATCATTTCTACTCTTTCTACATCGCTAAATGTATATTTTTTATTAACATTGTTGGCAACTAATACAACAACCTTATCAAATACTTTTAACGCTCTTTTTAATATATCCAAATGTCCGTTGGTAATTGGATCAAAACTTCCTGGATAGATGGCAATTTTCATTTTATTTCCTCCTAATTGTCACAAGTGTGCGACCATATTTATAATTTTTATTTTTAACAAAACGACTATCTTCTAAAACAATCGGGTAATCAGTTTCGATTACTATTATACCATGTTCTTTAAGCAACTGTTTATCAATTAAAATATTAATTATTTCATCAATTACATCAAATTTATATGGCGGATCTAATATAACTATATCAAATTTAATATTTTCTTTTATAAATTCATTTAATGCATCCATATAGTCATAATTTAATACTTTAGAATTATTGTTTTCATTCAGTGTTTGAATATTTTTACTAATAATTCTAATTGCATCTTTATCTTTGTCTACAAAATAAGTAAATTGAGCACCTCGTGATAAAGATTCTAATCCCATTGAGCCAGATCCTGCAAATAAATCCAAGACTACAGCATCTTCAATATCAAATGATAATGCACTAAAAATTCCTTCGCGCACAACATCTTTAGTTGGGCGTGTTATTTCTTGATTAGTCGGAAACTCAATATTACGTGAGCGATATTTTCCACCAACAATGCGCATTACAATCACCAACAAAAATTATACACAAATTTATGTATAAAAAAAATATTTATGTAAAAAATAATAGTGCACGAAAGTGCCCTGTTCCTCCCTAAGAAAAAAGGTAGATAATCTCTACCTTTTTTCCTTACATTCATGAGCAATGAATGGCTTAAAAATTTCATCTTGAATTTTGTTATAAACTAAGCGGACTTCTTGATAACTCTGTAAATATTTTTTTACTAATGGATGTGAATCTAAATTCTTTTTAGCTTCGTATAATTTTCGTTGATATTTTTTTGCCTCATCAGAATCAGTTTTAAAATGTTTTAAAATATCATTATATTCGTTTTGAGCGCAAGAAAAAGCATAAGAGAGGCGCATTACTTCTTCGCTATTTTCCATTTCTTTTTCATCTTTCTTTAGTCTAATTATGCGCTCATCATTTTCTAATAGTTCTTTAAGCACATATGCTTCTTTCATTAGTTCAATATCCACCTACATTAACTCCCTTGCTAAAGTCATAATCATTGATATATCTTCTATTTTATCAACAAATCTTTTACGACGCACTACTTTATAATCATCTTTAAATTCATTAATCAATTCCGGATGTCTTGATAATTGACGATGCCAATATGGTTTTTCTCTTAAAAAAAGATAATAGTCTTCATCCTTATCGAGTTCCATTATAACCGAACTATGCATTTTAGTCATCATTCCTTTGATACGGACGAGACATTTTTCTCTTTGATACCTTTGGTGCCTCATCTGGTTTCGTAACTTCACTAAGAATACCCAATATTTTTTTCATTCCATTTAGCCCATCAGAAATTTTATCAGCATCAAAACCGCTTATTGCGTCAAGAATAGATCCTAATCCCTCTTTTTTCTCTTCGTGGGTAGTTTCTTCACTTTCTTCTTTTTCTTCCTCTTTCTCCTCTTTAAATACTTCATCTTCACTTCCATATATGTCATATCGTTCAAACAAATCTTGCCAAGTATACGTACCATTTTCCACTAAAGTTTTAAGAAATGGTTTGGTCTTAGCAAACTCACGAAATTCTTCTAATTTATTCATAAAAATCACCAATATAGAATATGCAATAAAATTTAAAAAGTATTCAATATCACAATAACATTTTTATTTTTCCTACATATTATATAGAGGTAAGGAGGCTCAATATGTATTACTACGGACCAAACTATGGTTACCAAAATGGATATGCATATGCTTATCCTTCAAATAATAATCAGGGCTATATGGGTGTATGGGCTGTTATCTTAATAATTTTCTTAATTTTGATTTTATTTAGCGGTAACAACAATTCCAACGGCTTTGGTTGTTGCGGAGGGATGTAGAGTCTCTCCTTTTTTTTATTGAACAAATATGCTAAAATCCTTTTGAGGTGTTAGTATGTTTAAAATTGTAAAAGATAATGTAAAATCTCTTCGAGAAAAAAGCGCACCTGTAGATTTACCATTATCACAAACTGATAAAGATTTATTAATGGAAATGCTCGATTATCTCAAAAAGAGTCAAGATGAAGAGTACGCAAAAAAGCACAATATTCGTTCGGGTGTAGGACTTGCCGCTCCCCAAGTAGGAGTCAATAAAAAAATGCTTGTAGTTTACTACGAATTCAACAAAAAAATTATTCAACATGTTTTAGTGAATCCTAAAATTATTGCTTCATCAATTAAGATGTGTTATTTGAATTCTGGAGAAGGCTGCTTATCTGTTGATAAAGATCATGAAGGTTATGTTTATCGTCCAAATAAAGTAACAATAAAAGCCTATGATGCAATAAAAGAAAAGGAAGTAACAATTGTTGCCCGTGGCTATGAATCAATTGTATTACAACATGAAATGGATCATCTAAATGGAATTTTATACTATGATCACATTGATAAACAAAATCCATTCAAAAAAATTGAAAATTCTATCGAAATATAGCGAATAATTTTAATTAATCTCTATTTACTTTTATTACCAATAAGAATATAATTACCTTGTTTTCTTTAGATAAATTTATAATTGTCGCGGAGAAAGGTAATTTTTCTTTGCGCTTATACTATTTAGGAGGTTTAATATGGCTGTGATGATTTCAAACAAATCACCTGTATCTATTTATGCGCTTGGTGGACTTGGAGAAGTCGGAAAAAATATGTATTGCATCGAAGATGCAAAAAGTATCATTATCATTGATTCTGGCATCCGTTTCCCAGAGGGAGATTTACCAGGTGTTGATTATGTCATTCCAGATTACACACATTTAAAAAATAATAGCACTAAAATAAAAGCACTTTTCATCACTCATGGTCATGAAGATCATATTGGTGGCATCCCATTTTTAATTCAAAATATATTTTTGCCAATCATTTATGCGCCTAAGCTAGCCGCTGCACTTATTCGTCATAAATTAGAAGAAATGCGTATACGTGAAAAAGTAAAAATTGTTGAATATGATGAAAAAGATTTTGTAAAAGTTGGTGATTCTTTTACTGTACAATTTTTTCAAGTAACGCATTCAATTCCAGATTCATATGGAATTTGTGTTGATACAAGTGAAGGAAGAATTGTTACAACCGGCGACTTTAAAATAGATTTAACACCAGTTGGACCTGATATTAACCTTGGAAAGATGGCGCGTCTTGGATTTGAAGGTGTCGATTTATTATTATCCGACTCCACAAATGCTGAGATTGAAGGATATACACCATCCGAAACTAATGTTATAAACTCAATTAATGAAGTCTTTAGAAATGCTCCTGGTCGTTTAATTGTATCTACATTCTCTAGTAATATTTCAAGAATTCAACAAATCGTTGAAGCTAGTGTTATGCACAACCGCAAAATCGTAATTATTGGACGCTCTATGGAAAACGCTGTTGAAACTGCTCGTAATTTTGGTTATATCCATATTCCTGATGCTTCTTTAGTAAAAACTGAAGATTTAAGAACAATAAAAGCTGAAGAAACTACAATTTTATGTACTGGTAGCCAGGGCGAACCAATGGCAGCTTTAGCAAGAATTGCAAACGGAGAACACAAAACATTAAGAATTATACCTGGTGATACTGTAGTTTTTTCTTCTTCTCCAATTCCAGGTAATGGTGCAAGTATTGATCGTGTAGTAAATACTTTAACAAGAGCCGGCGCAAATGTTTTAACGAATTCTGTATTTTTAAGTTTACATAGTTCTGGACACCCATCCAAACAAGAACTTCGTTTGACTTTAAAACTCTTTAAACCTAAATACTTTATGCCTGTACACGGCGAATATCGTATGCTAAAGATTCATACAGATATTGCTGTAAGTCTTGGTATTCCTCGTGAAAACACCTTCATTTTAGGAAATGGTGATTCACTTATCCTAAAGAATCACAAAATAAGCGAAGGTGAGCACGTTCAAGCTGATGATATTTTTATTGATGGTAATGATGTAACAGGTGTATGCCGTGCAGTAATTAATGATCGAAAAGTTTTATATAATGATGGAATGGTATCAGTTCTATTAGTGCTTGATTCTAAAAACAACAAACTTATGCAATCTCCAAAAATTTACACTCGAGGATTTGTCTATACATATGGACAAGACAATATGATTGCTCAAGCTGAGAACTTTGTCAATTTAATTCTTACTGACTTAATGAAGGAAAAAGTTAAATTCTCTGATTTAAAAAATGTTATTAAAAGTCAATTGACAATATTCTTCTTTAAAAAGACCCAAAGGAGACCAATGATTATTCCAGTAATCATGAACAAAAATAATTAATTATGTATATTTTAGCTTCAAAATCACCTCGTCGACAAGAATTACTAAAAATGCTTATCAGTGATTTTGCAATTGAGGTATCAAACATAGATGAAAGTTTAATAAACGATGAACCATATAACTTAAGTGCGACTCTATCTAAAGTCAAGGCAGAAGAAATATTTAAAAAACATCCTAGCGATATTATCATTGCTGCAGATACGATCGTCATTCATAAAAATAAAGTCTTAGGAAAACCAAAAAATAATTTAGATGCATTCACCATGCTTAAAGAATTATCTGATGATGTTCACGATGTTATTACTGGATTTACAATTTTATCAAAGGATAAATGCATAACTAAATCAGTTATAACAAAAGTATATTTCAATGACTTATCTGATGATTTAATAAATAAGTATATTCAAACAGGCTCTCCTCTTGATAAAGCTGGGGCCTATGGAATTCAAGATAAAGAATTTCCTTTAATAAAGAAAATTGAAGGAAGTTACTATAATGTTATGGGACTTCCTGTTGAAGAATTAAAAAAATGTCTATAGCCCAATTTTAAAAACCTTCTAGTGCATAAATTAAACTAGGAGGTTTTTTATGACTCACAATTATAATATAGAATCCGATTATCGTTTTTTCGGTGGTGCACTTCTCCCTTTTGCAGGAGGATTACTTATTGGAGGACTCTTACCTTATCCTGGACGCCCAACTTATAACAATAACTATCAACAAGTACCAACATATTATCAACCTGTCCCTTATTATGTTGCACCAGCCGTACCATATTACATAACAAATAGACCATATCCTTATCAAACTACATATCAAACAACGAATAATATGTATTACAAATCTGTGCCAACTATGAATAACAATCCGTATTATTCAACTTATACAAAATAAAAAAATGGCATTTTTGCCATTTATTTATTAAATTCGTTTGCCAAATCAGTAGCGGAACTACCAATCAATAATGTTATTTTATTAGACATTTTAATTACTCGTTCAACACCAATAGACTTAAGTTTTTCAATATCAATTTTATCATCTGATAATAGTGATACATTAAGTCTTGACATCTTGGCTTCCATTCCTTTTATATTGTCTTTTCCACCTAACGCTTCAATTATATTATTCAATAAATCGTTAATGTTATTAGAGCCTTTTTTGCTTTTTGCTTTATTTGTAATTAATAACACTACGACAAAAATCGTTATTAAAACTACTAATGCAATAGCAATATATATACCATAATCTTTGAAAAAATTTGCAAAATTACTTTCTAAATACATAGACTACATCTCCTTATCAATAATGAATGCCTTTCTTAAGACATCAATATAATTATGGTCAATTTTTCGAATTAAATTAACATGTTTATTTGATAATATTATTTTTACTTCTGTTACTTTTTTATCTTCTTTTAAGAATTCATGATCATAGCCAATGATAACATCGCTAAATTTACCTTTTAAAGATATCTTTCTATCTCCACCAACAATTAAACTAGAAGCGAGTGAACGATAGGCATTATTTTGAATTGCTGCGATTTCACTTATTTCAAGAAGTGGGAGATCATGTTCAATAATAGCGCCTCCTAAAGATTTGTTATATGCCGAACTTCCTAAAGATGATGCTACAACTAAACCATTACCAGCAAATGTCTCTAGTTTATGATCTTCTATTGAGACGTCGCACACCAAAGATCTAAAAGGATTTTCAACACGAATTTCATTTACAGCATATATAGTTTTAACTTCTTTTCTAGAAATAATATCTGCTCTAAGTAGAGGATAACTTATTATATTTACATTGTTATTTAAAACATCACTAATTAGATCATCAATATCACTAGTGGTGTAATCTAAAAAGAATCCTAATGTTCCCGCATTTAATCCAACAAATTTGATACTTTCAATTTTATCAATATATTTATGAACAGCACGTAAAAAAGTACCATCGCCACCTAAAAAGAACACATATTGAGGATTGTCTTCATTATATACAAAATCATTCTTTGCTAATTTTTTCTTCAAACTTTCTATGTACATATCAGTTATGGTTTCTTTTTTATAACAAATACTATAATTCATAGTTTTCACCTCTTCATAAATTACCAAAAATATTGTATCATAAATATAAGAAATTTAGGAGATGATTTTATGTCAAACGATATGGAAATTGAAGCCAAGATGCTTCTTAGTGAGGATGAATATAATAAGATTGCAATTCATCTAATCAAGATGCATCCTCGAGTCATGGATCAAACAAATTATTACTTAGATACTAAAGATTTTAAATTAAGCAAATATGGATTAGCTTTAAGAATAAGAGAAATTAATCATTCATATGAGTTAACTTTAAAAGCACCACTTTCTGAAGGATTGCTTGAAAAGACTACCCCACTTACTCCTAAACAATTTAAAGAGATTTCTAGTAACATTAACGAAACAAATCCAACTTTTGAATTTTTGAAAATGTTAGGTTTTGATATTGACCAAATTCATATCATTTGCAGTTTAAATACTTATCGTATTGAAGTTGATTATGAAGATGGTTTACTTTGCATTGATAAAAATAAATATGGCGACAAAATAGACTATGAAATTGAAATGGAAAGTGACTCAATGCAACACGCAATTAGTCAAATGAAACAATTTTTAGAGGAAGCAAAAGTTGAATTCCATGAATTAAATCATGTTTCTAAACACCGCCGTGCAATGAATGAAATTTTAAAATAAAAACGAATAGTTACAACTATTCGTAATCTTTTTTGTGTTCACAATCATCGTATTTTTTACATAAATCTCTGGCACAAGCAAGTCTTGCTAAACGACGAACTTCCTCAGGGATAAATACTCGAATTTCTTCGGAATTATAGCCAATTTGAATCTTCGAATCGTCGACGATAATTGGCCTTTTTAATACAGTTGGATTATCTAATATAAATTTTATGAGCTGACTTGTGCTCAACTTATCTAAATCAATCTTATTTTCTTTTATAATTTTTGATTTGGTAGAGATAATATCTTCTGTGCCGTTTTCAGATTTTTCTAAAATTTCGTAAATATCTTTTTCATTAAAAGATGGAGAAAAAATGCTTCGTTCAATATAATCTATTTTTTGACTTTCAAACCATTTTTTTACTTTTCGACACGAAGAACAACTTGGTGATGTATAAATTTTAATCATGGTATCACCTCTCTATTCATAATTTTAATAATTGTTAACAAAATTAACAACTACTTTTTAATAATTTACCTTATAGGTAAAATTGACTTTATCACATTGTTAGAATATAATCAAAAAGTAATATAGGAGGTTCATTATGGAACGTATATTAAGTGGAATTAAACCAACAGGACAATTAACTTTAGGTAATTATATTGGAGCATTAAAGAATTTCAAAGCTTTCCAAGAGCAAGGAGAATGCTTTATTTTTATTGCGGATTTGCATGCTCTCACACTTCCTATTGAACCTGAAACATTACGCACAAATAGCAGAGACATTGCCGCTTTCTATCTTGCAGCAGGACTTGATCCTAATAAATGTAATATTTTTCTACAATCTCATGTTTCCGCTCATGCTGAATTAAATGCTATTATGCAAAATTATCTATATATGGGAGAATTATCTCGTATGACACAATTCAAAGACAAGAGTCAAAAACTAAATAAAGAAAAAATTGGCCTAGGATTATTTGCATATCCTGTTTTAATGGCATCTGATATTGTGCTTTATGATGCAACAATTGTGCCAGTTGGTGATGATCAAACCCAACACGTAGAACTAACACGTGATCTAGTAAAACGCTTTAATAACCGTTATGGCGATATCTTAATTATGCCAAAAGCTGTTGTAACAAAAGTAGGCGCAAGAATCATGTCTTTATCTGATCCAATGAAAAAAATGTCAAAGTCTGATCCAAAAGGTGACATCTTCTTAAAAGACGATGTCAATGTAATTAGAAAAAAAATTATGTCTGCAGTTACCGATAGTGAAGCTGTCGTAAAATTTGATCGTGAAAACAAACCTGGTATTTCAAATTTATTAACTATATATGCTTCCTTAAAAGGAATTAGCATTGAAGATGCAGAAAAAGAATTTGAAGGAGCGAATTATGGAACATTCAAACGTGCTGTTGCAGATACTGTTATTGCCGAAATTGAACCATTCCAAAAAAGATATCTAGAATATTTAAATTCCGGATATGTCGATGAAGTATTAGAAAAAGGTGCTAAAAGAGCAAGAGAAATATCTAACGCTACTTTAAAACGCGTTCACGATGCAGTAGGTCTTCTTTAATTTTTTCTAATTTTTTCCACAATTTTGAAAAGCACAAACTAAAAATCATCAAAAAAATACCGATTGGTAACAAATAAAAAGTTTTAGTTTTTAAAACATAAATAATGAATTCTCCTAAGGTGAATCCATAATTTAATAATGCTAAATATAAAGTAAAGAAAATCATACCAGTAGTAGAAAAAATTAATCCTACTACAAATACAAAGCATCGATAAACAAACACATTAACCACCACTTAAATCTATGCTGAATTTTAAAAAAATAGAAAGGAAACAATATGAATAAATATTTAATAGCGCTTGATATGGATGGTACTCTTTTAAACGATAACAAAGAAATATGTAAAAAAACAAAAGAGTATTTAAAACAGTTACAAAAAGATGGACATATTATAGTTATTGCTTCTGGGCGCCCAATACGCGCAATAAAAAAATATTATGATGAATTAGGCCTTACTTCTCCTCTTGTTTGTTATAATGGGGCAAATATTATTGCACCAAATTCATCTGATTTTGAAGAAATATGTTTTTCATTTCCCAAAGAAATTGTAAAAGAAATCTATTGTGATTTAAAAGATAGATACATTGAAAATGTAATGTGTGAAACAAATGAAAAATTATGGCTAGTGCAAGATGATAATGTTTTAAGCGATTTCTTTTGGTTAGATGATATGGAGCTAATCAAGGGAAATATCCTTGAAAATTTAAATGAGAACCCAATGACTATGATTATTAAAAGTATCTCCACTGACTATAATGAAGAAATTGTTAAATCAGTCAAAAAACATAAAGATTTAAATATAAGATTTTGGAGTGGAAGCTATAATTCATATTCAGAAATATATTTTAACTATGTTTCAAAGGCTTCTGGTCTTAAACAAATTGCAGAACACTACAACATTCCAACTGAAAACATTATCGCAATTGGAGATGCACAAAACGATATCGAAATGTTCAATCTTGCTGGTATTTCAATAGCAATGCAAAACGCTGATGAATATACTAAAAAATACGCACAAATCATTAGTGAATTTGATAACAATCATGATGGAATTGTTTATGCGTTGAGACAAATAATAAAATAAATGTTGTTAAAATTGACAAATTTATTTTGAATTGTTATATAATATAAATAAGGAAGGTCCTAGATCCATCTAGTGACTAACTCCTACTTCTGGTTAGCCGCATCGATTGGTCGTCATCAGCGGCTTTTTGTTTCTATTTACTCTTATTATTTCTAATAATTTCGATAATTGTAGTTATAATGCTTATTAAATTCACAATTATACTTGCAATATTGATAAG
>JAFLVA010000021.1 GCA_022508525.1 Erysipelotrichales bacterium
AGATACTTCCTTCTTCATCTCTTAATGCATACCAATCTGTTAAGAATGCTTCTGCTAATTCTTCAGGAGTTACAACTGGATCTGCTGATAATTGTGTAATTGTAAATGCACTATTGAATGGTGAAGTTGTTGAAATATCACTTGCAAGAGATAATAAATATGTACCAGCAACTGTTACTTCAATATTTCCAGGTGCTTTAGTAGATTCTTGTAAATATTGTCTGTGGTTTTCAATATTTGCATTATCATTGTACCATCCCATAACATCTTCGTTTTTCCAAGATTCGTTACGTCTAATTTTGAATTCATCTCCAACGTTGAAATGAATTTCTAATTCGAATGCATCATGTTCAGCATTCCAAACAAATGGAATTTCATTGTTTCCCCAATCTGTCATTGTACCAACTAATCCCCATGTATCTGATGGAACAACAGGATCTGCTGACAATTGTGTAATTGTGAATGCATTGTTGAATGGTGTTGTATTTGAAATATTACTTGCAAGAGATAATAAATATGTACCAGCAACTGTTACTTCAAAGTTACCATCTTCTGCAGCTTCTTTTAAATATTGTCTATGGTTTTCAACTTTAGCACAATCATTGTACCATCCCATAACATCTTCGTTTTCCCAAGATTCGTTACGTCTAATTTTGAATTGATCACCAAGAGTAAAGTGCATTTCCAATTCAAATGCATCATGTTCTGCATTCCAAACAAATGGAATTTCATTATCTCCCCATGAAGTCATTGTACCAACTAATCCCCATGTATCTGGTTTGACTGGATCATCTGATAATTTTGTAATTGTAAATGCGTTATTAAATGGTGTGGTCGAAGAAATGTTCTTATCAAGTGTTAATAAATAATCACCTGCAACTGTTACTTCAAAGTTACCATCTTTTGCAGCTTCTTTTAAATATTGTTTATGGTTTTCAACTTTAGCACAATCGTTATACCATCCCATAACATCTCCATCGTTCCATGAAGCGTTACGTCTAATTTTGAATTCGTTTCCTACTTCAAAGGTTACTTCTAATTCATAAGCTGTTTCTTTTTCATTTAATTCAAATGGAATATCAATAGAGAATGTATCGCCATTCATATTACCGATTAAACTCCAAGTATCCGGTGTTGGATCAACAGGTGTAGAAGCAGGATTAATTGTGAAACCATTATTATATGGATTCAATTTTGAGATGTTAACTGTAAGAGTTAGAACATATGTTCCTGCAACAGTAACCTCAAAGTTTCCATCTGTAGCAGCTTCTTTTAAGTATTTCTTTTGGTTATCGATATTTGAATTATCGTTGTACCATCCCATTGCATTATCCCATGAACCATCGCGTCTAATTTTAAATAGATTGCCTACTGCAAATGTGTATTCTAGTTCATAGACTTCTTTTGACTCGTTCCAAACAAATGGAATATCTTTACCATCTGCCCAGTTTGTCATTGTACCAACTAATCCCCATTTTTCAGTTCCTGGTTCTGGATCTGGTTCAGGTTCAACAGTTGATTTAGCTTCAATTCTAAATCCACTAGCTTTAGGACTTAAAGAAGAAATGTTAGAAGCAAGTGTTAATAAATACTCGCCACCTAATTTAACTTTAAAATTACCATTAGCATCTGTTAAATATTCTTGGTGATTAGACAAATTATCATTTCCATCGTTGTACCAACCAATCTCGTAAGCACCCCATGCTTTATCTCTTCTAATCTTGAATTGTTCATTAGTGCTGAAAGTAATTTCTAGTTCATAGCGATTATTTGTAGCATTCCAAGTAAATAATATGTCATTAGACCAATTATTTCGAGAACCTACTAATCCCCATGACTCTTCGCCGACAGCGTTTGCAGCGACTGGTGCTTTATTTGCGACACTATGGATGGTGAATGCGCCGACAACTAATGCTCCAAAGGCTGCTAATTTCGAAAATAATTTTTTCATCGAAAATCACGTCCTCCTTTAAATGATATTCACGCAAAAATGCGAAAATACCTGATTTTCTAGTGATAGTATAATACATGGTGTAAGCGATTACAAGTGCAAATATGATTGTTTTTATTAAAAAAAATCACTTTTTTTATATTTACACGACTGAATGCGTGTTTTTGATAATTTTAAAAATTACAATTTTCCTTAAAATATCTTATTTTAAAACCCTATAAACGCTAAAAATGTCGATATTCTTAGTATCATTTTAAATGTTCATGATATAAGATGTAGCAAATAATAAAAGACACACGACTTATCATCATGTGCCTTTTTCAGATTTAAGCTCTTAATAAAATTAATATTAAGGATAGTTGAAGCTTTAAAATCTATATTATGCTTCGAGTGGTGTAAATACACCATCTGCATAATGTGCGTATGTAACTTCAAGAGTATCTGCAACAACGAAACCGTTAAGTCCTTCTGCATCTAATTCAAAGTCTTCGATATTAGCAGTTTGTGTACCATTACCATTGTTGAAGATAATACCAACAACGATTTCTTGAATGTCAAAGCTATAGATATGTTCTTCTTCATCAACAAGAGTCATTTCTCTTCCTGGCCAATCTGGATCTTCAATACTTCCCCAGAAGTGAACATACACTTCTTCCCAATCTGCTGGGACTTGTGCGTAGATAGTAATTCTTTCGATTACTCTACCTTCAGGTCTTCCTAATTCTGGATCATCAGCAGTAGGTTCATAAACGCTATAATAAATGGTATATTTTCCTTCTCCATTTACTGTATCTAAGACATAAAGATTTTTTGCAGGTGAGAAGTCAATATCAACTGTTTGTGTAGCGCCATCATTGAAGATTACGTGATCAACACCTGCTGGAACCATAAAGCCCCAAATGTGATCTTCTTCATTGACTAAAGTCATTTCAGTTCCTGGCCATCCGACTTTATAAGCATCTTCGATTGTGTTACCTTCATTTCCTGCCCAGTAGTAAATGTTTGCTGTATCCCATTCTGCAGGTACTTGAGCATATACTGCTGTGAAATCAGTAGCAACACCGAATTCAGGTGCTAACATTGGAATTTCTTCAGTAGCTTCATAATTACAAACTGAACAAATTCTGTGGTGAGAACCTTTTTCAGTTTCTGTAGGTTCTTCATCAACAATCCATTCTCCCCATGCGTGAGCAGCCTTATCAACTAAATCATCGCAACCAGAACAATCATGCCAGTGTTTTGTAGCATCCTTGCTCCATTCTTTTGCTAAATGATGCGTGTGTCCGCCACATGAAGCCATAGCGAAAGCACTAGCAGCAAAAGCAAATGTAAAAATTAAGCTTTTTAATACTTTTTTCATTAGTTTACCTCCCTATTAAAAAACTTTATATTGGGTCTCCTAAATTATATTAGGTTAAGGAGCGACCCATGCCCCTTTTTATATTAATGCTTTTCAGCATTGATATCAATTAAAGATTTTTATAAGCAATAATTGTTTGATAGTTTTGAACTGTTGTATTAGCGCTTAATGTAAATCCTTCTAAGTTAAGAGTATCTAAGTACAATTCATAACCTGCAAGATCAACAACTTTATCTTCAGCTGAAACTCCGTTACTATGAACAATTCTATAACTTACATTATTGACACTATCAACTAGATCATAATAAATCATAGAACCATTACTATTAGTTTTAATTTCAATATTTTTGCTATCTGCACCATTTAAGCCAAATAACGCACTGTTATGCTTTAATTCAATTAGTTTCTTATAATTTTCAAACATATCAATGTTTTTGACTTTTAAAGCGTAATTAAGTTCATTAACAGCATATGAAGCTTCGTATGAATTGGAGTTTCCACCCTTAGTTCTTAGGAATTCTTCTCCTGCTAACATGAATGTTGTTCCTTGTGTTGTAAAGACAACAGAGTTAGCAAGCATTGCCATCTTTTTAATTGTATCTTCATCTTTAATGCCAGCTGCTTTAATACGGTCATATAATGTGTAGTTATCGTGACATGTTACGTAGTTGACAGCCTTTTCAGGTTCAATAGTTGAATTGCTTGATAATACTAAACCAATAATTCCTGCTTTAATGTCTTTAACATCGCCTTGTGATACAGATTTTTCATTTGTAATCCATCCTTTATCAGCTGGACCATTTAATCCGCCTTTGATAAGAGCATCACGAAGTTTATCATTGAAGCAGCCATATCCATCAAATTTATTCATGTTTGCTTGATTTGCTGGAGTACCATTTAAAGCAATTGTGCCACCAGCCCAAGGTTCACCATAAATTGTAATGCTTGAAGATACATTGTCATGTAAATTTTTTGCTAATTGATTCATAGTTTCAATATCATGAATACCCATGAGGTCGAAGCGGAAACCACCTAACTTATATTCACTTGCCCAGAATTCAGTTGATTCAATCATGAATTTTCTAAACATAGGCATTTCAGAAGCAGTTTCATTTCCACATCCAGAACCATTTGATGGTTTACCACCGCTATAACGATAGTAATAACCTGGCATTAAGACATCAAAATTACTTCTATCTAAACCATTAACATGGTTATAAACAACGTCCATAATGATATTAATTCCAGCTTCATTATAGGCTTTTACTAAACCTTTGAATTCTTTGATTTTTTCTAATCCATCATATGGATCAGCAGAGTAAATACCATCTAGTGCATTGTAATTTAATGGATTATAACCCCAGTTAAATCTACGAACGTTTGGTCTTTCATCATTTGCTTGATCAAAGATTGGTAAAATTTGAACAGCATTGACGCCAAGTTCTTTAATATGATCAAAACCTGTTGTAACAGTTACATCGCCTTCTGCATATGTTGTGCCTTCTTCATAGAAGCCTTTATATAATTTAGCATTTGCAGGTGTTCCGCCCCAAGTTTTGCTACTTGTTAAGTCAGCGATATGTGTTTCATATACAGTTAATTGAGTTGGTTTATAATCATGAACTTCTATTTCATCCCATCCACTAGGGTTTGTCTTAGAGAAGTCAACAATCATACCTCTTAAACCATTGATACCTGTTGATTTAGCGTAAGGGTCAACAATTTCCATATTTGTGTAGTTAGGATTTGTTACAACATATGTGTAGTATTTACCATGTAAATCACCACTAACTGTTGTAGACCATGTTCCTTTTTCACCAGCAACCATTTCGTATTCTTGGTAATTATCATTTCCACCTAAGCTCTTTGGTGTTCCATTTTCATAAATACGTAATTTCATAGAACTTGATACAGGTGACCAAACTCTAAATGTGGTTTCATTTGCACTATAAATTGCACCTAATTTTCCGTTATAAGTATAAAGTTCATCAAATTGAGATGTAGAAAATAATGCTTGTTTTGCGGCAACTGCTGTCAATGTTTTGCCACTTTCTTTGAATGTTACTTCAAGTTTATAATCTCCAAGAATCTCTGGTAATTCTAAACCTAAATTATAAATTACACGTTTATTAGTCTTTGAAGCTAAACGATCATCTTCGATATCGCTTGAGAACATTATTTCATCGTTATATTTAATTTTATAAGCACTGAATTCTTTATTTGTTTGGAACCAAATACTAAATCCAGAAACAACGTTATAAGCAAAATCAAAGCTTTGAATTACTTCATAAAGACCGTTATCTGCGGAAATATAAATATTAGCATCCCCATTCTTTAAATAGACGTGATAGTATCCGTATTGATCTTTTTCTAAGGCTAAAAAATCAACGAATCTATCGCTATCAATATCTTTTGAAGGGCTATCTGCCCATACTTTATTTTCTTTGACGATAAATCCCATTTTTCCAACTTTATCAACAGTTGTGCCAAAATCTTTCCAAGTATAACGAGCTACTAATCCGTAATCGTCCATTTCGTTAAATTGATAATCTGCTCCGTCTTTATTCTCAGCCCATAACCAAAGATTATATTTGAATTTACCATTTACAACATTAGTTTTGTTATAGTGAAAAGCAAATCCAACTTCCTCATCAGTTTCAGTTAAATCTGGTGTGTTGAGTGAAGGCATTTCATCAGGAGTTGAAGGTTTAACTGATGAACTAGTACTTTCTCCACCACCACAAGAGAATAAACTTGGTATTGCGAGCATAGTTAATAAAAATAATTTAATTTTTTTCATTTTTTTAATCTGTTTTCCTTTTTTGTTTTATAACTCAGCAATTTTTTCTATTTCGATATTATATTCACAAGTTATCGTTGTTTCCATTACGATGTTGCTTTCATAATATATGGATTTCGATGATAAATTAACAATCATTCCATATTCATCAACTGTAAAATCATGCATTGTGTAGATACTTTCTTTTTTGCTATTAATACTTTTGGTATTAACTTTATAATTCAAAAGAGTTTTGTCTTCATTTAAAGAAAAACAAGAATAAAATCTGCCACAATTAGCGATAATATAGTCGCCATAATAAACACCACCGCGGTGATAACCCGATTCTAATTCTAAATAGAAAAAATTATTGATTGAGATAATTAAATCTTCTAGACGGTAACTTATTTTTTCTAAATTACCATCGGTTTTTTTAGATACTTTTACATTTTCGTCAGCATCTAAATAACTCAATATTTGTTGATTACTATATGTATATTGTTCTTCTCCTTCTCCGATAAAACTTCCACTAACATCTGTATTGATATAGTAATACATTTTTCCATCTGTTTTATCAAAATAGGTCGATGAACATACTTTGCCATCTACTTCATCATTTACATAATATGTTGCAGTAATGACACTTTTACCAGAATTAACATGCTGATAGGCTAAATCAAAGCTTAGCCTATCAACAAAATCTTTAATATCTCCTTCTGGTATTGAGTAAGTGCAACCAGCTAGCAAAAACTGCAAAACACATATCCATATAATTTTTTTAAGATTTTGCCTCTTCATTTACGTAACTGAAAGAGTAGGTTGCTTCTCCATAGCAACACTCACTTTTTTTCTTTTCAGAAGCATTGACAGTAGCGAAATACTCTCTTACAAGATATCCATCCTTATCGTATTCTGCTTCAATATTCCATTTACCGCGACTAGTAATACCAGCTGGTTCAGCAATGAATAAAGCCTTATTGACACCAAAGGCTCTTAGTATAAATCCACCTTCTTCTCTTTTGTAATAGTAAATACTATCGAGACCTTCTGGACGATATACTTTTGCCTCTAATTGATATCTTGTAGCTAAAGACAAGCCTTTATCATTTTTCATTTCGCTGTCCCAACTAGTAGGAGTAATGCGCATTGGTATTCTTAAATAATACGAATTTGGTTTTGGTTTTTCTTCTATTGGTATTTCATCTCCATCATCTTTTTCGTCATCTTCAACAATATAGTAATCCGGTGCATCCAATAAAATTCCTGTATAGTTAACTTCTCTATCCATTTTGCTATCAGGATAATCAAAGTAATTAAATCTGCCTTTGACTGAATATCTATTAAATTCACTAGGACCGTCCTTAAAATTGGATTTAATAGTATTTAATTCTTCGTTAGAGATATAACCCTTTAATGGAGTCTTATAGTCACCACAACTAGTTAATATCGTACCAAGAGCAAACAAAACAGTAAACTTTTTTAATAATTTGTTTTGCATATTGTACCTCCTTAGGATATTTAAAAATTAATAAATTTTAATTTCCATTGATTTTTCAGTAATATGAATTTTTGAAACATCAAACTTCACTGTTATTTTTGATGAAGGTGCTTTTGTCTTTTCAGTTTGGAGATATAAGTCTTTTACACCTGATTCATCTTCATATTTACAACGTAAGAATTTTTTAGTTCCATAATCTAGTAATTCTACAACTTCTAGATCAAGTCCTTCTTCTGCTTCATAGTAGGCATCATGAGGTATTTCAAGTAAATATTGTTTAGTAAATACTTTAATACCTAAACTTTGAACCATCTTATTTGAAATAGCATCGGAAGATAAAGTGATTAAATCATTTGTTTTAAAGAAGAAAATGACATTAGCTAAATCCAATTGATGTTGATATTCAGCATTAAGTGCCTTTGCTTCTTTATTAAATGCTTTTGTTAATACTTCAACTGGATGGGCATCATTGTAACATTTTGCAACAAAATCTTTATACTCTTTCTTTAAATTGTTTTTATTTCGTTTATAAGAGCCTTTTAAAGTATTTAATTCAGTCTCAAATCTCATAGCTTCTAAATTAAGACGTTTGTCTAATTCATTTTTCTTTTCAAGTTTGAAGTTTTCTTTAAATACTCTAATTTCTGCAGCACGTTTACGATAAGCATCACGATCTTTATTAATCTTTTTAAAGTTTTCAAATGATTCTAGTTCATCGCGACGAATTTTAGCATACATTTCATTAACAGCATTAATGATTTCTACATTCTTTGCAGAATGTTCGCGTTCTAATTCTCTCTTTTTCTCTTTAAACTCTGCTTTCTTTTGTGCCAAAACAGCATTTAATGTACTTTTATCTTTAATTTCTGATGTATCACTATTGACCACTTTATCACTATTGACCACTTCAACATTTGTAATAGTATACCCTTTTATATGTGTATGATATGCTTTCCAATCCAAAAACTTTTTTGGAACAAATAATCCATATATACCAAATGTTACAAATGTTAATAGCATCCATAATAACCATTTTCCAATTAGTTCTCCACCATTGCCGTCAAATGATAATCTCTTTCCATCATAAACAGTGTGCTTTGCAAGCCATTTTTCTCGCCAACAATATACAAATGGAACTGCTATTCCTAAAGTTATAAATGTGATTAGTCCACTAAGTAAACTAATACCAATCATTTCTAGAACAGAGCCATCAAAAGCCCCCCTATAATTCTTATGATCTTCCTCGATATGAGTGTGAGATGCTTCCCACTCTAAAATCTTTTTAGGAACAAATAACCCGTATATACCTAATGTTACAATTGTCAATAGCATCCATAATAGCCACTTTCCAATTAGTTCCTCTCCATTACCATCAAATGATAATCTCTTTCCATCATAAATAGTGTGTTTTGCATACCATTTTTTCTTCCAACACAATATGAATGGATAAGCTATTCCTAAAGTCAAGAATGTAAGAACATTCCATACAATATTCATCCCTATCATTTCTAAAACAGAACCATCAAATGCGCCTTTTGGATTAATTTTCGAATGAGTTTCATCTTCGTTCACTTTTTCATCCACTTTTCCATTCACTTTTTCATTCACATTTTGATTCACTTTAGCACATTCATATGCATGCTGAACATCTTCATCATACTTTTCTTTCAAAGCTTGAATCTTAGGCTCGTAGATTTTTTCTACTTCAGCAATTCTTTCATCAATAACTGATTCATATTTATTGCCAACATAATGTTTTGCAGTATCATGATTAATGAAAATTCCGTTGATAGTGTCAAATTCGTTAATCGCCTCTTTGACTACTTCACCATTTTGTCTAAATTCAATTTGAGTGAAATCTAATTCAAATGAAGCTGATTTACCAACTTTTTGATCTTTATTTACAGTTGTAAATAATACTTGATCAGCAACACCTAATCCGACGAGCTCAATATCACCAACAGTTTCTAAAGATGCAACTGGCATTGCATGTTTATCATCTTTTGTTAAAGTGATTGCGCTAGTAGGTATTAATAAGTCATAATAACCATCTTTTAAATTAATAACAGGTGGGATATCACAAACATATTCACCCATTTTTAATTTACCCTTAGAAATTTCACAAGTAATTAAGTTATCATGTGGAACACGTGGGTTAATAGTGTTTTCTGTTTCCTTATCAAACATATGCATACGAGACACATCAAGAGCAGCCTTGACTATTTGTCCTTTTTGCAAACCATAGTTTGATCTTCCTTTAATAATTGCTCTAGTTGAAGTTTCACTAAATCCATCGCCATCTCTATTAATATCAGCATAAATTAATGTTTCGTTTCCTAATTCTTCAAAGTGAGAAATCTTAACATCAATTAAATAATTAGATTTAGCAACAACTTCTGGATCAAGTGAAATATCTTCACATCTAATACCAACAATAATTTCTTTTTTACCATCAAAATATTGTGGTTGTACCTTTGCAAGTTTTGCTTGTGGTACGTCGATTGAGTCTTCGCTCCACTTGAAGTCAATATGAATCTTCTCCTTAACTTTTTTCAAAGTTGCATGGAAGAAATTCATTTGAGGTGTACCAATGAATCCTGCGACGAATAAATTATTTGGGTAATCGTAGAGATTCTTTGGTGTATCAATTTGCATGATTTCACCTAAACGCATAACAACGACTCTTGTACCTAATGTCATAGCTTCAACTTGGTCATGAGTAACGTAAATAAATGTTGTTTGTAAGTTTTCATGAAGTTTTGCAATTTCACTACGCATTTGAGCACGTAATTTTGCGTCTAAGTTTGATAGTGGTTCGTCCAAAAGCATAACTTTAGGATTTCTTAAAATAGCTCTTCCTAAAGAAACTCTTTGTCTTTGACCACCTGACATAGCTTTAGGTTTGCGATCTAAGTATTCAGTTAAATCTAATACTTTAGCAGCCCAAAGAACTTTTTCATGAATTTCGTCATTTGGTACATGACGAAGTTTCAAACCAAAAGCCATATTTTCATAGACAGTCATATGTGGATATAAAGCATAGTTTTGGAAAACCATCGCTATATCGCGGTCCTTAGGTTCTACATCGTTGACAATACGATCGCCAATGTATAGTTCACCTGCGCTTATATCCTCAAGACCTGCTATCATTCTTAATGTTGTAGATTTACCACAGCCTGATGGACCAACAAAAACAATAAACTCCTTATCTTCAATATCCATTGTAAAATTAGAGACAGCCTTTGTGCCATTTGGATAAACCTTATATATGTGTTCTAATCTTAGTCCAGCCATAATTTTTTCTCCTTTACTTAACTATTGCTATACTGTACGGTGGTAATAAGATACTTTTATCTTTTTGTAAACCGATATATGTTTCATTATTAACGACAATTTGTCCAACTACTTTTGAAAAACCTTCACTTAAGTAATCGACATTGAGATTTTCTGTCGGTGAAAAATTGAATATAATACCAATTTCACTACCACTGTAAGTTTTCTTTATAAATAAACATTTTGTATCATCGCGATCCATTTTTACTAACGAAACTTCGCCTCGAGCAATTTCTGGATTTTGATTTCTAATTAGCAAGCATTTTTTATAGAAATTATATAAAGAATTCTTGTCTTTGAGTTGTTCTTCTACTGTTCCATAAGGATAATTGTAATTAGTAACGCCTGCAATCATTGAACAATCACCAAGATTATCAACATCACCCCATGGTATTGAGATTCGTACATTTTGATCTGGATTTGAATCTCCAGCATTTGTGCCAACCATACCAATTTCATCACCATAATAGGTATATGTTGCTCCATTCATCATAGACAAAAGCGCATATCTAAATTTTGTCATATCCGCATTTGCTCTAGACGTATATCTAGGCATATCATGATTATCTAAAAATGGTGCTGGGATGTGTCCGTTTGCCAATGAAATATTATCAATAAGTCCATCATAATATCTATTTAACATTTTTCCTTCTTGATTAGTAGAATTCATTATAGGACTAGAAGAATTATTTACTGACACTGGGAAATTGAAGAATGAATCAATACCGCTTTCATAATATTGTCCAATAATTTGAGCGGAATCCCAACATTCACCAACGATGTAGGCATTAGGATTAACTTCCTTTGCCCATTGATTAATGAGAGATAAGAATTCAACATTCTTTGTATGATTTCCGTAATAATAGTACAAGACAGCGTCTAATCTAAATCCATCAATTCCTTTATCAAGATAGAATTTCATGATGTTCTTAAATTCATCTTTAACAGCTTGGCTATCACAATTGAATTCCGGCATACCTGATGAGAAATTAGCTTCGTAATAGAACTTTTTACCATCGACAGTAGTTTCATATGTTGTAATGCCAGATGGTTTTGTACTATAGAAGGAATAGAAATTTTTGAATTTATTCTCTTCTTCTGTTAATTCTTCGGATTTAAGTTCTTTTGCATGTGCCCTTTTAGCTTTACTAAACCAAGGATTACTGCTACTTGAATGATTAAATACCATATCAAGAATTAACTTAATATCACGCTTGTGACATTCTTCTATTAGTTTTTCTAAATCCTCCATTGTTCCAAATTGTGAGTCAACAGCATAATAGTCGACAACATCATATTTGTGATATGAGGTAGCTTTATTAATTGGCATTAACCAAATTCCATTAAAGCCTAAATCTTTGATATAATCTAGTTTTTCAATTACACCTTGTAGATCACCAATTCCATCACCATCTGTGTCATAAAATGATCTAACAAAGATTTCATAATAATTACGATAGTTATCTTCAATGATATTTGTAGATGTTAAATCTTCTTCAATTCGTTTTCCATATGAACCGTTTTGACAACTCATACATGTACCTGCTAATAACAAAGCGATAATAGATAGTAATTTGTTTTTCTTAAACTTACCCATACCATTATCCTTTAACAGCACCGCCTGTAACACCCTCAACGTAATATCCTTGTAATAAGAAGAATAAAATCATAATTGGGATTGATACGACAACACCTGCGGCACAGAAGACTGGGAAGTATTGAGTACCAGCTTCTTTTGTTAACATTTGTTGTAGACCGACAGCTACGTTGAATAATTCAGTTTTTCCGCCAGCCATAACAGATGCTAACATATAATCACCCCATGGGGCTGTAAACGCTAATAAGATAGTGTATACAACAATTGGTTTTGAAAGTGGCATAATTACTTTCCAGAAAATTGTGTTCTTATTTGCTCCATCAATCATTGCGGCTTCATCTAACGATTTAGAAATAGTGTCGAAGAAACCTTTTGCAACGTAATAGTTCATAACACAGCCAGAAATGTACACTAACACAAGTCCAAATAAACCTGCAGTGCCATTTGCTAAACCAATTTGTTTTAACATATAGTATGTGACAATCATTCCTAAGAATCCTGGGAACATACCAATAATTAAGATAAGTTTCATATAGCCTTTACGCATTTTAAACTGTAGTCTAGAGAATGCATATGCGCTAATAAGAGTTAAAACTGTATTTAAGACAGATACAACTAAAGCGATAACTAATGTGTTTAAGTACCAACGCCAGAACGGATATACCTTATCATTGACTAAAGATGCATAGTTATTGAAAGTCCATTGTTGTGGAATAATCAATCCAGCTTCATACTCAACAGCAAATGATTGGATAACTAAATATATAAATGGTGAAATCCAAATAATTGACATAATAACTAATATGACATATATAACTGTCTTACTAATTGCTTCTTTTGCTCTTTTTCCACCACTCATTTTTGCATTGTCAAAAGGAGAAAATTTTCTTCTCTTAACTACACCTAGATAAGCAATACCTTTTTCATGCATTACAACCTTAACTGAATCATAAGTAACTAAGATTGCAGATACTACATAAATGCATAAAAATGCGATAGTTGCAACTACTGAAACAGTATTTGCTTTTTCCCATACTTCTAATGAATTACCACGAATAGCAGCAAGCACTAAGAATGGAGCCATAATAACTGCTAAAGGAGTAATTAAATCATTAATTCTAATTGTATCCTTTTTAAATAAACGGAATATAAAATAGCAATCGAATGAAATTGTAATTACTGAGATTAAAATAGCAATCAATGTTTTAAAATCAAAACTTCTATTGAACAAGAAATAGTATATGTAATGGACAGCCTTTCCTACATATGGAAAAAAGGTGTTTCCTAACATTGCCATTCCTGAAAAAACTAATAGAGCTAATGCTAGAATGTTTATAATTGCATAGATTGCAGATTTTGCTTTTAAGTTGAATTTCATCATTGGAAATCACCTTCATTCTTTACAGCATTTGTTCGATTGTAGAAAATCAATGAAATTGATGCAACTACGACGAACACGATAATTCCGATAACTGAAGCAACACCATAATCTTTAGATACTTGAGTCATAGCAATCTTATATAACCAAGTAATCAATAAGTCGGTTCGTCCAGCACCATAAACATTAATTGAAATTGGTGTACCACGTACATTAGTAAATTGTGGATTACCACCAGATAATAGATAGATAACATTGAAGTTATTAATATTTCCTACAAAGTTAGAAATTAAATATGGTCCTGTAACAAACATCATATAAGGCAATGTAATCTTCATATACATTTTAAATGGATTAGCACCATCGATTCTGGCAGATTCGTATAAATCTTGAGGAATGTTCATCAAGATACCAGAACACATAAGCATTGTATATGGGATACCAATCCACATATTAACAACGATAATTGTAATTTTTGCGATTAATGCATCTTCTAAGAATCCAATATTTTGAGATATTAATCCTAGATTTTTCAAGACAACATTAAGAGCGCCCGTGTCTTTACTTAAAAACTTAGATAAGAATAGTAACGATATAAATTGTGGAACTGCGATAGTTGTGATAAGAATAGTTCTCCAAAGTTTCTTTAATTTGATACCTTTTCTATTAATCATTAATGCGACAACCATTCCTAAGAAATAGTTTGTAAATGTTGCGAAGAAGGCCCAAATAAGAGTCCACAATAAGATTTGTCCAAAGACAAATGCGAATTGTTTTCCGCTTTCACCGCCGGTTAAGCCAAATAATTTTTGGAAATTATATAGGCCAACCCAGTCAAATAATTCTTTCGGATTTTGATATGTTGATGAATAGTTAGTAAATCCGACAATAATCATTAAGAATAATGGAATAATAGTAAACATTACTACACCTAGTGTTGGGAATGATAACAATACGGTATGGAAATTCTTACCGACTAAGCTATTTACTGTTTCTTTATCACCAATTCTTTTTCCAATCTTATTTAAATTTTCAAGTTCACTATTTTCTTTAATTTGGTTATTCCAAAGAAAAATTAGAATTCCAATCAAAATTATAGCAATAACAAAATTTAATAAAATCATTAAACTGTCATCTCTAAACTCCGAAACTTCGATTCCCAAAATTGGGTCAGTATATGTCGTTTGTGCAACATAGCCGAATGTTCCGATTTTTGATATGGCTGGTCCCCCAGTCAAAATCATAAATATTATAAAGGCAATTTCATATATCAAATACAAAAATCCTTTTATATATGAATGACGACAGATGTGACCAAATCCCATGACTACATATGACAGCTTAGTTTTCCAGTCACCACTTACAAATGTTTCATACAAATTAACGAAGTAATTGGCTATTCCTTTCCCAATTTTGACAAAAAATCCAGCAACTGTAACAGAGATAAAATGCCAAATCGCTTTAGGAATAGAAACAAAGAAATTCATTATTTTATAGAGAATTCTTTTATAAGTAGGTAACGCAAGATATTCTATTGTTGACATAAAATCACCTCTCTAAAAAAATAAAGTACAGACTACTGTCAAAGTAGCCTGTACCTAGTTTCAAGTTTTAAATTATCTGCTGCCTTTAACGTTATCGTTAAATGTCTTTACAGCAGCTACTAATTCTTCGTCTGTAGAAACTGTGCCGTCTTTAATAGCACCAACTAATGTTGAAGGTGCAGTCCAGAAGTTACCTGGAACAGCAGTTTGAGCATGTGCAAATTCAGCTTGTTCAATTAATACTTTGACGTTTGGATCTGAAGTAACTCTTTCTTCTCTAGCAGCTTCAAGGTTACATGGTGCGACACCGTTAACATCAAATCTCTTTAATTGAGCTTCTTTACCTGATAAGTATTTAGCTAATTCGTGTGCAGCAACTAAACGATCTGTATCTTTACCAGCTCTTTGTGGGTTTATACCAAATAATTTACCACCTAAGAAAGCACCTAAGTGTTGTGTATCACCATTAACTGTAACTGTTGGCATAACAGCAGCACCATAGTTATCAGCTAATTTTTCTTTATATGCATTGATATCCCATGTACCAGCAATACATGCGACTAAATTGTTTGTTGGAGTTGGAGCTTCCATAGCATTTTGCCATGCTGGATGAGCCATAATTGTTTTAATAGCTTTAGCAGCTTTGAATCCTTTTTCAGTATCAAAATCTGCAGTAACATCTGTTACAGCACCATCTGCGTCGAAAGTCATGCTATAGTCAGCACCGAATGTAAACATTGCAGCACCACCCCAGAATGCTTCTTCTAAGTTATAACCAACTTTTTTACCAGCTGCTTGAGCTTTATCAAGCATTGTTTCAATTGATTTTACATCTTCTGCACTAAAGAAAGATGTGTCGTATTGGACATAATATGTATTATCTCCAGTATATGGATAGGCATAGTAGCTACCATTAAATTTTGCTAACTCCTTACCTAATTCACTATTGTTTTGAGAAATGAATGTTGCATTATTACCAATAATTTTTGATAATGCACCTTTTTCATAAAGACCAGTAATTTTGTCTGATGCAAATTCGTAAACATCAGGTCCAACTGACCAGTCTACAACTTCACTGTCGACTTTGTCAGGTCCGTGTTCAACATATGAAATTTCATATGTGTTTGGATCGCCAGCAGCCTTTCTTGCAGCTTTAAAATCTTCAAAAAGAGTTTCGTTGAACTCTCTGTCAGAGCCTGTTCCTGAGTATTCTAATTTAATAGTTTTTCCACTACCGCTGCCGCCGCCACAACTTACTAGGCCAGCTAATGCTAATAGAGAAACAGCTCCTAGGGCAAATAATTTGTTTTTCATTTAATTTCCTCCTCACATTAAATTTGCCATTGCATCTATGATGATGCATTTATCTTTAAGTATATAGTAGTCAAGTGGATCAAACGATTATATTTTGTTGTTCTCTCCGTTTTTCCTGACTAAGTAATATACCTTTAGACACATAGATTATGCCTCATGAAATGACATATGTCAACAAAAAATGTAAAGCGCTTTACACATTTTTTTAAAACAAATGATATGTATAACATATCTAGTAACTATTTATTCAAAATATTTAAGATTTTTTTATAGTCAAAACCAACAATTGTTGCTCCATGTTCACATGATGGAGTGAGGTTTGATTTTATGAATATTGTCTTAAGTTTTAATTCGTGTGCGGGTTTTATGTCACATTCATAATCATTACCTACCATCCATATTTCTCCACTTATACCAAAATTTCTAATTGCTTGAATAAAAAATTCTTTGTTTGGCTTTTTAATTCCATAGTCTGAAGAAATTGCAATTCCATCAAAATAATTAATGATACCTAATTTTTTTAGTTCAGGAATGGTAAAAGCATTTTGAGCATTAGAAAGAAGAAAAATTTTATTTTCAGTATTTTTTAAAGTTCTTAGCATTTTTTTCACATATGGATAAAGTTTGATGTAGTCAGTCGAAAGTCTTCTAAAGATAACTGCAATGACTTCAGCATCACTTCTACTTACATTATACAATTTTTCGAACACATCCAATATTTCAATTTCCTCTTTTTCTTTGCCAAATTCATGACATATTTTTAAGTATTCATTACGTAGCAAAGTTGGACTATATTCTTTATACTTTTTTGTTTTTCTTGCAAATGCATTCCAAAATTCTATGCACTCTTCATCTGTGTGAATATCTATTAATGTCCCATATAAATCAAATAATATATTTTTCATATAAGCAAACTCCTATTAAAAAAATAAAAAGCCTTAAAAAAGGCTTTTATCTATTATATTTTTGTGTGTATTGTAATAATCTATCTGATAATTCATTTGATAAATTATCTTTTGAAATTCGATAGCTCCAGTTATCAGTAGAAACAGTAGATGGCAAATTCATTCTAGAATATCCACCTAGCGCTAACAAATCTTGCATAGGAATAATACAAATATTCGCTCTAGATGCAAATGCTAATTCAACAACTGTATTTACAACATCTTTTTTAGTTGCATCATTAACTTGAATGTTGAGTCTTCCACATTCGTTACGTAAATCCCATAATAAAGTATTGTATTGATCATAATTTAAATCACAAATGTATTGAAAAAGCGGCATGTTATCATGTGTACCTGTGTAGATAACAAAATTTTCGCTGCAATTTGAAGGTTTGTGTTCGTTATATGGATTTCCATCAAACGCAAATTCTAAAACTTTCATACCAGGATATTGAGTGTCTGCCATTAACTTTCTTACACCATCATCAATTAATCCTAAATCTTCAGCTACAATCTTAAAACCAAGCTTATCTTTGAACAAATCAAATTTAGGACCGTCTTCCCAATGACCATTACGAGCATTTACATGATCGGCAGGAATTGCATAGTAGCGATCAAAACCTCTAAAATGATCAATTCTTAAAATGTCATATAGGCTGAAGGCCTTAGCAATTCTTTGATTCCACCATTCATAATTAGTTTCTCTCATATAATTCCAATCATAAATTGGATTCCCCCAAAGTTGACCATCTTCAGAAAAAGCATCTGGTGGACAACCAGCAACAAGTTTTAGTCCTTTACTTTCAGTTAATAAGAATAATTCTGGATTTTTCCAAACTTCCACGCTATCATAGGCAACATACAAAGGCATATCACCCATTATTTCAATTCCATTTTCTTTAGCGTAATCATGGAGATTATTCCATTCATTTAAAAATTCATATTGTGTCCATTGCCAAAATAAATATTCGGATGAGTAATTATTGATAATATTTTCCTCTAATTCAAGGGAATAGGTTTTGTATTCATCTTTCCAATTAGTCCATGCGAGATAATCATGCATTGCCTTAATTGTCATGAAAACTGCAAAATCTTTGAAATCACCTTTTTTTATAAAGTATTGGAAATTTTTATTATTAACGTTGAAATTACTAAATGCCTTTTTTAAGACAGCAACTTTATTTTGGAATAACAAATTATAATCTACACGTTCATCTATGTAATTAAACTGTACATTGCTATAATCGCTTAATTTTAATAAACGTTTTTTTCTTAAAATGTCAAAATCAATTAGGTAATAATTTAAAGCTGTAGATGACGCTGATTGATATGGTGAATCACCATAGTTAGTTGGAACAAGTGGTAGCACTTGCCATATTTTCATTCCTGCTTTTTTTAACCAATCAACAAAATTATAAGCCTCTTCTCCTAATGTACCAACACCATATTTTGATGGTAATGAAGTAATGTGTAATAATATACCTGCGCTTCTTTTGTAATTCATAATAACTCCCTTTTTGTAAGACTATGAGATAGCCGTTCACTTGTATTTTAGTGATATTCAAATTCATATGCAAGAGTTTTACTATGTAATACTAAATTTTCTTATTTGTTAAATAAAAGCGCTACCACAAAAGTAATGATTTTATTCTTTTAAATTTTGTATATTTACTTTATACATATTAGAAATCAAATAATGTACACTCTCTATCAAGTGGCGATAACTAGAAAGATTTATTTTTTACTGCAATATTGCCGTTTAATTGTAGCGATAGCAAAAATTATCAAGTAAACATTTCTATTAAAATAAAGTTCGAAATTGAATTGTTTTTTTGATATAATGGTGTAGTTAGAGGTGAGCATATGTTAGATAAATCAATCAGAGAATTAATAAAAAAAGAAAAAAAATCATATAGAACAGTTTTGGCTGCTATTAAAAAATATGACAAAATAGTTTTGTTTCGTCATGAAACTCCAGACTTTGATGCTTTAGGTTCACAAATGGGTCTATACACTTGGCTTAAAGATAATTTTCCGAATAAAGAAATTCATGTAACTGGAGAAAATCACGTTACTTTCACCCCGCGTCTATATCCTGAAATGGAAATAATGAGTGATGAATGGTTCGACACAAACAAATTTTTAGCAATTGTCATGGATACTGGTAATACAAAGCGAATTTCTGATAAAAGATATCAAAAAGCTGATTACATTATCAAAATTGATCATCATCCAAATCATGAACCATATGGTAACATTGTAATTGTTCATGACGAATTAGCATCCTGTGCGGAATTAGTTACTAACATGTTACTATTTTTCAATAAAAAATTAAGCAAAGAAGCCGCACATTACTTCTTCTCTGGTATTGCTGGAGATTCTGGAAGATTCCTATACAATTCTACTTCTTCTCACACTTTTGCAATTTCGAAAATTTTGCTTGATACAGGACTTAATTTATCAAAAGATGTATATCAAAAAATGTATCAAAAAAGTGTTGATGACTTAAAGGTTACTGCTTATGTTTTAAATAATTTTAAAATTTCTAAATGTGGCGTTGCCTACTACGTCTTAACTGAAGAAATCCAAGAAAAATTGAAAATTACCCCAGAAAGAGGAAAAGAAAACGTTAATTTATTTGCAAATATTGAAGGCATTAACGCCTGGTGTTCCATTACTGAAGATACAAAAAAAGGCGAGTGGCGTCTTTCAATTAGATCAAAAGAAGTTCCAATTAATGGCGTTGCAAATATGTTTGGTGGTGGCGGACATGATCAAGCCGCTGGTGGTCGATTAAAAGATATTTCCGAACTTGATTCATTAATTAATGAACTTGATAAACTTTTTATAAAATAGTAAAAAAATAAAGGGCTATTGAATGAAAACTCAATAACCCTTTTATCTTAATTTTAATGTATTTTTAAATATTCGCGATATGATTTATTCATGTCATATCCGGAATGGTAATGATGACCTTTTTGCTTACTCAAAGGTGGTAACTTCATATAATCACCATATGATAACGTCAAGAATTCATCATAATTTTTTGGCACCTTACATGTTAAGTCTTCAAATTGCCAATCAATGAATTCATCTAATAAATTCGTTGGATAAATGTTTTTTGTGTTGCGGTAGTCACCACACTGGTAATTCGCAACATATGTCGACTCTTCTACTTTAACCTTTTTAGCCCATTTTTCATATAGCTTTGTACTCCAATTGTTAATGCCAAACAAGAGAAAAGGCCATAGTAAAATATCAATTAAGATGTCAGTTATGCAATACTTTAATCGTGGTTTTCGCATTAGTTTAGCAGGCCAAGACAAAGCCCAAGGAATTGCAATTAGAATAACTCTAAGATCCATTTTCCATTTCTTTGGCTTTGGTTTTT